>NZ_JABAFC010000002.1 GCF_012843435.1 Psychrobacillus sp. BL-248-WT-3 | reverse complement strand
AGCTAGACATCCAGAAAAGCGCAACCGCCTATCCCTGCCCCGACAGGCAAATGGAGAAAAGCGAGGAGGCGGTTCCTCAGCCACCGGAGCTTTTATCCATTTGACCCCGAGGGGCAAGGCGGTGAAGCTAGACATCCAGAAAAGCGCAACCGCCTATCCCTGCCCCGACAGGCAAATGGAGAAAAGCGAGGAGGCGGTTCCTCAGCCACCAAAGCTTTTATCCATTTGACCCCGAGGGGCAAGGCGGTGGAGCTAGACATCAATTTATCCACAGGTTTAGAACTTTATAGTTTCCCAAACTAAAAAGGCACTTTTGTTCAAATTGAACAGAAGTGCCTTCTAATTGTCTGGATAACCACATACGTTCGAGTTTCCAAACCCATAATAAAATTCCTAGATTTCATTTAACGATGCTCTTAATTCATCTCTTTAATCTGCCTTTAATATTAATTCAAAGCCATCCTTTATGTCGCCGTTAATCACCGTAGTGTGATAATTACCATTCGCCCAATCTCTTACCTGGCTATGGTACCACTCTGATTTAATGTGTCCACTTTGCCCTGGCCCTACAATGTGATAGGCCGTTGAGAGATCAGCTAAATCAGCTACAAATCTCCAGGATGCACCGTGATTTACGCTTCCGTCTTCTTTATAACCTGCTGCTTGAACCGTAATGTTAGATCCACCTATTGGTACTGGTTTAGGGTTTAAAAAGTAACCAAGTATAGGAGAGGCACCTGAAATTGGATGATCAAACGTTAATTGATGATAGTCTCCCCATTTCCATTTGGCTTCGTTTTTCCCAAAATCCTCTTCAATTTCATTTATTGCAATTGTAAAAGAATCGTAGACCCACTTATCTACTCCACCGTACTCCTCTAACCAAGCACTCGCTTCGCTTTTATACCCTTTCCGTAATAATTGATCTGAAATATTGCCCTTTCCAGGTAACATGGCATAAACGTCCTCAGGCATTTGCTCCTTAAACATTGTTTTTGGAAGCTGCTTCATCCATTTATGAAAAACTAATGGTGCTGACTGATCTTTATCATCAACATGATCCCATTTCTTTAACACTTTTAGAACATCATTATATTTCCCTTCGCTATCTTGCTTTTCTACCGACCCTACCATGGAAGCTAAAAATTCACGCGCATATAAATTTTTTTGATCCATCTGTAGTGTCATCATATCTTCCTTAGTTAACTCACTTTTACTTGCCAACACTTCAGCAATTCTTTCGTAACGATAAGATTGCGCCCAAAAATCAGTTATATGGTATAAATAGGATTCATCGACAACCTCATTATTCGCTGTTGCAATAAAACCTTCTTCAGGATTAACAACCTTAGGCAGTTCTGTATAAGGTACATATCCAGTCCAGCCAAATTCGTTAGAATCGCCCGGAACCGGAAGCTGTCCATCACCTGTTTTACGGACCGGTATCCTACCATTAGCTTTATAAGCGATTGTCCCATCCTTTGCGGCAAATACAAAGTTTTGTGCTGGAGCATGAAAGTCCTCTAAAGCACTCTCAAACTCCTCCCAATTAGAGGACTTATTCATTTTTAATATAGCCTGTAACTCTAATGTAGGCTCTAACGCTGTCCACTGCATAGAAAATAATGCAGAAGGATTCTCTTCCTTGAAAAGCACATCAGAAATAATTGGTCCATGGCGTGTCACCAACACCTCAAATGGCACGTCCTCTTCTCCCTTTACTTTGATATTCGTTTTACGAATAGCTGCCTGTTCCCATTTACCCTCATACATAAATTTCGTGCGATCATCTGGGTTTGGCGTTTCAATATATAAGTCCTGTACATCGGGCCCAACATTTGTTACTCCCCATGCCACTTCTTCGTTATGTCCTAAAATAATACCAGGTATTCCAGCGAATATTACACCACTTACATTTTGACTCGGTGACTCTAAATGCATTTGATACCAAATCGATGGGGTGCTTAAACCCAAATGTGGATCATCTGCCAGAAGCGGCATTCCACTAGCAGTCTTTTCTCCACTAACAACCCAGTTATTACTTCCATTAAATTCATTAGGTAGAATAGCTGCATCGAATCTACCACTAACAGCAACTGGATTATTTAAATTCGCCTCAATAATAGAAGGTGCATCCTCTGGATAAGTGATAAATAGTTCTTCCGCCTTTTCTTGCTCAAACTCATTAATTGCCCAATGTCGAAGTGCTAGGCTTGACCAATTTCCACCTAAATCATATGCCATAAATTTACCGACAGCCAAAGAGTCAATTGGAGACCATTCTCTTGGTTCATAGCCTAATAGTTTAAATTCATAACTGAGCTTTCCCTCTTCTATAGCATAATCAATGAATTCATTTACCCCTTCTGTATACCACTTCAAAACCTGCTTTGCTTCGTCACTATAGCCGGCGTAGGATTTCTCAGCTGCATCTCGAAGGCTAAAGGTTAAAAAGAATTTATCTGTATCTAATGCCCCTTTACCAACTACCTCTGCTAGCTGGCCACTCGCCTGCCTCCTAGCTAAATCCATCTGAAATAAGCGATCCTGCGCTTGCACAAATCCTTGAGCACGATAAAGATCTTCATCACTCTGAGCTTTAATATGAGGAACCCCATCCTGATCCCGTACAACCTGAACGTCTTCATTCAATACTTTTACTGCCAGTTCTCCTCGAATAATAGGCTTAGTGTTAGACAAAAAAACATTTAAGCCGACTACAACCACAATTACAATAGCCACTAGTATTCCTAATATCCAAAGAAGTACCTTCCTGCCTCTCTTCAAATAATTACCCCCTTTGTATTTCTATGTCATAATTCGACAAAATCAGGTAAACCCCTGCCCATCATTTTAAATTTCTTGGAATAGAGCCTGATACTTGAAGATAAAAAAAGCCCCATGAATAATGTATATTCATAGGACTAGATTTATATTATTTACTATTTTCCCCAACTATTTTAACTTCTAGTTCTAACTCAACCCCGAAGTTATCATGCACTGCTTTTTTCACCATTTCAATTGTATTTATATAATCTGTAGCAGTTGCATTATTCTTATTGACGATAAAACCTGCATGTTTAGTAGATACCTCTGCTCCACCAAAGCCCTTCCCTTGTAAACCACTATCCTGAATTAGCTTACCAGCAAAGTATCCAGGCGGTCGTTTAAACACACTTCCAGCAGAAGGATACTCTAATGGCTGCTTAGACTCTCGTTGGAAGGTTAAATCAGCAATTTTAGCATTTACTTCTTCTGGGTTTCCAGGCTTCAGCTCAAATTCAGCCGATAAGACATAGTAACCTTCTTTTGTAATTATGCTTTTACGATACTCTAACTCCAGCTCTTCCTTTGAAAGTACCAGTTTTTCACCTTCAGGAGTAAGAACAGTACACTGCAAAATTACATCCTTGATTTCTCCGCCATAAGCTCCTGCATTCATTGCCATTGCTCCACCAACTGTTCCAGGAATTCCACAAGCAAATTCCAAACCTGTCAACGATTCCTTTGCAGCGGCTTTGGAGACATCTATAATAGCAGCTCCACTTTCAGCATATACATGATTACCTTCAATAACAATTTTATCTAGCTTCTCTAAGCAAAGAACAACGCCACGTACTCCACCGTCTCTGACAACCATATTAGAACCATTACCTAGCAATAACAGTGGGATATTGTTTTTATGAGTATAGTCAACTATAAAAGCTGCTTCTTGCTCGTTTTCAGGTGTAACAAATAAGTCAGCCATGCCACCCATGCGAGTCATCGTGTGTACATGAAGAGCTTCGTCTATTTTCACATTACTTGGATCTAGCTTTGTAATTAATTCTTTGTACCATACTTGTTTGTTCAAAAAAGACAATCCTTTCTTCTTTAACCTATCACCTTACATACTATGCGTTTACCTATATAAACTTTCAAGTGTCTTATTATAACCAATCCTTGGACCAGGTTTCAATCCCAGTTATGACTTCCTTAAGAGCCATACCTTTATCCGTTAAATTATACTCTACTCGAACTGGAACCTCAGAAAAAAGTGTTCTTTGCACAATCCCTTCTCTTTCCAATTCTTTTAATCGCTCGGACAACAAACGTCCACTTATAGGAAGAGAAGACTCTATCTCATTAAACCTCTTAGAACCGTCTAATAATTGATAAATAATTAAAGTTGTCCATCTTTTACCTAACAATTCCATTGCCTTGGAAAGTCGCGGACATAATGATAATTCCTTCATATTAATCACCTCTATCACTAAGTATTATACGCCTGTTCATATTTTTTGTAAAACCAAAGTAATTAAATTACTTGACGTAATTATATTATTAATTTATAGTTACTTACATAAAGTAACCAAAAGTTACTCTCAAACTATTACGTTTGAATTTGCTATTAAAAACAGAAATGTAGGAGGAAATGAAAATGACAAAATTTAATTTGGACGCTGCACATTCTAGTATCGATTTTTCTGTAAAACACATGATGGTATCTAAAGTAAAAGGTAGCTTTACTCACTTTTCTGCTGATTTAGAGGGTACGGCCGAGGATTTAACTGGCGCATCTATCACTTTTAATATTGATGTTAATTCAATCAATACGAACCACGAGGATCGTGATAATCACTTACGTGGCGAGGATTTCTTTGATGCAGAGAAATACCCATCTATAACATTTGAGGCTACTGAAATTCAAAACACTGACATAGGCGAATACGATGTAACTGGTAACTTAACTATTAAAGATGTAACTAAGCCTGTGACTTTTGAAGTGGAATACGGTGGTAAAGGTAAAAATCCTTGGGGACAGGAAGTAGTTGCTTTCTCAGCAGAGACTAAGGTAAACCGAAAAGAATTTGGCTTAGTTTGGAACCAGGCACTTGAAACAGGCGGCGTGTTAGTCGGCGAAGATATCAAAATTTCAGTAGAGTTAGAGCTAAATCCTGCTGAATAACTTTTAATATTAAAGGGCATTCCAATAAAAATGGAATGCCCTTTTCCTATTACTATATGAAAACACTTACATTTCCACTTAAAAAATTAATTATTCTGAAATATATTATATACTTTATTCTAGTAAAGTTTTATGTTAATATATTGATTATTCTTTATTATCTGAAAGGACGGAAAATTATGCCACAAATGATTGCTTTGGTTCTCGTTATTGCTATTTTATTTATTGGAGAATTGGTCTCCACTCGGACAAAGGCTTGGATTCCTTCTGTTTTCGTATCAGCCGTCCTTTTTATCATTGGATATTGGACCTTTTTCCCAAAGGAAATTGTCTCTATAGCCGGTGTACCACCTGTAGTTGCAACTATGATGATCTATTTGCTAATTACAAATATGGGAACACTTCTTTCTATTAAACAGTTAAAGGAACAATGGAAAACTATTTTAATATCTTTAGCTGGAATTTTAGGTATAATTGTCATACTATTCACAATTGGTATTCTATTGTTCGATTTTGAAACCATTGTTGTGGCGATCCCGCCATTAGTTGGTGGCGTTGTTTCTGCCTTAATCATGTCAGAAGGTGCAGCAAATGCAGGGCTTACCACCTTATCTGTGTTTGCAATTGTTATATACGTCATGCAAGGATTTGCAGGATATCCCCTTACATCATTTGTTCTTAAGAAAGAAGGTAAATATCTTTTGAACAAATTCCGTCAGGGAGAATTGACTTTTGACGGACAAGCGGAAAATTCAACAGAGAATATTAAAGAAGAACTAAAAATGTTTAAAAACCTACCTGCCAAATACAATACAGATTATTTCAAGCTATTTAGACTAGCCTTTGTCGGGTTCCTAGCGTATGGGGTTTCTACACTTTTGAACCCTATTATTGAAATTAGTCCCTTTGTTCTTTGCTTATTATTCGGTATTATCTCAGGAAGCATCGGGTTCTTAGAACGCAATGTACTTCAAAAGGCAAACAGCTTCGGTATTTGTATTCTAGTTTTAATGCTTTTTGTTTTCGATGCTTTAAAAAATGCAACTCCTTCTATGATTATGGAAATCCTATATCCGTTAGTCGGTACGATCATCTTAGGAGTAATTGGTATGTACATATTCTCATTCATCATCGGTAAGATATTAAAGGTAAGTAAAAACATGGCGTTTGCTGTTTCCTTAACCGCACTATACGGTTTCCCTGCAGACTACATTATTACAAACGAAGTGATCAAGGCCTTAACCGAGGATGAGAAGGAACGAGAAGTTTTAACTAGCCACATGCTCCCACCAATGCTAGTTGGGGGATTCATTAGTGTAACAATTGTATCTGTTGTACTCGCTGGTATCTTCGTAGGATTCTTATAAGGAGTGATAGAATGATAGCCAATCAACTAAGAATAGAGCAGCATATCAACCTTTTAAGTCAATATACAGCTACCCCAGAAGCAGGGGTAACAAGATTAACTTATTCAAAAGAAGATTTGGAAGCTAGAAACTATATAAAAGACACGATGAGAAATTATAACTTAACTGTTTCAGAGGATGGTCTTGGGAATATTTTGGAAAACTCGAAGGTCGCGACCCAAGTGCACCATCGGTTATAGTAGGCTCTCATTTTGACTCTGTACCAAACGGAGGAGCATACGATGGAGCGGCTGGCGTTGTAGTCGGTTTAGAAGTTGCCGCTTTATTTCAGGAACAGCAAATCCATCCAGTTAACTCGCTGGAGGTCATTGCAATGGTCGAGGAGGAAGGTTCTCGCTTTGGCGGTGGGCTAATGGGCTCTAGGGGAATGATGGGGCTATTGTCTGAAGATGATTTTCAATCCATCAAAGACAAAAACGGAGTTTCAGTAAAAGAAGCCATGACTAATATTGGTTTAGATTTTACTAAGGAAAAATACCGTGACCCGAAAACGATTAAAGCTTTTTTGGAGTTACATATTGAACAAGGTCCTATTTTAGAAGAAAAAAACATATCTATAGGTGTTGTGGATGCTATTGTTGGTCTAACTCAGCTAGAGGTTACTATTCAAGGCAGAGCCGGTCATGCAGGTACGACACCTATGGATAAAAGAGCCGACGCATTAGTCACAGCTGCACAAATCATTTCCGCATTTCCAAAGCTTGCTGAAGAAGTAGGACATGGGACCGTTATTACTACAGGACAATTAGAAGTTTTCCCTAACGGCTCTAATGTAATTCCAAGCAAAGTAATCTTTTCAGTAGATATACGTTCAGGAGAAGAGGAAAAAGTTCAGCAAGCAATTAATAAGATAATGGCACTAATTGAATCTAAAAATAATTCGAACGTGCAAAGCGTCGCTGAGCAGCTGCTTCACACGACGCCAAAGGTTATGGACAAAGAAGTTCACTCTCTTTTAACAGAGGCATGCGAGAAACTAGACATTTCCTATTGCCAGATTAGTAGTGGAGCAGGTCACGATGCCATGATTTTCTCTGATTATACTGCATGTGGGATGATCTTTATCCCTAGCAGGGATGGTCTAAGTCATTGCCCGGAAGAGTGGTCGGATACTAAGGACCTTGCTAAGGGAGCAACTATTTTATATGAAACAGTATTACGACTAACGGAGGGAACATCATGATTAACACTCAAATTAAGGAATCCATAAAAAACAACAGTGAGGAGCTAACTGAATTACGTAGGAAATTGCATAGTGAGCCAGAATTATCTTTTGAAGAATTTAAAACTACAGAATTTATTTGTAACTATTTAGACAAGCTAGGTATTTCTTATCGTAAAACAGAGCCTACAGGAGTTATCGCAGAAATCTATGGCAAAACTGATGGAAAAACTGTGGCATTACGCGGCGACATGGATGCTCTATCGGTACAGCAGCTAAATAATGTGCCGTACGCATCTAAAATAGAAGGAAAAATGCATGCTTGTGGACACGATGCTCATACGTCTATGCTACTAATTGCTGCTAAGGCATTATCTGAAGTGAAGGACCAGCTGCCTGGAAAGGTTCGCTTGCTTTTCCAGCCGGCAGAGGAAATTGCTCAAGGTGCTAAAGCTATGGTTGAACAAGGTGCTATGGAAGGTGTGGACAATGTATTCGGTATACATATTTGGTCACAAATGCCGACAAGTAAAGTATCCTGCACCCCTGGACCTTCATTTGCTGCAGCCGATCTTTTCACTGTAAAGTTCAAAGGTCGCGGTGGGCATGGCGCTATTCCTGAGGCATGTATTGACGCTGCCCTTGTAGCCTCTTCCTTTGTGATGAACGTTCAAACGGTCGTTTCTCGCACTATCGATCCACAAAGTCCAGCAGTACTAACAATCGGAAAAATGATTGTTGGTACTAGGTTCAATGTTATTGCTGAAAATGCAGAAATTGAAGGAACAGTTCGTACGTTCCACCCCGAAACTCGTGATCATATGGAACAGAGTATTAAAGACTATGCGGAAAACGTGGCAGCAATTTACGGAGCAACAGCAGAAGTAGTTTATACTCGTGGAACAGATGCAGTAGATAATGAGGAAGAAAGCGCAAAGCTTGTTCAACAGGTAGCAAGCGAAGCATTTGGTTCTGACTCTGTATATGATGAAAAGCCTACTATGGGTGGAGAAGATTTCTCAGCATTTTTAACAAAAGCCCCTGGAAGCTTTGCACTAGTAGGATGCGGAAACTCCGAAAAGGATACAGAGTGGGCGCATCACCATGGTAACTTTAATATTGATGAAGATTCACTTGTAACAGGAGCAGAGCTTTATGCTCAATACGCTTGGGCCTACTTAAATAAATAACATGATTTTTGAAAAGCTAATCCAAAGGATAATACATTCCTTAGATTAGCTTTTTCATTTTCTAAAAATTATCTATTTACTCCCCTCTTAAGTCGCCTGCCATTAAAGAAAAGCGTTAAGATATACGTCTTTTTTTAAAATTTAACTCAATTGGAAACTATTTTCTGTATTTTTCGTATATACTAGGGAAAAAAGAAGAGGAGGTATTTAAATGGAAGATATTATTGGACTTTTTATTGGCCTTGTTGCTATAGTAATGGTCTTTTCAATTCCGTTAACGGCTATTTGGACAACCCATTTACGCAAAATGCAGTCTATGAAATCTAAGGTAATAAAGGATGAAATTGAACTAGAACGGCTTAAATACGACAATTTCCTATTAGAAACAGAAAAAATGCGATTAGATTTGCAAAACAAGCAAGCTAGTCTTTTAGAAATGTCTGCAGACCCCCTAGTCGTAGAGTTGCAAAAAAGACCTAAGGCGGAGACTCAGGCTTTATAATAATCGTGCAGCTTTAGTTTGCACGATTTTTTTGGTATAAGAAATGGAGAAAGGAGTATTTAGCATGTCCTCTTCTACTAAAAATTTTTTCCAATTACTGAAAAGCTTAAGGTGGCCAGTTAAAATAGCAGTTTTAGCTATTGTCCTTTCCTTATTAAGCACGGTCATTAGTTTAGTAGTACCTTTAGTAACTAAAACACTAGTTGACTCATTGACCTCAGCTAGCTTCAATTGGACACTTATCCTATTGTTATTGGCTGTATTTATATTGCAGGCCGTGTTCGGTGGTTTTTCCTACTACCTTTTGTCCTACATAGGAGAATTTGTCGTTGCTGATTTGAGAAACAAGCTATGGAGCAAGGTTCTTCATTTACCGATTCCCTACTATGACCGACATGAAAGCGGCGAAACAATGAGTCGTATCACTCAAGATACTTCTACATTAAAATCATTAATCACTGACCACTTAGTTAATTTTGTATCAGGTATCATAACGATCATTGGTTCAGTTATCATTCTATTTTTTATAGACTGGAAAATGACATTAATCATGCTTATAAGCGTTCCACTAAGTATGGCTATTATGATGCCTTTAGGTTCTATGATGCATAAGGTCGCGAAGGCAACCCAAAAAGAAATGGCCTCATTTTCTGGATTGCTAGGTAGAGTTCTATCTGAGATAAGACTAGTAAAATCTTACCGGGCAGAAGAAAATGAAACCGTTAGTGGCGGAGAGGCAATCCAAAGACTTTATCGGTATGGACTGAAGGAAGCCAAGATTCAATCATTCATATCCCCTTTTATGACCCTTATTATGATGGCTATCCTAGTTGTCATTTTAGGTTATGGAGGATTACAGGTTTCTAATGGCACACTCTCTGCTGGAGACCTTGTGGCAATTATCTTCTATTTAGTTCAAATAATTTTTCCCTTTGCTCAAATGGCAACGTTCTTTACCTCCTTCCAAAAGGCTGTTGGAGCAACGGAACGAATTCAAGAAATATTTGCAATGGACAGTGAACCTGTTGAGGACCAATCATCAACAGCGTTGGAGGATGGGATAATAACTTTTAAAGACGTTCATTTTTCTTATGGAGAAAACAAAAAAATTATAAATGGAATTACGTTTGAAGCAAAGCCTGGTACAGTCACCGCTTTTGTGGGACCAAGTGGTGGGGGTAAAACTACTATATTTTCGTTACTCGAGAGGTTTTATGAGCCTGACCATGGTGCAATTTGTTTTAACGGATCTCCTATTCACGAACTACCGTTAAGGGATTGGCGTTCTAAAATGGGGTATGTATCACAGGAAAGCCCTTTGATGAGCGGTACTATCTTATCTAATATGACTTATGGTATGACAAAAATCCCTTCGATGGAAAAAATTATAGAGGCTGCAAAAGCTGCAAATGCCTCGTCCTTTATAGAAGAGCTTCCTGACAAATACGATACGCTTGTGGGCGAACGAGGAATGAAGCTGTCTGGCGGGCAAAGACAACGAATAGCAATCGCAAGAGCACTCTTACATGACCCTAAAATATTGTTATTAGATGAAGCTACCTCAAACTTAGATAGTGGATCAGAATCTTTTGTTCAAGAAGCACTAGAACGATTAATGAATGGTCGTACTACCTTAATCATCGCCCATCGATTGGCAACCATCATGCATGCAGACCAAATCTTCTTTATAGAGCAGGGAGAAATTACAGGCACCGGTACACATGAAGAATTACTAAGTAGTCATGAATTATATAAAGAGTTTACACAAGGACAAGGATTATCTTAGAATCTATCTGTCATATTTCTTTCTAATGTAGAATAAGATAACTTTAACCCTCTAAATTCACCTAAGAAAGTGTAAACGCCAAGCGTAGTTTTTTGCTTATTCAACAGGTTTTGAATGTAAAATTTTAACTTTAAGGTTCCCAAAAGACTATTTTATCACTTTATTTTCATAGTAAAATAAATTCATATCGGTACCATTAAATTACAACTTTTAAAATATTCATAACCATTTTAGGAAAGTGATATACAAAAACACCATTTTTTCTATAGTTTTTAACATTCACTTTCATAATAATCCAATTCTATACTTTTTTCAGTTTTTTTATGCTATCTTTATTATAGTATCTGATTTTGTTTCCTATTTAGATCCTACTCGAGGGGGGTTGAATTAGGTGAATATAGGGCAGCTAATCAAATTAGAACGGCAAAGACAAAACATGAAGCAGGAATATTTAGCTTCAGGTATTTGCGTTCCTTCTTATCTAAGTAGAATAGAAAATGGGTTAGTTATCCCTAGTGAGGATATACAACAACATCTAGTAAAAAGGTTAAATATCCCGGTCGATGCATTGAACAGCAATGGCAATGAAGTAAAATTATCACAGTTTAAAAGCCAATTTAAAAGCGTTATTAATTCTCGAGATAAATTGAAAGCAAAAAGTCTATATCAAGACCTCCACGTCTACATAGAAGAGCATCCTTTCGAGCCTAATCGGCTAACACTTCTAGTAATGGAGACAAGACTTACTCTTATGCTTCCAAATTATACAAGTGAAGTACAAACAAATTTAGCAATCTTGGAAGAATTCAAGAAAGAAATGACTACTGAGCAGCTATTTTATCTCTCTACCATACAAGGCATTATAGCTTATCAAAACAATGAATTTAGGCAAGCAACTGAAATTTTTATGCAAGTCTTTTCTTTAATTAAAAGCTATCGCATGGAAGATTGGGAAATGGCAGAACTTTACTATATATCCAGCTTATCTCTTCTTTCAGAGTCAAGGTATATCCTTGCTATCGACTACGTTAAAGTGGCGCTATCCTACTTCAATCAAGAGATTCTGATTGAACGGTCCATAGAATGCTTAGTTATTTTAGGAATAGCACAAAAAAATACAGGTGTTTTAAAAGATGCAGTAGCTACGTATGAAAAAGCGATGGAGATTAGTTCAAAAATAGAATCATCAAAATTCATTGGCATGATTGAGCATAATTTAGGTGCCTGTCATTCACTGCTCAAAAACCAAAAGCAAGCATTAAATCATTTTCAAAATAGCTTAAGTGTAAAATCCAGTCCAAACGATAGCATAATCACTATCTTTTCTATAATAAAATCCTATTATAAAATTAGTGATTTTGTTAATGCCAAAGTTTGGTTAAATAAAGGATTAGAATTACTAGATTCATTAAATGAAAACAATAAATTGTTGTATACACACCACTTAAGCATTTTTAAAGCTATATTATTTGAAGAGAAAGATCTAATAGCTACCTTCAAAGAAGCATTGGATTATTTTGAAAGTAAACAGGAGTATAAACATTGCTCTATTTATTCAAATGTTTTAGCTAAAAAGCTATCTAGTGATAAACAGTATAAGCAGTCAACAATTTATTATGAACAAGGTTTTAATTATCATATAAAACAATTAAAAGTATCTAACTGGGAGGAATTACTATGAAAAAGTTTTTAGTGGGATTATTTTGCGTAGCTGCTTTATTGGTAGCAACAACAGGCGGAATTACATTAGCAATTGAAGACAAACCTTCAATCACTTCAATCAAGCCTGAATCTAAATTTCTTTAATAGTTAAGGTAAAAAGACCCTCAGTTCAAAACTGAGGGTCTTTTTATTGGTTCTATTTGTATTGATTTTCCTAAGCAACTTCCTATTATTTTATACTTGAGTTGTCGGGATGTGAAATGTTAAGTCAATTGTGCTTGAAGTTACTAAAAAGGTCATTAATGAACTTGAGGTTTTGGTTACTGTTTTCTACTTTTAGGGGGAAAAGTTGATTGAAATGGAGGCGGCGACTTCTGCGGGAACAGCACGAGCGGAAGCACCCGGACTGAGCAAAGCGAGGGAGAAGGCTGGAGCCGTGCCCGCGAAAAGCGTCCGCCACAATGGAAATCAACATTATAAAAAAAGCGAGTACCCGAACATGTCCGTCCCAGTTACTCGCCTTTATCTATTTGGAGATCTAAGTGACCTACTATTAAAACTGAAGCACATTCAATAAGTTCTATCTAGGTGAGCTGCTTCATCGAGGATTATATGGTGGCTGTAGACTTCTGCAAATTCTAATGATTCTTCAATTTTGTCAACCATTTCGAAAACATCAAGAATCATCACTAATTTTATTATTGTCTTTTCTCCAAAGGCATTGGTATAAGTGACGTCTTTAAAATGTTCCTTTACTAAACGATCTACATCTTCAAATCTAGGTGCTCGAACGATGTTGATGGTTTCTTCAAATGTTTTATTAGGCATAGATTCAGGCGAGGAAATATGTTCAAATAATAGTTTGACCGAAAACGTTCTCTCCATTCTTTTCACCTCAATTCCTTTTTTTTCTTATCTTAATTATTGAACATTCTTGTACTAAAAGCTACTTCTTTAAGTTGTGAAAGTCTCTATTGAAAATAGCTCTAAAACGCAAAAAAAATTAGCTACTTTCATACTAAGGTTTATATCTTTTGTTGTATAATTCGACTTATATTTCACTTTAGCCTCCTAAAGTTATTAGTTCTAAAATACTTTTAATTTTAAAAAACTCTGTGAGGCCATTGACAAGCCCCACAAAGTTTCTATTTTAAATATTAAATTGACTTTCATATAGGTCAGAATAGAACCCTTTTTTCTGTAGCAACTCCTGATGTGTTCCAGATTCAATTAGTGTCCCATGATGGATAACCAATATTCGATCAGCGTTTTCTATCGTTTTTAGTCGATGTGCAATCACAAAGCTTGTTCTTCCTTCTGATAGCCTATTTAATCCTCGCTGAATCTCTATTTCTGTCTTCGTATCTATACTAGAAGTAGCTTCATCTAATATGAGAATGTCCGAATCCGCCAATATTACTCTAGCAATCGCTAGGAGCTGTCTCTGACCCTGACTAAGACTTGAGCCGCCGGAGGTGATGATGGTCTCATACTGATCTGGTAAGTGCTTGATGAAACTATGAGCAGATGCCATTTTGGCTGCAGCTACAACTTCCTCATCTGAAGCATTTAAACGTCCATAGCGAATATTCTCCATAATTGTTCCAGAAAACAAGAACGTATCTTGAAGCACGATTCCAATTTTTTCTCGAAGCTGGCTAATTTTATAGTTTTGAATGTTAACTCCATCTATTTGAATATTTCCAGAATCAATATCATAAAAGCGCATAAGTAGATTTATAATCGTCGTTTTGCCGGATCCAGTGGGACCAACTAATGCAACCTTCTCTCCTGCCTTTACTTGAAAGGTTATGTCCTTTAGGATAGAGGCTTCCTTTTCATATGAGAAGTTTACATGAGAAAATTGTACATCCCCCTTGAAGGATTTTATATCTAAAGCATTATCCTTATCTTGCATGTCTGGTGATTCATCCATAATCTCAAATACCCTTTCAGCCCCTGCTATCGCAGATTGAAAAGTGTTAAGCAGGTTAGATAGTTGGTTAATCGGACGGAAGAATTGACGAGAATAGGTAACAAAAGCAGCAATAATTCCAACTGTCGCCATCTCTTGTACTGTCATCACTGCCCCTACTCCGATAATTAGCGCAAGTCCAAGATTATTGATGAAGTTATTGATTGGGCCTAAAAATCCGGATACTGTATCAGCAGCCATGGCAGAGCCTCGCAGCCTTTCATTTACACTTGAAAATTTATTAAACGTATTCTCTTCTTGACCAAAAAGAGTAATAACCTCATTACCTGAGATTGCTTCCTCTATAAAACCATTTAACTCTCCTAAATCTCGCTGTCTTTTTATAAAGTTACTGCTGCTATATTTGATAATTTTTTTCGTAGTAAAAATGATAAGCGGAATGATTAGCAGTGATACGATCGCTAATATCCAGTTTAATGCAAACATTGCGATAGCCACTCCACTTACCATCAGAATGGAAGAAAATATTTGGATAACGCTTTGACTCAATGCATTATTTAAGCTCTCTATCATTCGTCACACGACTCATAAGATCTCCATGGGTCCGTTTATCAAAAAATCGTAATGATAAGGTTTGGAATTTAATAAACAATTCCTGGCGCAGTGTTTGGATGGTTTTTAGCGACACTCGCACCATTAAAAATGTTTGTAGCCAAGTGAATATCGAAGATGCTGTATATACTAATGCTAAAAATATTAAGAAACGAAGAGTTCCATTTAAATCCTTAGGAATAATATAGTCATCAATTATGACTCCGATAAGGTATGGTGCAAGTAAATTTAGCAAGGTGGACACAATAACAAAGCCGCTTGCTGCAATGAGAGCTATTTTTTGTTTCTCTAAGTAACCCCATATTCTTTTAATGGTGCCTTTACTATCCTTTGCCTTGACCACAGGGCCTCCGAACCCTCTTGGACCTCGAGCCCTTCCCATGGCATTGGGTGGTTGAGTGGATGCTTTATTCATCTGAAAGGACCCCCTTCCCACTTTGCGTTTCATAAATCTCTCTATATACCTTACTAGTCTGCAGAAGCTCATCATGTGACCCAGTAGCTTCTATACGACCATCGTCAATGACTAATATTTGATCAGCATTAATGATAGAAGATACTTTAGAAGAAATGATAAACACTGTTGCTTCTCCGTACTGTTCTTTTAAAGTCTTTTGTATTGCTGCTTCAGACAACGCATCTACGGCAGATGTAGAATCATCAAAAACTAGAATCTTAGGCTGGCGAATAAAGGCCCGCGCCATAGATAAGCGTTGCTTCTGCCCTCCGGATAAATTGGTTGCACCCTGCATCAGCTCATGTTCAAATTCTTGCTCCAGTTTCTCGATAAACTCGTAGGCTACTGCGGAGCGAGCTGCATTTTCCATCTGTCTTATATCTGCATTTTCATTTCCATAGCGTAAGTTTTCCTCGATGGTACCAGAGAACAAGGTAGCCTTTTGAGGGACAAATCCGATTAGGCTTCGTAACTCTCTTAAAGGATATTCCTTAATATCTTTACCACCTATTCGAATCATTCCCGTGTCTGGGTCATATAACCGAGAGATTAACTTTACTAGGGTAGACTTACCGCTTCCTGTTGATCCAATTATGCCAATTGTATCACCAGGATTCGCTTGAAATGAGATGTCCTTTAAGACATATTCACCGTTTTTACTATAGCTAAAGTTAACTTGGTTAAATTCTACTTCTCCAGTTACATAAGTTTGATGTATCGGATTTACTGGCTCTTGTATTTCAATATTCGTATCTAAAACTTGCTGAATACGGTTTGCTGAGGTAAAGGAACGAGTAATTTGCATTAATACATGACTACTTGAGATAAGACCATTCATAATAATATTAAGATAATTAATAAAAGCTAGAATAACTCCAACCTGCATAGTCCCTTCATCTACTTTGATGGCACCCATCCACATCCCAAAAACAACACCTACGTTTACGATAAATAACATGACAGGCATTAGCGATAAGATGACTTGTTCTGCAGCCATATTCCTTTTAGTCAAAGTGTCATTCACATTTTTAAAAGATTCTATTTCATGATGCTTTCGATTAAATGCTTTTATAACTCGAATACCAGAAAATGTCTCTTGTAACTTCGTATTTACTTTATCCATTGCCTTCTGTACCTTGACGAAAAGCTTGCCTGTTCTTGATGAGAAGAAATAAATAAATGCCATTAAAATGGGTATAGTCACTAATAATACTGGAAATAACTCTCTTGCAGTGACCCATACGATAATAACTGAGCCTATAAACAACAATGGTCCTCGTACGAAAATACGTAATGTCATCATTAATGCCTGCTGTACTGAAGTGACATCATTTGTCACAATCGTGATAAGTTTTCCCGTTCCATAGGTATCTGTGTTACCACTAGAAAATTGCTGTGTCTTTTGAAAGACATCTCTCCGAATGTCAGCAGCAAAATTGACTGCAGCCTTGGAACTATAAACCGTACAACCTGCTCCTCCTATTAAACCGATAAATGCAGTGACGAGCATTAATATACTCATCTGGATAACATAGGCATTATCATTTTCCGCAATACCATTATCGATAATATGCTGCATAATCGTTGGCTGGAGTAAATCCATTGCCACCTCTAAACACATGAGTAAAGGAGCTAATATAGCAAAAACCGTATATGGTTTTAAATAACGAAGCAGCTTTTGTAGGGATTTCATATATTATCTCCCCCTTCTATAGATTTTCTTTTTGCAATTGCTTTGTAATAGATTGCATGAAAGCTGTTAACCGAATTGTATTTTCCTTATCTTTTCTAGAGGCTTTAACTGCTTTCCTTAGCTCATCCTCCCATAGATCGAGTGTCTCTTTAAGCTGAATGGCCTCCGAAGAATTTTGCCATTCCCATCTCGCTTGCCAATTGTCCCAAAAATCTTCTGTTTTTTGTTTAGAGTATTCTTTAAGTCGAGACTTCCCCTTGTCACCCAGAGAGTAAATTTTCTTCTCTGATTCAAGTAACAACTCAATCATTTCCTGCTCCAGCAATTCCTGCAAAGCTGGATACACGGTCCCAGCACTGGCTGAATAAAATCCCCCAGCTCGCCTTTCTAATTCCTTCATCAGCTGATAACCATGCTTTGGACCTTCCTCCAACAAATGTAGTATCGCTAGCTGAACAAACCCTCTTCTCCTTTTTATATCGATCACTTCCTTTATGTATATCGATAATTTTAATCGATATACTTTAGAAAGACAATACTAATGATATCTGATATTGGGAATAAGGAAAACAACACAAAAAGGGCCAAGAAGGTATAAATAACTTTCTTGGCCCTTATATAACGGCTAATAACATTAGCCTTCTTAGTTTAATCTTTTTAATGGTTCGAACGCTGGTCCCTCCAGCACCTCACCTTTATAGTTAAAGCGTGAACCATGACATGGACAATCCCAAGAGCTTTCTGCATTATTAAACGCAACATCGCACCCCATATGGGTGCATACTGGTTTAACTAAATACACTTTTCCATTCTCGTCCTTGTATGCGCCTACCTTTTTTCCTTCTACTTTTACAATATCACCTGTACCTACTTTTAAATCCTCTAGTTGGAGGTCTACTTTTTCGGTCTTACCTTTAACGAATTCCTTAGCAACACTCGCGTTAGCTTTTGTGAATTTAGTAATATCTTCTTTTTTCATTTTTGATCTTGTAGGTGCAAAGAATTCTGCAAATCGATTTTCTTTTCCTAATACATTGTCTACCATAATTTGAGCAGCAACTACACTGTTAGTCATCCCCCATTTTCGGTATCCAGTTGCCACTAATACATCTGGTTTGTCAGAAGTCATTACACCAATATAAGGGACTTTATCTAATGTTTCTAAATCTTGTGCAGACCATCGATAGTTATACGATTGAAAGTTAAACTTTTCTCGACCGTAGGCAGCTAAAGTTTCATACTTTGCAGTAGTATCTCCCTCCTGCCTTCCTGTCACATGACCTTCTCCGCCCAACAGAATATATCTTTTCCCATCTGATCCTAAGGCTGAACGAATTGACCTTGTGGGTTGCTCTACATTAATGTACATACCCTTCGGAGAGCTTTTTTCTGCAGGTGCGGCTATGACATAAGACCGGTGTGGTTCTAACCGTGTAAAATATAAACCATTTTCATCATTAAAAGGATAATGACTGCAAACGAGAATTTTCTTTGCTTTTATCTTATGACCTTCTACTGTTTTAACAATATTGTCTGATAGAAGATCTTTAGCTCTAGTCTCTTCAAAGAAATGTACGCCATTTTGTACTGAGTGATCAACTAAAGCTTTGGCATATTTTACAGGATGAAACTGTCCTTGGTTGTCTAACCTAAGTGCTTTTTTCACCTGATATGGAAGCTCTGTTTCTTCCGTTAGAGTAGCAGGTCCAATACCTAATTTCTGATAGGCGTCCATTTCTTTTGTAACAGTATCTACTCCCTCTTCCGTATCTGCATATATGTAGGCAGGTACTTTTTCAAAATCACATTTAATACCTAAATCTGAGACAGTACGTCCCACGAAGTTAAGAGCGTCCACCTGTGCTTCATAGTATAACTTTGCTTTTTCTTCGTCAAAGGTATTAATCAGCTGCTGGTAGACATGTCCATGCTGGGCGGTTACCTTTGCTGTTGTAAAACCAGTTGTTCCGCTTAAAATTTTACTTCCCTCTATAACTGCCACTGATTTTCCGCTATTACTTAGTAAATATGCCGCAGTTATCCCTGTTAAACCTGCTCCAACTACTAATACGTCTACCTCTATATTTTCATTTAACTTAGGAAACAATGGGAGTTCATTATTAGCTAACCAATAAGACTCTAAGTTTCCCGGTAATATCTTTTCTGTCATTTTGTTTCCTCCTTTATTTATACTAGTGTCTATCTATTCATGAAAGTTTATTCAACAGAATCCATTTCTAAATTCCTTTTTTAAGGATAAACACGAACAATTCAAAGAGAATAATAAAATTTATTTGTTTTTAAGAAGAGAGTAGAATGGATTTTAGATCTTGGGGATGCTTTTCCATAGGGCTTGAGTAGGGCTAAAGCTTGTCGATTGATTATAATTCTGCATTTAAAAAGAAACTCTATTTATGAAGTTGCTGCACAGAACGTAAATTGATGGATAGTAACTCTCTTAATCCTTTGATACCCGTCCCATATTATTACAAAACGCATTAGGTAAAATACAACTAGTTTTTATAATAGGTTGGTACGGCTAGAACACCTTATACAAAGACTTCTTGGCAAAATAATTATTATTAGATAAAAATAAAGCTGCGAAATTTTACTGACTCGTAAAATTTTCGCAGCTTTTTATAAAATATTTGGTATAGCTTCTTTACTGATTATCTATCCTCTTCATCCCAGCACTCTGTATTTTTCAGTCCTGGTATTGATTTAGCATAAAAGACTGGATCTTCCCCTTTTTTTCGTTGTCTTGTAAAATCGTCTAATACCTTAAAGGCTACTCTACCTAAAATTATGATGACAGCAATATTTACTGTTGCCATTAGTCCCATAAACAAATCTGCAAGGTTCCAAACGAGCTGAACATGTGCTATTGAACCAAACATTACCATCCCTAATACAACAAAACGATACGCAGTTAACCATCCCTTACCTGCATTCATAAATTCTATATTGGTTTCGCCATAATAATAGTTCCCCATTATAGAACTAAACGCAAAGAAAAGAATTGCTATTGCTACAAAGTAAGGTGCCCATTCACCAACATGAACCGCTAAGGAATTTTGTGTGAGGATGACTCCATCATCCTCTCCTGTTCTATAAAGACCTGCTAATATAATTATAAATGCAGTTGCTGAACAAATAATAATGGTATCAAAAAACACACCTAGACTTTGCACTAACCCCTGTTTTGCTGGGTGGGATACGCTAGCTGTAGCTGCAGCATTTGGTACACTCCCCATTCCTGCTTCATTTGAAAATAATCCACGTCTAACACCTTGCATAATAGCCGCACCAATGGTTCCCCCAACTGCTTCCTCTAAACCAAAAGCCTGCGTAATTATTAACTTGAAAACGGCCGGCACTTCAGAAATATTCGTTAGTACAACAAAAATAGTAATAGCTAGATAGAATAAAGCCATAACTGGAACAACTATCTGGGTAACACTAACGATTCTTCGAACACCACCAAAAATTATAATAGCAGTTAAAATAACTAAAACAATTCCAATTACATAAGGAGGTATGCTAAATACATCTCCAACGGAAGCAGCAATTGTATTCGACTGAACTGCGTTAAATATAAATCCAAAACATAAAATAAGCAGAATACTAAAAACTATTCCTAGTTTACGATTTCCTAAGGCTTTCTCCATGTAGTATGCTGGACCGCCACGAAAATTTTTTCCATCCCTTACCTTATATACTTGTGCAAGAGTACTTTCTACAAATGCAGTTGCCATCCCAATTACAGCTATAATCCACATCCAAAAAACTGCTCCAGGTCCCCCTATTCCTACAGCTAATGCTACACCTGTAATATTACCGGTACCTACTCTAGAAGCAGTACTTATCGTAAAAGCCTGAAAGGGAGATACTCCCCCTTTTTCTTGTTTTTTCTCTGTAATTAAACGAAACATCTCTCCAAACAAACGAAACTGAACAAATCTTGTGCTAAACGTAAAATACAAGCCTGCTCCAACGAGCAAGGCAATCAATATATAAGTCCATAAAATATTATTGAACCCATCAACAAAGGTCTCAAGCCACCCCATATTATGTTCCCTCCTAATTTTATACTCTTTGCTATATACCCTATTTGTCCTACAAATAACAACATAACGTAAATTTTTTTATTTTTTCCTGATAAAGATTTGTTTTTACTAGTTCTTAGTTATTAATAAAACTATTTTTGCAACCTATCCAACGACGGAGATAACTCTTTTTCTTGAGTTTTCTACTATAAAAAAATACCACAAGAGATTTTACTCTTAGGGTATTTTTCCAATGTTACTTTCTATAAACTACAGTAGAAATTTTTATATTTATTCAGCTAATGCCTCTGTTAATGCCGGTACTACTTGCTTCTTACGAGAAACGACTCCTTTTAACAATGCAACGTTATTAACGAATGCCACATTAAATGCTGCCTCCGCTTTTAATGCCATTTTTCCTAACGCCAAAGCAACGGAGTCATTATTCAAGATATCTGTTACAACAAAAAAGAATAGATCTAATTCTTTTTCTTGAATTTCCATGTTAATCAATTCTTCTAATTGCTCTTGACGTCCCATCACATCATTTACATCAACAGCATTGACTTGCGCAATGATTACCTTATGTTCACCCATAGTGAACTCTTTCGCATCTAACGAAAGTAGGTCCTCTAGGCTCTTATCGCTAAGATCAGCTCCTGCTTTTAGCATAGCTAGGCCATACTCTTCCACATTTACACCTGCTAGTTTTTCTAATTCACGCGCAGCCGTAATATCTTCTTCCGTGCATGTTGGGGATTTAAATAATAACGTATCTGAAACAATAGCGGATAGCATCAAGCCGGCAATGTTAGATGGTATTTCGATACCTTTTTCTTTAAATATTTTATTAATGATCGTAGCAGTACAACCTACTGGCTCTGCGCGATAATACAAGGGATCTGCTGTTTCAAAGTTAGCGATACGATGATGGTCAATAACCTCTGTAATTTGTACTTCTTCTATTCCAATTGCACTTTGTTGTTTTTCATTGTGATCAACTAGAATTACTTTTGTCGCTTCGGTTTCTACATTTTTTATCAATCGCGGAGCTTCAAACCCAAATTTCTCAAGTGCATATTTAGTCTCATTGTTTAATTCGCCTAAACGAACTGCCTCAGCCTCTACGCCAATTGCATTTTTTAAATATGCATATACAATAGCGGAAGTAATTGTATCTGTATCAGGGTTTTGATGTCCAAAAACTAGTACCTTTTCCATGAATAATCCTCCTAAAAATCTTTTTCCGACCTTATTTTATCATATATCTTGTCTATCATTGAAAAGTAAATTTGCTAATACATCCTTGTTATTAAGAAAGTCTGCAAGTGTATATTCGTCTAGCACCGTTAAATAGGCTTTTAGTGCTCTATTTAAAACTCTCCTTAACCCGCAAGCTGGAGTTATGACACATCGATTTGCCTGACAATCAAAGCATTCTACTAAATGGAAATCATCCTCTGTCTTCCGTACAACTTGTCCTATGTTAATCTCCCCTGGTTCCATAGCCAAACGAATACCGCCACCTCTGCCGCGAATCGTTTCAATATACCCAAGTTTCCCTAAATCATAGGTCACCTTCATTAAATGATTTTTAGAAATACCATATGCTTCTGAAATGTCTTTAATAGTTGATAGGTCGCCTTTGTTTTTTGCCCCTAGATAGATCAATACTCGAAGCGAAAAGTCTGTATACATTGTCATTCTCATACTAACACCGCCATTCATTCCATTATACCTACTATGACAAACTCGTGAAAGAAATGTGACTGTTTATTTACAAAGATTAAAAGATGTATTTTAAATATTGCTTTTAATTTTGATGAGGGGTATGTTGAACTTATAAACAAAGCGCTATTATTTATGCTCTTGTGAAAATGTCATGCAGCACATACGGATAGCGCTAAAAATGAAAAGGATGTGCAGATGCTTATGTTATCCCAACACACAATTGATATAGTAAAATCCACTGTTCCTGTCTTAGAAGTACACGGAGTGGCAATTACAACTACATTTTACCGAAATCTTTTTGAGGCTCATCCAGAGCTATTAAATATTTTCAATCATGCTAACCAAGAGAAAGGTCGCCAGCAAAATGCTTTAGCTAATACGGTCTATGCTGCAGCTGTTCATATTGATAACTTAGCTGCTATTATTCCTGCCGTAAAACAAATTGGGCAAAAGCATGTAAGTTTAGGGATTAAGCCTGAACATTATCCGATTGTCGGTCAACATCTATTAGGAGCTATAAAAGAAGTATTAGGCGATGCGGCAACAGACGAAATAATTAATGCATGGGCTGAAGCATATGGAGTGATCGCAGATGCTTTTATAGGAATTGAAGAGGATATGTACGTAGCAGCCGAAAATCAAGAAGGAGGCTGGAGATTTTTTAAAGACTTTATCATTACTGATAAGGTGAAGGAAAGCGATAATATCACCTCCTTTTACTTTAAGCCTGCAGACGGAGGTGCCTTACCTTCCTATGAACCAGGTCAATATATTACTGTACGAGTAAATATTCCAGGAGAACAATATTTGATGAACAGACAATATAGTCTATCTAAAGCTTCTAATTTAGACGCATTCCGAATCTCCGTAAAGAAAGAAGACGAAAGCAATCCTGAAGGAAAAGTATCCGTACATCTTCATAAACAAATGAATATAGGTGATAAAGTGGAGATAAGCGCTCCTGCTGGGGAGTTTACGCTCAATAAGGAAGAAACTGCTCCAGTAACTTTTATTAGCGGCGGAGTAGGAATCACACCTATGATGAGTATGCTTGAAACAGTAGCAAACAATCAGCCTGAACGTTCTGTTTCCTTTATATGTAGTACACGTAAGAAGAATTTACATCCCTTTGAACAAGATATTCGCTCTTTAATAGATTCCTTGGAAAATGGCGTATATAAATCTCTATATTCCGAAGAAGGAGATGGATATATAACTAAAGAGATTATTAAAGAGTACTCTCACAAAGATGGAGATGTATATGTATGTGGTCCTGTAAGCTTTATGGAAACGATGATCAATCATTTGTTAGAGCTTGGATTTGCAAAAAATCATATCCACTATGAATTCTTCGGACCTGCACTGAATTTAAATTTAACTGAAATTTAATAAATCTATAAGCTAGGATGCTGTCTTTTAATGGGCAGCATCCTTTTTAGGTATTTTTTTACCAATTAATATGCTTTTAGATATATGATTAGTTAAAAGGAAATGCTATAATTAGCCTATATTTCATTTTAAAGATAGAAATGAGTGATAAATTCATAATGGTTAAACAATTTGAGAGTAAGTATATTCCCCTATCTAACTACTTTAAAAAGTGCATTAAAAAAGAATTTATCCTTACATATGAAGAAATTGAGGCAATCATAGGGCAAGCACTACCAAACGCAGCCTACTTAAGCAGCAGCTGGTGGAAAAAAACAAAACCACCTGCCTTACACTACTTTGCGTGGATAAATTATGGGTATTCAGTAAAGGATGTAGTTTTAGGAGAGACGGTAATCTTTCAGGCAATGAATGAAGTAGAGGATGAGGAAAACGACATAGATCAAGATATATTAGTTATCCGCGAAGCAGAGCTAGACGATGCTCGTCCCTTCATTACTTTGCAGGAGACTATTTTTTCAGAAACCGACTTTATGCTGTATGGGGAGTCTGACTTTCAAATGACCGTTCAGCATATAAGAAAGCAGATGACTGTTTGGAAAAGCTCGCCTAACTCGGTCCTTTTCCTAGCCATTATGAATGGACAGTTTGCCGGCTTTATATTACTTCAAGGTCATTCTGCTCCTAGAGCAAGACATCGCTCCTCTTTAGTAATAGGAGTAAAAAAGCAATTCTCTAGAAAAGGTGTTGCCTCTTCACTTATTAACCGAGCATTTCTCTGGGCAAAACAAAATGGGGTCACTAAGCTAGAGCTCACCGTTGTAAAAGAGAATATGGTGGCATACAGACTTTACCAAAAAGCTGGCTTCGAAAACGAAGGGCTAAGAAAAAACTCCTTGCTCATTAATGGTCAATACGTAGATGAATACTATATGGGCCGAGTCATCGAGTCAGAGAATTGAAAGATATCTATATAAACGGTATTTCATGCATCTAACTAGCTGTAAGAAGGCACAAAAAACTTACGATATTTAAAATGTTTTCATGTTCAAAAAAAGAAGGCACTTCTGTTCGATTTAGACCAGAATTGCCTTCTTTCTTTTTACATTATTTCTTCGTTAAAATTAGCTTAAGATTCCTTGAGGACTTTTGTACCCATCAATCAGCACTTTAGTTGTTCTATCGCATTTTCGATACATATGGATTGTCAGTTTCCCAGAAACGATAAGGATAATGAACGGCTTCTCCACTGTTTTGTATCCCAATGCGCGGTCCAGTAGAGATGGATGGAGCTACCTCTCCCTCTGACATATATAAAGGCTTTTCACTCCAATGATGCCCATAGTAATCCATTGTAATAGCCATTGCCTTCGTCAGCTTTCCTGGACCGTTTGTCCATTGCTTCATGGGAAGCTCGCGTCTATTCACTTTCATCTGTTCCAAACCTTCTATTGGCTCTACAGCACGTATTAAAATAGCTTGTGGAATGCCCGTTGGAGCTGCAACTACATTAATCAATGTATGCGTGTGCATTTGATACGTATAAATTAGTCCTGGCTCCCCGAACATTACTTCTGTTCGCTTCGTTCTTCGATTACCAAAGCTATGAGCTGCTCGGTCTTCTGCCCCCATATAGGCTTCCGTCTCAACAATTTTCCCAATTAACAGACCACTAGCATGCTCATGGATTATGTACTTCCCTATTAAATCCCTTGCAAGCTCTAATGTTGGTTGATGAAAAAAAGTAGGCTCGATTGGTTTCATTATAAAATTAGCCCCATCTTTTTCGCTTCAAATGTGAGCTCTTCTCGGAACTTAGGATGAGCGATTGAAATCAGCTGCTCAGCCCGCTTGGAAATCGGCTTGCCGAACATACTAGCTACGCCGTATTCGGTGACAATCATATCAATGTCATTTTTAGATGTAGTCACTATAGACCCAGGTGTTAACGAAAGCTTAATGCGAGAAATCTCATCATTTTTTGCTGTTGATGTCATACATACAAAGCCTTTTCCTTTTTCAGAAAATCTTACTCCCCTTGCAAAATCAGCTTGTCCACCTGAAGATGAATAATATTTACCTGCAACTGTCTCAGAAGCACATTGTCCATACAGATCTACCTCAGTAGTCGCATTAATAGATACAATTCGTTCTTCCTTTGCAATTTCACGCGGGTCATTTACAACACTAACCGGTAAAAACTCTACTGATGGATTATTGTTTAGAAAGTCATACAACTTCTTGGATCCATGCGCAAAAGTAGCTACTATTTTTCCTCTGTTCGTAAATTTTTGTGTACCATCAATAGCACCCGCCTCCACTAAGTCGACAATTCCATCTACAAACATTTCCGTGTGGATTCCTAAATGCTTATGATTTTTTAGTAGGCTTACAACTGCATTTGGAATAGAACCTATTCCAATTTGTAACGTATCTCCGTTATCAATCATATCAGTAACATACTCTGCAATTTTCAGGTCCTTGTCTCCGATCGGGGGCGCCACATCTTCTAATAAAGGACGATTATTTTCTACATAACCAAGTATTTGACTAATATGAACTTGATTTTGACCAAATGTTCTTGGCATATGCTCATTCACTTCTAATATGAATGGCACTGTTCCAATAAACTCACTCACTATATCTGCCTGTGTCCCCAAGGAAAAGTACCCAAATTCATCCATAGGAGATGCAACTGCCATAACCATCGAAAGATTCGTGGATGACCTTAGAATTCTAGGCATCTCATGAAAGTGATTTGGCACTAAGTCGACAAGACCTTGATGGAATGCCTTTCGTGTTGCTCCACTTAGAAAGTAAGAAACATGCTTTAACTTTCCAGGATAGGCACCTTCCATATAAGGACGATGCTTTAATGCCAACAGCTGATGCACCTTTACATTCGTTAAGTCATGAGCATTTTCTTCTAATATATCTAAAAGCTTATGTGGTTCTCCATTTGTTAAAGGCAGAATGATATCTGCATTCGGAGGTATTAACTCGATTATTTGCCTGTCACTCAATATTTTTTCTTTCATTTTTTACACCCCTAATATATTTCATTTTACTGGTGAAACAGTATTTAAAAATGTCTTTAGTTCCTTAGGATTTCTTAATATGCATATGTCCCTGCTCTTACCAGCTTCAGACAGTACCTTGAGTATGGTTGGCCTGACTTTACTTGGAAAGCCCCAGACGAACTTTAGAAAATCCCAATCTAATTTCTCATTACAGCCGGAAGCCATGTCATCTCTAGTCTTCCCATGGTGTGTCCAAACCCGTTTTAATACTCTATATGTACAGAGTGTTCGTCGAAAATCCAAAAATATGATTAAATCAGCATACTTCACTCTCCACTCAAGTGTTGAGTTGAAGTTTCCATCTATAATCCATTGATCCTCTTCAAGCTTCTTTTTTACCTTTTCTATGAACTCATCTTTGGAAACCGGGACCCACCCCTCGTTCCAATAGAGGGAATCTAAATGAACCAATGGCAAATCCCACTTTTTAGCGAGCTGCTTTGAAAAAGTAGATTTACCCGCTCCACTAGAACCAATTATTAGTATCTTTTTGTGTTTTGAGCCTGGCATTTTTAATATCCCCCTTTATATGAGATAACTTCATTGTACTATTTTTTAACCAAGAGACAAACAAGAAAAGCGCAAGCGCCTGTTCTGACCCGACAGGCAAATGGGGAAAAGCGAGGAGGCAGCTCCTCAGCCACCGGAGCTTTTAACCATTTGACCCGAGGGGCAAGGCGATGGAGCTAGACATCAAGAAAAGCGCAGGCGCCTGTTCTGACCCGACAGGCAAATGGGGAAAAGCGAGGAGGCAGCTCCCCAGCCACCGGAGCTTTCATCCATTTGACCCCGAGGGGCAAGGCGATGGAGCTAGACATCAAGAAAAGCGCAAGCGCCTGTTCTGACCCGACAGGCAAATGGGGAAAAGCGAGGAGGCAGCTCCTCAGCCACCGGAGCTTTTAACCATTTGACCCGAGGGGCAAAGCGATGGAGCTAGACATCAAGAAAAGCGCAGGCGCCTGTTCTGACCCGACAGGCAAATGGGGAAAAGCGAGGAGGCAGCTCCCCAGCCACCGGAGCTTTTATCCATTTGACCCCGAGGGGCAAGGCGATGGAGCTAGACATCAAGAAAAGCGCAAGCGCCTATCTCTGCCTCGACAGGTAAATGGGAAAAAGCGAGGAAGAATTTCCTAAACAATAAAAAAACTGCCTCATAGGAAGCAGCTTTTTAACTTCTTATTCTAGTTCCACTTGTTTAGTTTCCGTTCCTAAAAATATAATTGCTATTACACCTATGATAATGGCAATACAGAAGATACCAAAAATCCATCCAATTTCATACCCAGCAGTCACTAGAGAACCTACTAATAATGGGCCAAGTATTCCACCAATACGTCCGACAGATGCAGCCATACCTGATCCTGTTGCACGAATAACAGTTGGATACTGCTCTGGTGAGTATGCATACAATGCTCCCCACGCTCCCAAGTTAAAGAAGGACAGCAGCATACCAGATACGATCAAGACCGCTGTTGTTTCTGCAGACCCAAATACAAAAGCACTTGCCGCAGTCCCTAACAAATAGGTAACAAGAACAAATTTACGTCCTGCTTTCTCAATTAGCCAAGCAGCAGAAAAATAACCAGGTAATTGGGCTAAGGTCATAATGAGAACATACTCAAAGCTTTGGATAAGAGAGAAACCTTTCATAACCATCACACTCGGTAGCCATAAAAACATCCCGTAATAAGAAAACACGACAGTAAACCAGACAATCCATAACATGAGTGTCGCTTTTGCATACTTCTTTGCCCATACACCCTTCATATTTTGGATGATAGATCTAGTTTCAGTATTTTTTTCAGTATATTTTGGAGAGTCAGGTAGCTTTAAACGTAAATAGATCGCATAAAACGCAGGTAACGCAGTGATCAATAGTGCAACTCTCCAACCATAGTCAGGAATTATAAAGTAAGCAATCAATGCGGAAATAATCCAACCAGCTGCCCAGAAGCTTTCTAGTAAGACAACTACTCGTCCTCTTTCCTTTGCCTCCACACTTTCTGACACTAAAGTAGACGCAACAGGTAGCTCTCCCCCTAGCCCCATACCTACAAGAAAGCGTAGAGCTAAAAATGCAATTAACGTGGTAGTTAAAGCAGATAGACCACTTGCTACGGAAAACAAGATGAGCGTTATCATAAATATTTTCTTTCTGCCAACCTTATCGGCCAATACTCCAAATACTAGAGCACCTACTGCCATACCAATGGAGTTAACACTTCCAATCCAGCCCATTTCATTTGGGGTTAGTGCCCACTCAGTAGCTAAGGCTGCGATAACGAAAGATAAAATCCCGACGTCCATTGCATCGAACATCCATGCTAGCCCTGCTATACCAAGCAATTTATTTTTAGATAATGGCTTTTGTTTACTAACTTTTTTTTCATTAATTGTAGTCATTCTCTTCCCCTGTCTTTACACCTGTAATGTTTTTAGTTTACATGATTAGTATACTCATTGTTTAGGTAACTTACAATATAAATTTTTTCTTGTTTTTTTGAAATATTTAGAGTAAAATGTCCTTTATACAAATACAAATGTTTACTCAAGAAGAACAGAAGGGCGGAAATTTACATGGCTTGGCAAGGACTTATTGAACAATATAAAGAATTCTTACCTGTTACAGAAAATACACCTAAACTTACATTATTAGAGGGGAATACCCCTCTTATTAAATTAGAAAATTTATCAGAAGAATTAGGAATTGAGCTATTCGCAAAAATAGAAGGAGCAAATCCAACAGGATCCTTCAAAGATAGAGGAATGGTATTTGCAGTAGCTAAGGCGAAAGAGGAAGGTAGCAAAGCAGTTATTTGTGCATCTACTGGTAACACTTCAGCTGCTGCAGCTGCCTATGCAGCAAGAGCCGGAATGCGTGCAGTAATTGTCATACCTGAGGGGAAGGTCGCTGCTGGGAAACTAGCTCAGGCTTATATGTATGGAGCTGAAGTTATTCAAATAGAAGGTAACTTTGACGTGGCATTAGATATGGTTCGTACTATTAGTGAATCTTCCCCGATTACTCTAGTAAACTCTGTAAATCCTTATAGAATAGAAGGACAAAAAACTGCATCTTTCGAGATTTGCGATGTACTTGGAGCTGCTCCAAATTATTTAGCAATACCAGTTGGCAATGCCGGGAATATTACAGCCTATTGGAAGGGGTTTAAAGAATATAACGACAAAAAGCAAACTGGACTACCCAAAATATTTGGTTTTGAAGCAGAGGGTGCTGCCGCTATAGTTCAAGGCAAACCTATAGAATTTCCTGAGACAATTGCCACAGCCATTCGGATCGGTAATCCAGCAAGCTGGGAATATGCCGTTGCTGCAAGGGATGAATCAGGAGGACTTATCGAGGCTGTATCTGATGATGAGATGATTGCGGCATATAAGCTAATTGCTAGTAGAGAGGGTATCTTTGCAGAACCTGCATCCTGTGCATCCATCGCTGGAGTTTTAAGATCTGTCAAGGAAGGTAAGATAAAACCTGGCAGCAAGGTCGTTGCCATTCTAACTGGAAACGGGTTAAAGGATCCGCAAACTGCAATTGATGTAAAAGTGGAACCACCACATAAAATTGAAAGTAACGCAACTGCACTAAGTGCATTTATAGAGGGGGTGCTCGCATAATGACATGGACTATTTCAATACCAGCAAGCACAGCAAACTTAGGTCCTGGTTTTGACTCAATAGGTATTGCATTAGACAAGTATTTAGAAGTTGAGGTAGAACTTGCTCCCCAGCCTTCTATCGAAAATTTGACTGAGAATCTACCAGTCGTCTCCGACCCAGCCGATCATCTGATTGTCCAGGCTGCTTCTAAAACAGCAGCTATGCATGGACTGGAACTACCTGCTTGTGCATTACGATTAAAAAGCGAAATCCCTCTAGCCCGCGGTATGGGAAGTAGTGCGTCTGCAGTAGTTGCTGGAATTGAGGTAGCCAATCAATTGCTAGAGCTTCAGCTGACTGCCCATGACAAGCTAAAAATAGCTACAATGATAGAAGGCCATCCTGATAATGCGGCTGCCTCGATTTTTGGAGGCTTTACTATATCTTCTAGTACTGATTATGGAGAAATTCACGTTTTTCATTCATACCATATAAATGCTAGTTTTGTATTAGCTATTCCTTCATTTGAGCTTAAAACAGAACTAGCTAGAAATGTCTTACCTGAGCATTACACACGACCAATCGCGACACAGGCTAGTGCTTCTGCAAATTTATTGGTAGCTGCTTTCCTCTCTCAGTCCTTTGAGCAGGCAGGTATATACATGGAAGAGGATTTGTTTCATGAGCCTTATCGATTAGACCTAATCCCACATAGTAGAGCTCTAAAAATTGCAGCAAAAAAAGCTGGTGCTTTCGGTACTTGCATTAGTGGTGCTGGTCCTACCCTGTTGTCTCTTGTACAAAAAGGAAAGGAAATGGAGTTTATCTCTCAAATGAAAGACTCTTTTCCTAGCTTTGAATTTGTACCAACCTCTATCAATAAAACAGGAATTGTTTCTTTAAAGCAAAAACCAAGCAAAGCGGTATCAAAACGGCCACCTCAGCTTTCCTCTATTTAAATAGGAATCTCCGCTCTGTTCATATAAAAAGCAGTGAAAGTCTCTCATCACGAGGAGAACTTCACTGCCTTTTTTATGCCATTAATACTAAACTTAAAGCCATCACAAGCATCCCAGCTACAACCCCATACATTGAAGAATGAGTTTCATCATACTTCTTCGCAGCAGGCAATAGCTCATCTAACGAAATAAATACCATAATACCGGCAACTGCCGCAAAAATTATCCCGAACATTACACCATTTAAAAATGGCATCAATATTAGAAAGGCAACTAAAGCACCTACTGGTTCTGCCAGCCCGGATAGGAATGAAAGTTTAAATGCTTTCATTCGACTACCCGTAGCATAAAATATAGGAACCGCTACGGCAATCCCCTCTGGAATATTATGAATAGCTACTGCAATAGCTATTGCTATACCAAGGTTAGGATCCTGTAATGCTGAAGCAAAGGTTGCAATCCCCTCTGGGAAATTATGAATACCAATAGCAAGTGCAGTAAACATACCCATTTTCATTAAACGAGCATCTTCTGCATTCGCTGGTTTGAGTTTCATATCCTCAACACCTTTTACTTCATGCGGATTTTCATGTGAAGGAATCAACCTATCTATTAAAGCGATGAAAAACATCCCGCCGAAGAAACCAGCTAAAGTAACCCAATAGCCATTAGTAGAACCTAGCTCTTCTACTAATGAATCTTTGGCCTTAACAAATATCTCTACGAGGGAAACATAAATCATCACGCCAGCTGAAAACCCAAGTGCTACAGATAGGAACTTTTTGTTTGTTCTAGTAGTAAGTAAAGACAATAAGCTCCCTATTCCAGTAGCTAGGCCAGCAAATAAAGTAAGTAATAATGCAAAAACTACATTTCCATCCATTGACCCATCTTCTTTCTCTCTAATTTAAGCTTATTATACTTAAAAAGTTTCCTTTAAGCAACTTTCTTCAACCTAAGAAAGTGTCAAAATTTTTGCGTTTTAATGTAATCCCCTATCGTTTTCCAATCATCTTCTAGAAATTCTCTGTTGGAAGGGCGATAGAATACAGAAGCAGGATGATAGGTTGGAATAATTGTATAAGTTTCACTAGACCAAGTATATTGGGTGGAGTTTAAAGACTCTAAAATTTGAACCGGTCTTTGCAATAATTGACCGTGTAATTTAGAAACTGTCGCACTTTTTCCAAGTAAGCGTTGTAATCCCACATTACCTAACGTAACGATTAGTAATGGAGAAATATTTAATAGTTCAAAATCTAATATTGGAGCATGAGCAATGATCTCACTTTGAGTGGGTGGGCGATTATACTTCTTTTTTACAGACTCACCGTTTCTTTCTTTTTTATCTTTCCATATGAATGGACGGCTTCTTACAGCACTTGTCATATATACATCTTCTCTTGTTAGTCCTATACTAGCTAACGATTTTTTTAGTTCCTCCCCTGCTCTCCCTACAAAAGGGAGACCTTGTATAGCCTCGTTCTCTCCAGGTGCTTCTCCCACGAGCATAAGAGTAGGCTTTCTCGGTCCTTTACCTTTTACAAAACCTTCAACCGGTGATCCCTCTATTCTTTTTATGCATATATCCATTAAATGGTTCGGTATCTCAAACACTTTTTTCCCTCCTTACAAAAAATCCTCTCCACGAATCGGAAAGGATTTATAATCTATTCTTTTTATTTTTTCTCTTACGCTTTCTATATTCGTACCAAAGAGCCACCAGTACAAACCATGTATACCCTACCATCCACCCAGCAAACACATCGGATGCATAGTGTCGAGACTCTGCTATTCGAGAAAGTCCTATCATGACGGACATGAATATGGCCCCCAACCAAATGGTTACGGTAATTTTTCTATTAGTCTGATGCTCAGTAGCTAAATAAGCAATTGTAAACAAATAGAGCAGGCCAACCATCGCATGACCAGAGGGGAAACTATAAGTTTCTAATTGGGAAGGGACGTCGGGACGCTCTCGTTGGATTACTCTTTTAAGCAGCTGGTTCAAGGCATTCCCTACTCCAACCGTAAATAAAACAAATAGCATGCCTCGATAATTATGAGAACGTATCCATAATAATAAAATAATTAATAACGCGATAAGTAAAATAAATTTGGTATCACCAAAATAGTGAAATGCTGTGATAAATGAATTACCTTCAAGAAGGTTGCCCATTTTTTGATCTAACGACACTACTTCATCTTTAGCTATATTCAAAAACAGCATTGTAAACCCTAGTAATGTAACAAATCCTAGTGGATAAAACCATTTTTTCACAGAATCCCTCCTATTTATTATAAGAATTATAAGCCAGATAGCTTACAAGTACAAAGAATTAGCGAATGATATAGATTCATAAGCTAATTTTAGAGAGGGGACAGAGGTTCTAAGCAACCTCTGCTTTCAAGGGTAATCGATTAGGAGAATAGACAGATTTTAATGAGTCAAAGATGCAATTATAAAAATACTAGAATCGTTCCTCCGTCAAATCTGTGTTAATGGAGACGGCCGCCTTGTTTCCATCTGCAGCTGCAATCATAAGAGATGAAGGTATAGGCTTCCTAGATTCTCCAGCGACATATACATTTTTTTGTGTTGTGCGACAACGTGGATCAGTCATCACCCTTCCTTTCTCGTCTATTTCACAACCTAATTTCTCAGCAAAATAGTTTGGGCGATAATACGTGGGAGCAACAAATCCAAGAGTTCTATTAATAATCTCACCGGACGCTAACCTTACCTCTTTGAGATAACCCTCTTCACCTACAAGTTCCTCTATTCGATCATTTTTTATTTCAATATTATGCTTGGCAAGCTCACGCATACCTTCCTGTGATAAGTCATTTCCATTAGTTAGCACCAACAGGTCATTTGACCAATTATAAATGAGTTTAACCATATGAAGGATGTGTTCTTCCTTTTCAGCTAGAATTAGAAGTGGCTTATCCCGTAACTCCCACCCATCACAATAAGGACAACTAAAGAGGCTTTTTCCATAGAACTTCCGAATACTTTCAATCGGAAATACTTCCTGAATACCTGTTGCGAGCAATAATTTTTCGGAAACATATTCATTATTGTCTCTTGTTTTAACGATAAAATTACCTTCCTCTTTCTCTCTCCTTACTTCAATAATGGTCTTATTAAAGTAACTTACATTCGGGTAATTTTTTAATTCGCTTAGCCCAATCCCTTTGAATTCATGTGGTTTTATGCCATCTCTTGTTATAAATCCATGTGATTCATGAGTTACTCTATTACGATTTGTCCCATCGTCGAATAAGGCAATTTTTCTTCGTGCTCTTCCTAAAGTTAAACTAGCACCCAGGCCTGCGGGGCCGCCTCCAATAATAATACAGTCATACATTGATATTGCCTCCTTACATATGCCATGTCAAAGAGGTTAGCATGCTAACCTTCCTTTTAATAAATAATTTTCCCCTTTTAGTGTTCCCTAAATTTAATGTTTCCTAACATTACTTTATTAAGAAAACTTTAAAAAACTAAGGGCTTGAAGGAAATAGAAAAAGCCTGCCTATAAATGTTGAATTATCCAACAATTATAGCCAGGCTTTACTCATTTTTATATAGTTATCGCACTATCAATAACTTCTTGAGGAATTTCAATTTTTTCTACTCCATTAAAGTTAGAGAAATCTGTCTTCATATCTTGATTCATATTAATAGATTCGCCTTCTGCCTCCATATCCATATCTACAGTAACATCAACCTTAGTAGTTTGGAAGCTCTCTTTATCAATATGAATTAAGTAACTGATTGAATTAATTTTCACATCTAGTTGTACGTCTTCTCCAGCCTGTGCCATGCTTTGAAGCGTTTCATCTATTTGAGCTTGTACTAATTCATTAAATTTGTCCCCTGATGCATCAAGCGTCAAAATATAATTTTTGTCATCTTGTTCAAACTTAAAGTCTTTAATATAGTCTTCAAGTTCAGCAAGCGAGCTAGCAGGGTTAGCTGAATTTGTTTGTGCCATGACGTCACCCAGTGCATCTGTTGGTAGCTTCATCCACTGCTTCCCTGTTCCCTCATACATATAGAACTCAGTTCCATTGAAGTACATCTCTGTTTCCATCGACTCGTCCATTGATCCGTCTTCTGTTTTCATAGAAGTTGTTCCTTTTTGGTACATTTGCATTGGTTCAATAACTACATCCATATCCATGTCAGCCTTAAGCTCTACGTTTGCTTCTTCACTTGGTATATTCATTTTTTGGTGCAAATTCACTTTAGCAGAAACACTTTTCAGTTCCTCAGATACTTCCATTGACTTGTTATATACTTCTTCCAAAGTCATATCAGTAGTTTCTTTTACTTCCTTATTAGCCGGTGTAGCAGTGTCGTTACAAGCAGCTAATGCAAAAGTCATCGTAGTAGCCGCTAATAGCATTTTCCATTTCTTCATGTTAGTCCCATCCCTTCTTTGTTTCACACTTAACATACGAACAAATTATTGAAAGGTTTCACTTTTTTTACAAATTAACGAATACCACGCATGTATTTTTGGATGACCGGTGTCATTAGATAAAGAATTACCCCTAACCCTATTGCAATTGCACCTATTACTCCAAAGTACATAATTTCTGTTTCTGGCTTGTACAATTTTACAACCTGCGCATTAATTGCTTGTGCAGAGGCATTTGTCATAAACCATAAACTCATCGTTTGTGCAGCAAAAGCAGCTGGAGCTAGCTTTGTAGTTGCAGACAAACCAACTGGTGAAAGAAGCAACTCACCAAGTACTACTAAGAAAAAGCTTAGAACAAGCCACATAGGATTAGCTAACGTATCAGTACCATTAAAGTAAGCAGGGAAAATCATTACTACAAAGGACAGACCCGCAAAGAATAACCCATATGCAAATTTACGAGGGGTTGACGGTTGTCTATTCCCAAGTTTCACCCATAGCCACGCAAAGACTGGAGCAAGGGCGATGATAAATAATGGATTCAACGATTGGAACCATGCAGGTGAAATTTCAAATGACCCAAGAGTTAGATCTACACGCTCATCTGCATATTGAGCTAAAATGTTAGAACCTTGCTCTTGAATTGCCCAGAACATCATAGCTGCTACGAAAAGTGGAATGTAAGCAAGTAAACGAGACTTTTCATCTTCCGTTGACTTATCACTTCTATACATAATGATGAAGTATAGAGTTGGGATTAAAATACCAAGTATGGAGATAGTCATAGTGAAAACGTCAATCGTCATAATACCAGCTTGAATCAGATAAAAACCAAGTGCTGCAATAATTACTACAGCTATTGCTAATCTAGTAAAGAATTTTTTCTTTCCTTCTTTAGTAAGCGGATTTGGTACATAAGATCCTGCCAAGCCTAAATATTTTTTCTTAGTTAGTAAAAAGACTACTAAACCGATTGCCATACCTACAGCTGCCAAACCAAACCCTAAATGGAAGTTATACTCTAAGCCGATTGTCCCAACAATTAATGGTGCAATGAAAGCTCCCATATTGATACCCATATAGAAAATACTGAAACCTGAATCTCTACGAGCATCCTCAGCGGAATATAAATCACCGACAATAGTAGAAATATTAGACTTTAATAAACCAGTACCAATAATGATAAATGCCATGGATATGAATAAGGTAGTTAAACCACCTGGGAATGCCAGTACAATATGACCGATCATAATTAATACTCCGCCATAGAACACTGTTCTAGTAGTACCGAATAGTCTATCGGCTATCCAACCACCAATAATCCCAGACATATAAACTAAGGAGCCATAAACAGCCATAATAGAGTTAGCTGTTGATCGTTCTAGCCCTAAACCGCCTTGAGTCACTTCGTAATACATATAATAGATTAAAATTGCGCGCATACCGTAGTATGAAAAACGCTCCCAAAACTCCGTAAAGAACAAGGATAGAAGACCTTTCGGCTGTCCAAAAAATCCTGTTTGCGGTACGGATTTTACTATTTCTTCTTTCGATAACATCTAATTACGCCTCATTTCTACAAAATAATAATTAAAATATTTCCTATTCTTTCAAAAAAGAAACATTATAATATTTCGACAACTGAAATTATTCGTTATAATAGTCGTTATGATAATGAAAAGGGGATACGAAATGCTCAAGAAATTTTTTTCATTTTACAAACCACATAAACGATTATTTATTATTGATTTTAGCAGTGCCGTTTTTGTTGCAATTTTAGAACTAGCATTTCCAGTAGCTGTGCAATGGTTTATCGATGACCTTCTGCCCTCAGGAAATTGGGAGACAATTGTGCGTGTAGGTATAGTTCTCTTATTCGTCTATATTATTAGTACTGTACTCCAATATATCGTGAGCTACTTGGGGCACAAGTTAGGTATTAACATTGAGACGGATATGAGACAAAAACTATTCAACCATGTCCAACGACAATCATTCCGTTTTTTTGATAACACGAAAACGGGCCACATTATGAGTAGAATCACAAATGACCTGTTTGATATCGGAGAACTAGCACACCATGGACCCGAGGACCTATTTATTGCCATAATGACTATTATAGGCACCTTCACTATTATGTTCAACATTAATCCCGAGTTGGCTATTATTGCTATTATAATGGTTCCATTTTTATCTATTGTAGCAACCTATGGGAATATCATGATGAATAAAGCTTGGAAAAATATGTACGGGAAAATCGCTGACGTCAATGCAAGAGTAGAAGACAGCGTTTCCGGAGTACGAGTTGTTCAATCCTTTACAAATGAAAATTTTGAAATTTCAAGATTCAAGGAAGATAATTCACAATTCCGAATAGCGAAACTAAAAGCTTACAAAGTCATGGCAGGTACTCATTCTACCATCTATATGATGACAAGGCTAGTAACTTTAGTTGTCCTGGTAGTAGGAGCATGGTTCTCATTTCAAAACTACATAACTTATGGAGAGCTAGTAAGTTTTATTTTATATGTAAATGTACTAATTAAGCCAGTGGATAAAATTACCGCTTTATTGGAATTATATCCAAAAGGAATGGCTGGATTTAAGCGCTTCTTAGAATTAGTGGAGCAAGAGCCTGAAATCGAAGATAAACCGAATGCAATTCAAGTAAATCATTTAAACGGTAATATTTCCTTTAGTAATGTTAGCTTCCAATACGATGAGCACAAAACTGTGTTAAAGGATATTAACCTTTCCATACGTGCTGGTGAAACAGTAGCGTTTGTTGGCCCTTCCGGGGCAGGGAAAACAACCATTTGTTCCTTAATACCTCGTTTTTACGATGTTAGTGACGGGGCAATTTCTGTTGATGGGATCAATATACAAGATTTATCGCTTCAATCACTCCGCTCACAAATCGGAATAGTCCAACAGGATGTATTTTTGTTTACCGGCACCATTCGAGAAAATATTGCTTATGGAAAAAAGGATGCTACGGAAGAGGAAATTCGTAGCGCAGCTAAGAAAGCACATTTAGAAAGCTTAATCGCTTCCTTACCAGCTGGGTATGATACACAAATAGGAGAGCGTGGACTAAAATTGTCAGGTGGACAAAAACAAAGACTGGCAATAGCTCGAATGTTTTTAAAGAATCCGCCTATTCTCATTTTGGATGAGGCAACTTCTGCTCTCGATACAGAAACAGAAAAAATTATCCAGCAATCACTAATGGAGTTGGCAGAGGATCGTACAACTCTTATAATTGCCCACCGCTTAGCAACAATTAGAGACGCGGACCGGGTAATTGTAGTAACTGAGGATGGAATTGCTGAAGATGGATCATATAACGAGCTTGTGGCTAAAGAAGGTATTTTTGCAAGACTTCATAACATACAGTTTCAACAAGTTTAAACTATAATATACTGAGCTAATTTGAAAAAACAGCATAAAAAAAGAAGAAGCTCCGAAATTTATTCGGAGCTTCTTCTTTTTATGGTTGATACACAAATTCCTCTAAACGATCATAATCTGATTTTTTTAATTCCACGTGTACTAGCGTTCCTTCTTCCTCATATGAGGTCGACTTAACCGTGGCTTTCTCATTCAGATATGAAACGATATCTCCTCGATCAAATGGAATTAGCAGATCGCACTGAACATAGTCAGAGAATATATATTTTTTTATAATATCTAGTAGTTCATCTAAACCTTTCCCATCTTTTGCAGATATCCAAATATTACTTCCTGCAACGTGTGGGTACATCATGTCTGCTAAATCGGATTTATTGTAAACAAAAATTGTTGGAACGTCCTTTACTCCTACTTCAAGTAGCGTTTCATTCGTCACATCCATCATATATCGGTGTTCATCATTAGAAACATCGACCACGTGTAATAGTAGATTAGCGTCCCTTGCCTCCTCGAGTGTTGATCGGAATGCCTTCACTAGATGATGGGGTAGTTTACTGACAAATCCTACTGTATCAGTTAATAGGAATTCCTTTTGGTCTGGTAGTTTAATCTGACGGACGGAAGTTTCCAATGTAGCAAATAGCATGTCTTTCTCAAATACCTGCTTCGATTGTTCTTGTCCAATCTTTTGAAGCAGTTGGTTCATAATCGTAGACTTTCCGGCGTTGGTATAGCCAACTAGAGAAACAACAGGTATATTATTTTTTTTACGTTGCTTTCTTTGCGTTTCCCTTTGATCCTTAACTAGTTCTAGCTCTCTCTTCAGCTTTGCTATTTGGTCTTCGATTTTACGACGATCCAGCTCTAGCTTTGTTTCCCCAGCACCACGGTTACTAACTCCTCCGCCCGTACTACCACCCTGACGACCAAGGGAGGCTCGCAGACCGACAAGTCTCGGTAGCATATATTGAAGTTGTGCTAGTTCCACTTGCATTTGTGCCTCATTAGATTTTGCACGTCTTGCAAAAATGTCTAAAATTAGCATAGTACGATCTATTACCTTGCATTCTAAATCCCGCTCTAGATTCCTTATTTGGGATGGAGAAAGTTCATCGTTAAATATAACGAGATTTGCATCTGTAGCATCGAAGAGATTTTTTATCTCCTCTACTTTACCTGTTCCTACATAATGAGAAGATGTCACTCGCTCTAAATTTTGAGTGATTTCACCAACAACCTCCACATCTAAAGCTGCAGCTAAATTAATAAGCTCCTCTAATTCGTATTCGAAATGCTCATCTTTTTGTAGCTTAACTGCAACTACAATTGCTCTTTCATCTAACTGTTCCATTATAAAATCCTCCTCTTAATCGAAACGATATACTCCTTGTTCGTAAATTATAGCTTCTTGGTTAGGGAGGCCTTTAATTTGCACACTAACAAGCCTTTCTTTAGTCCCTTGTTTCAGCTGTTTAAATATTAAATTTGTATTTGGTAAGAATAACGTTTGGTGATCGTAAGTAACATTCAGATAGCTAGTCCATTTCTCTATTACTTCCCTTGGATTTGCTACATGAAACTCACAGCTCTCAATGGTAAGTTGGAGATTACTATTGTTCACTGTTCCCTCCTTCTGAAGCAACTCATATCTTTCATCATCCGTTTCTTCCCACTCTATAAAAAATGGCGCAGGTAAGCTGTCACTAACTTCTTCTTTAATAAATAGCATTTTCCATTTACGTAAAGATCCAGCAGCTGTCTTTCTTTCAGCATACAATACTCCTGTTGTTTCTATACCTTTATTTTCTAAGTCTTTTCTAAGTACTTCCAAATCGTTTGCCCTAATGCAAATCGTTCCAAAACCTGAACCTTCTTTTAAATCATGGAGCATTAATTCTACTAAAGGGTGTACTACACGCCTAGCTACCTGTTCCTCTTCCATCGCTAACCATTCTACATAACTATTTTTCGTATAAAGAAGCGCATTATACGTCCCCCAGTTTAAATGCTGTCCACCAACCACGGCATGAACTCCTTGCTGTTGCCAATCTTCGGCCACTTCTGTAGGTTTTTTATTTACAAAATGAACAATATGGTCTAAAAACATACATTCACCTCTTATCTCAAAATTATCCTTTTATTAAATTAAGTATACAGGAAAACTGAAAAAAGCACCGATTATAACCTCGGTGCTTAAATCCTAAGTGTAAGCTCAGATCACACTAATACTAATTCTAGGGAACATGAACTGCGAGGAACTGCCTCCTCGCTTTTTCCCATTTGCCTGTCGGGGCAGACATAGGCGGTTTCGCTTTTCTTGGTGGCTAGCTGCACCGCCTTGCCCCTCGGGGTCAAATGGGTAAAAGCTCCGGTGGCTGAGGAACTGCCTCCTCACTTTCCCCCATTTGCCTGTCGGGGCAGACATAGGCGGTTTCGCTTTTCTTGGTGGCTATGCTTCTATTTTCTCTTTTGACATTTCTCTCAGTAAGAATTTCTGGATCTTCCCTGATGCTGTCATTGGGTATGCATCGATGAATTCAATATATCTTGGTATTTTATGATAAGATATTTTCCCTTTACAGTATTCCTTCAAATCATCTGACGTCAAGCTTTTTCCTGTTTTTAGAATTACCCAAGCCATTAGCTCTTCTCCATATTTCGGGTCTGGTACACCCACAACCTGTACGTCTTGAATAGCTGGATGCTGATAAAGAAATTCTTCTACTTCTTTCGGATAAATATTCTCACCACCTCGAATTACCATATCCTTGATTCTCCCGGTTATGTCGATATAACCTTCGTCATCCATTACGGCAATATCGCCAGTGTGGAGCCAACCGTTGTCATCAATTGTCGATTTTGTTGCTTCTTCATTTTTATAGTAACCTTTCATCACTAAATATCCTCTTGTACATAGTTCCCCAGGTACTCCTGCAGGGGTATCCTCTCCTGTTGCTGGATCTATTATTTTCACTTCTACTCCAGGATGAGCTTTTCCAACTGAGGACACTCTTTTTTCAATTGAATCATCTGTTTTAGTTTGCGTAATAACTGGCGAGGATTCAGTTTGTCCATAGGCAATGGTAATTTCAGTTGCACCCATGTCTTCCATCACCTTCTTCATAACTTCTATCGGACATATAGAACCAGCCATTATTCCAGTACGTAAGGTAGTTAAATCAAATTGCTTAAAATCTGGATGATTTAATTCAGCGATGAACATGGTTGGTACTCCGTGTAAAGCAGTACATTTCTCATCCTGCACTATTTTCAACACTTTCCCTGCATCAAATTGTTCAATGATTACCATTGTAGTCCCATGTGTTACTGAAGCAATTGTTCCCATGACACAACCGAAGCAATGAAAGAAGGGTACAGGTATACAAAGACGGTCATGTTCCGTTAGATGAATGTAGTCTCCTACAAGCTGACCATTGTTAACTATATTTTTATGGGAAAGCATTACTCCCTTTGGAAATCCAGTCGTTCCAGAAGTATATTGAATATTAATGACTTCATCATTATGAGTCGCTCTCATTGCATCCTCTAAAGTCTCATTCGATACTTGCTTTGCAAATTCAACGAACTCCGACCATTTATAAATTCCTGGGTAGTCATTTTCACTCATTACAATCACTCGTTTTAAATAGGGAAGTTTTTCAGATTGAATATTCCCTTTTTCTGCTGTATTTATTTGAGGGCAAATTGCACGAATAATGTCGAGATAAGAAGTAGTTTTAAAGGATTCACATAAAATAAGAGTAGTAGCATCTGATTGCTGTAATAGATATTCCAGTTCTTTTTCCTGATAGTTTGTATTAACCGTTACTAAAACTGCTCCCATTTTTCCAGTTGCAAATTGGCTTAATAGCCATTCTCTTTTATTGTCTGACCAAATGGCAATATGTTCTCCTTTTTGAACACCCATGCCAATAAATGCTTTAGCAAGCTCGTCAGTTTCCATATCAAACTCTTTATAAGTTTTACGAATCCCATGCTTAGGGTACACATAAGCCTCTTTGTCAGGAAACTTACTTGCGGCTTCCTTTACTATCTCCCCAATTGTTTTTTCATTTAACAACCCAATCTCCCCTTTCGATTGACTACTCACCACTAATATTATCATAAAATTCTGATATTATAAAAGGTATATAGACGTTTTAACTCTTCTTATACGATAGCTAATCTATCTATGAAATATGTCGTTGTGATACACTAATTTCAAGTATCTTACGAAAAAGAAGGCGATTATATGGAATTCAACGAAATGAAAGACAACGTATTAAAGCAAATCTTATCTAAACAGCTGATTCAAGCAACAATAAGCCAACCAAGGGCTAAATCTAATGAAATAAAGCGCATCAAACTAAAGCCTATTGAAATAAAAAATATGTACCACATCCAATTAGAATACCAATACGAACGTATTTTAAAGCACGAAAATATTCGAATAGAAGAATTCTCTTCAACATGGGAAAAGTTACTGGAGGATTTCCGCCAAATTCACGGTGATTTTCTTGAGGAAAAAATTCAAATACAACTTTCTAAGAAAAATAAAGTGATGTATAAAACTGAAAAAAACACATCATTGAAACAAGTGGATTTATCTCATAATCGTAAAAAAAACTACTTGTTAGACGAGCATACAGCTTATCCTTTTTTAATCCGATTAGGAGTTCAAACCTCTGAAGGAAAAGTAAAAAAACAAAAGTACGATAAATTTAAACAAATTAATCGTTTTATTGAATTTATAGATGATACTTTGGCTTATTTACCAAAGGATAAAACCGTTCGTATTCTAGATTTTGGCTCTGGTAAATCCTATTTAACGTTTGCCCTTTATCACTATTTAAAAATTGAAAAGGGATTAGACATTCGTGTTACCGGCCTTGACTTAAAAAAGGAAGTAATTGAAGAATGTTCACAAATAGCTAAAGATCTAGATTATGACCATTTGGAATTTTTGGTAGGAGATATTAACGATTATAACGATGAAACTGCCGTAGACATGGTTGTTACCTTACATGCTTGTGATGTTGCAACTGATATGGCACTTGCCCGAGCGGTTAAGTGGAATGCTAACGTCATTTTAAGTGTACCTTGCTGTCAGCACGAGTTAAATAGACAGCTTGATGCCCCTGAGTTAAACATTATGCTCAAGCATGGACTAATAAAAGAACGCTTTTCAGCACTTGCTACAGATTCAATTCGCGCTGAAATATTGAATATGGTAGGCTACGAGGCTCAATTAGTGGAGTTTATAGATATGGAAAATACACCCAAAAATATTTTAATCCGTGCCTATAAAACAGATGGTAAACCAACCAACGAGCAAATAGAAGCTTATAAACAATTTAAACAGATGCTAAAAGCTCAACCGTTTCTAGAAAATGAACTTAAGGAATACTTGAATATAGACTAATCATGACAATCCAAGGAGAGAACATATGAAAGATCCAACTTATCAAAAAGTGGTATATGGCATAGTAATGGCTATTGCAGTGATAATTGTTCATTTTTTAAATGTAAGAGTATATCCCCTGCAACCTATTTTCTCTATACTCATCGCTATATTAATAATTTATGTAGGCATTACTGTTGTAAAAAAGTCAGGGAAATTTGAACAGACAATCTCAAGGATGAAATATAACTTACTAAACCTGGTGGTAGTCTTTATACTATTTATCGCATACTTTACAATTGACCCATCTTAGAAGAAAAGCTTCATCGCCTGCCCTGCCCCGACAGGCAAATGGGAAAATGCGAGGAGGCAGCTCTTCAGCCACCGGAGCTTTTTACCATTTGACCCGAGGGGCAAGGCGATGAAGCTAGACACCAAGAAAAGCTTCATCGCCTATCTCTGCCCCGAATTAATATTTTGGATAGCAAAAAAACTTGAAGGGTTCGATCCCTTCAAGTTTTTTGGTCTTTATACTGAAATTATTTTAACGTATAAGTAGCTAATACTTGCTGCACTTTAAAGATGTTTAGACTCTTATTAAAACGTTTTTGGATAGGCTCAGCACTTCCGGAGATAAAGATTTTTAACTCCGCATCTAAATCCATCATACTGCCTGCTGTTTCCACACTAAAATGTAAAATGGATGAATAAGGTATAGAATGATATTCTACTTTTTTTCCTGACATCCCTTGCTTATCTACCAAAAGCAGTCTTTTGGATGTAAATACAATTAGATCACGCACTAATTTATAAGCATGTTCTACCTTTTCACCTTGAATCAGGATTTCACTTAACTCTTTTTCTACTGTATCTACATTTGTTTCGGAAGCATTTCCAAGTAATCCGTTTAAAATAGACAATTTATTCCCTCTTTTCATGGTATGTTATTTATTTAACAAGTGTCTTTATGACATTTCAATATCTTTGTTTGAAGAACATGTATGATTGTATCACATCTTATCCCACTATTATGTTGTCATTAAATTGATTTAATGGTAAACGCTTAATCTCCACTTTTAATTCGTTAACGCAAGTTCTGCTACCATCAGATATAGGGTCTTGTCACCATACCATTTCGCTATGCATCAACTTTTTCTTTAATAAAGCTTTTGCATAAAAAGAGTGAACCGATGCTTAAACGCATCCGTTCACTCTTTTATGTTATAGCTCTTGTCGCAAAGCCTGAATTACATCTATTTTAGTTGCTTTCTTAGCTGGTCTCCATCCAGAGATCATAGCTACTCCAATACTTATGCAAGACGCAATAGCTACAAGTTGCCAAGGGATTAACGAAAACGTTAAATTCATTCCCGCAATACTCTCCTCCTCTAATGCCATGCCCACAACAATTGGCAAGACTAGATTAGCTAAATAACTCACTACATAAGAAATAATTACTGCAAGCACAGTTCCAATAATACCGATCCATGCACTTTCCATGAGAAACAGTCGTCTGATCAATTTTGGGCTAGCCCCAATTGCTTTCATCACTCCAATTTCTCTTGTTCTCTCTGTAACCGCCATTGTCATTGTATTAAAGATACCTATAGATGAAATTAAAACTGCAATCGTGCCTACAAATATAAGTCCTATTTTAAACGCCATAAAAAATACATCTAACTGCTCCAATTGCTCGGAAACAGAGTAAACACTGTAACCCATCTCTTTAAGTTCATCTGTTGCAGCCTTGACGTCCTCTAGACTAGCAGTAAAAACTTTCGTTTCTGTGTATAGAACCTCTTCTGGTACCTCCGCTACATTCGCTGTATAGGACGCCATTAATGTTTCCGTCCAAGATTCATCCATTAGGACAATTTTATCGACTATCCAGTCTTTTGCTGGTTGCTTAGTAACCCCTACAATTGTAAACGTCCATTGTTCTGGAAAAGTATCCTCTTGACCATATGGCTTCATGGCTAGAGTAACCTCTTTACCTATTATGGATTCTTCATACCCTTTCGGTATTTCTCCATCCTCTGCTGCTCCATCTTCCCAAGTTGTACGCTCTTGTTCTGTCCACAAGTTTTCTGCGAAGTGATAGCCAACAATAATTTCATTACCATCTTTAGGCATTCTACCCTCGGATAATGAAAGGTTTGAATTTGTTTCTTCTTTAAAATTCGTTAGCTTGGAGTTTCCAAAAATTGTTCTATCCTCTAATTTGAAAACAGTTTCGACGTCTATGCTAGCACGTTGAACAACTGCTCCGACCGAATCTATATTTTTTATTTCCTCATAATCGATTACGCCTTCGTTACCATACACTTCTACCTCTGTAATAGCTTGGTCCTCTAAAATTTCAGAACGCATCATATCTTGTACACCAAACCCTATAGAAGCTAGAACGATTAAAAATGCACAACCCATTGTTGCGGCAAGCACTGTCATAAATACTCGGAGTTTATTTTTCTTAATATGCTGGGATACAAATTCTAGCTGATCCTTAAATAACATGAGACATATCCTCCTTCCTAAGTTCTCCGTCGTGCATCTTTAACTTGCGGTGTGCGATACTAGCTACCTCTTCATCATGAGTGATAATAACAAACGTGATCCCCATAGTCTGATTGAGTTCTTGAATGAGAAGTAGAATGTCCTGCTCTGTCTCTGAGTCTAGGCTACCGGTTGGCTCATCTGCTAATAAAATAGGGGGACTCGTGATTAATGCACGAGCTATACTAACCCGCTGTTGCTGCCCACCAGACAATTCATTTGGATAATGATCGGACACAGAATCTAGACCTACCTTTTTCATAATTTGAAGGACGGTTACTTTACGTTTTTTAGCAGAAATTCCTTTCAGCTTTAATGGCAGCTCCACATTTTCAAAAGCAGTTAAACCAGGCATCAGCTGAAAGTTTTGAAAGATAAAGCCGAAATTATTTAAGCGAAAGGCTGCTCTTTCGGTTTCATTTAACTTAACAGTCTCTTGACCATTTATAAGAATAGACCCTTGTTCTGGACTCATAAAGCCTGCAAGCGTGTTCAATAAAGTAGACTTACCCGAACCACTTTTCCCAACTACCGCCACAATTTCTCCTTGTTGTACGTCAAAGGAGAGATTCTTTAGTACAGGCACCTTCTTCTCTTTTCCTTTCTTTCCAATTAAAAATGTATGATTGACATTCTTTACATGTATCATGCAATACCCCTTCCTTGTTACCTTCTATTCATTATAGTTAACGTTTCTTAACATTCAGGAAGGATAAAAATGAAGAAATTCTTAAGAAAGACAACTAAATTCATGAATTTGGTGCACAAGAAAAGCGCAAGCGCCTATGTCTGCCCCGACAGGCAAATGGAGAAAAGCTAGGAGGCAGTTCCTCAGCCACCGGAGCTTTTATCCATTTGACCCCGAGGGGCAAGGCGATGAAGCTAGACATCAAATTACCCACAGGTTCAGAATTCTATAATTTCCTAAACAATAAAAAAACTGCTCCCCTCACTTATAAGCGAGAAGGAGCAGTTATATTTTAAGAGGGCATTGGTGTGTCAGTTGGTTTAGAGTAGCCTTCTTGATAAGCCTCGTCTATGGCCTGGCGAATTTCTATAAGTGACTTACCTTCTTGAACCATGTTAATAGAGGCAACGGCAGTTTCTAAGCACGCTGCACAGCGAGTACCATGGTCATCCCATACTACTTCACCATTTTCTTTAATTTCCTGTACAAAACAGTTGAAGTTACTTCTATGGCCCGCACTATCGCCGCAACCACAGTAACAAGGCATCCACTTGAGTACCTCATTAGCTTTTGCTGCAGCTTGATAAATCAGCTGCATATTTTCAGGTTGTTTTTCTAGAAACTTCGGAAGCACATCAGTTGAAGAAGTAGTTTCCTGAATATCCCCATTAGCTAAATGAGTCGTATGGTCGTGATTATGTTCCTGATGATCCACTTCTTCTGCAGTCTTGTGACTTTCTTCTTTTTGACCACAGGCAGCAAGCACCAACATTAAACAAAATAATAAAAATAGAATTTTTTTCATATATACCTCATTTAAATCATTTTTTCTGGTCTAACAATTTCATCAAACTTGTCAGCAGTTAACAGCTCTAATTCGATAGCTGCTTCTTTTAAAGTTGTACCATTTTTGTGTGCATGCTTAGCAATTTTTGCAGCATTCTCATAGCCAATGTATGGATTCAAAGCAGTTACAAGCATTAGAGAATTATTAACATGATGTTTAATTGTTTCTAAGTTTGGTTCAATCCCTACTGCACAGTTATTATTGAAGCTAATAATTGCATCACTTAATAAGCGAACGGATTGTAAGAAGTTATGAATAATTACAGGCTTGAAGACATTTAATTGATAGTTCCCTTGACTCGCTGCAAAACTGATTGAAGTATCATTCCCCATCACTTGGGCTACTACCATCGTCATTGCTTCACTTTGAGTAGGATTTACTTTACCAGGCATAATAGAGCTTCCTGGTTCATTTTCCGGAATAGAGATCTCTCCGATACCAGAACGAGGACCACTTGCAAGTAAACGTACATCATTAGCAATCTTCATTAAATCAGCTGCAAGTGCCTTCACAGCACCGTGTACATAAACAACGTCATCATAGCTTGTCAAAGCATGGAATTTGTTCTTAGCTGAAGTAAATTCTATTCCTAGCTCTTTAGAAATTTCTGCTGCTACTAAATCTCCAAAACCTTTTGGAGCATTCAAACCGGTACCTACAGCTGTACCTCCAACTGCAAGCTCTTTCATATCTTCCACTGCTGTATTAATCATTTTAGAAGACTTTTCAAGCATTCTATGCCACCCACTGAATTCTTGGCCAAGAGACAGTGGCGTTGCATCTTGTAGATGCGTACGTCCAATTTTAATGATATCCATAAACTGTTCAGATTTTTTACCCAACGTCTCTTTTAAAACGTCAATTGCAGGCAATAACTCTTTTTCGACTGCGAGTACTCCAGCAATATGAAGTGCAGTGGGGAAAGTATCGTTAGAGCTTTGGGATTTGTTTACATCATCATTTGGGTGAAGTCTCTCTTCACTACCTTTTTCCTCTAATAGTTGATTACCTCTATTGGCAATGACTTCGTTAACATTCATATTAGACTGCGTACCACTACCAGTTTGCCATACAACTAATGGAAAATGATGGTCTAGCCTTCCTGCTAGTATTTCATCAGCTGCAGCTGCGATAGCATCTTTTTTTACTTCTGATAGATTACCAAGAGAATGACTAACGATTGCCGCTGATTTCTTTAATAGAGCTAATCCATGTACTACTCCAATAGGCATTTTTTCTGTACCAATTTTAAAGTTTTCTTTAGATCTTTGTGTTTGAGCTCCCCAAAGACTATCTTGTGGAACTTTAATTTCTCCCATAGAATCACGTTCAATACGATAAGACATTTTTTTCTCTCCTTTTCATTTACCACTGATTATTTTTTTCTTGCAACATTTCGAGAAATTCATCTAGAACCTTTGGATTAAATTGAGTTCCTCTGCCTCTCTTTATTTCGAGTATAGCTTCTTCAAAGGTCATAGCCCCACGGTAAACCCGATTAGTAGTCATTGCATCAAATGCATCCACCACAGAGACAATAGAAGCTTCTAAGGAAATTTCCTCTCCCATAAGTCCAAAAGGATATCCTTTTCCATCATACCTTTCATGATGCTGTTCGACAATAAAAGCAGCTTCCCTGATGCAGGAAATTTCATGATTCCTCATCATTTCAGCGCCTAACGTTGTATGCATTTTCACAATTTTCCATTCATCCTCTGTTAGCTTCCCTGGCTTATTAAGAATTTCAATAGGGATAGCTAGTTTCCCTATATCATGGAAATAAGAGCCCAGGAACAATCTACGGACTCCTACTTTGTTTGGATTCAACCTTTTCCAAAGTTCAATTGAATAGTCTCTAATCCGCGCACAATGATGATAAGTATAACCATCCACTTCTTGAATACGGAGAGCATCCCGATGAATAATACCTCTCTCAAGGAAGTTTTGGGTAAAATATTTTTTAGTCATTTCTATTAAAATGTGCACTTCTTCCTTTGCCTGACAAGTAATTAGCGTATTTAGCATGACTAAATCTAGTAGATCACCTGGCCGAAGTATTTTATGTTGGTTCCAGTACACTATTTTTAAACTGCCAGCTAAAATATAATATTTTTCTACGTAATTGCTTTCATTACATGGGTTAGAATAAATCCAGGTAGTGCTTGCAGGGGTGAGTGTATAAAGCGCATAAGAAATATCGTCTGAGCTTCCAATATAAGTTGTAATTGTTTTATCAGTAACTACCCTAGGTAGACTCTGCTTTTCTCTAATATCGTGAATTTGTTCTTTTGTAAGTATCATTGTCCCTCCACAATTCTACAACATTCGACAATCTAACCTTAATTATACATTTAGTTAATAGTAGAATCAATTTCATAATTCTGAAGTTTTTATGAAACACGAACAATCAAAAAAATAATAAAGGCATTTATATGCTTTTATTAAAAAATGATTAGAAATGAGTTTTCCAATTAATTGCCTACCGGGTCTTATGATAGGTCTTCCCTATCTCTATGGAGTATGTATGAAATAACTATTTGTGTAAGAGATCACTTTTGAGTGTCAGCCGGTCACTACCAATTTATAAAAGAAATAACGTTCGTGTTTAATCATGATAGGGTTCTTTATGAAAGGAAATATAAAAAACGGACTTCCAACTTAGGAAAGTCCGTTTTTTTAAATGTTATACCTCTTGTACCTCGCGTACTTTTGTTTCTTCGTTCGCTTTTTTCACTTCCTGTGTCAATTGCTCAATGCTCGGTCTTATATTACCCTTTCCAGCATAGTTTTCTAGCATATTCTTCACATCAATTCCTGAGGAAGCCTTTAGAGTTTCTTGTAGGGTAGACATAAGATTTGTAGCGTATGAGGTAACCTTATTGGCACCTCCGCCTTCTCCTCCACCAGTATCTACTACAGTTATCTTATCGATATTTGAAAGTGGACTAGCAATTTGTTTAGCATATTCTGGTAGCATTTTAACAACCATATCTAGAACTGCAGCTTGCCCATACAGATCAAACGCTTCAGCAATTTTTTGTTTAGCTTCAGCTTCTGCAAGTCCCTTCAGTCGAATTATATCTGCTTCTGATTCACCTTGCGCACGTTGCGAGTCAGCTTTTGCTAAACCGTCTAAACGTACTTTTTCTGCATCTGCTTTCGCTTTTGCCTCAATGCGATATTTTTCTGCATCTGCCTCTGCCATTTCACGAGACTTGGATGCAGCAGCATTTTGTTCAATAGCATAACGGTCTGCATCTGCCTTTTTCTTTACCTCTGAATCATATTGCTTTTCACGACGCAATATCTCTTTCTCTTCAAGCTCAATTTGCTTTTGACGTTCAATAATTTGAATTTGCATTTCCTGCTCTGTTACTTCTTGCTTAGACCTTGCCGTCTCCAACTCATAGGCTTGGTCGGCACGTGCCTTAGCAATGTCTTGCTCTCGTCGGTATTCTGCAACCTTTAACAGATTGTCTTTTTCTGCTTCTGCGATTTCCGTTGCTCGTTCAATTTCAGCTTTTTGAGCTTCCTTCGAAGCCATTGCACGTTTAATACGTGTTTCCTTTTCTGCTTCTGCTGTAGCTATATCCGCATCACGCTTAACTTGTGCGATTCTTGGCTTACCTAGAGAATCTAAATAACCATTTTTATCTCGAACATCTTTGATTGTAAAAGAAACTATAATAAGACCCATTTTTGCTAAATCCTGCGACGCAACACGTTGTACCTCTTGCGAGAACTTATCTCTATTTTTATATATTTCCTCAACTGTCATTGACCCTAAAATGGAGCGAAGATGACCTTCTAATACTTCTTTTGCTTCATTTTCTCTGTCCTGTTTAGATTTCCCTAAAAACTGCTCAGCTGCAGTTGCAATTTCTGAAATGGAACCTCCGATTTTAATAATAGCGGTCCCATCCGCCATAACTGGAACACCCTGCTCGGTATACACTTCAGGTGTTGTAACTTCTAGTTTACTTGATAATAGACTAAGAGGTTCACTTTGCTGGAATACAGGAAATACGAATGTACCGCCACCTCTAATAATCTTAATGCGATTGCCCGAGTCATCTGTATGAACATTTTTAGAGCCTAAGTAGCTCCCTGTAACGATTAAGGCTTCATCAGGACCAACCGTTTTATATTTGGTTATATAGACAGCCAGCATGATTAAAACTACGAATACAACAACCCCTATTACAACTAACATTTCCAAGCCCATTTAAAATCCCCCTTTTTATTTTATAAAAGGCACATATTCTTTTACTAAAAAAGTGCCGTCTTTCACTTCAATTATTAAGACCTGTTTTTCATATTCAATCTCTTCATTGTCTAAACCAGTAGCTCTTTTAGCGATGAGTCCATTTACTGTCTCAATTGTGATTTCACCATACCCGTTTGAGGGTATAGGAACAATAACCTTTCCGACTTGCCCTAGTAATGACTCGTTTGTGTAGGCTGTAGAGACTTCGGCTGAGGAGAGAGGTAAAAGTACAAAGAAGTACAGTAAAAAGGTTAAAAAGATGGATATCCCTACAGCCACGGTAATTATAACGGTTTCACTCCAATTAGTAACTTTAAGGAGAATAAAACCCGCTGCACAAATGAATAATAGAAAGGAGAGAATTGTAGTCGGATTAAAAATCCCTGCTTCCATGCCGTCTATTGCATCTGCAAATAACACATAAAGAATAGTAATAAGACCAATTACAATTAAACCATACAAGAAAATTTGTTCTATTTTTCTCACCACTTTTCCATTTAATAACTTCTTTAGTAGTTATACGTATCTAAATTCAGAAGGTTTCAACATTTTTAATAATTAGTACACTATCATTTTTTTCTATATAAAGTAGCTTTTATTGTCAAATTTTAATCTTTTTTAGACGCTTGAATTGTTACAGGATTGTAAATTTATCGATTTTAAAGTAAAAAGTGTGTTGATTTTGTAAGTTTTTTGGTATGCTATTTGAGGAAAATTCATACTAACTACACCATTTTAAAGTCTAGGAGGCTTTTATGATTAGCTCAAAAAAACAAGATCCTTTTTTCCTATCCCTTTTAAAGATAGCTGAAAACGTACGTGAAGCCACTCATTATGCAGATGATTTCCGTATTAATAACGCTTCAGATTTAAAAGAAATTAGCTTACACCTTAAGAATTACGAAACAGCTGGGGATACATTAATCCATGAGTTGATTGTTATGTTAAACAAATCATTTATGACTCCAATTGAACGTGAGGATATTCTGGAACTAGCTATCCGAATGGATGACATTCTAGACGGAATTGACAATTTTACGGCACATCTTGAAATGTTCACATTAGTTGAAATTGATGAGTCAATGCGTACATTCCTAGGCTATATTGTTAAAAGTACGGACGAGATTGTAAAAGCGATGGAGCTATTAGCTCAGAAGAAATTGCTTAAGATGCATGAACATTCCATTCTAATCAAGGATTATGAACGTAAATGTGATGAGGTGCTTCGTACTTCCATTAAGCAGCTTTTCTTAAACGAAAAAGATCCGATTCGTATTATTCAATTTAAGGATATTTACGAGCAATTAGAAGATATCGCAGATTATTGTCAAAACGTAGCAAATACGCTTGAAACAATTATTATGCGTAACGCGTAGGAGCTTTCATTATGGATACTATTTTTATATTAACGATCCTAGTTGTGTTTTTTGCCCTTGCCTTTGACTTTATCAATGGTTTCCATGATACCGCAAACGCAATTGCCACTTCTGTTTCAACAAGAGCTTTAAAACCAAAAGTTGCAGTTTACATGGCCGCTATTATGAACTTTGTAGGTGCTCTAACTTTTACAGGGGTTGCTAAAACAATTACGAAGGATATTGTCGATCCTTTTACACTTCAAAACGGATCATTAATTATTTTGGCAGCTTTACTTTCAGCGATTATTTGGAACTTAGTTACCTGGTATTACGGAATTCCATCTAGCTCATCTCATACCCTAATTGGTTCTATTGCAGGGGCAGCTATCTCTGCGGCAGGGTTTGGAGTTTTAAATTATGATGGGTTCACTAATATCTTAATAGCTTTAGTCGTATCACCATTTCTTGCTTTAGCAGTTGGATTTTTAATGATGTCACTATTTAAGGTGATTTTTAAACGAGGAAGCCTTTATGGGACAAACAAAAGATTTCGTATCTTCCAAATAGGAACAGCAGCACTTCAATCGTTTACCCATGGTACAAATGATGCCCAAAAAGCAATGGGGATTATAACGATGGCCCTTATTGCTGCACAATGGCAAGCTACAGACGACATCCAGCTTTGGGTTCGTATTGCAGCAGCAACTGCGATGGGTCTTGGTACATCTATCGGTGGCTATAAAATCATTAAAACTGTTGGTGGTAAGATCATGAAAATCCGCCCTATTAATGGGGCAGCGGCTGACTTATCGTCTGCTATGATTATTTTTGGTGCTACAACCATTCATTTACCAGTTTCTACAACACACGTTATTTCTTCCGCTATTATGGGGGTTGGAGCAGCTCAGCGTGTGAAGGGTGTAAAATGGGGAGTCGCTAAAAAAATTGTATTAACTTGGATTATTACTCTACCGATATCTGCCATAGTAGCAGCTATCATCTTCCAAGTCTTAAATTTACTCTTTTAATTAATTAAAACCTCGTAATTAAATACGAGGTTTTTTCTTTTACTCTTTTATAATCACTCCTAACGATTTGGCAAATCCTATAGCTTGTTCCATGGAAACTGTGCAGCCTTTTAAATCCTCAAGGGATACTAATAGGTTTTCATATGTAGTGCTGCTCAAGTCAACCCCATCTAAAGATGTATCCGTAAAGTTAGCCTCATCTATTTCACATGTTTCGAATTCAATATGCTGTAAGGTGGCATCAATAAAGTCTGCATGATTTAATGTACAGTTATTAAAGGATACCTTTTTCAACTTAGAAAAACTTAGATTCAGGTAGTTCGCATGGTTTTCACAAACTCTCACATCAGTTAGCCTCGCATCCGCAAAATTTGCTCCAAAGAGCTTACACGCTAAGAATTCCACTCGATGAAATACTGCCTGTTCCATTACTACATTAGAAAGATCACATTTTTCAAAAATACAATCTATAAATTCCACTTGGTATAAATGTAAATCCACAAAGGAAGCTTGTTTGAAAAGTACTTGATCAAAGATTATCTTTCCTTCTGATTCCTCAATACCTTCAAGCGAACAAACAGTGGAGTTGGAAATATAATAATCCTCTTGTAAAGCTTCGTTTAAATTAATTTGTTCTGGGTTCTCATTGAGTTTTGGAGATGTAATTTTCACTTATATTCCTCCTTCAAAAACTTTCTTTTATCATAGCATTATATTAGCAGTTAAACTTGCTTTCCATTACAATAAAAAGGAAACTCTACCACTGAAACGGGTAGGTTTAACATAAGAGCTATATTACTACTTGGCTTTATCTAAGGAGGAAATATATGAAATTTTTAGCTAACCTGGTGACACGCCATTATAAAGTCACTTTGGGAGTTTGGATCATCCTGTTTGTGGCTCTTGCTTTTTTTGCATTACGTCTTCCATCTTTATTGGAGGGTGACGGCTTTAAAATGGACGGAGAACACCAGCAAGTAATGGATGAGCTAACTGAAACCTTTGATTTACCAGCCGAGACACTCTTCATCGTATTCGATCAAACATCCGATCAAACAATACAAGATACGTTAGATGATATTGAAAACTTAAAAATAGTGAAAGATATCCAATCACCCTTGGAGGATTCTACTCTCTATAAGGAAAATGTATCATACGCAATGTTGCACTTTAACACGGATACCGAGAACATGTCAGAGGTAGTTGATGACATTCGTCAATCTATCGGAAACGAAAAGGGTGTCACTTTAACTGGGGCTGCCGCCATCAATAAAGATATTAACACGGCAAGCCAAAAAGACTTGGCTAGTGCAGAAGCAATCGGTCTTCCAATAGCATTGGTCGTTCTGCTCCTTGCATTTGGAAGTGTAGTTGCCGCTTTGGTACCAATTGCTGTGGGTATTGTCACAGTAGTTTCAGCACTTGGAGTCATGACATTCTTTGGCGAAGCCATGGATTTATCTATTTTCGTCCTCAACATAGTTCCAATGCTAGGGCTTGCGCTAAGTATTGATTTTGCTTTATTACTAATTAATCGTTATAAAGAAGAGCTTGCCGAAAAGTCCGTTTTAGAGGCTGTCCAAATCTCTATAAAAACAGCTGGTCGCTCTATTATTTTCTCTGCACTTTGTGTATTTATTGGGCTTGGAGCAATGTTTGTATTAGAAGTAGAGATTTTTCAAAATATTGCTCTTGGCGGTATGCTTGTTGTCGCTATGGCAGTATTGGGGTCCATTACCCTATTACCAGCCTTACTGATGGTATTAGGTGATCGTATTAATAAATGGACTATCTTGCGTGTGAAGCCTGGTGCCTCTACCAAGTGGAGAAACTTTGCCTCCTTTGTAATGAAGCGACCTGTTACCTTGATCATTGTAGCTTTAGTGTTACTCGGGATAGGTATAATCCCGGTAAAAGAAATGACATTAACCATCCCATCAGTAGAATCTCTACCTAAGGACTATGATTCCCGTCAAGCTTATGAAGTGATGGAGGATGAGTTTAATATGGGGGACCAGTCTACGATTTACGTGGTGGCTGATCGACCAGGTGGCTGGGAAAATACAGATGGCCTAAACACTATGAAAAATTTAGAAGAGCAGCTTTTGAAGGATCCTGATGTTAAATCAGTAGATACTGTCTTTTCGGCTAGTGAAATACCTACCGTCGAACAGTGGGAGCAAAGCATGTTGATTCCAGAGGTTTCAGGTCAGCTCACCCCACTATTGGATACCTTTGTCCAAGGTGACAAATTAATGATTCCAGTTACATTAGGACTTAATGGCTCATCTGATGAAGCACAGGATTGGGCAAGAGAATGGGCTGATAAAGACGTTGGCACAGATATTTTATTAGGTGGTCAACCTAAGTTTAATCAAGAAATATTTGATGAAATTTTTGATAAGGTCGGGATATTGCTAGGAATAATATTGGGCTCTACCTTTATCATTTTAACCATCGCCTTCCGTTCCGTGCTTATACCTTTAAAAGCAATTATTATGAATGTAATTGGTTTAGCCTCCACGTTTGGCATACTTGTTTATATATTTCAGTATGGCCATTTTGGTTTAGAGGAAACGACCATTGCCTTAATAATTCCAGTCATTGTTTTCAGTTTAGTCTTTGGGCTAAGTATGGACTATGAGGTATTCCTCATCTCCCGTATTCAAGAGGAGTATATGAAACATCACAATAATACGAAAGCAACTGTAGATGGATTAACCTCCACTAGTAAAATAATTACCTCTGCAGCATTAATTATGATTGTTATCACCGGTGCATTTGCCTTCACAGAGGTTATGCCAGTCAAGCAAATTGGTATCGGAATAGCTATAGCCGTGGCTATCGATGCTTCAATTATCCGCTTACTATTAGTTCCAAGCTTGATGAAACTTTTTGGTAAATGGAACTGGTGGCTACCTTTTAGAAAGGGACCTTACAAAGCGAAAAACTTCCATTAAAATTGAAAGTCAAAACTTAAACACAACAAAGAGACCGGGACAAAACTCTACTCCAAATTAACAGCCTCAAAAATTTTACAAGGGGCCATCTATTCGAATTATCAGTAGTTGTTTTCCGTTACAGCGACGCTTTCCGGGGGCACGGCTTCAATCTCCTCGTCGCTTTGCTCCTGCGGGGCTTTCAGCTCGCGCTGTTCCCCCAGGAGTCGCCGCTTCCTCTTCAAACAACTAAAGTAGAAAGTTTTTCATACAGGAAACGGATCGGCCTAATAATAAAGTAAAAACGTGAAATCGAGTTTTCCGGTTTCACGTTTTTTATTGAGAGACTAGTTATGTCCCAGCCTCTTTGTATTTTATAAAATAGTTAGTTCACAGGTCAGTTCCTCTAGAAATTTGCTTTATACCATTCCTTTGCAGCTTGTACTTCGCTTTGTGTTAACTGATGACCGTATTCATGCCAGTGCATCTCCACACTAGCGCCTGCATTCTGCAATAAGTCCTTCAGTTCTTCAGATTCAGCTGCCGGGCACATAAAGTCATTCTTTCCTGCCCCAATGAATACAGGAGTACCTGACATGACTGGTATCTCTACTCCACGCCTCGGCACCATCGGATGATGGAGAATCGCACCTTTTACGACATCCTTATATTCAAATAAAAGGTTCCCTGCAATGTTAGCTCCATTAGAATAACCAATCGCTACTACTTGATCACGATCAAATTTATAGGTTTGAGCTGCTTCATCTAGGAAGCTTTTTAATTCCTCTGTACGAGCCTGCAGGTCCTCGAGATCAAAAACCCCTTCCGCAAGACGTTTAAAAAACCGAGGCATTCCGTTTTCTAACACATTCCCTCGCACACTCAGAATATTAGCTGAGCTGTCTATCTCTTTCCCTAGTCCAACTAAGTCATGCTCATTACCACCTGTACCATGCAATAACAATAAGGTCGGTCTCGAAGAATCCTCCCCTTGAAAATATAAATGCTTCATCATTAAAAGCTCCTCTTTTATCTCGAATTTGAGATAATTATAGCCAACATATATTTTCTCGTCAAATGATGCGCTTCACGTTGTTTCTAATATTTCCCTCAGCCTTTGTGGTTCATCTACTCGGATGGCAAACTGCGTAACTACTTTTTCCTTCCCCATGAACATTGTCGCCTCTATGGGTTCATGCAAGTGGATTAAGACTTGAGGTTCTAATGGTTCAAAATCACGATACATAAATTGAAGTGTGTGCTTATCCGGAACAGCTACATCCCATTCTACATTCTTAATCAGATGTAGCGGGACAACAATTCGAGCACTAAGTCCTTGTGTCACATACAGGTTACCGTTTTTTATCTCTGCGGGGTGTAAACGTGTTACTTGGATATCAGCTAGGAAATAGAAAACACTATAAATATTAAAGACCAATAACACGAATGACAGCAGAATCGATTTGTCGTGTAGCCACCAATGAAGCCCAATTGTTTCTATAATAATTGCATGTATAATCATTACATTAAAAGCAATGTAGCTTGTTTTTTTATGTAAGGTAATTATATTCGGATGACTAGGGGCCTTCTTTTTCCATGTAAAAATTGCATAATAAAACATTAAAAATTCAGAAACGATAATACGTATAAGAATATTTTTTGTAACTACCTGTTTAATAGAAGGTATGAGGCTAAACAATGGCGAAGTTTTCATATCCGTCATGGAAGCTTTAATTTTTGGGGTTTTATAAATGACTAAAACTATTAAACTTAACTCTGCCAAAATCAAAAGTGCTTCAAAAACAATTCCCAGATATAGAATTCCTTTAAACGGGGAAAACAATTCAGAAGGTATAAAAAATCTAGCAATAACTAATCCTCCAACCATAAGACCTATTACTTGTTTGAAGGAAATCTTAAAGATTGCATAAACGAGTAAAGGTGCAACAATTGCTAAATCTATAAGAGACCCAATAGCAACTCCACTATTAAGCTGAAGTGAAAAGAAATCCTGCACTTGTGGTCGATACACTAGAAAATTAGAAAGAAGTACTAGCAGCAAAAAAGCTAAGGCTATATTCGCAGTCTGTGTTTTTCGATAAACCATTTCAATCCCCCCTGTACGATTATATTTTAATTATAACTTTCCTTATAATCCCAGCACTACTATAATTAATAAAATATTCAAAAAAGGAGCACAAATTTGTGAACATTCGTGTAGAACAACTAAAAGAAAGAATTTTAGCCTCTCAAGGGAAAGAACAAGCTGATTTCATTCTTCGCAATGCGAAGATAGCAGATGTATTTTCATTAGAATGGAAATTAGCAGACATTGTTGTGACAAACGGTCACATCGTTGCAGTGGATACAACTGGAGCATTTATAGCAAAGGCTGAGCAAGACGCTGAAGGTAAGTATGTCGTCCCCGGTCTAATTGACGCTCATATACATATTGAATCTTCAATGGTAACCCCATTAGCATTTAGTCGAATCCTCCTTCCACATGGTGTCACAACAGTTATTACAGATCCTCACGAGATAGCCAATGTCTCCGGAGCTGACGGGATTCAATTTATGATAGATGATTCTTTAAAAAGTGAGATGGATATTCATATTATGCTACCCTCTAGCGTCCCAGCCACACCTTTTGAACATGCCGGAGCCGTCCTAAAAGCTAAGGAGCTACAACCTTTCTTAACTAAGGAGAAGGTCCTTGGGTTGGCTGAAGTAATGGACTTCCCTGCTGTCCTTTCGGGAGATTCTGATATGTTAGACAAGATTGCAATGGCCCTTGAAGCTAATGTTCCTATAGATGGTCACGGTGCTGGACTTAAGCCAAATCAAATTACAGGCTACCGAGTGGCAGGTATCCATACTGATCATGAATGTATAACGGCAGAAGAAGCATTAGATCGAGTAGCACAAGGTATGTATGTTTTAGTTCGGGAAGGATCTGCAGCCAAAAATTTAAGAGATGTACTGCCCGCTGTAAATACACAAAATGCACGTAGATTTATGTTTTGTACGGACGATAAGCATTTGGATGAATTGATAGAGGAAGGAAGCATCGACCATGCCATACGTCTAGCTATCAAGGAAGGAATGGAGCCATTACAAGCAATTCAATTAGCAACATTAAATGCCGCTGAATGCTACAAATTGTATAACAAAGGTGCCATAGCTCCAGGTTTCATTGCAGACTTTTTTATGATTGATAGCCTGGAATCCTTTCGTGCCATTTTCGTTTGGAAGAATGGACTAAAGATTGCTGAAGATAACAAAATGCTAAAAGTAAATGCTTCCGAAGATTACTTACCACAGCATATTGCAAATACTGTTTCATTACCAACGCTTTCAGTAGCTGACTTTTCCATCCCCTTAACCAATGATGGAACCGCAAATGTTATTGAAATAATGCCCAATCAAATTACAACTCGTAAAAAAGTGCTAAAGGTTCCTGTAATAGAAGGTTTCTTCACTCCTTGTACAGAACATGATTTACTTAAGCTAGCAGTAATTGAGAGACACCAGGCCTCAGGGAACATTGGTCTTGGAATTGTGCACGGGTTTGGTATTAAGATGGGTGCAATAGCAACTACTATCGCTCATGATTCACATAACATGGTTGTACTTGGGACAAATGATGAGGATATGCTTGCAGCCTGTAAACATTTAGAGAGTATACAGGGTGGGGTTGTAATCATAAATGATGGAAAGGTATTAGCTTCCCTCTCCTTACCTATAGCAGGTTTAATGTCCGATAAACCTGCAACGCAAACTGCTAAAGAGTTAAAAATTTTACATGAATCATTAATCTCCATTCATCCGAACTTAGATTTCCACTTATTATTAACTTTGTCATTTGTAAGCTTACCAGTTATACCTGAACTAAAATTAACTGATACCGGGCTTTTTGATGTAGTTGCCTACAAGCACATTCCAATTCAGGCATAGGTTCATTCTCCCCTAGAGGAGTCAACTCGTTTCCTATAGGCTTTGAGCAGACTTATTCAATATCATCTCCATATAAAAGGGCGTGGTCGTCACTATCTTAATGACCACATCCCACTATTGTGTTTTATGGATTAGCTAGTCCCTCCCTCTTGTTTTAATTGTCTAAAGTTTACTACTAAAATCCTTAACGCTCTTGCATACCTCACTTCATTTTTTAAATAAAAAGGGTAGGGTTGATTTATAATGTAAGGAAATCTTAGATTAGAGAGTAGAATTGATTTTTCGCACCAGCCGGACGCTTTCCTCGGGGTGAGCAATAAGTAGAAATATATTTAATGTATTGATAAAGCGGTTTATGGTTTACAGTCACTATAAAAAAAGAATTGTTAGTCAAAATCAACCAATAACTTTAACAAACTAATAAAAAAAATTCCCCATAGCAATTGGCGCTATGGAGAACTTTAGATTATTCTTCTACTTTTTCAATCGTTTTAGCTTCACCTGATGCTGGATGAGATTCCTTCAGGGATTCATATCCGACTTTGACTAGATCATACAATTCTAACTCATTGCGCTGAGCCATCGAAATATTAAACCAAGTAGCACTTTTCCCAGCTTCTAGTGCTTCTTCTACCGATAAAGTGCGCGCTTCATCTTCACTTAAATCTTCTACAACAAGAATACCACTATCCTTCGTGTCTATAATAATCCCAGTGATATAGCCAATTGGCTGTGCTTGAGTAGGATTATTCTCAAAGAAGTTCATGATGAAGTAAAAGGTCGTTCCAATTGCGATGAGTAAAATCCCAATAATAATTACTACCGTTGTTTTACCTTTCATACAAAAACCTCCTTATCTTTTTGCAGTAAGACGGAAGCCTTCTTCTAAAAGATATGCTTTTGCTTCATTGTAGGTGCCAAAGCTCTCCTCTAGGTTATAACCATGGTAGACATTCCAAAGAGTATCCTCTTGTAAAAGAGTTAGCTTAGAGCTTTCTTTGTTTGTCCACTCCTCCTCTACTTCTTCGTCAATCAATTCTTCTTCCTCAGTCGCTAAATAGGCAATAGAATCTTTAATCATTTGGCGTAGCTCATCCGCTGATACTTCTCTAATATTAACTAATCCTTTTTCTTTTGCTTCATATTGTGGAAGATCTCCAACATACACAAAGCCATTGCCATTAGGATGTAGATGGTAGATTACAGTTGTTTTATCATATAAGCTTTCTTCATAATGGTAGTTAACTCGCTTCATCGATACTTCTTTACGTGTTAGTTCGGGAAACTCTTGAATAATTGCTTCTTTCTCTTCAAATGTTAGCATATGATTCCTCTTTCTTTTCTTATCTTTAGTTTATTATTATAGCATAAATTCTATCCTCTTCGTGTCCACCACTCTGCTACTATTATAAAACAAATGACAACCGCAATTGCCACAGCAAAAAACCAATCAGGTATGCTTCCCATTTTTTATATCCTCCTAACACACCCGCACTGTCTACGGCGAATATATTCTTATTCTGTTCCGGAGAAACAACTCTCCTTCTATTCTAGCCGGCCTCTACCTTATTATCCTTATAATTACTATACTTGTTCCTATCGATTATATTCACTTTATCTTACTTTAAATTTAATCCCGTCTCTTGCGAATAGATATTACTGCTAAAATGTGATAAACTAAAGGACAGACAATAAGAGGACGTGAGAGAAATGATTAAAATTGAATTACCAAAACCAACCGTTACTATTACACAACGCACGCAAGCCCTTAAAGAAGGGGAAGTTGAAATCCCATCTATTTATGGATTTATCGACTTCCACCAAATCCCTCGTGATAAAGGCGGCATCTTTATGTTTTATAACAAAAATGATGAGCTATTATTCGTAGGAAAAGCGCGTAAAATTCGTCAACGTATTAAAAAACATTTTGAAGATAATGTTTCCCCGATGATTAAACATCGCGACGAAGTATACAAAATTAGCGTGTGTATAGTTGAAGAGGCTATGGATCGTGAAATATATGAAACATATGCAATTAATACCTTAAAAGCTAAATATAATATCGATAAAGTATTTTATAAGTAAGATATCTCATGCCTCCTAAACGAGGCATGGGATTTTTTATTTTGTTTCTTCAAAAATACTCGTACTGTGCTTTGGCTGTACTCTTGCCTTTGGATCTAATGATGCCTTAATATGGCTAATTGCATTGGGAACTTCACCAAATCCAACTGCAATTAGCTTTACTTTACCTGCGTGTGTACACACATCACCAGCAGCATATATGCCTTCTATACTTGTTTCCATTTTTTCATTCACTATTACCGAATTCTTTTCCATTTCTAGACCCCAGCTTTTAAGCGGTCCAAGAGATGCTACGTTGCCATAGTTGACTAGCACATGGTCTACAGGAATTCTTTCCTCTACTTTATCCTTGCTCACTACAACAACTTCTTGGATATGTTCTCCATCACCAACTAGTTCTTTGACCGCATAGGAAGTTTTAACATGTACTTTTGAATCTTGAAGCTGTTGTACGGATTTTTCATGAGCCGTGAATTGCTCACGACGATGGCAGAGGGTTACTTTTGAAGCAATATTCTCTAACATTAACGACCAGTCTAGGGCAGAATCTCCGCCGCCTAGTACTAATACATTAGAATTTTGAAAGTCATTTAAGTCCTTTACTTTATAATATAAATTTTTACCCTCATATTCCTTAGCTCCCGGAACAGTTAATTTACGTGGTTGAAATGAACCTACACCAGATGTCAAAAGGATTGTTTTGGAGTAATGTGTATCTTTGTCAGTTTTCAATATAAAATATTCATCGTGTTTTTCTAGCTCGTTTGCGGTTTCCTCTAAACATATGGTTGGATCACTATAGGAAGCCTGTTCAACTAAATTTGCCACCAAATCCTTTGCCAATATTTTGGGCAAGCCACCAATATCATATATATACTTATCTGGGTAAAGCTCCATTAGCTGTCCACCTAGCTCTGGAAGGCTATCAATTATTTTCACCTTTAAATCACGGAGCCCCGCATAAAAGGATGCAAACAATCCAGTTGGACCTCCCCCTATAATTGTTACGTCATACACTTCATGTTTCATGTTGAACAATCACCTCATTAATCTATTATTTACTTTATAAGAAACGGCTTCGTACTTCTGGAGAGGGTATCATACAGCTCTCCTTTTTACCAAACCAACGATAACGATTTTTTGCGATGAATTTGTAAACACTGTTTCTAATTGGTTTAGGAACAAGTATAAAAATATAAAGATACCTCCATAAACCACTTAAATTTCTACACACTCTTAACGCTCCATCGGAAAATTTGTAGACTTTTTCATCTTCTATCAAGATGAAACTATCGATGTGATTCGAGATACCATATTTTTCTTTCAATTTCACTCCCGCATCACTTTGAAGTGCAGCAAACTTAAAATAACCACGTGTGTCTCGTTTTATTATAAATTGAACACTGGAATCACAAAAATTACATTCTCCATCAAACATAACGATAGCTGCCATTTAATCTTCCCCCTTGCTTCTAGTGTATCAGAAAGAATTTGGACTGTTAAATGACAGGGGCTAAATTCTCTTAATACTTTTGACGGAGAGAATAGAGCGCATAAAATAGAAAAAAAAGATGCCCAATAACTTTGGAAATGGCATCTTTTAATTAGTTTATTTGTCTTGCGGAGTATCTGATGAGCCATAGGATTCTACATCCTCGAAGCTATTACTGTAGTCTCTAAGTTCTTTTTCTTCCTGTTCTACTGGACGGTCTGTATCAGGTTTTAATATATCTTCTTCGACTGGACGGAAGTCTTCTATCTCCTGTTGGGCGTCCTCAATACAGGTTAATGCTGTTGGCTTAGCTTCTAACCGTTCAATAGGGATTTGCTTGTTACATACCATACATTTTCCGTAAGTTCCCTCATCCATAGCCTGAAGCGCAGCCTTTATATCTTCTATTTCCTCTTCATTATGCTTTCGTATGGCTAATCTCGTATGCTGGTCAGTTAAATCCGTTGCATTATCTGCAGGATGATTATCGTATTGGGATAACTCCGTTGTTTCAAATTCTTCATCGCTATTTAAACTTTCCTCTAATTCTTTAAATCGGTTAAGTAATTCCTCTTTTAGTTTTTCATATTTGGCCATGTCAATTCCTCCTTAGGTTAGTATAGGATTACCCGAAAGTCGGGAAAATAAAACTAAATCGATTCGCTAGAGTTTCTCTTACATAAAATACGGATATGTTAGTAATATATAGAAAAGGAGTGATTGTAAATGGGAATTCACCGTTTTTTTATGAGCATGAATGAGTTGGAGAGAATTATACGAGCACCAGGAAGGTTCAAATATGAAGAGCATAATGTAGCAGCCCATTCTTGGAAGGTCGCTCAATATGCAATGTTCTTTGGAACTATAGAGGAAAATCATGGAGCGACAATTAACTGGAAATCTTTGTATGAGAAAACTATTAACCATGACTTTGCAGAGATTTTTATAGGTGATATTAAAACACCAGTAAAACATGCTTCTCCTGAGTTAAAACAAATGCTTTCACACGTGGAAGAGAAAATGATGGAAAAATTTATACTAAATGAAATACCTGAAGAATTCCAACCTGTATTTTTTGATCGAATGAAAGAGGGTAAGGACGAAACAATTGAAGGTCGTTTGCTAGAGCTAGCAGATAAAATGGATCAGGTTTATGAAGCTTTTACAGAGCTACAGCACGGCAATACTGACCCAGAATTTATCAAGATGTATGAGACTGCATTAAGAAAGATATTACACTTACCACTTAAAGAAAGTGTTACCTATTTTAAGGAAGTCATGCTCCAGGATATTATTGCTGAGGAATCTGTCATAGACGTTAAAAATATTACGTTAAAAATTTTAGTAGAATAAGGAAAATTTTTCAATAAAACCTGCGATATATTGCATAATATAGTGTATAATATGAAACAACTAATACTTTTTGAAGGAGGTTGTTTTATGCCTATACCAATTGACCATACCAAACCAGTACGTACTACCGCTAAGCTACATGCGTTCAATCAGCTACAACAATGGATTATCGATGGTACTCTTCAACCAGATGAGAAGCTAAACGATATAGAGCTAGCACAAGCTTTAGGTGTTAGTCGTACACCAATAAGAGAATCACTTCAGCTATTGGAATCCCAGGGCTTTGTATCCATGCAACCAGGAAGAGCAACACAGGTTACTCCTGTGGAACCGGAGGACATTTATAATTTACTCCCTCCTTTAGCAGCATTACAAGCGCTCGCAGCTGAACTTGCAACTCCTAATATGGACGAAGAAATTTTAAATATGCTCGAAGAAAAAAATAAAGAATTCGCAACGGCGCTGCAAGCTAAAGAATTTACAAAAGCACTAAAAATTGATGAAGAATTCCATCAGCTGATTGTGGATCGTGCGAATAATCCATACATATTCTCTATGGTAGAAATGCTCCAGGCTCATGTAAGAAGACTTTATTATTACGAAAAAATTAATTTAAGAGAGCAATCAATTAAACAACATCAAGAATTAATTCAGTTATTTAAAGACAAGGAAGTTTCAAAGCTTACAGAAGTAATGCGCGCTAACTGGATTTATACGATTGAAGAATTTTAATTACCTTAAAAAAATAGCTTTGTTAAAGTTATTGGTTTATTTTGGATAGACATTGCGTTTTTATACTGACTGTACAATTTAAATGGCTAGTTAGAACAAAATTAGATTATAGCGTGTGGTTGGAGTCAGTTTTCCGGTATTATTTATGCGAGTAATTTATAAATAGGATTTATTGAAATACAGCCCTACTCCATTTATTGATTGGAGCGCCAGACAGCGACTCCTGTGGGATGAGTGAGACAGTTAAGACATCACAACCGCGCGCGTAAGCGACGGGTGATGGCTTAACGCTCACCCCACGAAAAAGCGTCCGGCTGGCGCAGAAATCAATACTACTATCCGATTTAGAAAGCATCCTAAATCAACCCTAACCTTTAACATAGACAAAAAAAATAAAGACGTGAAATCAAATTACTGATTTCGCGTCTTTTAATTTATGGACTAGTTATGTCCCAGCCTCTCAAATTTAATGTTATCTAATTACCCTAGCAATAAGAGATGTTATAACAGTGATAACAATGAAAGGAATGACCCAGCCAAGTCCTACACCGTAAAATGGTAATATATTGTCATACAAGTTTAGAATGGATTGTAACCATCCAAAATACTCTATTTCTAAAGATTCACATAGCGCTTTCAATCCATCTACAATACTGATTAGGAAAGTAAAGAACATCACTACTACGTATACTAGCCTTGAATGATAGAACAATGGGGATAAAAAAGCTAGCAATATTAAAACAATAGCCAATGGATATAAAAGCATTAGCACTGGTACAGAGTATGTAATAATATTCGCTAATCCAAAGTTAGCGATAACACATGTAAATACACTAAAAACAATTACAAATACTTTATAACTTACAGCAGGTATCAATGTATTGAAATACTCGGCACAAGCAGTCGTTAAGCCAATGCTCGTTGTTAAACAAGCTAAGATTATTACAATGGCTAATAGAATAGCTCCAAAGGAACCAAAATAATGCTCGGAAGCTGCACTTAAAACAGGACCTCCAGTATCCATTATCCCAAACATATCAACAGACGTAGCTCCAAGATATCCAATACCAGCATAAATTACTCCTAAGAAGAAAATTGCAATGGCACCAGACTTAGCAGTTGCAGCTAGGATACCTTTTTTAGAGGTTACACCCATTGCACGCACTGCATTAATGACTATAATACCGAAGACTAAGGAAGCCAAAGCATCCATTGTATTATACCCTTCTGTAAAACCTGTCATAAAGGCATTATCAACGTAGCTTCCCTGCGGTGCACTAAAATCTCCCATAGGCTTGAATATAACAAGAACCAATAAGATCAGGAGACCTATTAGTATTCCTGGAGAAAGGTATTTCCCCACATTATCTACAATCTTCGATGGATTCAAGGAAAGCCACAATGTAAGACCAAAGAAAATAACTGTAAACACGAACAACCCGATTTGTGTATATTCAGAATTTATAAAGGGCATGATTCCAATTTCATATGAAACAGCACCAGTTCTAGGCAATGCGAAAAATGGACCGATTGTTAAATAAAGTAAAGATGTAAAAATAATAGCAAAAATAGGGTGTACTCTACTAGACAGTTCCTGTAAATTCTTACTTCCAGAGAAGCCCATTGCTAATGTCCCTAAAAATGGGAGTCCAATACCAGTTATTAAAAATCCTATTATAGCAACCCATAAGCTTGTCCCAGCATTTTGTCCAAGGCTCGCCGGGAATATTAAATTACCTGCTCCAAAAAATAAAGCAAATAACATTATTCCAATAACTAAATAACTTGAAAAGGATAATTTATTGTCCAAATGAATTGCCTCCTGTGATTTAAGAAATACTCATTTCTTCTATATTGTCATATTGTAAGGAAAAAATGTGTTAAATGATCTTTCATCATCACTTAAATGTTAATAATAATCATGATAATACTATGTATTTATGCAGAATGCAATATATTATAAAAACTTATAGAATAATTGTTTAATTTAAACAAAAAATAGTTAGCCAATAAAATAACTTCATCAGCTAACTATTTTTAGCGTTTTCATCTTCTTCTTCAAATAAAATTTCTGTTAAAGAATTATCAGAAGAGTTTTCAGCCAATTCTACATTTGTTCTATATGCAGCCCTCGTCAATAGGTGCCCTGCAACAGGTGCAGTTAAAAATACAAATAAAATACCTAATATTAATCTAATACTCACAAAGCCATCATGAACCCAAAAATATACAAACGCCCCCGAAAGAGTTAGTAATACTGCAACTGTAGAGCTTTTTGTAGCAGCATGTGAGCGGGTGTAAACATCTGGAAGCCTAATAATTCCTATCGCACTAATAACACTCATTATACTTCCTAAAAGGACGATCAGTGCTGCAAGCAACTCAACTGTCTGACTTACGCTCAATGATAACACCCCTCTCAATATATCGAGAAATCGCAATCGTACTTATAAATGCTAATATTCCTAATATAAGAATTGCCTCTAGAAAGGCCTTTGTCTTAAGTACAATCGATACTATAGCAATTATAGATATCAAGTTTACCCCAATCATGTCTAAAGCTACGGCTCTATCTGGCATGGAAGGACCCTTTATAATTCGAAAAAGTGCTATTCCTATGGAAACTGCAAATAACGAAAGTGATAATACTAGTATTTTCTCTACCATTTAACGGGTCACCTCCATAATTGCTTTTTCAAATTTCTTTAATGATCGTAAAACGTCTGCTTTTGAGGTTTCCATATCCATCGCATGAATATAAAAAGTATCTCCTTCTGGATTTACCTCCATTACGACCGACCCCGGAGTTAAAGTAAGTAATAGTGCAAGCGTCGTAATTTCCCATTCACTCGATAGCTTAGTCTTATACGTAAAGATTCCTGGTTTAATCTTCAGCTTAGGACTTAGTATCTGTTTACTAATTACTATACTAGAAGTAGCCAATTCCCTATTAAAGATAAAAACCAATTTAATAATAGAAAATAGACGCTTCAGATAAAACTGTGTTCCAAAAAATCGATGCATGAGAAACACAATCCCAATACCAACGAAAAATCCGCTAACAAAGGTTTGTAATTGTAATTCCTCTGTGTCCATCAGTAAGGTCCACAAAAATGCTATAAATAAATTAAGTAGAAACTGTGCTGGCATTATACATCACCCCTCCCATTACTCTTCCTTGCCTAGAATAGCATCAATATATATGGAAGGATTCGTCAGCGTATTTGCTGCATCACTAACATACACCGATACCACCTCTGCTCCCAGACCGAGTGCAAGCGTTCCAACACCTAGTAAGAATATTGGAAAAATCATACCAAACTTCAAGGGTGTTTCATCTTCTAGACTGATAATAGTTTCACCAAATATGGAATTTAAAAATATGCGAAGCAACGAATACAGAACTACTATGCTCGAGAGAAATGCCAAGGCTAATAATATATATGCCCCTGACTCAATTGCCCCTTGACCTACTAATATTTTCCCTACAAAACCGCTAAGTGGCGGAATTCCTGCTAGGGAACAAGTCACAATGAAGAACATCCAACCGAGTAATGGATAGTTTTTAATCAAACCGCTTATTTCATTAATCCTTGTTTTACCTGTTAGAGAAATCATTGTACCTACTAATAAAAATAGCATTGCCTTAGCAATCATGTCATGCACGATATAATATATAGAACCTTCAATAGCCACAGTAGTTCCTATTGCTAAACCAACAAGCATAAATCCAACAGCAATTACAACGTTATAAGAGGCTATTAATCGCATATCTTTATAGGCGATTGCTCCCATACACCCTACAATCAGCGTAATACCCGCCATAATACCGAGCAGCGTGTGCGTTATAAAAGGATCATGATAGAAAATGATCGTAAAAGTACGGAACAAGGCATAGATACCAACTTTTGTTAGAAGAGCTCCAAATAAAGCAGCTATAGCCATAGGTGGTGCACTATACGAACCTGGTAACCAGAAGAATAGTAGTAGACCCGCTTTTACACTAAAAACAACTAAAAACAGTATACCTATAGTGGTTAAAAGGGGATCTTGTCCTGCTTCAGCTACCCTCTCTGATAGATGGGCCATATTAAGCGTACCAAGAGAGCCATATAAATAAGCAAGTGCCAATAAAAAGAACCAGGAAGCAACCACATTAATCACTACGTATTTAATAGATTCTCTTAGCTGGCGTTTTGTGCCCCCTAAGGTTATTAATACATAGGATGCCAATAGGGTGACTTCAAAACAGACAAATAGGTTGAACATATCTCCTGTTAAAAATGAGCCGTTTACTCCAGCCAACAGAAACAACACAAACGGATAAAAGTACATCTTCTCGTGTCTTTCTCCAATAGAGGAAAAAGCATACATCACACAAAGCGTAGTTACAATACTCGCTGTCAAAACTAGCAACATGGAAAAGGAATCCGCTACAAAAAGAATTCCAAAAGGAGGTTCCCAGCCGCCAAAGTCCAGTCGAAGAATTCCTTCTTTTTGTATGGCATTTAAAATATATATGCTGAATCCGGTAATCAAAAATAATGTCAATAAAGTAATGACACGTTGCAGTTTAACTTGACTGTTAAAAAATACTAGTAAAACTCCTATCATAATAGGAATGATTAAAGGTAAGACAATAATATTATTCATCATTTGTTCCTCTCAATGCATCCAGGTCATCTGTGCCAATATCCTGATACGCTCGGTATGCAAGAACAAGTATAAAAGCTGTTACTGCAAAGCTGATTACAATAGCAGTTAATATTAAGGCTTGTGGCAACGCATCCGCATAAGGTGCATTTGCCTCCTTTAACAAGGGCACGCTCCCTCTTTTTAAATCACCCATAGTCAATATAAGTAAATGGGCTGCATGAGATAATACTGCAGTCCCTAAAATTACTCGAATTATATTACGAGATAGGATTAGATAAGTAGCAACGGCAACTAAAATACCGATTAATATAACCATAATTGTTTCCATTAGCTATCATCCTCACTTATGCTTAAAATTATCGTAACGAGCACCCCAACTACTGTTAAGGCAACTCCTGCTTCAAAAATCGTGACAGTTGTTAGCTCCGTCTTACCGAAGATCGGCAAGTCAAAATAAGCAAATGTTTGGGACATAAATGGAACACCAAATAACAAGGAACCTAAACCTGTCCCAGTAGCTAATAACACCCCTACAGCAGCTACCAATTTAAAGTCTAAGGGAAGACTTTTATGAACCTTTTCTATACCATTTGATAAGTAAAGAAGGACGAAGGCAGAAGCTAAAACCAGTCCTCCGATGAAGCCTCCCCCTGGTGTATTGTGACCCGAAAGAAATAAATAAACTCCAAAGGTTAAAATAATAAAAACACCTATTTTAGCAACGTTACGAAGAATAACATCATTGATTTTCACTGTCAGTGTCCTCCTTTTTCGCCCTAAGCTTAATCATGGTATATATACCTAAGCCTGCTATAAAAAGAACAACTACCTCTAGCATCGTATCGAATCCACGGAAATCCCCTAATATCGCATTTACAATATTAGTTCCTCCCGCTAAGTTATACGCATCTTCAAATAGATAAGAAATCCGTTCAAACTTGTCATAGTTCAACACTGACAATCCCACTAAAACTACTACTAGTCCTACTCCAATTGATACAATGGCATTCATATTTTTAGTTTTTGATGATACTTTTTCTTTTTGCCAATCCGGTAAATGTGAAAATGCCAAAAGGAAAAGTGCAGTAGTAACCGATTCTACTACCAATTGTGTTAATGCTAGATCTGGAGCTCTAAATATTACAAAGAAAATAGCTACGGTATAGCCTAAAACTCCATTTAATAAAGTTGCAGTAATTCTAGATTTAGCAAATAACATGGCTAAGCTAGCAATTACCATAATTAATACTAAAATAATCTCGTATGTTCTAAACTTTGCACTTGGTGTTGTATCAAATGAAAAAGCACCCGACATAATTAAGTACCCACCAACTGTTGCGATAAAGAATATATAAATATATGATAGGTAATCTCTTAAATAGCCAGTCATATAACTTTTAGTCGCTATTGTAGACTGCTTCTCTGAGAAGCTTAAAAAATTCATATACAGAGCATTAAAGGAGTATTTCTGTGGTAGTATGCTATAAATTGGTCTCCAATATCTTAAAACTTTAAAAAGAAGAAAACCTACTACTATAACTGCTAATGTCATCTTTAACTCAGTATTAAAACCATGCCAAGCATAGATGGAAGGCGTTAGCTTCTCAGGATCTCCAAAGGTTGGATAAATACTGGCCATTGCTGGTTTCAATAAATAATTTCCAACTATATTGGGAAAGAAAAATATACCGACCACTAAAATAGTAAGGATGATTGGTGAAATAAGCATACCAATCGGTGCCTCATGGATTGGTTTATCCAATTTTTCAGGCTGTGCCTTACCTAAGAAAGTTTTAAAGATGAAAACCATACAATATACGAAAGTCAGCACACTACCTACCCATGCAATTACAGGAAAAATCACTCCCCATGACTGCAAGGAAAAAACATCCGCTTCCATTATAGAAATGGTAGCTGTAAAGAACATTTCTTTACTTAAAAAGCCGTTAAAGGGTGGCAGTCCTGCCATTGATAGGCTTCCGATTGTACCAACTGTAAAGGTAATTGGCATAAAGGTCATTAGTCCGCCTAATCGACGGATATCACGTGTTCCGAGCTCATGGTCTAGTATACCAACTACCATGAAGAGCGCACCTTTAAAAGTAGAATGGTTAATCATATGAAATAGTGCTGCAAACGTGGCCTGCGTATAGATGACAGACTCCTCAGAATAGCCGTATTGTAAAGCAATTGAACCAAGACCTAACAGACTCATAATTAAGCCGAGCTGACTTACTGTAGAAAAGGCGAGTAGTGCCTTTAAATCGGTTTGCTTTACTGCATTGAATGATCCCCAGAACATAGTGATCATCCCAACCGTACTTACTGTCCAAAACCATGTTTGATCCATGCCGAAAATCGGTGTAAAGCGAGCTACCAAGTATATTCCTGCCTTAACCATTGTTGCGGAATGTAGATACGCGCTGACCGGGGTCGGTGCTTCCATCGCATCCGGTAACCAAATATGGAAAGGAAACTGTGCAGATTTTGTAAAGGCACCTAATAGGACCAAAATTAATGCTAGTACAAATAAATCATGATTAGTTAACTCCAAGGCAATCGGAATAATTTCGCGAATACTGAATGTGCCAGTCATCGTATAAATCATAATGAACCCTACCAGCATTGCAATACCACCGCTCACCGTGATAAGCATTGCCTTTTGAGCACCTTGTCTAGATGCATTGCGGTGGCTCCAAAATGCTATTAAAAGGAAAGAGGATACACTTGTTAGTTCCCAGAATACATATAAAACCATTAAATTATCAGAGAACACGACTCCGAGCATTGCGCCCATAAAGAGTAGTAAGTAACAATAAAAATTATGGAGAGATTCCTTACTAGAAAGATAAAAAATAGAATAAATGATAACTAAACTACCTACACCAGTAATAAGCAAACCTAATATGATACTTAGACCATCTAAATAAGTGGTGAAATTAATATCCAACGAGGGGATCCAATTGTATGTGTGATAGTATGTTTTTCCACTTGCAATCGAGGGAATAAAACTTGCAAGCATTACAAACAAAATGGTTGGTACTAACAAGACAAGCCAGCCTATATGTATTTTTTTCAAGTATCTATAAAAAATGGGTATAGTTGCAGCTACTATAAATGGGAATATAATAGCAAAGTTAATTGAAAACAATTGTTAACCTCCTATTTCCATATATGTATGAAAATTCTATATAGAAAGATTTATTTCATTTGAAAGAGAGACTTGACTATTAGGGTAACTAGTTGCATAATAGGATTCCATATGGGGTTCTCATATGAATGTCAGTAGAATAAGAGGTATAAATCATAGCCACTTTCTCGGCATGATTTTACGTTAATATAAATGGCTAAGCTAGAATAACTATTTTATATTCGGTAGCCTGATCATAGAGGGTAAAGCCAGCACACAAGAGACTAGGCCTTACAATCTCTTTATGCAGTATTAAGGAGAAAATGATTTTTTTTCACTCCTTAACGATATTAAATTAGGTATATTCTTGTTTTTCCTAAGTAAATTATACACTAAACCACACTTCTCTGCACTTATAGTGTTTACTATAGCTTATAATTTGCATTATTTTGTACATGTCACTAGAATAGATGAGACTAAGATAAATGGGGTGTAGACAACCGTGAAACGCACAAAAGGTAGGATGGATGAAAGTATACTTGTCTGCGTATACTATGGACCAAACGGTGAACGACTTATTAGAAGAGGACACAAAATGGCTAGTATTATGGACTGCCCTCTTTATATATTAACAGTGGATCCACTTCCATACGATGCTTTCGATGCAGAAAAGTCAGGTTACGTAGATCAATGGAAAGCATTAGCAGAAGAACTAGACGTAGAAGAATTTATCATTCGGGATAATGAAAAACGTCCTTCTCCTAAGGTAATTAAAGAAGTTGCTCATAACCTGAATATTACACAAATAATCATTGGACAAACTGCCCAAAGTAGATGGGAAGAAATTACTAAAGGATCGTTTATGAATGTCTTGTTAAAAGAAATCCCTTTTGTTGATTTCCATGTGGTATCAGTTGAACGTGCTATTAAAGATGAAGAAGAAGGCGTCTTTGAAAAAGGTGTAAGAGCATATTTAGTCAATGACGGAGAAACTTACAAGGTTTCCTTTACATGCGCAAAAAATATGTGCCAAGAAGGAATATTCTTCAAGGAAATAGGAACAGATTTTGATAACGGGATTTTCAAATTTATGCATAATAACAAAATGCAGCAAGTTCATATTCAAGATAATTTAGTTACAGATCCTTCTCAAGTACCAGATGATTGTACACTAAAAGCAAGATAACATATTATATATTGAACTGTTTAAGAGACTGTAAACCACCTCAGAAGAAAATTTTGAAGTTGGCTTACAGTCTCTTTGTTTTGAGGATTTTAACTTTACCACATTTTAAGACCTGCCATCCCTTGGCAAGGCAAATGCTACTATTCCTAGTAAGGGTAGCAGCGACACCACGACCATTGTGGAATAGATCCCTATGTAATCCATTAAAATACCTATAAGAACGGATCCCAAGGCTCCCATTCCAAAGGCCAGTCCTACTGTGAGACCCGCCATTGTCCCAATCTTGTTGGGTACTAGTTCCTGGGCATAAACAACTGTCACAGAAAAACTGAGCATTATTAAAAATCCAATAGCAGCTAACAATAACAAAATAGCCCAAACAGGTACATAAGGTAAAATAAGACATAAAGGAATTGGGACAACAGTTGAGATGACTATTACTTTTTTTCTACCCATTTTGTCAGCCATAGGACCTCCAAAAAATGTTCCCACTGCTCCTACAGCAAGAAATAGGAAAACGATAAGTTGGCCTTTCTGCGTAACAAAATTGTAATTCTCGGTCAGATGAAATATATAAAAGCTAGTAATATTCGTTACATAAAAAGAACGCACAAAAATAATGACCATTAAAAGTCCAAGAGCAATGCCTACTTGTTTCTTAGTTAAAGCAGGCAACGAAGATATAAATGCTTTTTTCTTAGCTGCCAAATTGACCTCATTCAGCTGTGCCTTGTACCAACTTGAAATTTTGCTTAACATGAAGATTCCGATCGCCGCCACGATTAAAAACAATGCAGCTCCCCTTTGCCCTAGTGGAATTAGGATAAATGCACTGATAAGAGGGGCCAATGCTTGTCCGGAGTTTCCTCCCACCTGATAAATAGACTGAGAAAGCCCTCTTTTATTACCCGCTGCCATATAAGAAACTCTCGACCCCTCAGGATGAAAGACCGCCGAGCCTAAACCCAAAAACAATACAGCAATGATTATAATCCAATAATCCGTTGCAAAAGCCAGTCCGACCACACCAATAAAGGAACTTACCATTCCTAGAGGAAGTGCATAAGGCATTGGCTTTTTGTCGCTTATAAAGCCTACAACTGGCTGTAGTAAAGAAGCAACCATATTAAGCGCAAACGAAATGAAGCCTAGCTGTGTAAAGGTTAATCCTACTTCATCTTTTAAAATGGGGAACATAGCTGGAACTATAGATTGTAGCGTGTCATTAAATAAATGACATATTCCCATGGCTACCATAATTGGATAAATAGGATTTCCCTGTTTATCCTGAGTTGCAATTTGAGACAATTTTGCACACTTCCCTATCAACAGAGTTAGTTTCATTATTATATCTTAAAACCTTAGATTTTATAAAATTATCTTTTAGAGAATACATTGAAGGAAGTGGTGCACAATACTTAGTATTATATTTATTTAAAGGAGTATCGATCACAATGGGTGACATTAGCTTTTGGGAAATGATTTGGAGAACTACCGTCTCATTTGCTGTTTTACTTTTTTTAGCCCGAATAATGGGAAAAAAACAGATTAGCCAACTAACTTTCTTTCATTATGTTACAGGAATAACAATTGGCTCTATCGCTGCTGAAATCGCTTCTCAAAAAGAAACCCCCTTTGTGGACGGAATCATCTCCCTAGTCTGGTGGGCAATACTTACAATACTTATGACTTATATTTCACAGCTTTCCCCTAAAGTACGACTACTATTAGATGATGAACCGACTATTATTATTAAAGATGGGAATATTTCAGTGAAATCTCTGAAATCATCTCGGATGAATATGGATGATGTCATGATGTTATTAAGAGAGCAATCCATCTTTTCTATCGATGATGTTGAGTATGCTGTATTAGAGACAAATGGAGAACTAAGTGTTCTAAAAAAAGTTGCTGAACAAGGGGCAACCAAACAAGATGTTAAAGCAGATCTCACCGCACCAACCTATATCCCATCCGAAATTATATCAGACGGTAAACTTGTACGTAAAAATCTCAAGGAATTGAATTTGGACGAGGAATGGGTAATGAAAAAACTTCGTAAGCAAGGTATTCATTCGATTAAAGAGGTATACTTTGCACAAATACAAACAAATGGTTCCCTTTCCATTAACCTAAAAGATAACGGTTTGTAAATGAAATATGCACGAGTCGGTTTCTAAGCTTCGGCAAAACTATCCCTCGAATTTTACGACCTAGCTAAAGTTTTCGAGCTCCATTTCAAATACATGCAATTGCTTGCTTTAAAGCAGGTACTTTCCTAGAGAATGGCTTCTATTTCCCCTTCCTGGGTACAGATCGAACTGATTGCCAGGTGTCGCAGCCTCCTCTTTCAAACAGCTAGAATGGAGAAATTTCTTACAGGATATCAGCTAGCTTTAAATTGAAAAACGAGAAATCAAATTGCTGATTTCTCGTTTTATAATTTATTATTTTAATTCGTTCTAAAATTTTTCTTCCTATTAAATAGGTAGCTTTATTATTTCAGAATATTGTTTGTGAATTCTTTCGTTAACGTATTTAATTCTTCTATATTAATAGAAGAAAGTTGATTGTTGCTCAGTTCATACCTTTCTTTTAATAAAAGAATGCGTTCCACACTTTTATTGATCTGCTCCTCTTTTATCTCTCCATCTTCTACTGCTTCTAGAATAGCTTCAATTGCTCTATCTACCTTTTCATAGTCATGAGCGATTAATACAATATCATTGCCAGCCTTTATAGCTTCTACTGCTGCCTCTCCTATTTCATGATGATTTAAAATAGCCTTCATTGTCATATCATCCGTCATGATGACTCCTTCATACTGTAAATGATCACGCAGTATATCTGTAATAATCTTTTTAGAGATAGAAGAAGGCATATTCTCATCTATCTTAGGCAAAAGAATATGACCAATCATTACAACATCAGCTCCGCTTTTAATAGCATTTTCAAAGGGAATTAACTCTAACTCTTCAAGTTCCTTTAAATCCTTATTTACTATTGGTAGCTCAACATGCGAATCAACTTCTGTATCACCATGACCAGGGAAATGCTTAATAACCGAGATAACATTTTGACTTTGTAAACCCTTCATAGTTGAAATTCCAAACTCACTTACCACTTTAGGATTACTTCCAAAAGAACGATCGCCAATAATGGGATTGTCAGGGTTACTATCTATGTCCATTACAGGAGCAAAGTCTAGATTAAATCCATATGCATTTAGTTGCCTACCTAATATAACCCCTAATTGTTTTGCTAAATCTAAATTATTTTTTTGACCAATTTGTTTGTTCGTTGGTAAATCATTAAGTTCCGGAATCCTAGTCACTCGTCCTCCCTCTTGATCTACCCCTAAAAAAAGTGGAGGGTCTTCTTCCTGATTCTCAGCCTTTAAGGAATTCAGTAAGGTTACGATTTGGTTTGCATTCACTAAGTTATCTTTAAAAAGGATAACACCACCAACCTTATCCTCCCTAACCATTCTCCTACCTTCCTCCGATAATTCCACTCCATCAATTCCTCCAAAAATCATTTGACCAATTTTTTCTTCTAAGGTCATTCGGTCTACTGAAGAAGTTTTCACTGGGGAGCTTGCCTCTTTTAAATCTGTGTATACTGAAATATGATGAACATTGGGATTAGGAACACTTTCTGTTGGCTTCGGTAAAATCCACTTTAATTGTATATTTGGAGCTACTTCATAAACTAGGATAGTTTCTTCTTTCCCCTCATCCTGGTAGCTTCGTATCATGTCTGGCTCACCTGCAACTGAATGGATGTCCTTTAACTGAACTTCCTGTATATATGAGGAATTAGTTCTAACGTCAAAAACTGTTCCCGAATGATGTCCAATCGTTGCGTAACGAGTTAGATAAGTATCATAAATATCATTGGAGAGGTTACTGCTTTCATCAGGTACTCCCCATAGCTCGTACAATTGTTCCGTATCGGTCTCGCCAACGATAAACGGAACATTTATAACCTGCCTTTTTTCTGCTAACTCAAAAACGAGAGAGACAACTGCCTGCCCTCCGGTTGCTGTTTCCTCTTTCTTTATAAACTCTTTCGGCTCTTCCTCTTTATTCGTTGTTAAAACTGCTTCTATTATAGTAAAGAAAAATATTACCACTAAGATTACCGCAATTTTTTTTGTCATATTTAAGGCCTCCGAACACTCGTCTACCTTATTGTATTTCAATTAGTATAGGCACTATACCTTTTTTCTCGTTATTATTTATAAATATTTAGGGGAAGATATGCATATCTCCTTTACCGTCCTTCATTAATCAAGAAAAGCGCAAGCGCCTATGTCTGCCCCGACAGGCAAATGGAGAAAAGCGAGGAGGCAGTTCCTCAGCCACCGCAAACGCTCTTGTTTGCGACGAGCTTGCGCAGGAGTAGCTTTTATCCATTTGACCCCGAGGGGCAAGGCGATGAAGCTAGACATCAATTTACCCACAGGTTCAGAACTTTTTAATTTCCTAAACAACAAAAAAATCCCCTAAAAAGGGGACTTAAGCTTGCGATTTATGGTGAAATGGACATTTACCTTGAATCGGCTCAATGTCATCACCTATAAAGGATTGTTTCCATTCATTATGAGTTGGATCACCGAAGTGACCGATATCTGGATGCTTAGGGAGCTGGTCCCATGCTTCTACACGTTTACGAACTTTCTCACGTGACATAATTCCACCTTTTTCCGTTCCTTCTAACCCCTCGAATATTTTCCGTGGTTGGAATCCTAGCACCATTGCGTTTCCTAAGTGTCGTGTCTTGCGCTTCTTATAGGCAGGTGCATTTCCGAATACGAATATTGGCTCTCCATTAAATCGAAAATCCCATAAATAGTGGTCCGGGTCACGAGGACTATCTTCCGGCCATTCCACCTCATCGACCTCATGTAAATACTGAAGGATATCCCAAAATTGCTTTCGGTAATCATCAATAGAACCTTCTTGTTCAAAAGGCTCAACAAATACAAAAAGACCATGTCTCTTATAGTTTGGTAATTTAAATAAGTCCAGAAAATCTGCTACTGCATAAGGTAAGTTACTCCAGTCATCTTGACTAATATAAGCATAGCGGAGCTCGCCTTTCAGTTCGCCACTCATTCCAAAAAAACACGGGAATGTTTTATCAGTTACCGTATTGTGAAATGTTTCGTATTCCTTATACAGCCAACTCGGCAAGTCTGTTCTAGTTTTAAAGTCTTCCTTTGTTAATAACGCTTGTTCCTTCGTAATCATATAATCTCCTCCACTATCTTGTTCGCACAAATCTTTATGGGTCTTTACCCCTTACTCGATTTCCTGAAACAACAAATAAATTTTACCAATAGGTTATAAAATACTGATTTGGGGAATATAAAGGGTGAATGAATAAACTGGAGGATGAATTATAGTGAAGATGATAGAAGATATAACACAAATAAATTGTCAAAGTGAATATGGCTCACTAAAAAAGGTATTCTTATGTGAACCTCAATATATGGAAATTAAAGAAGTGATTAATGATGTTCAAAAACAATATATAAATGATAATATTGACCGATCTCTTGCCCTGTCCCAGCATAAGCAATTTGAACAAACTTTAAGGGATGCAGGAATCGAGGTAATTAAACTAAAACCAAGTAAAGACCATCCTGAACAAGTCTTCACTAGAGATATTGGTTTTACTTTGGGCAATCATCTCTTTATTTCTGAAATGGCGAATCCCATTCGTCAAGGTGAAGAGAAGGTGCTTGCCGAGTGGATGAAGGAACATGATATAACATATAAGAAACTCTCCAATCATTCGATTGAAGGTGGCGATGTAATTGTTGACGGAAAACGTGTATTTATAGGGATTAGTCATCGCACAAGTCAGAATGCTATTCAAAATCTCCAAAGTGAATTACCTGATTTTGAAATTATCCCCATCCCTTTTAACCCAAAGTATTTGCACTTAGATTGTGTATTCAATATTCTTTCCTCAAAAGATGCATTAATATTTCCAGATGCGCTCGATCAGGAAACGGTGGAGCATTTATCAAGCATGTATCATTTGATAGAAGTGAGCGAACAGGAACAGTTCTCTATGGGGACCAATGTATTGTCGATTGGTCAAAATCGAGTACTGAGTTTACCTGTAAACCGTGGCGTGAACGACCAAATGAGAAAACACGGATACGAAGTGTTGGAGGTAGACTTTTCCGAAATTATTAAGTCAGGCGGGTCATTCAGATGTTGTTCCATGCCCATTGTGCGTCAATAAGCAAAAACTCTCTATGGTGACAGTAGGTGCAACGTTTTGAAGATAAAACAAGCTTAAAAATACGGTTTAAGCTTGTTTTATATTTCATTTCTCTAATAGTTCATTACGTTTCATAACTAATACGTATTTGGAATACTTTTGTATGCAAGCTTATAAATGACTGAAGCATGCTCAGGATATTTCTTTAGCAGCTCATCCTGTGTGAATAGTTCAAAGTCTTCATATTCAAAGCCCGGTGCAACCATACACCCAACTAAAGAAAATGCTCCCCCTTCTGAAACCGATGAACCAAAGATGGATTTTCCAGGCACAATTAATTGTGGGACTTCACCATTCACTATATCTAATCCAAGCTTGTATTCATGGTAACTTCCTTCTTGATCAATTACATGGACGGTTAAAGGATCGCCCCCATGAAAATACCAAAGTTCATCTGATTTCAAACGATGTAAATGAGAGATATCTTTTTCCCCAAGTAAAAAGTATATACTTGTGTATAGCTTTCTATCTGATCCATTTGCACTTATTGTATTGTCAGAGGAAAAGGTTGAATGAAAGTATCCACCCTCTGCATGTGGCTCTAAGCCTAAATGCTCAATATAATAGGAAGCGTCCTTTTCCATCATACCTCCCTCATTTCTAAATGCTTCATGCAGTTAAATAGGTGGCAATGGTTTTTCTCGTCTTTTAACTCAACGATGGTAACTGAGGTATTTCCAATATCATTTGAGAAATCTCCACATGGTATAAGTGCATTTAAAACTCTAGCAAGAAAGCCCCCATGACTAACAACTATGATTTTCTTACCTGGATGCGCCTTTTGTATATCCTCGATAAAGGACATCCCTCTAGCGATAATGACTTCTTCCTTCTCGAAGCCCATATCCTGCTCTCTCCAATTTAGACCCCACTTATCTACTCGTTCTTGCTCAGTAGTTCCCTCTACAAGACCTCCTCCAATTTCTCCTAAACGGATATCTATATTAACATTTGTCTCAGGTTGCTTTTTTGCTATAATCTCAGCTGTACGCTTTGCTCTAATTAGTGGACTAGTATACATTACATCCCACTGCTCTTTTCCCATCCGCTCGGCAACTCGCTCTGCCATTAAAATTCCTTCTTCATCTAACGGCACATCCGTTTTACCCTGCGCTCGTCCTTCTTTATTCCAAGCTGTCACACCGTGTCTAATAAACGCTATTGTAGTCATTTATAATAACCCCCCTTTGTTCAAAGATAAGATAGAAAATACTTTTCGTAAAGTGCGGTCAAGAAGGTTTATGAAAAAAAGTTCTTATTAAGTCTTGACCTTCACGCTACGTAAACCTTTACACTACATATATCAGGAGGTGAAGTAATGATATATACAATTCAGAAGCTTGGAGAACTTGCTGGAATTAGTACTCGAACTATTCGCTACTACGATGAAATTGATTTATTAAAACCAGCAAGCCTAAGCGAAGCAGGTTATAGAATGTACGGATCAGCGGAGGTAAATCGCCTTCAACAAATATTGTTTTACCGAGAGTTGGGGATAAGCTTGGGACAAATAAAAGAAATCCTCATTTCACCAGGATTCGACAGTACTGTTGCTTTAAAGGAGCATAAGGAAAAACTAATTCAAAAAAGAGCTCAGCTAGATTTGTTAATAAATAATGTGGATAAATCGATTCAAGAATATGAAAGGGGTATTAAAATGACAGACAAAGAAAAATTTGAAGGATTTAAACAAGAGCTTGTGGACAACAATGAGGATATGTATGGTGAGGAAATTCGAAACAATTATGGGAATGATGCTGTAGACCAATCCTATGCTAGGCTAAAAAACATGACCAAAGAACAATATGAGGAGGTTGTAAAATTAGAGCAAGAGGTATTAGATAGCTTAAAAGAAGCGATTGCTGCTGGTGACCCAACAAGTAAACCCGGGCAAAAGACAGCAGAACTGCATAAACAGTGGATAAGTTTTCATTGGCCAAAATATTCAACGGAAGCGCATGCAGGCCTAGCTGAAATGTATGTAGCAGACGAACGCTTTAAAGCTTATTACGATAAGGTGCAACCAGGTGCGGCGCAATTTTTACGTGATGCTATTGTAGAATATACTAAAAACTAGAAGGCTAGCCTTCTAGTTTTTTAAAAGTTTTTCTATTATGTGGATATCATCCGGATAAGCTAGTGGCAAGTTCTTCATTTCGTCAAATGACTTCCAAGCAATCTCATGGATAAATTCATCTGGATCATGAATCGTTAATTCTCCACTTATAAATTCTACTATAAAGTACTCTACATAATACGAGATACCATAATCACTTAATACTCCACTTTTTTTATGTATCATTTCAATTGGACGAACAGTTAAGCCTGTCTCCTCCCAAAATTCTCGGACACAGCATTCTTCAAAGGTTTCCCCTTCCTCCACCGTCCCTGAAGGAACTGTCCACAGCTTATCCTCTCCCGGTGCTGCCTGTAAAACCATTAACACTTCATTTCGCTCATTGAAACAAATACCAGCCGCCCCTTGCCATTTAAACATTCTTTCCACTGCCCTTCCTAAGCTATAAAATATTATTCTTCTATTATACCGTACTGCTGGGTAGCATTACTAAATTATAGAAGCTACCCTACTTGTAGTGCATCCGCGCCTATTAACTACCATGGAGAGAGTGATCTATTAATCCGCCAAATTTGCCAGTAAATCTATATATACATCCATAAATCGTTAATTCGCCCCTTCTCCTAGCGTATTCGCCCATTACCTTGGTGAAAGTGACCCATTAACCGGCCAGAATCGCCCATAAGCTTATAGAAAGTGTCCCATTACGGTCTCAGAATCGCCCATAAATCAAAAAATGTACCCTACCACACATTATTTTATCCAGTACCTTGCATTGTATAATAGTATATGGTATATTACTTCCAACGGTACTGTTTATTAAATAGTAGCGAAGGGAGTGAAGAAAAATGAACATACAATTTAAAAAGGGTGTACTAAATCTGTGCGTGCTTGTCTTATTGGATAAGCAGGATCGATATGGCTACGAACTTGTACAAAAAATATCAGATCAAATCTCGATTTCTGAGGGCTCAGTTTATCCACTCCTTAGACGATTAACAAAGGAAGGCTACTTCACAACTTATTTACAGGAATCAACGGAAGGTCCCCCACGTAAATATTATAAGCTGACGGATCTCGGTAGAACATATCTTCACGAGCAATTAAAGGAATGGAAAAGCTTTACGGATGGTGTGAATAATCTAATCGAAGAGGGTGTAAAAAATGAATGAGCAACAATTTATTAAGGAATTGGAACTTGCATTACATCAAATGACAGCTGACGAGCGTAACGAAATAGTATCGGATATTCGAGAGTATTTCTCTAATGCACGAGAGGATGGGAAAACCGATATTGATATTTCTTCTTCACTTGGCTCTCCAAAGCAGATTGCACAGGAGCTTCTTGAAAACTATGTTCCGGTAAAGTCCCAGCCTAAAACATTTACAAGCGATAAGTTGATACGTATTCCGGACTCTACGTTTACTAATGTGTTAATAGATCTAGACTATGGAGCTCTAAATCTGTTTCCATCTGAGACAGATGAAACAATCGTTGAGTTAATTGGAGAAAGTGAAAAGCTTTCATTCGTGGCTGAAGTGATTGGTGATACACTTTCTGTTAAGTTGAAGTCTAAAAAAATGAGCTTCTTTACTTTTATTTTTCAAGTCAAGGAATTGAAAGTAAATGTCGCACTACCAAAAAAGCTCTATTCAACTATCACTATGAAGTCTGATCACGGTCGTATTCGAGCAGAGAAATTACTTGGCAAAATTGTAAAGGTCAATTCCGACAACGGGTCTATTTTACTTCAAGAAATAGCTTCTACCTTAATGGAAGTTAAAACAGACAATGGACGGATTGAGCTAGACCGAGTGCAGAGTGACAAGCTAACGACAACAACCGACAATGGGCGAATCGAATTGCGCAATGTGGATACTGAGAAAGTTCATGCAGAAACTGACAATGGCCGCATCACCATGCAATATGTAAATGGGGATATCCTGGGGAAAACGGACAACGGCCGAATTGAACTGTTAACAACTAGCATTGATCGAATGATTGATCTTAAAACTGACAACGGAAGTATCATGATTGAAACAGAATCCGACCCTTCAGATGTATCTATCTCTGCAAAAGTCGATTGGGGCAAAGTAGATATTTTTGGGGAACGTAATTCTAAAACAGTCTTTGGTGCAGGGACTCATCAAGTAAGACTAACATCTGACAACGGCAGACTAACTGTTGCTAAACGTGCAGTTTCTGGAATTAAATTATAAACACTCTTTCTCCCCTTTTCTCATAGACTAGGTAAGGACTATAACAAAAGGGGAAATGTATGAATAAAACAGAAAACTACAACCAGCAGATGTATGCTCAACAGGCTTTTCAACAATCCTTAGCACTAATAGCGGAAGCAGTACAAGGAGAAAAAGAAGATCAAGTTTTTTATGATTATTTAATTTCCTTAGCTCCTACGCAAGAGCAAATTGAAATAATCACCTCCATTCGAAACGATGAAGTAAAGCATAATCAATGGTTCAAACAAATGTACAAAGCAGTAACTGGTAATGAGGTTGTCATAACCACGGAAGAGCAATTCGTACCTCCAGCCGATTATATAAGTGGTATTAAGAAAGCATTTTTCGGTGAGCTAAAAGCAATGGAAAAGTACAGAGTCATACGGGAAGGCCTTCCCTATCGCGAGTATAGAGACATTGTCTTTGAGATATTAACAGACGAAATGAAGCACGCCCAATTGTATAATTATATTTTAACGGAGAATTTTGCGATGAATGCCCCTGAGAAGACAGCAACTGAAAACACTGCATCTACTACCACAAGCAATGCTCCTGAGCCAGTTGCCTTTCCAGATCAATGGATTCAATATACGGAGTACCTTGTAAATGAAGGTCTAAATGATGTGGAAAGAGGCATTAATACGAAGCACATCCTACAAGAATTTATACTTATGGGGGTTCTAGTCGGTAAAGGCTATACCCCTGAGCAAGCATACGAAACAGTAGAGAACTGGGAGTTATCAGGGGAATCACAAATACTTCAGCAAAGTAAAAATAGTCAATAAGCCATCGCTGCGTGCAACACGCAGCCTTTTTTTATGCCCATTTTTTTACTTTCTCATGTTACTCTAAAATAAATATTTTATTTTTGAGAAAAATCAAAATCGTAGACGTTATATAGAGTGTAAAAGCTTTTACAACTACCAAAAGGAGCTATTGTAGATGAAATCAACTGAATCTAATTTTATCCACAGGCTGCAATCTGGAAAAGAAGATGCACTGGAATACATTGTGGATAATTACTTACCGTTAATAAAAGGCGTTTCCTACAAGGTTCTTTCCCCTTTAAATAATGCTGGGATGATGGATGAATGTATTAATGATATCTTTTTATCGATTTGGCATCATGCGAAGGATTTTAATGGAGACACAACTGATTTTAAAAAATGGATCTGTGTGATTGCTAAATTTAAGGCAATTGATTACTACCGAAAAGCAACTCGTAATATGGAGGTTTCCAGTGAGCAGATGGAGCTTCAGCCAGCTGATTCAATAGAAAAACGTCTAATCCTTACAGAAAACCGAAACGAGCTAATGCAATTAATCCATAAGCTAGACCCAATCGACCAACAAATCTTCATCATGCGTTTTTTTCTTGGCGAAAGCACAGAGGCAATCGCTAAGAAGCTTGGAAAAACAAAAGCGTCTGTCGATAATCGTATATATCGAGGAAAGAAAAGGCTAAATGGACAGGTTACAAAATTTCTTCTAGGAGGTAGCTTTGTATGAAGGACCTTTACAAGCAATTTAATGAAATTGATATAGATCTAGATGAATTTGAAGAAATCGAAGTTAGTGAATTTGAGAGAGCGAAGGTAAAAAAAGAATTAAAAAATAAAATCTCTCCTAAACAAAAGAAAGGAAAAAAGATTTTAGCTGCCGCTTCTCTTGCTGCAGGACTCAGTATCTCTGCTTTAGTAGGACTTTCCTTCACAGCCTACGCGGACAATATTCCAGTAATTAGTAATATTTATAAATTCTTTTATGATTACAGAGATAAAAATGGAGAATTTTATGGAGACTACGCTGAAAATGCTACTATGATTAACTTAACAGCAACAAGTAATGGGGTAAACGTAACTGTTGATGATGCCATTTACGATGGTGAATCTATGATTGTGACGTATACAATCAAGGCCAATAGAGATCTTGGGAACCCCTTGGTAATTAGAGGGATACCTCACCTTCAAGGCTCTCCTAAAACTGGAAGTCATGAGGCAAGTAAAGTATCAGAGAGTGAGAATAAGTATGTAGGTATTATCACTATGAAAATGGAGGAAGAAGAAACCTCTTTACCAATAGAATGGAATATAGATTATTTGCGCCCAGGAAGAACCACTGATAACGAGCCCATCGAGGGTAATTGGAAATTTAACTTTACTTTAAACAAAGCAGACATTGATATTTATAAATTAGATAAAAAGCTTAGTCAAAATGACCTTACAGTACATCTTCAAAAGCTAACGATATCTCCAAATTCGTTTCATCTTCTATTTGAACAAATTGACACTGATAAATTATATGAAAAGTGGGATAGCGCTATCGTTGAATTATTAGTTAAGGATAATTTAGGAAATCGTTATTCGCAAGAAGAACAAAGTGGGAGTTATTCTGTTCATAAGCACTCGACTAAATGGGGCGCCATATATGAAAAAGTTGATCCTCAGGCTACTCAGCTTATTATAACTCCCGAGGTAGAATTACGTAATTATGAGCCTATTGAAGAAGATAAGGGATACAAAGGCAGTATAACCGCCGATCAAAAACAATTCCAAATGGAAGACATCATTATTGATTTAAAATAACTATACAAAAAACTGGTTGTGAGCAGAATCACGACCAGTCTTTTTTCTTTTACATCTGTTCCGGAGCTTCTATACCCAGTAAGTTCAACCCTTCCTTTAAAACTATCGCAACCGCATAACAAAGTGTCAGTTTGGATACCTTTGTCTCATCATCAACGAGGATTTTTGTATGTGCATAATATTTATTAAAGTGCCGAGATAGCGTTAGGCAGTATTTTGCTATAAGAGACGGATCTACCTGTTCAAAGGATTTCTGAATAACCTGTGGAAAACGTTGAAGTGTCGTAATCGTTTGCCAAGTCTCTTTCTTTAACCCTTCCAGGCTTACATTGTTAGCATCAAAATTGCCCTTTTGAAGAAGGGAACATATTCTTGCATGTGTATACTGAACGTACGGGCCAGTTTCCCCTTCGAAGTTGAGCATTTGTTCTAGTGAAAATTCTACATCATTCATACGATGATTTTTTAAATCATGGAAGATGACTGCACCTACCCCAACCGATTTTGCGACCTCTTCTTTATTAGGAAGAGATGGATTTTTCTCTTCAATACCTCTTTTTGCCTCTTGAATCGCTTCTTCTAACACTCCTTTCAATAAAACTACTTTCCCTTTACGGGTCGACATCTTCTTGCCATCCTTTAGCATCATTCCAAAAGGGACATGCTGACATGCTTTTGCCCAACCATATCCCATCTTATCTAATACTTTGAACAACTGTTTAAAATGAAGTGATTGCTCGTTGCCCACTACATAAAATGACTTTGCAAAATCATATTCTTTTTTGCGATACAAGGCTGCCGATAAATCTCTCGTAGCATAAAGAGTTGCTCCATCCGTTTTCTGAATCAAGCATGGCGGCATATCCTCGAGCTCCACTACTAATGCACCGCTAGACTCGACTAGCAAACCTCTCTCTTCTAGATCCTTAACGACTATTGCCATTTTATCGTTATAAAAAGCCTCGCCATCCAGGGAATCAAATTGAATTCCTAACAATTCATAAATACCTTGAAATTCTTTAAGAGAGGCTTCCTTGAACCATTTCCAAAGTTCTCTAGCCTCCTCATCCCCCTGCTCCAAATGCTTGAAGGCAGCTCTCGCCTTATCATTCAGCGATTCGTCGCTTACTGCTTCCTCATGGAATTTCACATAGATTTTCAATAGCTCCTCTATTGGAGAGGCTTCTATTTTTTCTTTATCCCCCCATAGCTTATAAGCAACAATCAGCTTACCAAACTGGGTTCCCCAGTCTCCTAAATGGTTAATACGAATAGTCTTGTATCCGTTCTTTTCTGCTATATTGGCTAGTGCATTTCCTATTACCGTAGAACGTAGATGTCCCATAGAAAAGGGCTTAGCGATATTCGGTGAGGAGAAATCTATCGTAATTTTCTCGTTCTTCATTGGCAGCTGGCCGTAATGATTTGGATCTTTAAGTATTTCCTCTAATACTAGTTTAGCTACTGTTTGCTGATTATAAAAAAGGTTCACATATCCTCCTACTGACTCCGCCTTTATAATAAGTACTCCCTTGAGCTGCTTTGCCAATTCAGCGGCAATAAGCTGAGGAGATTTTTTATATATTTTTGCTAGCGTAAAACAAGGAAATGCTACATCTCCTAGTTCTACGTTCTTTGGCGTTTCTAAAAGCTTTTCTATTTCCTCTACTGTTAGTCCTTCTAGTTGGGCACCAATCAAAGCAGCAATTTGCTTTACTAATTCCATGTACAGTCATCCTCCCATTTAATTCTTCCATATAAAAAGCCCTCGCCTCTATGAAGAGACGAGAGCTGAAATTCCCGTGGTACCACTCTAGTTGTCACACGTTGTGACCGCTTTAACGTTAGTAACGAGGACTTCCCCGGTCTTTTCTACTCTTAGTTCAAAAAGCTTCTCCAAAGTGCGTTTCTCTGAAAAGTCCTGTATCAGGCTTTCACCACCCCTGACTCGCTAAACATTATCTCTTCAAATACTCTCTTTATCATCGAATTGTGTATGAATTTTCACTTATTTTAAAGGAACAAAATATGAAAGTCAATATGAGTCGCTATTTTTTTAAAGGTACGCCCTATTTTGTTTCGCCAAGCTGTAAATGAACCGAATCTAATAGCTTCTGATAACCAATTTCTTGATAGATCTTATTCGATGTAGGGTTTAGCATATCCGTATATAGCACGCAGAAGTCATATTCCTTTAATAGCTCCTTGCTGCAGGCTGCCACCATGGTTCTGCCGTATCCTTTTCGTCGTTTCTCTTTTGGAGTAAACACCATAGAAACAGTCACCCCATGCGCGGAAGGTCTCGCCTTCTTCATCATGGACACGATTTCCCCTTCATCCTCCCAAAGAAAAACCTCACGAGCATTTAACATAGCTTCCACTCTTTGAGCTATATCTTCTTTAGCACTTCTCGGAAGTCCCGTATCTCCTTCAAATTGGCTAAGCCAAGATTCGATTAGTGGAGCGTCTTTGTCATTAGCAAGCCTCCAGGAGCCAGGACTTGCTTCTAACGTATCGTCTACTTGATCTAATCGGTATAGCCCCTGGTCCATTAATAGAGAGTGAGGTTGACCGGTTTTTTCTTCCCATTTCTCTGCAAAATGCATAGCCCAATCTTTCACACTTATTATAGAATCAATATGTATACCTCGTTGTATGATTTCTTCTATACCTAAATCAGTGGATGCCTCTATTTTATTTGGATCCACAAAAATAATATTTAGAGGATGTGGTGGAGTCATTTGAAAAAGAGCAATTAACTCTCCATCTTCTTCAATAGTCGCCATTAGCGGGTTTTCATATCCACCTACTCGTATTCTTTCTAGCACCCCTAGAAACAAGCTAAATTTGTCCTCATTTTCCTTTAAAAAAGGTATTGCCTTCTCGTAAAAATTCTCTGCACTTTCATAGATTTGAAATCTCATTTTTCCATCCCCTTTGTAATGTTTTATGTTAATATAACGTAAAACGTTGCATGATGGGAGATATTTATGAAAATTATTTCTATTCGGGATATTCACATTGGAGAAGGACTTCCTAAGGTCATTGTTCCATTAATAGGAAAAGATAAAGACTTCCTTTTAAATGAGCTACCACTAGTTAAAGAAAGCGCTCCAGATATAGTGGAGTGGAGAGTAGATTTGTTGCAAGGAGTGGAAAACCTAGAAGTGGTCAAGGATACCCTTTCCTATATACGCAATTTTTTGTATCCAATTCCTCTTCTATTTACCTTTAGAAGTCATAAGGAGGGCGGTTCTACTGTTATAGAGAGCACCTATTATAAGCAGCTTTTGCGTGAGGTCATCCAAACAAAAGAAATAGATTTAGTGGATATAGAGCTTTTTTCGGAGGATGTAGAGGAATTAGTAGCTTTAGCTAAGGATTTTCAAATTTCTGTTGTAATGTCAAGCCATGATTTTAAAGGAACACCTCCCAAAGAAATCATAATAGAACGAATGACAACTATGCAAAAGCTAGGGGCAGATATCCCCAAAATAGCTGTGATGCCTAGTAGCCCCGCAGACGTTCTTACCCTTTTGGATGCTACCTACACAATGTATTCTACATATGCAGACCGTCCAATTATTACGATGTCTATGGCTAAGGCAGGTATCGTTAGTCGTATGGCTGGAGAGATTTTTGGTTCAGCGGCTACATTTGGTTCCGTTCTCTCTGCTTCCGCTCCCGGACAAATTAAAGCTGCCGAGTTAAAGAAAGTGTTAAAGCTTCTACATAACGCATAGCTTAATGCGATTTCAAACGGGACGATGACTCCCGTTTGAAATCTAGAGTGTAGATATAAACTCTAATCTCTATAGTCCTCCTGTGGATAATCTTTTTTCTAGTCGTATCATATCCACACACGGAATTCCGTTTTCCACAATTTTTTCCGAATAATGAATAGTGAAGAAGTCTCTATCCACAGATACGATTCGGAAACCACACTTTTGATAGAGCGCAAGCTGGTTTAAACTAGAGTTTCCCGTACCTACCTCTATTATTTTATATCCAAGCTCCATGGATCTTTCAATTGCATGAAGTACCAATTCTTTTCCTAGACCTCTTCCTTGATATCGCTCATGCACAGCTATGTTTTTGAGCTCTATAGTATCGTCATCCACTGATAACAATACATAAACTCCAATTGTTTCGTCGCTATCTTTCGCTATATAACATTGCCCTCTATCTAAATAGGCTTCCACCAATTCCTCTGAGGGATCAGCTAATAGCAATAATTCCATTGGATAATTGCTATCTATTTTATGTATATTCATTTACTTTTTCTCCATCCTCTATATTTTATCTAAACAAAAGCCATCCCTCTCTAAAAGCAGGGATGGCTTTCGTTCACGACTCAGGTATCAATAACTCTAAAATATCCTCAGACACATAGGTTTGCTTGTTGTGCAAAACAGGAGCCTCTTGGAATTCCCTTATACTTTTATTATATCCATATTTCAGCTCACCACGTGTTATGGTAAAAGAACCGTTACCAAGCTTTAAATACATACTATTTCGTTTTGGATGGGATATGACCTCATATCCTAAGTATTGAGCCACTTGGCGTAAAGGAATCATTTTAACCCCATTGTGGATAAAATGGTTATCTTCTATTAGAAGATTGAGCTCCTTTAAAGCAGGTTCAACATAGTCTATTGCGATAATTTTAGAAGGAGTTATAAGCTTCTGTTCTCCCTTAGGAGCGCTATAGAATACGATTAACTCCTTACCCTTTAAATCCTTTTGTTTAATTTTCTTACCCTTTTCGTCCATTAATTTGGTTTGATCGGTGATTTGAAGATGAAGCTCACTGTCTAAGCTCACAAAATCCTCATTGAATTTTGACACCTTTACTAAGCTACCCTTTTTTCCATGAGCAACTATTATATCTGGTGTGATTCTTGGTGGATAGATCAGAATCATTGGTTTATTTTTATCATAATAAGCATCCACTTTAGTTCCCTTTTGAAACGAGTCAATCGATACTTCTTTTGTTGAAGCATCGTTAAGCGCTATAACGTCTTTGTTCAATATAAACATAGATACCAATTTCTCGTCATTGTCTGACTCTACAGTCAAGGTCACTTCTTTATTATCTTTAGTAACTTCCTTAACGGTTCCTGTAAATTTGATAAAGTTGCTGGCATTCTGCTCTTCATCATCCAAGACCACTACTTTGGATGGTATTGCTTGTGCAGGAATACTTCTAGTTGTGGAGGTGTAAAAAACAATTAGCTCATGACCTGCAAAATTCTTTTGTATAATACTCTCTCCATGCTTATTAACCACAAGCGTGTCCTTAGTAATGTTAAGCTTCAGCTGATTGTCTTCACTTGTTAACTGATCATTAAAAATTCCCACTTTAGCAAAGCCTACATTTTTGGAATCATGCGCAATTATTAGCTCAGGAGTGATTTGGGCAGGATAAATCATAATCCTAGGCTGTGTTTTGTCATAATAGGCTTCTATTCGTTGTCCTTTAACAAAATCCTTTTGTTTAATTTCCTTCGTGGTACCGCTATTAAATAAAAGTGTCTCATCTGAAATAGTAAAAATAGTGACAATTGGTTCTTTTTCCTCTGTTTCTACCGTAAGTATGACACTGTCCGCTTTATGAGTGATTTCTTTAACCACTCCGGTAAACCCCTCTAATTTAGACTTCATGGAATCCTCCCCCTCCTTTGCTAACACAAATGTAGGTGCGAGAAGAAGACAAATGGCTATAAAGCTTAAATAAAGATAGCGTAATTTTTTCATTTTTTACCGTCCCCTTTGTTGTTATCAATGTATTAGACGGAAGGCTATACTAAACGTTTCACAATTTTTTGAAACGTTTAGGGTAATTGCACGTATAAAGTATTATGTAAAAATACTTAGGAATGGAGAATATGTATGGCATTAGTAATCAATGAAGTAACCAAGCGTTACCATGATTTTACTGCAGTAGACCATCTTTCCTTCACCATCGAAAAAGGTGAAATCTTTGGCTTAATCGGCCAAAATGGTGCAGGTAAAACAACAACTTTTCGTATGATACTAGATTTACAGGAAACTACAGAAGGAACCATTACATGGGATGGTACGAATATCAACAATATTAACCGAGACCTTCTTGGCTATTTACCCGAGGAAAGAGGGATTTTTCCTGCAATGAAAGTAGAGGATCAGCTTTACTTCTTTGGTGAGCTTCGTGGTAAATCCCGAAAGGAACTAAAAAAAGAAGTCGATTATTGGATTGACCGTTTTGAATTAGAGGATAAAAGAAAAGCAAAAGCCGAAACTTTATCAAAGGGTAATCAGCAAAAGGTTCAATTAATCGCAAGCTTCATACACCAGCCTGCTTTTCTCATTCTAGATGAACCTTTCAGTGGCTTGGATCCAGTTAATAAGGACTTGTTAAAGGGAGCTATTTTAGAGCTAAAAGAGAAAGGCACGACCATTTTATTTTCTAGTCATCAAATGGAAAATGTAGAAGAGCTTTGTGACCATTTGTGTCTATTAAAACGAGGTGTCTCTTTGTTTGCTGGTAGCTTACTAGACTTGAAGAAGCAATACGGGAAGACAAGACTAACCATTCGAACAGATATACCTAAGAATAAGCTGGAAAGTATGGAAGGCGTCAAGCAAGTCCATGTTGGCAAAGACCAGTATGTACTTACACTAGCAGACGAAAAATATGCTCAAGCGATTTTCGACTCCATTTTTGATGGTAAATATATTGAAAAATTTAGCCTGGATTACTTGTCATTAGATGAAATCTTCAAGGATAAGGTAGGTGGCAAGAATGTCTAAATTCTGGTTGCTTGTAAAACAGCTATATACCGAAAAGATAAAGGCAAAGTCATTTATTGTCATGCTTGCTATCTATGTCGGTGTAATTTCTATCGTGATGTTTTGGTCAGATATAAAGGCCGCCTTCTTTGAAAGTGAAGCATTGGAAATTGCTGTGATAAATGAAACAGATGCCGATATTGATGCTTTATTCCAATCGAATAGTGATTTAGCCTTCACCTTTCCTACGGAATCTAATAATGAAGTAGAAAAGGAAGTAATTGATGGAGACTATGCGGCTGCTATTTTTATAAAAGATGAAGGGAATTCTTTAAGTGCTGAGATTGCTACGTATGAACCACTCACATTTAATGATCAGCTTAGCTTATCTTCAACCCTTCAATATGCAGGGAAATTGTATGAGGTACAACAGTTAGATTTATCCGCTGAGGAAGCTGATAAAATCCTGCAATCTGAGACAGTCATCACTATGAAAAATTTAGATGAAGCCTCGGTTGGTGGTAAGAGTGAGGATGAGAAGGCGATAGGAATCGTTGCTTCTATGCTTGTTGGGTCTTTAATTTATGGATTCTTAATTTCATTTTTATCTATGATTACCACAGATGTAGCTTCTGAAAAGGGTTCTCGTGTTTTAGAAGTGCTACTTGCAAGCGTTAAACCATCTACTCATTTAATCGCTAAATTGACTGGGACATTTCTCTTGGCGATTACTCAAATTGCAGCTTTGATCCTAGTTTTAGCAGTCATCTTCATGACAGTTGATGGTGGCTCCAAAATGGATAGCCTACAGCCTATGATTGAGGAGCTTTCCTACTCTTACATTGGGTATGCTTTTGCCTTTTTAATACTGACAATAATATTAAATCTAATCATTGGAGCATTATTAGGCTCACTGGTTTCTAAAGTGGAGGAAGCGGGCCAGGCTGTTATGCCAATGACGATTATAGGAATCATTGGATTCTATGTGTTAATCTTTGGCGCACAAAGTCCGGACACTATGCTAGTAAAGGTATTTTCATATATTCCATTTACATCCGGGATGGTAATGCCACTACGTATTGGTGCAACAGACATTGGGGCATTCGAGCCAATGTTAGCTTTAGGCATACTCGTTATTACTTCTATTATCGCATTCGTCATTAGTCTTTCCTTCTATAAACGAAGCGTTCTTACGTATAGCACTGGTGGTATGATTCAAAAGATTAAAACGATGCTGAAGGTAACAACCTAATATTAAATGAAAGTATCGCGAACCTTACATGTTCGCGGTACTTTTTACTATTTGGAGTGTATTTCTCTCGTCACTTTTACAGTACTTTTTTGCATATACTATGGGGGTGAAAGAAGGGATGCGAATTATATGTGTGGGATAACGGGATGGATTGATTTTAAAAAAGATTTAAGGGGCTATTCCCCTATTGTCGAGAAAATGGCAGAGTGTTTAAAAAAACGAGGACCAGATGACCATAACGTATGGAGTACAGCGCATGCTGCGTTTGGTCACCGAAGATTAACAGTGGTTGACCCTATTGGTGGTAAGCAGCCCATGAGCAAAAGCTATCAATCTAGGAACTACACACTTTGCTATAATGGTGAGCTATACAATACAGAGGAGCTTCGAAAAGAATTATTAAGTCGAGGGCATTCATTCTCTGGCCACTCCGATACAGAGGTATTATTAACCTCTTATATCGAGTGGAAGGAACAGTGTATTGATTATTTTAATGGGATTTTTGCATTTGCGATTTGGGACGAAGAAGAACAAAAGATTTTTATGGCAAGAGACCGCTTAGGGGTAAAGCCTTTGTTTTATACAGAAAGAAATGAAGGGTTACTCTTCGGATCTGAATTAAAATCATTGCTTGCACATCCAGATGTCCCAACGGAAATCGATCGTATTGGTTTATCAGAAATTATTGGGCTAGGTCCTTCTCGTACCCCTGGCTTTGGTGTTTATAAAGGGATAATGGAGCTTCGTCCCGCACATGCCTTAACCTTTTCTAAGAATGGTCTACGTATCTGGAGATATTGGAATGTGGAAAGTAAGGAGCATACCGATAGCTTAGAGGACACGGTGGAGAATGTAAGATTCTTATTTACAGATGCAGTAGAAAGACAGCTCGTTTCCGATGTACCTTTATGTACATTCCTTTCAGGAGGAATAGACTCAAGTGCTATTTCGGCTGTGGCGGCGAATGCTTATAAAAGAGACGGAAAGCCTGCTCTTCATACTTATTCCATCGATTATGAAAACAATAACGTACATTTCAAGGGAAATGAATTTCAGCCGAGCGAGGATTTTCCTTTCATCCAAAAGGTCTCCAGCACTCTTAATACTACCCACCACTTTTCTGTTATTACACAGGATGATTTAGCCCAATTCTTAACGGAGGCAGTCCATGTTCGCGATTTACCTGGAATGGCAGATATCGATTCCTCTCTTTTATGGTTTTGTAAGGAGATCAAAAAGGATTTTACCGTTGGATTATCTGGAGAATGTGCGGATGAAATTTTTGGAGGCTATCCTTGGTTCCATAAGATAGGGAATGCAGAAACAGGCTTTCCTTGGATTCGCTCCAAGCATGAAAGACACTCATTGCTAAATGATAGCTGGCAGAAGAAATTGAACATCGATGACTATGTCCAAAATGCTTATGACGTCAGTGCAGCTGAAACGCCTCAGCTATTTGGAGAATCCTCCTTAGAAGCTGAACGAAGAGAGCTTTTTTATATGAATATGATTTGGTTTATGACCACTCTGCTAGACCGTAAAGACCGTATGAGCATGGGAGCAAGTTTGGAGGTTCGCGTTCCCTTTGCTGACCACCGACTTGTAGAATACGCGTGGAATATTCCGTGGGATTTTAAAATGGTTGGAAATCAAGAAAAAGGTATACTTCGCAAGGCTTTAGAGGGAATTCTTCCTAACGAGGTACTTTATCGTAAAAAGAGTCCTTATCCAAAAACACATAACCCTATTTACGCGGCAAAGGTACAGCTTATGCTCAAGGAACAGTTATTAGATAAGAATTCTATTTTACATGAATTATTTACACCAAGCAGCCTTCACTCTTTAATCGAATCAAATGGAGAAGCTTTTAAAACTCCTTGGTATGGTCAATTGATGACGGGTCCTCAGCTGTTGGCATATTTGGCTCAAATGCATATTTGGTTTAAGGATTATAATGTACAACTCGTTGATTAATGGATAGAGGGCTGGACGTGAACTATAACGTCCACGCTCTTTTTTACTTTTTTACTCCAATGTACAGCAGGTGAGATGAGACCCCTAGCATATAAGGGTCGCTGGCTTTTTCAATTAGCAGGTTAATTAGTTTTTCATATTCCTGCTCCCCTTTTTCCTTCCAGTAGTCCCAGCTTTCCTTGTTCAATGTTGCAGCCACGTTAGAGCCAATCAATTCCAAACCTTGAAATCCGTTTGATTCCATAAAAGGATTTATCTCATCGATATTATAATAATAGGCTCCAGTAAAACGTCCAGTCTCCTGATGATCAAAGCAGCCGGTTTGATTGAATTGAAGGATGTTGTCCATTTGGTCATGCGGTTTCCAGTTCTCTGGGTGTGTCAAGGAGGTTAATAAGTGTTTAACTCTCGGCATAAAGGCAACAAAAACAAGACCGTCTTTTTTAGTTACTCTATGTAATTCCTGGATTGCTTTTATACGATCGGCTTCTCCCTGTATATGATACATTGGGCCTAGCATAAGAGAAGCATCAAATTGCTCATCTTGGATTTTGGATAAGTCTCTTGCATCCGCCACTAGGAAATCGGTGAAGCGACCTTTTAGATTAAATTCTTCTGCCTTTTCTCTCGCTATTTCCACTAGTTTGGGAGTTAAATCCGTTAGAGTCACATTGAATCCTTCCAGAGCCAGCTTCATCGCATATTTTCCCGGGCCTGCACCATTATCAAGGACGTTCCCATTAGGAGGCAGGTACGTACTTATGTAGTGCCAATTCACTTGAAATTCAATCGGTTCCCTTTCCAGTCTCCCCCACTCGTCAAATTGATTGTAATAACTAATAATATTACTCATAACACACCAGCTTTCTTAAATATATTTGTTTGGTACATTAATAGTGTTCCAAAGAGCTAGAAGTGGTTTCTACAAAATTTTATAAAAAAGGACAGAGAGTAAGTATCTCTGTCTTTTACGTTATTAAAAAAATTATTGAATTCTGCACCTGTGGATAGATTGATGTATAACTTCGGCGCCTTGCCCCTCGGGATCAAATGGGAAAATACTGCTCCTGCGCAAGCTCGTCGCAAACAAGAGCGTTTGCGGTGGCTGAGGTACTGCCTCCTCGCATTTTCCCATTTGCCTGTCGGGGCAGGGATAGGCGGTTCCGCTTTTCTTGATGTCTAGCTCCACCGCCTTGCCCCTCGGGGTCAAATGGTTAAAAGCTCCGGTGGCTAAGGAACTGCCTCCTCGCTTTTCTCCATTTGCCTGTCGGGGCAGACATAGGCGGTTCCGCTTTTCTTGTTTAATTGCTTGTAAGTGTTCTAAAGTACTGATCCACAAAAGGGACAAGATAGTCTAATAGCTCTTCACTTGGGTTCATCTTTGCATGATGAAGACCAAAAGGAGAATCGACACCCGCCCAGAATAACATGCCTGGTATGTCTTTTAAAAAATATCCAAAATCTTCACCTGTCATCGCTGCATCACAATGAATGGCATTAGTTGCTTGATGCTGCTCAGCAAAAGCAAGAAAATCATTGGTAATGTCATGATTGTTATACACCTGATAATAGGATGATCCATAATCAATTTTTACCTCACACTCAAATGCGATTTCAGTAGCATGGCAAAAAGCCTCTATCTTTTCTTTTATTAATGCCATCGTAGTAGCATCCATCGTACGAATCGTTCCTTCAAGACGGGCATGACCTGAAATAATATTTTGTACAGTACCAGATGTAAATTTACCAATAGTTAATACTGCAGGCTTCATTGGGTTAATTGTACGGCTCACGATGGATTGTAGCTGTAGCAAAAGAGTTGCTGCTGCGATTGACATATCCCTTGCTTGATGGGGGTAGGCAGCATGCCCTTCCTTCCCTATTAAGTCAATGTAGAGCTCTGACGTATTGGCAAATAGGAGGCCAGGTCGAGTAGCGATTGTCCCAACTGGATACTCCGGTGCTACGTGATAAGCAAATATCTTGTTAGGAACTAGCTCAGGATGCTCTTCCCTTAGCCAGTTAAGCATCGGAAGAGCACCACCTGGGCTTTCCTCTGCTGGCTGAAACAAGAACACCATATGATCGTTTATTGGTGTATCTACTATTTTTTCTAGCAAGCCAAGTGCAACAGTCATATGCATATCATGACCACATGCATGCATTTTCCCTGGATGCTCGGAAGAAAATTTAACCTCTGTAGCTTCTTTGATTGGCAGACCATCAATATCAGCTCTCCAGCCAATCGTTTGAGTTGGTTGAAGCCCTTCTACTTTCACTACAATTCCTGTTTTCCATGTAATAGTCGTTAACCGATCCTGTCGAAGGGATCCTATCTGCTCTAAAAGATATGCCTGCGTTTTCACTTCTTCAAAGCCAAGCTCCGGTATACGATGCAAATCGCGACGAATATCAAGTAAGGCCTTCATATGTCACCTTCTTAAATTTGACGTAGTTCTTGCATGATTTCTGTTTTCGATTTTGTTTGTGCATCGATATCCTTAATCACTTTTGCAGGGGTACCAGCAACAACTGTATACGGTGGCACATCTTTCGTAACAACTGCTCCAGCTGCAACAACTGCTCCTTTACCAACACGGCATCCCTCTAGGACTACGGCATTCGCACCGATTAATACGTCGTCTTCAATAATTACCGGAGTAGCAGAAGGTGGCTCTATAACACCTGCAAGCACTGCTCCAGCTCCGATATGACAATTGTCTCCAACCGTCGCACGGCCACCAAGGATTGCTCCCATGTCGATCATTGTTCCTTTACCTATTACAGCTCCGATATTAATCACTGCACCAAGCATGATAATCGCATTATCCCCAATGCTCACTTGATCACGGATAACAGCACCTGGTTCAATTCTTGCATTTATCCCTTTTAAATCTAATAGTGGAATAGCAGAATTTCTGCTCTCATTTTCTACTACTACATCTTCGATTTGATCCTTATGCTGTTCTAAAGTAGGTTGAATTTCCGACCATTCTCCAAATAGAATAAGAGAATTTCCTTGTCCAAAAACTTTTGTATTTTCCCCAAAAGAAAGTTGGTCAATACCATTTCCCTTTATGTATACCTTCACTTGTGTGGATTTCTTTGCGTGTTGAATGTAAGAAATAATCTCATGTGCATCTAACTGTTTCATGTTCTCATTACCTCCTCAAATATGTGCTTATTGTACAGTAATTTTTATTAAAAATCACGAATTTAAATACATTTTGAAATAATTAATTAACTCCTTCTATAAATACAAACAAACACACGCACCCAGAATGATTACAGAGAGATTGCAGGTGCCTGGCACCTGCAATCTCTCTGTAATCAAACCTTAAATATCTGAAAATACTGATATTTAGTTGTAAAATTTTAGATTAAAAGTATAATATTAATAATCATCTACTTAAAATGACAATTATATTGTTGTTTTTAATTTTGAAAACGCTGTCATTGAGATGATAATAATCCTTTGGGGGGAGAGAAAATGAAGAAGAAAAGTTTTAGCATTATTTTGTTTATCACAGTTTTAGCATTGTTTATGGCTGGATGTAGTGGGGGTAAGCCAAATATTGCAATTGGGCCACCTGCTAGTGAAACTAACTCTGTTTCTAAGCTAATTTTAGATGCATATGGAATTACAGACGATGATTACAAGGCTTATCAGGAAGGATTCGGAGATGCTGCTGATGGTGTTCAGGATGGAAATATTGATATTTCTATTGGTATTCTTGGCCTCCCTGCTGCTAGTATTGAGAGCTTGCAGAATTCTGCCGGAGATGTAGTAATGATGAGCTTATCTGATGATGCAATTTCTTATATCGAAGAGAATAGTGGCTATAGACGTCACACTATACCTAAGGACACATACGACTTTTTGGATTCCGATGTAGAAACGGTTACAGCGTACGCCATTTTAATGGGAAGTACGGATACGATTGATGAAGAACTTGGGTATGAGCTAACTAAGATCATGATTGAAAATGCCAATGAAAATACACATGCTCAGGCAAAACAAATGATTTTAGAAAATGCGCTAAATGGAGCTGAGGGGCTTCCAATTCATCCTGGAGCTAAACGTTACTATGAGGAACAGGGTCTTACTGTAGACAATCCGGTTGCTGAGCTGACTGCTGATAAAAGCAATCGAAAAAATGATTTTATACTAGGCACCGGAAGCCAAGGCGGCACTTATTATCCACTAGGTGGAGAGATGGCAAGCATTTGGAACAAACATATAGAAGGATTTAACTTAACGAATACAGAAACTGGAGCATCCGTAGAAAATCTATCCAGTATTCGAGATGGAAACATGGATTTAGGTATGTCTGTACATGTGCCAGCATTACAAGCAGTAAATGGTGAGGCTGCATTTGAAGGACATGAGGTTCCGAACGCCGCTTTTATTGGTCATATTTATCCAGAGGTTATTCAAATTGTTACACGTGAAAGCTCCGATATTAAAAGCTTAGACGATGTAAAATAAAATCGATGTATAAATAAATCCAGTTAAAGATGAGGTGAGGCAATGAAAGATCAGCAACCTGTAAATGCGCAAGAAATATTGGAAAAATACGATAAAGAAAATCAATTCCGAACAAATATTGGAAAGTGGGCATGGGTCGTTACCTTTTTAGGTGTAGCCTTAACCGTATTCCATCTATATACTGCCTACTATGGAACTTTACCCACTCAAAAACAAGGAGCCGTCCATGTAGGAACTGCTCTCGGAGTTATTTTTCTGTTGTACCCATTTAAAAGAGATTTGCTAAAAACACAAAAAAATATCCCCTGGTATGACATTGTACTTGCCTTTACTGCGATGTATGTGACCTATCATAAAATATTCTTTTTTGATTCAATTTTACAGAGCAGAATTTCCGGATATAGCATACCTGATGTAATTATCTCCATCCTTGGGATTTTTCTCGTCCTGGAAGCGACCAGAAGAACGGTTGGTTTGCCAATCGTCATAGTGGCTTTAGTAGCCATACTTTATGCTATCTTCGGAAATTTTGTCCCTACTCAAATCCTTTCACATCCTGGATTTTCGATTGAGCGAACCGCTACTGCACTTTGGTACAAGGAAAGTGGAATCTTCGGCACCCCAGTTCAAATTTCAGCAAAGTTCATATTCCTCTTTCTATTTTTTGGCGTAATGCTCGTACAAACAAATGTAGGGAAATTCTTCAATGATTTAGCCTTTTCCTTAACAGGAAGATATACAGGCGGTACAGCAAAAACAGCAGTTGTAGCGAGTGCACTGCAAGGAACTATTTCAGGGAGCTCCGTTGGTAATACGGTGGCAACAGGGTCCTTCACCATTCCTATGATGAAGAAAGCAGGATTCAAGCCAGAATTTGCTGGTGCAACTGAAGCTGCTTCATCTACCGGCGGTCAAATTATGCCTCCTATGATGGGTGCAGCAGCATTTATTATGATGGAGATTTTAGGTGTATCCTACGGGGCTATTATGTTGGCGGCTATTATTCCAGCTATTCTTTATTTTACAGGTATTTTTATCGGCACTCATTTTGAGGCAAAAAAACTGAAGATACATGGATTACCTAAGTCACAATTACCCTCTTTTACAAAGACAATGAAACGGAATTGGTATATGCTTTTACCACTTTTCGTAATTACAGGAACCATTATTTACGGTTTTACTCCGCAACGTGCTGCACTGTTTGGAATAATCGCTGCCTTTCTAGTGAGCTTAATACGAAAAGAAACAAGAATGTCCTTTAAAAAGACAATACACGTTTTAGAGCAAGGTACAAGAGTTGCTCTTCCAGTTATAGCAGCGGTTGCTACAGCTGGAATTATAGCTGGCATTGTAAGTATGACAGGCCTTGGCTCCAAATTTGCTGCAGGAGTGGTGGCCCTATCCAATGGTTATCTAATTCTTGCTCTCATATTCACTATGATAGCTTGTATTATCTTAGGAATGGGATTACCTACTACAGCAAACTACGTAGTTACAGCTACTATTGCGGCTCCAGTTTTAATAAATGAATTCGGGGTAGCTCCAATTGCTGCTCATATGTTTGTATTCTATTTCGGAATAGTTGCGGATATCACTCCTCCTGTCTGTCTTGCAGCTTATGCGGGGGCAGGTATTGCAGGGGCAAACCCCTTTAAAACAGGTTTAAATGCAGTCAAACTAGCCATAGCAGCCTTTATCGTTCCATATATCTTTATCTATAATCCCATTTTAGTTATGGTGGATGTGGAACTGGTCAGTCTGATACTATCCTTGGCTGGTGCTTTAATTGGGATGGTTGCGGTAAGCAGCTCTATGATTGGCTATTTCATCAGATATTCAAGGTTTTGGGAGCGATCTGTCTTATTTGTAGCCGGGTTAATGCTTATTGTTCCTGAGGTTTTAAGTAGTGGGATTGGACTCGTGCTTATCATAGGAATTTGGTTCATACAAAAAAGAAGAACAGACGATGAACTTGAAATGGAAAGTCCAAGGTCTAGTCAAGCACTGTATTAATTAACCCTTTAATTTTCAGAAGAATATGTTATATTAATTAGTAACTAATATCGAAGGGACGATGGGTGGACTATGATTTTATAATCTTATTTCTCGCTTAATATTGCTGCTTAACGCAGAAAAATATTTTTAGCTAAAACGGAAATAGGATGAGTCTGCCCATTTTTCAAATCAGATCAATGAATACTGCAAACATTTTGTAGTTATTTTTTGTCGTACATTTAAATGGCAGCAGAATCCTTCCGTCTATACTCGGAGGGATTTTTTAGTCTCTCCGGCAGGGAGGAAATGTTATGACAATACAAGGAAGAATAGTAAATCTAAGCATTACACATGGTCATAAAGAAATTATTAAAAATATAAAAACGGATATACCTTTAGGTGCTGTAATAGGTATTGTAGGAAGAAATGGTGAAGGCAAATCTTCGCTTCTATCCGTCCTTTCAGGCGAAGCTCCCTCCTCTTCTGGACAAATCGAATGGATAGGAGCTCCTCCGACCATTAGCTACTGCAAGCAAGAGGACGAGAATTTCTTTTCAACTGAAGTGGAGAAGGATGAATGGACTTATATGAGCAAGTGGTCTGTTCCCCGTACCCTTTCTTATAATAGTTTAAGCGGCGGAGAAAAAATGAAAAAAAGACTAGCTAAAGTTTTTGCAGAAAGGTCTCACTTACTATTACTTGATGAGCCTACTAATCATTTAGACCAAAGCAGTCTATCCTTTTTAAAGGAGCAAATAGCTACCTATCCAGGAACCATTATTTTAGTCTCTCATGACCGTTACTTTTTAGACCAAGTATCAAATTATATATGGGAAATTGAATATCAAAAACTAACTCCTTACAAAGGAAACTATTCTACCTACCGCAAAAGAAAAGAAGAAATAATCCATACTCAACAGAGAGAATATAACGCGCAACAATCGAAAGTACAACTCGTAGAAAAACAAATTGCAGAGTTAAAAAAATGGACTAATAAGGCTCATGCTGATTCGACAAAGAAGGATGGCTACAAAGAATATTTCCGAATGAAGGCAAAGAAAAAGGATGTTCAAATCCGCTCTAAACAAAAACGACTAGAGCTAGAGCTTTCTAAGCATCGGGTAGATCGTCCAGTAGAGGAAAAGGAAGTCAACTTCTCTATTGATGGGAATAAGAAAAAGGGAAAACGCATTCTAGAAGCCAAAAATTTAAGCAAATCCTTTAATGCCAAAACTCTTTTCCAAGATACCTCCTTTACTATTCAATCAAATGAACGCGTTGGTATTATAGGTGCTAATGGAAGTGGTAAAACAACCTTCTTCCGGATGCTTATAGGAGAGGAACCCTTTGACGGTGAGCTTTGGAAAACGGATTCGATGAATATCGGCTATTTACGACAAACTGTATTCGACCTTCCGAATGAGCAGACCCCCTCTGACTTTTTTGCAACTACAGATTTCGAAACAAGAGGAATCATTCAAACTCTGATGACCAACTTGGGATTTTCAAAGGACCATTGGCTACGTCCCATTTCTACTATGAGTATGGGTGAAAGGGTAAAACTCAAGTTAATGGAGTTCATGTTAGATCAAAAAGATGTACTTATTTTAGATGAACCTACAAATCATCTCGATTTACCCTCTCGAGAGCAGCTAGAAAAAACTCTTTCCACTTATCCAGGTACTATTTTACTTGTAACTCATGATCGTTATTTTTTAGAAAAGCTAACCAACAAGCTACTTATATTTGAAAATAAGAAAGTCCAGAAAGTCGAGATGACTTACAATAAGTGGCTCCATAGAGAAGAGGAAAATGAAGTCGAAAAAATTCTCCTCACTTTAGAAACAGAGCGTCTCGCCATTTTAGGTCAGTTAAGCTACCTTCTTCCTAAGGATTCCAAATATGCCGAGTTAGATGAGCAATTTAATTTACTGACCCAAAAGATTAATCAGTTAAAAACCAAATAACACAAAAGAGGATGTGACGTAACACTCCTCAAAATAAAATGTATGTTTTCTGTTACGACAGAAGCTTTCCGAGGGCACGGCTTCAATCTCCTCGTCGCCGTCTCCCTACCAAACAATAAGAGAGATGATTTAAAAAGAAATAAGGACGTGAAAATCAAGTTGTTGTTGATTTCACGTCTTTTAATTTATTGACTAGTTATTTCTCAGACACTTTTCAAAAAATATGTCGATTTCCCGGGAAATAGGTCATTTAGTTCTTAATTAATTTACATTAACTGAAAATCAACATATAATAATATAAATCCAATCAGAAAAGTAGGTTTTAAGATGAAGACAATTCCAAAACCCCTTGTTATGGTCAATCAGTGGTCAATAGTAACCTCCGTAGTCATAGCGCTTCTTACTCAATCATCATGGATTCTACTTATACCATTAATCGCTAATCTATCCAGTTTATTAATTGGATTCCACCCTATCTTAGTTATAGCAAAAAGATTTTTAAAGAAACCTGGTAGTGAATATATCCAAGAGGATTATGATCAGCTAAGATTTAACCAATGGCTTGCAGTTGGCTTTTTAGTTGTAGCTAGCATTAGCTTTTTCCTAAAGTGGAGCATTTTATTTAATATTGCAACCGTCATGGTTGGCTTAGCAGCATTTGTGGCTATCTTAGGGTTTTGTATAGGTTGCTTCTTTCGTTTCCAATATCAGCAATGGAAATATCGGAGAAATAACTCTGCTGCCCATTAATAAAAAAAAAGAGAAGAACTATTTCATGGTCACAGTTCTACTCTTTTTTTATTTTGACATTAACGATTACCCAAAGCACAAAGAGTTTCTTCACTCTTCACCATCTGGATCATGAGTTACGGTGACCAGAACTGGTTTATCCACGATTGGTTTTCCCTTTCTTTCCAAGGCCATACGTTATAGCAATAGCTATGAAGAGAACAAGGAGTACCCCTCCAATGAAAGAAACGGATATTGTATTCCAATTGTTCTTCTTACTTCCCGCATACTCTCCGTCACTATTTGCTTTCACGTATATCCCTACTTCTGATTCAACAGCAATAGCTTCCTCTGGATTTACTTCCACTATTTCATAATACTTAGTCCCTTTAGGAAATGTATTAGAAAAATTACCTGAATACGTTCCTTCTCTATCTGAGTATTTTGTTACATGTCCAATCTCCTTGCCTATTTTCTCTACGTTTTCTTCTGTAATTATATACACGTCACCATCCCAAACTACAAACTGATAAGCCCAGCTTGCCATAGCTGGGCTTAGGATGAAGAAGCTACCTAACAGCAGGATTAATGCACAAATGTAGGATTTCCTCATTCTCTTTTCTCTCCCTTTTACCAATTAGACGCTCCATAATTCCAACAGTTTCTCCCTTTAAAAAATTTAATAGGATTCTTCTTGCCTTGATAAACGCTTAGCCCAGGTGTCACTTTTATCCATTCAGCTAAATGATTTGTCTTTGGGTTTCATATACTTTGTAGAAAGTCCATATCACAAAAAATCCTCACTCCAGTTTCCTGAAGTGAAGATTTCCTCTGTATATCATTAAGCTAATTCTACATTGTGATAAACTTGCTGAACGTCCTCTAAGTCTTCAATAGCATCAATCATTTTTTCAAATTGTGCTTGTGCATCTGCATCCAATGCAATGTCGTTTTGAGCAAGCATTGTAAGCTCAGAAATTGTAAATTCCTCAACTCCTGCTGCTCTTAAAGCTTCTTGCACCACATGGAATTGATCTGGCTCAGCGTATACGATGACCGCGTCGTCTTCTTCCAAGATGTCACGAGCATCCACATCAGCCTCCATTAGGATTTCTAATACCTCGTCAGCTGTTTTTCCTTCTAACCCAATAACTGCTGTTGCATCAAACATGTAAGATACGGAACCACTAACTCCCATGTTGCCGCCATTTTTACCAAATGCAGCACGCACATCAGAAGCAGTACGATTTACGTTATTTGTTAATGCATCTACGATAACCATTGATCCACCTGGACCAAATCCTTCATAGCGAAGCTCGTCATAGCTTTCCTCAGATCCACCTTTTGCTTTTTCAATTGCTTTATCAATAATATGTTTTGGTACACTGTAAGTTTTCGCACGCTCTAATACAACCTTTAACGCTTGATTGGAGACGGGATCAGGTTCACCTTGTCTTGCTGCAACGTATATTTCACGACCAAATTTGGCATAAATACGACTAGTATTCGCATCCTTGGAAGCTTTCTTTTCCTTGATATTATTCCATTTACGACCCATAAAGTCCCACTCTCTTTCTCCTATTGTTTTCGTACTCTAGAATTCTACTGTGTTATTATACATTAGATTCCTTGTAAGTAGCAAAAATTAATACATTAACTTCCATTCACTTCACACTAAGATACCTTTAAGTCGAGGAGAATATCTTCGTTAGACCTAACTATACAATAACCATTCCATAAGCTAAAAAAGAGTCTTTCCATTCTCCGGACAAGACTCTTTCAGCCAATTATTTTATTAACCTTCTGCTATAACGTTCCGAACAGAGTCTCTAAGTTTAGCTGTAACAGTTTGCATGCTTTCTAAATTACGTACGAGTGGCTCATCTTGATAAAACTCTGCAAATTGTTGACCTTCATACCTTGGTACAACATGCATATGATAATGATTCAATTCACTAAAGACTCCTCCATTTTGACAGATTGTAATCCCATCTGGGGCATATAATCTTTTGATAGCCTTAGAGATTAGCCTTGATGCATCCATGATCGAATAGGCTACCTCAACATCTAGGTCATCCACATCCTCATAATGCCTTTTTGGAAGTATAAGCACATGCCCATTATTAAAGGGTTCATGGTCTAAAAAGCAGGTAATATGATCATTCTCAAATATAACAAATATCTCTTGTTTTTTATTCGCTAACATACAGCCTAAGCAATCCGTCATTTAGTTTCCTCCCTATAGCATTTTTTCTAGCACAATTTTATGCGTACCTTTATTACTTATAAATGTTTCTTTAATATCAAACCCAAACTTTATATTTAAAATTAGCATTTCTCTTTTTTCATTTCTTGAGATGGTACGGGCTTTTGTGTACCCCATTGACTTAACAAGTTCATGCTGTCTGCACATCAGCTCTTTCGCTATTCCTTTTCCACGATAATCCTTGTGAACACCGCCCAGCCAGCTATAAAAGGTGCGATTTCCGTAGTCATAGCCAATTTTAAATCCTACTACACGGTCTCCATCCTTTGCTACAAACAGGATTAAATTGTTTTTTTCTTTTAACTTTTCTGTTGCCAAGTCTGAGCCGTCAAATACATGCTTATGTAGCTCCAAAACACCAGAAAGCGTCTGTTTGTCCGGTACCCCATGAAAATATTCATACTCCACTTTTATTCCCCCTCTTGCTACAGTTGCTCTTTATAATCAAGTTTAACTTTGCCTAGAAGTGCATCACAGCCCTCTAAAACCAAATCATAGGTTTCCTGAAAATCACCAGTGAAATAAGGATCAGGTACATCTTTCTTGTGCTCAGTCAAATCTAAAAAACGAATAATTTTGGGATGATCAGGTTGACCAAGCATTTGTCGTATATCTTTAATATTATTTTCATCCATACCAACAATATAGTCAAATTCTTCAAAATCTTCTTTTTGTAGCTGACGTCCGGATATACCCTCTGTCGAAATGTCATATTCTTTTAGCTTGGCTATTGTCCCTGGATGTGGCGGGGCTCCAATATGCCACTCACTTGTAGCAGCTGAATCTACTCGAATACTCGCTTCTAATTTTTCCTTTGCTACTAGATGCTTAAATACAGCCTCCGCCATGGGAGAACGACAAATATTACCTAGACAGACAAATAAAACATGAACCATTTCTTAACATCCCTTCTTAGTCAATTTATACTGCATACGCTTTATAGACCTTATAAACTACCTTTATAATACCCTTTCTATGTCCCTCAAATCTTCTTGATTATAAAAGTACCAATACCAATTAACATAAATAGGATCATCATATAAATAATGAGTATTCCTATTTCTATTGTTTCAACACCAAGCGCAAATAATATTAATAATATGGCCCCTGTACCGAAGAGGACAAAATAAAGTACAGTAGAAAAATAATTCTTCATCATCACAGTTGTGCGTTCATCCATATCCGGTACATTTCCTATACGTTTTTGTCGCCACCATGCATAAAGCAAAAAGACAGAAAAGCCCCCTAATGCTCCAGCTAACATTGGCAAGAAAAGCCCCCAATCGAAGATGCCCTCCTCTTTACCCGAGATATACACCCCTAAAAACGAGCCACCAATGATACATCCACTAATTATTCCATACAATAGGATCTCATAGCCCTTCTTCATCCTTATTCCTCCTCTAGATAAAATAATTCTTCAATAGGTACATCAAAATAACGTACTAGTTTAAGTGCAAGCTCTAAGCTGGGATTGTATTTATTGTTTTCAATCGCTGTAATGGTTTGTCTGGTAATTTGTAAATCACCCGCCATTTGAATCTGTGTTATCCCCTTTTTTAAACGGATTTCTCTTATATGATTAATGACCTTTGCCATTTACTTCCTCCTTGCTTACAATGTAAATATATCTTTACATACAGAATAATCAAAAATTTCTCCAATGTAAAGAACTCTTTACATATTTCCATTAATTTATTGTTATAATTTTCTTAAAAATAGGTGAAGGGGGGAATAAGATGAGAAATCGAGGAGCCACTATTATTTTAGAACAAGGACGAGTTGCACTGATCAAAAGGACTAAGCCTTATACCACCTACTATGTATTTCCGGGTGGAGGTATCGAGAATGGAGAAACCCCTGAGGAGGCAGCTATTCGTGAGACATATGAGGAGCTAGGGGTACATGTTCGCATCCAAAGACTTTTTAAAGTACTACCATATAGCGGAACTCAATATTATTATTTAGCTGATATTGTAAGCGGTACGTTTGGATCCGGAGGTGGAGATGAATATGTAAGCACTTCTAAAGAAAAAGGAAAATATGAACCGATTTGGATCGACCTCAAGGATTTATCTACTCTTGATGTTCGTCCTAAAGAAATAGTAGAAGCAATCTTGGCAGATTAAACAGTCCAAGGAACCCACAAAAATTCGGTTCATAATGAACAGCCTGAAATTTACACAAACTGTGCAAGCTTCTTAGAAATCCAAAAGAGTAGTTAAAAGTTTGTGGATGAATCCATATATTAAAAAACTGCTACCTTCTTTTGATGGAAAGAAGATAGCAGTTTTTAAGTTGTTGGCTAATTCTATGAGTAAAAATTATTTGTTAAGTTTAAGCAAATATTATTTCTTTATATAGAAGCTTCTCGATTTTAAACTAATAATCCGCCAGTTTTTAAGTATTTTTCAATACCTTCCGCAGCACGATATGCTAGTGCTCCAACTGTACCAGTTGGGTTGTAACCTGAGTTTTGAGCAAAAGCACTTGCACCAGGTACAAATACGTTTTCACAATCCCACATTTGTAGATAGCTGTTTAAAGCACTTGTTTCTGGATTAGAGCCCATAATTACTCCACCAGTATTATGAGTAGATTGGTAGTTACGAATATCGTAATCTCCGACTTCGAGGCCATTAATTTTGATATCTTTTGCACCCATTTTTTTCATGATCTCAGCTGATTTTTCGCCCATAAACTTCATTAGCTGACGGTCTTGATCTTTCCAATTAAACGTCATACGAAGTAATGGATCACCGAATGCATCTTTATACGTTGGATCTTGATCGATGTAATTATCTTGCCAAGGAAGGGAAGCTCCTTGTGCTTTAACAATAAGAACACGGTTTGCATTTGTAACAGAAGCATCTTTAAATTCTTTCCCCCAAGTTGGAACGCCTGCTGGAATCTGATTGTTGGCAATAGGACGATCCCCTAATTGGGTAATTTGAATTGTCGCACCATGTAAGAAATCTAAGTCAGTATGATCAAAGAAGTCTCCGTTAAAGTCATCAATTTGTGCTCCTAGAGATCCTGCACCACCGTATAAATTGAACTCTTTATCAAAGAAACCTACAGCAGTCCCTAGAATTGTTTGGTATGCATAGTTTCTACCAATGACACCTGTACCAGTAACTGGATCATATGGACGGCCAAGTTGAGAGTTTAATAATAGTTTAATATTGTTCATTTGATAAGCTGATACTACAACTACATCTGCCTCTTGGATAAACTCTTCACCAGTACGTATATCAACGTATAACACGCCAGTAGCTTTTCCATTAGTGTGTAGAACTTTACGTACAACAGAATGAGTACGTACTTCGAAGTTACCAGTTTCTTTAGCTACAGGTAATACTGTAACTACTGGTGAAGCTTTTGCTCCATATTCGCAACCAAAACGCTCACAAAAACCGCAATATTGACAAGCGCCACGAGAAACGCCATCTGGATTAGTATAAGATTGCGATAAATTGTTAGAAGGCATATGGTATGGATGATAACCAAGCTCTTTCGCTGCACTTTTGAATAATTTTATAGCAGGTGTTTCCAGCATTGGCGGGTTAGGGTATTTTATTTGTGGAGAGCCAGGTAGTGGATTCTCCTCACCGCTAATACCCGTCATAGCGTCAAATTTATCGAAGTATGGTTCTAACTCTTCGTATGTTATACCCCAGTCTTGAAGCATCATCCCTTTAGGGATTTTACCTTTTCCGTAACGTTTAACAGTTTCTGAATAGATTTCGAAATCGTATGGAAGGAAGCGGTAAGTTTGACCATTCCAATGCTCTCCTGAACCACCTGTTCCTTCTCCGATTAGGAAGCTACCCCATTCACGGTAAGGTAATGCTCGTTGTGTCATATTGTGACGGAATGTAATCGTTTCTTTAGAAAGATCTTGCATCATTTCTTTACGCTCTGCGTAACGTAGTTCATCATGAGCCATAAAGTAATCTTCAGTCGAACGTTCTTTACCACGCTCTATACCTACTACTTTGTATCCTTTTTTTGTAAGTTCTGCTGCGATAATACCGCCTACCCAGCCTACCCCTACTAAAACTATATCTGTTTTTGGTAATTTAGTTGCCAAAGTTGTTCACCCTTTCTATTGGTGTTTATTAGTGTTGATGCTGAGAGTTTAAGCTCATAGGATCTATTTTCACGAATTCATCTTTTTCTAATACATTAGTATAACTTGATTGATGTCCAGGGAAATTCTTCATCTTCCAACCAGCCATATCTTTGTTACCGCCGTACATAGGGTCAGCATATACTCCTTCAATTGTTACTTTTCTAAGTAAAGAGAAGAAAAAGGATGCACTAACAGCTCCATTTAATTTAACCTTATCAGCTTCAAAATCTTTTAAGATTTCGATTTGTTGTTCTTCTGTTAAAGTAGCGAATTTAGGTTTATCATCGGATTTCTTTGCAGCCTCTGTATTTAAAGCTGTAATTCCAAGGTTAAACACTTGCTGACGATTCAAATGTGTTTGGTACCCTTGCTGTGGAACTGCTTCTCCTGGGAAGAAAGGACCGGTCATATATTCTTTTGAGTTCAGACCAAAGCTTCCCGCGAGTTGGTGATCGATATAATATGCAACAAGTAATTCTTTAGCACCGGGTCCTACCTCAGTTTTAGGGAAAATTTGCTCTGCTGCAGCCTCTATCGTATCAAATTGTGCCTTGTCAAAATACATCAGTGCTTGGTTGTAGTTAACCCCAGCAGCTGCTGAATGAACCCCAGTCTCGTTAGTTTTAGATGTTGAGTCTTTCCCTAGTAAAGAACCGAGTGCTCCACCTAGTACAACTCCACCAACTGTTAATCCAGAGTTTTTGATAAAAGTACGTCTAGATGAACGTTTATCTAAGTATGTAGTCTTGTTTTCCTGTTCTGACATAATATGACCTCCAATGTAAATTAGTTGAAAAATAGGTTAAACTATTTATTTAGGTAAACAATTAGTTAAAAATATTCTAATTAATGAAAAACTACATGCCAGTTATAAATTAATGAGAATAAGATCGTATAAACCAATAAAAATGAGACAAAGTATATATATTTTTTTCCAGTCCAGCAAAGAACAATTATAGCTAGTCCAATACTTGAACCTATTAACGCGAACCAAGGAAACTCGTTATTATAGTAAAAGAGGCCAAGAGCTAAATCTGCTACTATAAATAAAGCAAAAATTACTTGATTCAACAGTTTTAATTCTTCTAAGTTATATTGCGTCACTTTTATTCTCCTTTAACATAGTTCACACAACTATGAAAATGTAATTTTTATACAAAACAAAACAACCGTTTTACAGTCTACTCCTTTTATTTCTTAAAAACTAGATATTTATTTCGATTATAAAAATATAATTTTATTCTGAAAAAACATTAAATTTTTATAATTAATGCAGAATAATAGAAAAACCTTTGTATTATGGGCATAAATTAATTAGTATTTCCTGGATAAATAAACGATAAGATTATATTTATATAATTAAATTTTTGCAGAAGGGATTAAGGCTACTTTTATAACGAAGAGACTTTTCCAGTTCAAAACGCTTAGATTATTTTTAAAACTAAATTATTTACAAATTTAAACGTAGGAGTATAATGTGTTATTGATACAAAACAACCAATTTTATGTATGATTAACTACTATTGAAAAAACACATGAGAATATACAGAAACAGTATAGGAGAGATTATAATGCCAAATATCGGAATACCAGGTTTAATCATTATATTAATTATTGCTTTAATCGTGTTCGGTCCGAAAAAATTACCTCAATTGGGTAGAGCAATTGGAGAGACGTTAAAAGAATTTAAAAGCTCAACTAAAGATATAGTAGACGATGTTGCAGAAGAATTTAAAATAGAAGACAAAGAAACAGTAACTAAAAAAAATATCTAATGCAAAAAGCCGCCAAATTCTAATAGGCGGCTTTTTGCATGTGTTAATATACATTTGCTCTTTATTTCTTTAAATAACGAAGAAATAAAAGGGCCTCTTGGAGTTTGTGTGATGGGATAGGGGTTAGTGATATAGGCAACACACCAGAGATGAAAGTTTATACAGACGGGGATTTATCAGATTCAAACTGTAAAATTTGGATTCCCAATGAACCAGTTAAAACTTGTCAATGAAGTCATGCTACAAAGGGTAACTAGCCTTTGTAGCATTTTATATATATGCACTTTCATATGCCACTTCTGTTACGATCATTTCCTCTTCGGAGTAAGCCTTAAGTAGTTCCCTTGCTATATACGATGGTGCTCCTAATGATTCTATTATTGCTTGCTCGGATTTTCCCTCTCTTAACAAGTCACAAAAATATTTTTGGAAATCTCGAACAACCGCTTGGCGCTCCTTAGCATTTAAAATATATAGCTGTTTTTCTAATGTCTCAATATAAACGTTTGCTGTCACTTCTAACTCCTCCTCGGTACTATTCATTAAATAGTACTATACCATAACACTATTATCCATTGCAAGGTACCTGTTTTAAAATAAAAGAAGATGGCCTCCTCAAAACGAGACCATCCTTTACTTTATTTAAATAATTCTGGATAAACGGTTTTAGCTACTAGTTCCACAGCTTCACCAATTCGTGGACCAGGGCGAGACATTATGTCCGAATCTAATTGGAAGATGGCGTTGTTTTGTACAGCCTCTAGCCGGTTCCAGCCTGGACGAGCCTTAATCTCACCAACTGGATCTTCTACATAATTTACAGTAGTTAAGATAATCGGAGGATTTTTCTTAATGACATCTTCCTCAGATAATTTAATCCACCCCTCTTGGTCTCCAAAAATATTCACAACAGAAGCATTATTTAAAACTTCTTGTTGAAACGTATTTTTACCAGTTGTAAAAATTTCAGGAGAGGGGCTTATCTCAAAATAAACTTGTTTCTGATTAGCTACACCCGATACTTTGTCCTCAACACTTTGAATAGTAGTTTTAATAGAGTTAACAAGGTTTATTCCTTTATCCTCAACTCCCATTACTGCGGCCAACTGTTCAATATCACCATAGACGTCTTCAAATGACAGTGCCGATTGAATGACAAAAACGTCTAAACCCGCATCTTCCAACATTTTAAGCTCTTCCTCAGAACCGGTGGTATACGCTATCACTACATCTGGGCTTATCTCTAAAATCCGTTCTGCATTAAAGCTCATAGAATCGGAAATTCTTTCAATTTCCAGTGCTTCTTCTGGATAGGTATCATACTCTGTAGCTCCCACTATTTTATCTCCCACGCCAAGGGCAAATAGAATTTCTGTGTTGCTTGGTTGTAGAGACACAACCGTGTCGGGAACTTCTTCAAATGTAATTTCGTTCCCCATATCGTCCGTTACAGTGTATTCCTTTACTTCTTGTACAGAATCTGTTTCAACAGCTGTATTCTTTTCAGCCTCTTGGCAGCCTACAAGTAAGATAGAAAGTATTAGTACCGCTAACCAATTTCTTAATTGTTTATTCATATGTTAATCCCCCAATTCTTTCTTTTTTCTCATGGGATATGATTTACTGACAAATTGAATCTCGTCAACTCCATGATACTTATTTACATATACCGCCATTGCAAACAATACATTTGCTAATAGCTGCGTGTAATCAAATAAAATCTCAGGTACTTCTCTTTCTAAAGAGACTTTATGTAAAGCTCTGACCGACTTTTTTGCTTCACTTCGACATACGTGCAACTCACAAGCAGCCGTTGAACCTTGTGGAAGTACGAATATATCTACTCTTCCTTCTACTTCGCTTACGTAGGAATCGTACATATCGCTGAGGATCTGTAAATCTTCTTCATGGATCGCGAGCTTCCCTCTGACAGACCCATTTAAGTGGTATGCCATCGGGGCCAAATACATAAGGTCCTCATATACTCTTGGAATATCTTTTGTTAAAGAAGCAGCCAAGCCGATACGTGTCGTCAGTGAGTCCGTTCGAATCTCAAAGTCTACTGTAGAAGGCTTCTCTCTCATAAACGGATAACAAATATAACGCATGTCCTTTTTCACCTTTTTCCCCTCCCTTCCTAGTAAATGTGAACATATGCAATACAATACTCGACCTCTTACAGCACAAAAAACGCCACCCCAAAAAGGGCGGCGCAATACTATTTATCGTTTTATAAATTCAATCGAAAAAATAGACACGTGCCGTACAACCCCTTAACTTCCGAAGAGTATTTATACGTTCAAGAAAAGGCTGGTCTCCTGGCTCATGCATCATTTTACTCTAAGAACCTTCCCATCGACTTCTAGCCGACAGTGGTATTTTTCTTATTTCATTAGCATTTACAGTTGCGGATACAGCTTCGGTTTTTCACCGAATTCCCAATTAAGCTGACAAGTCAGCACCTTTTCCCTGCAATAAATTATTCACTTATCGTAAGTGTACCATAGCGTATCATTTTGGGGTAGAAATGGTTATCTAGTGTTAAAACTTGTAATTAGTTTGTTTCTTGTTCAGTTTATGCTACTGTTTTTATATGAAAAAATATATCCCACTATTACTTTTAATTCTCTTTGTATTTATTGCTTCGGGTCAAACTTCCGAGCAGCAGTCTTTAGAGACTGTGCTTAAAAACTGGCTTCCCAACAAGCCATTGGAATCCTTTTTGTCTTTATTTCATATTCCATATTGGGGATTTTATGTCTCTGTCGAGGAACGTGGCTACTATGCATTTGTTGAATTTATCATTAGAAAAGGAACGCACTTTTTTTATTTTGGTTTGATTGGATTAGCCATTTATATTGCTTTACCGAAAAAAAAGTACAGAAAGCTGTTGGCCATACTGATTACCTTTTTTCTAGGAGCAGCAGATGAATTCCATCAATCCTTTACGAGTGGACGATCTGCACTCTTTCAGGATGTTCTATTAGATACAAGTGGCGCAATTTTTGCCATGCTATTGCTAACGCTTGTTCAATGGTTAAAGAATAGAAAAAACGCTACCCACTAAATTTAAAAGGTAGCGTTTTTCTATTAAGCTATTTAAAGAACTTATTTTCGACTTTTCTTTAATAGGAAGGCAAGACCTAAGGTGATAATGGAGAACACAGTAAGTAATTGATTAATCGGAAGTATAGGCTTGAATTTTACATTTTCCTCGGTGATTTCATAAACTCCAACTGGTTTAATCGAAAATACACCACCTGCTCCTTCTCCTTGACCACTAGCATTTTGCTCGTCTGTAAATCCACCACCTCCTCCTCCACCTACGAAGTAGTTCACTTTGGCTACTGGCAGAATCCGTTTATTGTCCATAATGATTGGTTCCCCGTATATTAAAGAAGCATCCTTTTCTCTAGAAAACTTTTCAAAAATAGAACGTATTGGTGTTTGTATCATAGGCAGCTTGGTATTATCCTTTTGTTTACTTGTCTTTTCCTCCATACTATCTCTCCTTTATTTTAATATAAGGGTCATATGATGTTCCTCGTAATAAACATCTCTTTCCTTTAAAGCCATTTCTTCTGTTCCAAATACTTTAAATCCTAGCTGCAGGTATAAATTTTTTGCAGACTCATTACTAGATACTACGGAGAGATTAATCTTTTCAATTTCATTAGTTTCTCTTGCCTGTTTAATCGCCTGCTCCATTAAGGACTTACCGGCACCTTTTCTTCTCCCGTGTGGACTAACATACATCGCAAATATATTTGCTCTATGCTTCATTTTTGAGCCACTCTCCTGTAAAAGAGTAACCATACCGATTAATTTATCTCCCTCAAATGCACCGAACGTATAATTCTCATTTACTTGAAAATTGCTTCTTACTCGTTCAATTGGATTTTCTCTTTGAATAGCTTCTTCATAACTAGTACCAAATGCTTCGGGGTTATTTTGCAGTGCCTCAAGCCTTAGCTGCCAATATGCCTCTGCATCATCACCTATTAATCTTCTAATTTCCATTTCTATACCTCCTGAAAATAGTGTGCATTACAAAGTTCATGTGCGTACAATATTAAATCTCGACAAGCTTCTGCACGTGAGCTTTCTGTTGCAAATAGCGAAGGAGATTGCTCTAATGTACGAATTCTCATCCCTTCTTGTATTAAAGGATGCCAAACATTTGGCAGCATACTTAACCCTTTTCTCAGTGCTTCTTTTTTTGAAATGATCTGCTGATATTCGAGTGAATAAAGAATTCTGCAAATAGTAGCTGTAACAAACTCCACCACCTCGTCAGTCACTGAATCTGGTATTTCTTTTGTTTTCTCATACCAATATTGATTAATATTGTATTTTAACGTCCCTAAGACGTCCTCCCATTCAGTAGAAATCTTTAACTCTTGAATATCTGTTCCCTGCAATGTAATTCCATGCTCCTTTAACACCCACCAAGTCACATGATTAATGTCCCAATGCCCAACTCTAACAACGCCATCCGCACAAAAAGGATAAGGTTGCATTGTTTCGTTCCCCTTACTAAGGTCAGTTGCTTGGATATACATACCGTCCATCCGAGAACCTAATTCCTCTTTAGACAATTGAGTATGAAGATCCTTTATCATTTCTATCTCTTTCTCATTTACCTGTCGATTTAATAAAACGATAAAGTCTATATCACTCTTCCTCTCATCAAAAGCGTCTAAAGCAACGGAGCCATACAAATAGACTCCTTCTATTAAATTCATAGGCAAATGTGTATTTAATTGCTGTAGATATACTTGCATTAAATTATGTAGAGAATACGGTAATAAATACTTCAACATTTCACCTCCTCTAAATATGTTCAAAATATGTTCCAGTTCCCGAAATTTCGACAAAACATGACAAGTAACACTATTGATATGTATTCATCTGCGTTACATTATCGCTAACAAATTATTTTTATTAAGGAGATTATCAACTGTGAATAAAAAAGTTGCTTGGATCACTGATACTGCCGCTTTATTGGAACAATCATTTATTGAAAAACATAATATACATGTCTTACCGTTAAATATTGTTTTTGAAGAGGGTGCATTCAAAGAAACGATTGATATGACACATGATGAATTCTATGACAAATTAAGAAATGCTAAAGTTCATCCAAAGACCTCTCAGCCTCCAATTGGTGAAATGGTACAACTATATGAAGACCTAAAAGCAGAAGGATATGATTGTGCAGTTGCCGTCCATACATCAAGCGGTTTGTCTGGCACCTACCACAGCTCACAAACCGCTTCTAAAATGGCCAATTTCAAAGTATATTCCATTGACTCGAAAATAGGCTCTTATCCAATGGTCAAAATGCTAGAGGTTGGGAAAAGCTTGTTAGAAGAAGGCCGAGGCGTAGAGGAAGTTGTAGCTCATATAGAAAATATGACAAATAACTCTGAGTTATCCTTCATTCCATCTAGCTTGACTCAGCTTCATAAAAGTGGTCGCGTTTCCGGCACAGCAGCGTTTCTTAGCAATCTATTAAATATAAAAGTGGTTATTTCCTTTGATAATGGAAAAACCGTCCCGACAGAAAAAGTACGTGCTACTAAAAGAGCTAAAAACTATGTAATGGGACGCCTTCGAAAAGATATGAAAATAGCAGAAGTTCCAGAAGTTGCAGTAATCAACTGCAACAACAAAAAGGATGCTCAAACGTGGAGAGAAGAAATCCTGCAGGAATTCCCTAACCTTAAGGTAATTGTTATCCCACTAAGTGCCTGTGTAGGAGTGCATGCGGGAGAAGGTACCATTGGTCTGAGCTGGGTTCGATATTAATATAATTTATAAAGGGGTTTGCTATTTAGCAAACTCCTTTTTTAACAAAGAGCAAATGGAAGCATCACAAAATTGTCCTTTTTCAAACGCAGATTCTCTTAATGTACCCTCATATATAAATCCTGCTTTTTCCAATGTTTTTTTGGATGCCATATTGTCGGGATCATAGAGGGCTTCTATTCTGTGAAGCTCCATCTTTTCAAAGCCATAAGTTAGTATAGGCTGCAAAACCTCCGTCATCACTCCGCTTCGCCAGTATTCTGGCGTAACCTCAAAACCGATTTCCGCTTTGAAATGTTCTTTCTCCCAATTATGGAACCCACAGCTTCCAATAATCTTATTGTCTTCCTTTGTCGCTATTCCCCAACGCAAGCCTTCGTTTTTATGGTATTTTGTCTGCCAGTTTTTTATTATTCTTCTTGCTTCACTAACATCCTTTAAGACATCAAGATCATAGTACTTCATAACCTCATACTGAGAAAAATAATAGAATACCTCTTCTGCATCGGTCAGCTCTATCTGGCGTAGTACAAACCGTTTCGTTTCCATTCTAGGAAAATTTTTATTACGTTGATCATAGGCAAATAATACAAAGAATTGAGATATGGCAATTATCCCTGACAGGGTACTAATAAAAATGCTTATCCAAAAGTACATAGATATTCTTCCACTTCCTATAGGACCAACTTTCGGCTGGTACACGTCATAGACAGCATAAAAGTTAATCCCTAATAAAACTATTCCACCAAACAAGATAAACCATTTAACCATAGCGACACTTCCTATCGAGAGTTTATTCGAGATGGTGGCCATAAAATCCTTTTTTAATGGTGCTAAAGGATCTCTACTACAATTCGATGGCTCGGTTGACCGCATGACGCTCCATACCCTCACAAGTTCCAGCAAGTTTACGACAATCCACCCTCCGATTACTACAATGACCGGATACTTTACGACAATCCGTCATCCTATCCACTTACCACAACAACTTTACTCTCTCAGGTGGTGTCCAATAAATGCTTCTATCCCAATATCACCAAGGCTTCCTACTCGATGCTTCCTAACGGAAACAACTTGATTCTCCATTTCCTGGTCACCAATGATCAGCATATACGGATGTTTTTGCATGGCTGCCTCTCGTATCTTCAATCCAATTTTTTCTACGCGGTCATCTACTTCTACCCGGTAGCCTTCTTGTTGTAGCCGCGACTTTACTTCCTCCGCATAAGCTAGATGAGCGTCTGCGATAGGCAACACCTTCACTTGAACCGGGGCTAGCCAAAGTGGAAAATTACCTTGAAAGTGTTCTAATAGAATCGCGATAAAACGTTCGATAGAACCATATATTGCTCGGTGAATCATGATAGGACGACGTAGTTGATTGTTTTCATCGACGTACTGGCAATTAAATTTTTCCGGCATTTGAAAATCAAGCTGAACTGTTCCACACTGCCAGCTACGTCCAAGTGAATCGAGTATATGAAAGTCAATTTTAGGACCGTAAAAAGCTCCATCTCCCTCGTTTACTTGATATTCAACCTGTTTACTCTTCAATACCGATTCTAGCGCTTCTTCTGCTTGGTCCCATACTTCCACAGAGCCCATAAAATCCTCTGGACGAGTTGATAGCTCCACTTTATAGCTAAATCCAAATTTCCGGTAGAATTCATCTACTAGATCTAACACCTTCGCAAGCTCACTTTCAATTTGCTCTTCTAGAACAAACAGATGTGCATCGTCTTGAGTAAATGCTCGAACACGCAATAGACCATTCAAAGATCCCGAAAGCTCATGACGGTGTACTAACCCTAGCTCTGCATATCGTATAGGAAGTTCTCGATAGCCTCTTCTTTTACTATTAAAGATTAAAACTGCTCCCGGACAGTTCATTGGCTTAATCGCATACTTTTGTTCATCCACATCAGCAAAATACATGTTTTCATGGTAATGATCCCAGTGTCCCGATTTCTCCCACAGCTCCTGCTTCATCATGATAGGAGTTTTTATCTCCTGATAGCCCGCTCGCTGATGTTTTTCTCTCCATAAATTTTCGAGTTCATTTCGTAAAACCATTCCTTTTGGCAAATAAAATGGCATACCTGGAGCTTCCTCCATGGACATAAATAATTCTAGTTGCTGACCTAATTTTTGATGACTTAATCTTCCCTCGGCTTTTACTGACATAATTAATTCCTCCTCGTTTTGTTTTACATAATAAAAAAAGACCACACCCATCCCGGTAAAGGGACGAGTGTGGTCGTGGTTCCACCCTAATTTTGCCGACATTAACAAATACGGCTCTCATAAAATATAACGGTTTCCCGATTATGGATACTAGTTGTTCCCCATAATAGCTCAAGGTGGTAAACTATTCGCCTTTCTAACAGGGCTTTCAGCCAATGACCCTGCTCTCTAATTAGAAGTTGTTGAATAATTCATGTCCTTTTCATAGCTTAAATATAAAATTGTGCATACAAAAAACCACACCCGTCCTGGTAAAGGGACGAGCGTGGTCGTGGTTCCACCCTAATTTTGCCGTCGAATAAAAAATACGGCTCTCTAAAAAGATAACGGTTTCCCGATTATGGATACTAGTTGTTCCCCATAATAGCTCCAAGGCGGTAAATCATACGTTTTTCTTACAGGGCTTTCAGCCGATGACCCTGCTCTCTAATAAGAAATTACCTAAATGACTCATGTCCTTTTCTTTGCCTAAATAATATAAATTGATTTTTAATAGTATATTCAATGAGTTTAGAATAGTCAACTAAATTTTATTTTAAATGAAAGAACGTCCCATCACAACTGTGTGATAGTATTTTCCATCCTTTAACATTTTATCATTTTTTAATATACCCTCTACCTCGAAACCATACCTTTTATATAAGGTAATCGCTTTTTCGTTTGTATGTAATACATTTAATGAGATTTTTTTGATACTACCGGCATCCGCCCAAGCGATAGACTCCTTCAATAGGTTGGTACCGATACTCAGCCCCCAATATTCTTTTAAGACACACACACCAAATTCCACTTTATGCGCAAACCGCTTTAAGCCATTCCCTTCACATCTAGAAAAACCAACAATCCTTCCCTCAATCTCTGCGACTAAAAAGAGATTGTTCACGGAAAGGGTGTCATCTTCAATTAGCTTTTCAAAGCCTGTGACATCAATGAATGCTTCCCCTTGTTCTCTATCTAGATTCTCCGTTTCCCCGTCGATTTGAACCCTTACCTCGGACAGCTGCTTTGCATCCAGCTGACTAGCCGATCTAATCTTATATGAGATATCTCTAACCTTATATTCCTTTGTCTCTATTTCCATCTCTCAATTCCCCCACTTTTCTTTATTTATTCTTATCAAAGTTTCTTTTAGCAAGCTGCTGCAAAGGATCCCATACACCGTTAAATGGAGGAGCATACGATAAGTCCAGGTCTAATAAATCCGGGAGCGTCATACCATGGTACAGGGCAGTAGCCAATACATCAGTGCGCTTGTCTACTCCATGCCCCCCAACGATCTGCCCACCTAGAAGCAATTGATCCTCTTTGCGATAAAGAAGTTTTATCTGCATTAACTCTTTACCAGGATAATACCCTGCAATATCACTTGCCTCAATCGTACTTGTGTCGAAAGGAATGTCTAGTCCCTTTACTTCCTCCTCTGACAGTCCGGTTCTACCAATCGACAATTCAAAGAATTTCATAATAGAGGTACCGACAATACCTTTAAACGGTATTTTTTCTCCAATCATATTGAATCCTGCAAGCCTACCTTGTTTATTGGCAGTAGTACCTAGCGGGATATAATCGTTTTTTTGTTTCAAACGATTAAAATGAGTGGCGCAATCTCCTGCCGCATAAATATCTGGAATACTTGTTTCCAAATATTCATTTACGATTATGGCTCCATTCTCTAGAGTTTCTATTCCTGTCTCCTTAAGGAAATTAGTTGCTGGTTTTATGCCAATAGCTATCAACACTAAGTCTGTTGAGTAGGTCCCTTTGTCAGTTACCACTTCTTGGACTCGTGTGTTTCCCGTAAAGGATTTAACCTCCTCATTTAGTTTGACCTCCACATGTTTTTCCTTTGCCTTTTGTAGTAATATGTCTGACATCTCTGGATCAAGAATTGGCATTAGTCGATCTCCACGTTGAATTACTCGGACCTTTTTACCAATTTCTCTTATGTTTTCTGCCATTTCTAAACCAATATATCCTCCACCGATAATAGTTACGTGGTTCACATCTTTCAGTTCAGCTATTAATGCCTCCGTTTGCGGAATGGTTTTAAATGTATGTATTCCATCTAGTTGTGTCCCCCCCCAATCAGGTACGATGGAGCTAGCACCTGTTGCTACTAATAGGCGGTCATACTTAACTTCAAATCTTTCTCCAGTTACTAATACATTACCTGCAACTGTTTTGTTCAGAGGGTTTACATCCGTTACTTCATGCCCAATCTTTGCATCAATCTTGTATTTCGTTCGAAACATCTCCACGCTTCGTGCGATTACATCTGTCGTAGAAAATATTTTTTGGCCAACTACATATGGTAGGCCACATTGTCCGTATGAGTAAATATTTCCTTTTTCTAAAGTCGTAATTTCTGCTGTAGAATCATTGCGAAAAATCTCCATTGCAGCACTCATACCAGCTGCATCACCGCCTATAATCACGTAATGCATATAGCTCTCCTCCTCATACCTCTTTCTATTACTTCTCGTTTGGGTGATAATGTTCCTTCTATTGTTAACAATGCCCTTAATTTCATTAAGTTAATCTCAATCAAAAGAGGTATGCCCTGTATTAAAGGACATACCTCTTTAACTGTAACCTTATTAAACTGCACGATCCCAAAAGCGATGTGCTGCCACTGCATTGATGAAGTCATCTACAAAATGTACTTTGTCATTAGCTAACACACCAATTTGACCTACAAGTCCCATTTCTTCTAGTAGCTCGTCGCCACTAAAGGTAGATCCGATAGGCTTATAGTGAGTAAATGCTTCTTGGACAAATAACATCGCATTCTTCTTAAATGCCGGTGTTGTTCCATTATTGCTAGCCACGTAGACTGCATCAAATAAAACCGAATCCGCTGTTAAGAAGGTGTGATCTACTGGTAAGCTTGCACCGTTTGCACCAGTAACACTTCCATGGTGATCGCTTACAACCATAGGAAGAGTTCCTTTTGCTTTTAGTGCATCGATAAAGCTTAATAATTCCTCGTCGAAGCCATCACCTACTAAAATAGCAATTTTTCTAGTATCCGGCTTCATCACGGTATTTAGCTGACTTAACGCTGGTGAAGATTTTGTAACCTTATTATCAGCAGTTCCTTGAATAACCATCCCTAGATTCTCCGCTACCTTACTAGCCATATCTAAATCTATATTCGCAATCATTTCTAATGCTTGTGTACGTACAGACTTCTCTACACATTTACCAAGCTCAAAGCTAAATGCTTCAACAATATGTTCTTTCTCAGGTTGACTCATACTGTTCCAGAACATCGTAGCTTGTGTGAAATGATCCTTAAAGCTTTCACTACGGGCTCTTACTTTACGTGCATCTATTTTTTCTTGGTAATGTGCATAGCCCCCCTCTGCTTCACTTACTGGAGCTGGAGTGTTGTTAGCAAGTGAGTTTTTGTGATAGCTTACTTGTCCAACGTTGATTGTTTGTCTACCATAACCATCTCTTTGGTTATTATGGAATGGACATAATGGACGGTTAATCGGCAGCTCATGGAAATTTGGACCGCCAAGTCTTATTAGCTGTGTATCCGTATAGGAGAATAATCGTCCTTGTAAAAGGGGATCGTTTGTAAAATCTATTCCAGGAACGACATTACCAGGGTGGAAAGCAACCTGCTCTGTTTCTGCAAACACATTGTCTACATTACGATTTAACGTCATTTTCCCTATTCGTTTAACTGGAACATCTTCCTCTGGCCATATTTTAGTAGGATCTAATATATCAAAGTCAAAAGCGAACTCATCCTCTTCTGCAATAATTTGAACGCCAAATTCGTATTCTGGATAGTCGCCCTTTTCTATTGCTTCATATAGGTCACGGCGGTGGAAATCAGGATCCTTACCATTAATTTTTTGTGCTTCATCCCAAACTACTGAGTGAGTTCCAAGCAAAGGCTTCCAATGGAATTTAACAAAATGAGCCTTTCCTTCTTCATTGACAAATCGGAAGGTGTGAACACCAAAGCCTTCCATCATTCGATAGCTTCTAGGGATTGCCCGATCCGACATTGCCCACATAATCATATGTGCCGATTCCTGATTGTTCGCTATAAAATCCCAAAATGTATCATGTGCTGTAGCTGCTTGTGGCATCTCGTTATGAGGCTCTGGCTTCATCGCATGGATTAAATCAGGGAATTTAATGGCATCTTGAATGAAAAAGACAGGAATATTATTAGCTACTAAATCGTAGTTTCCTTCTTCCGTATAAAATTTAGTGGAGAACCCTCGAGCATCACGTGCTAGCTCACCTGAACCTCGGGAGCCAGCCACCGTCGAAAACCTTACAAAAACAGGGGTCTTAGAACCAGGTGTTTGTAAGAACTTCGCTTTAGTATAAGGCTTCATAGATTCATAAAGCTCAAAGACTCCATGTGCTCCGTACCCTCTCGCATGAACGATTCGCTCAGGGATTCGCTCGTGATCAAAGTGCGTCATCTTTTCTCTAAAATGAAAATCCTCCATAAGAGTTGGGCCACGATCTCCGGCTTTTAAAGAAAATTCATCCTCTGAAACTTTTAAACCATGATTAGTTGTCATAGCTTGATCTTTATCTACAGCGCGGAACTGCTCCAATTGTTCATGTTTGCTATTTTCGTTTACTTTTTTATCCAAACTAATTCCTCCTCTAATCCATTTCGACTCTATTTGTGTAAATACCCTAATTTTCATAAAAAAAACGTTTTTAATAATCTTTATTAATAAGGAATGACTTAAATTAGGTATGACAGAGTGAAAAGACCTTTCAAACAGGAGAACAGTTGGAGCCTCTCTAGTTCCAATAGGAGAAAAGAAAAAGGGCTGTAGTTGAATAGTTATCAACTACAGTCCCTAATATTTATCCCATAATATTGTATCCAGAATCTACGTACACTATTTCACCTGTGACTCCTCTGGACAGATTACCTAAAAGAGCAACCGTCATATCGCCAACTTCTTCTTGTGTTACGTTTCTTTGTAAAGGAGCTGTTTCTTCAATCTTGTGTAGAATAGTGTTAAATGAAGAGATGCCCTTAGCCGCTAACGTACGAATTGCTCCAGCAGAAATTGCATTGACTCGTACATTCTGTTTACCTAGGTCTAAAGCAAGATATTTTACCGACGCCTCCAATGATGCTTTCGCTACCCCCATAACGTTGTACCCCTCTAAAACACGTTCTGCTCCCAAATATGTCATCGTAACAATGGATCCGCCCTCTGTCATAAATGGTGCCGCCTCTCTTGCAGCTGCAATTAGAGAATATGCACTGGTATCTTGGGCAAAGGCATAGCCCTCTCTAGATGTTTTAATGAAATCATCCTTTAAATCCTCTGCATGGGCAAACGCTACAGAGTGTACAACTCCGTGAATGACTCCCACTTCCTTGCCTATTGTTTCGAATGCGGATTTAATACTATCATCACTATTAACATCACATTCTACTACTAGCTTAGCTTCCAAGTCATTAGCACTTAATAATTTTTGAATTTTACCTAATGATCTTTCTTTACGATAAGTAAAAATAACATTAGCGCCTACGTCATATAAGGATTTTGCAACTCCCCAAGCAAGACTTCTCTCATTTGCTACACCCATCACTACAATATTTTTATCTTTTAGCTGTATTAAGTCCTTCATAAGAACCTCCCGTTTTTACCTGTTATTAGTACCTGTTACTAATTTCAATCATATCACATTTAATGGATACTGCGCCATTCATTTTGAACGGCTAATGTAATATCTTATAACCTACAAATAAAATAGCATACTTTTTTTCTGAAAATATAAACTTTAAAAAATAGTATAAAATAGGTAGATTTAATGAAAAAAAAGAGTAAAATTGAGGACGGTTATTTTTCACTATTATTAAGTGATAATTTTTATAAAAGAAAGAGGAAAAGATGTGACAGCTTACAATTTAGCAGAACTAAAAATATTAAACCAAGTACTTTTCGCATTATTCATCGTTGCTGATTTAGCACTTGCTTTATTTTTCTATAACTCTTCGTTTCCTTGGTTTGCTTTATTAGGTACCGGGATTGGACTAGCAATAATAGTTCTATGTTGGACAGGGAAAAAGCATACATACTTTATTGGTTCTCTTTTAGTATTCACCGTTTTGTTTTCTCTAGTTTACAACTGGGGCAACCTGCTTCATTAAAATATTTTTTATTTTTATCCATAATTTAACTAAGTAAATAATTGGATTTTCTATCATTTAACATCGGAGGGTATCAATATGTCAGAACAGGAAACAAAAACCGAATTTCTAGAAAAACGTTCTTCTAGACGTAAATTTATAAAAAATTCAGGGTTAACAGTAGGTGGAGTAGTTTTAGGTGGAGCCCTTGGTAGTCTTTTAGGAAAAGATTCTGCTGGTGTGAAGAACGAAACTCATGTTGCATCTAAATCCTCCACTAATTTCAACCAAGCATTAATGTATTTTGATAAGTCGCAATTCGATACCGTTGAGGCGGCAACAGAACAAATTTTCCCTAAAACAGATGTTGGACCTGGCGCAAAAGACTTATTAGTTACTTACTATATTGACCATCAATTGGCTGGGAACTGGGGGCTCAATGCAAAGGAATACATGAGTGGCCCTTTCTATCCAGCAGAAGCTACAGCGTTATTTGGACATCAAACTCATTTAAATAGACAACAAATTTTTGACTTAGGTATTGAAGCACTAAACACCGAAGCAAAAAAACAATATGATAAAAGATTTGCTGAGATTAGTGATGAAGAACAAATAAGCATCCTAACAGCTATGGAAGCAGGAGAAATAACATTAAACGGTGCAGTCACTTCCTCTTTTTTCTTTAAGCTATTGAAAAGTGCAACAATAGAAGGTGTCTATTCCGATCCTTTATATGGTGGAAACAAAGACATGCAAGGGTGGAAAATGAAAAAATTCCCTGGTCATCAAATGAGCTATGCAGATATTATCGAAAAAGAAGAGTTTGTCACTTTCGAACCTCAAAGTTTAAATTCACAACATAATCATTAATTTAAGGGAGTAAATAATAATGGCTAAAAAATTACCAAAAACAGATATAGTTTTAGTTGGAGTAGGCTGGACTGGCGGAATCGTAGCTTCAGAGCTAACTAAAAAAGGGTATAAAGTAGTTGGTCTTGAACGAGGCAAATCAAGATCAGTCGAAGACTACATGATGGTACATGATGAGTTGAGATATCAGCAAAGAAACGAAATGATGCAAGACCTATCCAAGGAAACACTGACTGTAAGACATAATCCCTCCCAGAGAGCGCTACCATATCGTCAGCATGGTTCATTTTTAATTGGGGACGGTTTAGGTGGTTCCGGTGAGCATTGGAATGGTTTGACGTATCGTTTCTTTCCTTATGACTTTGAAATCTATTCCAAAACAGTAGAACGCTACGGAAAAGATAAGATTCCTGCAGATATGCCACTACAAGATTGGGGTATCACTTATGACGAGCTAGTGCCTTATTTTGAAAAGTTTGAGGCTATGGCCGGTATTTCTGGAGAGGAAAATCCACATCCAGAAGTTCCAAAAGTAAAATATCCAACAGTTCCATTAAAAGAAACACCTTCTATGAAAATGTTTAGAGAAGCTGCCAAGAATTTAGGATATCATCCCTATGTAGCTCCAGCTGCTACTCTTTCTGAAAGCTACACAAATCCCGATGGAGTTTCACGAGGAGCTTGCCAGTATTGTGGTTTCTGTGAAAGATTCGGATGTGAGTACGGTTCTAAAGCATCTCCTGTAGTAACTGTTTTACCTGTAGCCAAAGAAACGGGTAATTTTGAAATTCGTACGTTCTCTGTTGTTCGCCGAGTGCTTCATACTAATGGTAAAGCAACTGGGGTATTATACGTAGACACTCGTACAGGCGAAGAGTATATACAAGAAGCCGATGTTGTCGTGGTTTCAGCCTATGCTCTAAACAATATTAAAATTTTACTTAACTCAGAGCTTGGACGCCCTTATGATCCTAAAACAGGAACTGGCGTTATCGGTAAAAACTATGCATATCAAATGACATCCGCTGCCTCTACTGGTTTCTTTAAGGATAGAGAATTTAACCTTTATGCAGGTACAGGATCTCTTGCTGGTGTGTTAGATGATTTTAACGGAGATAATTTTGATCACTCTGATTTAGACTTCATACACGGAGGCAACATTGCTCTTGGCCATTACGGTAAACGACCTATTTCAAGTAATAGTGTACCAAAAGGAACTCCAGCCTGGGGTAAGGAATACAAGGATGCCACTATTTACTGGGCAAACCGCAATCTATCAGTAGGCTCTCAAGGGGCTGTTATGCCTCATAAGGATAACTATATTGATTTGGATCCTACGTATAAAGATGCTTTTGGAGATCCACTTATCCGTATGACGTTTAACTATCATGACAACGAAAAAAATCAACAAAAATATATTAGAGAAATTACTGCCAAAATTCTTGAAGAAATGGGTGCTGATGAAATCACAGTTCCTGGAGATCAAGGAGACTGGGATACGACAAAATATCAAACCACTCATAACACTGGTGGAGTGATTATGGGTGCTGACCCTGAAACAAGTGCATTGAACAGTTACCTTCAAATGTGGGATTGTGAAAATGTATTTGTACCAGGAGCATCCGCTTTCCCTCATAATTCAGGTATGAATCCTACAGGTACCGTAGGAGCATTAGCTTATCGTACTGCAGAAGGTATTGAAAAGTATTTAAAAACAGGCGGAATATTAGTCTGACATCTAATTTCTAACGGAATTAGCAAGAAAAGCGCAAGCGCCTATGTCTGCCCCGACAGGCAAATGGGAAAAAGCGAGGAGGCAGTTCCTCAGCCACCGCAAACGCTCTTGTTTGCGACGAGCTTGCGCAGGAGCACCTTTTATCCATTTGACCCCGAGGGGCAAGGCGGTGGAGCTAGACATCAATTGGTCCACAGATTCAGAACTTTATAATTTCCTAAACAGCCAAAAAAGCTACTTGTTTTCTCATGGAAAACAAGTAGCTTTTTTAATTGATTACTTCTTCTATAGAATTGGCTAAGCTTATATTTTTTAAATTTTTGCAGGCAAAGTATTGCATAGCACCTGCTCCACCTATATAAAATTTAATTTCTTTATGATTTTCAGCAAACTGATCCAAACCTGCTAACAATTTAGGGTTGCGTTCAAAGGGTATGCTTGTCGAAGCTGATAATAGTACTTTTTGTGGTTTTAGTTTTTCTACCATGGACTCTATTGCACCTGGTGCAGGAGAAGCACCTACTAAAAAGGATTTCCACCCCTTCATCATAAACTGTAGTAATAAAATATGAACCGGGATTTCATGGGTTTCATGAGGAAGACAGCACCCTATCACTAGTGGCGCATCATCCCTATAATGAAAATTACGACGAATTTGCACGAGGAAATCACGCACAATCATACTAGAAACAGCCTCCTGATACTCATCCCATTCTTCCTTTTCCCATCGGTTTCCCACCTCGAGTAAAAAGGGTAATACGACCTTATCTAAAAAATTCTCTAACCCGTAGTGAAAGTATGCTTGCTGCAAAGTATACGTTAGCTCTATTTCATCGAAATCTGTCCCATGCTCCAACAGCTTAAAAACAAAATCATTAAACTCTGGAAAGGAGGATTCCTTTTCTATAGGTAGCTCCACTTGGGCATGATCTAATTGTTTTTCCTCCAAAACCTGCGCAACTGCTTGCTTTAGAGAGTATCCCTTCTCAGATAATACCTTCACTTTTAAAAGCTTCTTTATATCCTCTTCACTATAAACCCGATAGCCGTTATCTAAACGTTCAGGTTGAATCAAGTCATAGCGCTCTTCCCATTTCCGAATAACCTGCTTTGACAAACCTGTTACATTAGACACCTGCTGAATATTATAACTACTATTTGGGCGAGCTTGCATCATCCATATTCATCCTTTCAGCCTCTATGTAAAAGCTGTTGTTGCTTTTGTTAATTAATCTATAGTATAACATCATTCCCTCAACATTATACAGTAGTTCTACTAAAAATAAAATTCTAGCATAAAATCCTCACCCTAATATCTCTAAACCGAGGGATTAATAGAGTATATTTGCATGATTCATTCGGAACTAATTTGTATAATGTATTATAAATAATATTATACAAACATTTGACAAACGTAATACGTCCTGTTAATAATAAGAGTATAAGAAAATCCAATTGCACGTATTCATCAAGTTTATTCAATAAGGAGAGATTAGATTGGTAATACCTTTTGCGAAAAAATGGTTTAAAGAAACGGAAATAAATACAACCGTAAAAGAACCAGTTATACAGTTGGAGCTATATCCAGAATTAAAGAAGCAAATGAAGTTAATTGGTCTAGGCAAGGACGATATAAGAATGATACATACGTTTCAGCCCTATGTGGAAAAGGGTATAGACGATATTGTCTCTGTTTTTTATGAGCAAGTCCTTTCTGTTCCCTCCTTACGAGCAATTATTGAAGAAAGAACTCAAATCGAGCGTCTTAAGAAAACAGTCGGCAGTTATATTATAGAGATGTTTAGTGGTGAGTTCACGGAAACTACCATTGAGAGAAAACGAAGACTAGCCCAAATGCACTTTCGGATTGGATTAGAGCCTAAGTGGTATATGGGGACCTTCCATCAAATACAAACAATAATCATTTCGTTAGTTAACAAGGAAATAAGGGATCACGCCCAAAAAGAAGAGATCTCTCTTACTATATCTAAGCTTATTAATTTAGAAATGCAGCTTGTGCTAGAAGAATATGAAAAAGAAAACGTGAAGCTTCGCCAACAGCAATACGATACAGTTAAAACAGAGTTAAAAAGTAAAATTTCATCAATAAGTGAGGACTTGGCAGGCTTAACCGATGAGACGACTACCTCCATGGAACAGGTCGAATTGAATACCGCTAGGATACGTGAAAGTGTTCAGGCTAATATGGACAGCGTTAAACAAATACAAACAGAAGCTAACGACGGTAACAAGTTAATAGAACTTCTTCAAAAACAAATGGAGCTTGTCACTGGTAATACAGGAGAAATGGCAAAAATTATTGTTGATTTAAAACATTCTTCGGAAGAGATTTTTCACATCGTTGGGCTAGTAAAGCAAATAGCGGAACAAACCAATTTGCTGGCATTAAACGCATCTATAGAAGCAGCTCGAGCAGGTGAGCATGGAAAAGGCTTTGCAGTGGTGGCACAGGAAGTAAGAAAACTAGCGGAGCAGTCTAAACGCTCTGTAGAAGAAATTACATACTTGGTACAAACCTCTACCAAGCTTACAAACAAAGCCGTTAACACTATTGCAAATATGGAAAAGAGTGTTGAGCTAGGATTAGAAAGCTCCCAGGATACTAATCGGAAATTCAATAAAATCCTTTTTTCTATAGATGAAAACACCGACTATATAAACCAAGTAGAGTTTCAAGTGTCAAACCTTGTAGAGGCAATTAGAGATATTTCAAATGATACTAAAACAGTTGCTGTAACAGCCGATAGCCTCTATCAAACAGCAGTACAGCTTTAATAAAAGAGATAGGAAGTGAATGGAATGTTTTTAGCATGGAATGAAATTAAAAAAAATAAGCTACGCTTTTTTCTAATCATAGGAGTCTTAATGTTAGTGGCATACCTTGTATTTTTCCTTTCCGGGCTTGCTACCGGGTTAGCAAACCTAAATCGCGAAGCAGTAGACAAGTGGAATGCAACTGCTATTGTACTTGCCGAGGAATCGGATAAAAGTCTACCGCAATCATTTATTAGCACCGATGAATTAGATAACATCGAAGCTAAGGATAAGGCAATACTTGGACAAATAAGTGCTATTGCGACAAACGGGGATTCTAAGCAGAATGTGTCTATATTTGGCATAGACAAAGAAGAATTTTTGATGCCAGAAGTCAGTGAAGGTGAAGAATTCTCCGACGAAAATGAAGTAGTAGCAAGTGATAATTTAAAAGAAGAGGGTTTTAAAATCGGAGATGAACTAGAACTTTCATCTACGGATGAAACATTAATGATCGTCGGCTTTACAGAAAGCTCACGATTTAATGGTGCACCCGTGCTCTATGGGGAACTAGCAACCTTTCATAAAGTAAAGTTCGGTGAAGCAGCTGAAGCAAATGAGGATCAAATAAATGGTATTGTTGTTTCGGATGACAGCCTAGATGCTATAAATACAAGCAATGATGAGCTTCAAATTACTGAGATTGAGAACTTCATAGAGAGCCTTCCTGGGTACACTGAGCAATCTCTTACCTTAAACTTTATGATTTACTTCCTATTTGGGATCTCATCTGTCATCGTTGCAATTTTCCTGTATGTTTTAACCGTTCAAAAAATTAGTATGTTTGGTGTCATGAAGGCCCAAGGAATTTCTAATGGTTATCTCTCAGTTTCAGTAATCGTCCAAACCTTTCTCCTTGCCTTCATAGGTGTCGTTGTAGGATTCGGCTTAACGATTTTAACAGGAAAATTTTTACCAAGTGCAGTACCTGTGGCCTTTGATTTAACGACAATGTTAATCTATGGGGCTGTATTAGTGGTTGTTGCTATTCTAGGAGCAGTTTTCTCTGTATTTACCATTGTGAAAATAGACCCGTTAAAGGCGATTGGAGGATAAGTAAATGGCAATTTTAAAGTTAGATAAGGTAAAGAAAACATTCGGTTCAGGTCATAAGCAGGTTGATGCTTTAAAGGAAACTGATTTTGTAGCCGATAAAGGGGAACTTATTGCAGTGATTGGTCCTTCAGGTTCAGGAAAGAGTACTTTCCTGACCATTGCCGGAGGGCTGCAATCCCCTTCTAGCGGAGAGATTATTGTAAACAATCAAAATCTCACCAATTTAAATGAAAAAAAACGGTCTAAAATTCGACTTAAGGAAATAGGCTTTATATTGCAGGCCTCCAACTTGGTACCTTTTCTAACAGTAGATAAACAGATGAAATTACTCGATAATGTAAAAAAAGACAATATGACAAAAGAAGAGCTCGATACGTTGTACGAAAACCTCGGTATTACTGAGTTGCGTAAAAAGTATCCTTCTGATTTATCTGGTGGTGAAAGACAGCGTGTCGCAATTGCCAAGGCATTATATAGTAAGCCTTCTATTCTGTTAGCTGATGAACCAACCGCTTCTTTAGACTCTGATCGTGCATACGAAGTGATGAAGCTATTGAAGAAAGAAACAGAAAATAATGAAACTACTACGATTGTGGTAACTCATGATACTCGTTTAATTGAATACTGCGATAAAGTGTATGTCATGACGGATGGAATATTAGAAGAAAAAAGCAAAAAGGAAGTGGAGCAAACTGATCCACTATCTCACTAAATACTACTTTTAGGGGGCTGGCAACAGCCTTCTTTTTTTATAAAATGTACTACGTAAAAATATTTGATGATTAAATAAAGCTCTGTTTATGGCTTTTACTCCCCATTACAAAACAATATCTTATATTTTTCTCAATATTAATATAATTTGTGTTATGATGATACATAAAATTTATTAATTGTTTGCAAGGGAGTGCTTTCATTGATCATTCAACCTTCTACTAAAATGTCCTTATTTGAGCCAGCAATCTTTGGTGACTTAAAAGCAGCGGCAGCCAGAAAAAAAGAATCCGGATTCGAGCTATATGACCTTAGCCTAGGCAGTCCTGACATCCCGCCAAGTGAGGCGGCTAGGAAAGTACTATCTGATTTGAGCTTTTCAGCAGATTCTTATGGCTATACATTAAGTGGAACGAAGCGTTTTTATGAGGCAGTGGCTAATTACTATCAGCGACGCTGTAATGTTTCACTAAATCCCGAGACTGAAATTGTCCAAACGATGGGCTCTCAGGAGGGACTAGTCCATTTACCTCTAGCCTTTTGTGATGAGGGGGATATCATTCTAACGACCAACCCTGGATATGTTGCGTATGATGCCGGTATAAAATTAGCAGGAGCAGAGCCTTACTATATGGACCTTCTAGAAGAGAATGACTACTTACCTGATCTAGGTGCAATTCCAACAGAAATAGCTCAAAAAGCCAAACTAATGATATTAAATTTACCTGGAAACCCGGTACCTGCTATGCCAAGCGAGGAGTTTTTCCAACAGGTAGTTGCTTTTGCTAATACATATAATGTCATTATTCTACACGATGCAGCATACTCTGAATTTTACTTTACTGGAGACTCTCCTTGTAGCTTTCTTTCAACACCTGGTGCTCTTGAAGTAGGCATGGAGATTAACTCCTTATCTAAGAGCTTTAGTTTGGCAGGAACCCGGATAGCTTATATCGCTGGAAATTCGGAAATGATCGGTATTATGAAACAATTAAAATCTAATTTAGACTTTGGCATTTACGGTCCAATTCAAGAGGCAGGAATTGTTGCTCTTAATCACGCTGAGGAAATTACGGAATCACTACGCAAAACCTTCTCTGAAAGACACAGAGTAGTTATGGATGGATTAAGAGAACTTGGATGGAATGTAGCACCCTCTAATGGTGGCATGTTCGTTTGGGCTAAGTACCCTTATGAAATCTCAGATAAGGAATTTGTCTTCGAGGCAATCGATCAAACTGGTGTGGTGATGGTTCCAGGTACTGTCTTTGGTTCAGCAGGAGCTGACTATGTACGAATTGCATTGGTTCAAAATGTAGAAATACTAAAAAGAGCCATCGAACAATTAAAGAAGCTAAAGTTTAATTCCTTCGTTCTATAATTATCTTCTAAGTAACAGAAAAACCATCGACATTTAGCTGTCGATGGTTTTTAATCTGACAGCTAAACATTAGACTGTCTGACTGTCTAAATCAGAGTTCTCTTCTTTTTCATGAACAAGCGCATACTTTTCCCATTTTTTACTCTTCCATCTAAAGAACATGATAATTCCACGTAGCCACTCATCTGCTGCTATAGCTAACCAAATTCCTGGTAGTCCCATATCAAGAACAAAAACAAATAAATATCCTAACGGCACGCTCATCATCACCATAGATAAGGCGCCCATTATTACCGGGAAGGTTGCATCCCCGGCGGCACGCAACGAATTGATAATTACTATATTCAACGTACGACCAGTTTCAAGTATGATGCTTAAGACAAGTACAGAAGCTCCAATTTTAATAATTTCCTCGTTATCGGTGAATAAACTCATCAAAGGATGACGGAACGTGATTACAACAGCAACCATTGCTAATGTAAATACAAATGCCCTTTTTACACTATACCAAACAGATTTATAGGCCTCCTCTTTTTCATTGGCCCCTACAAACCTCCCGACAATTATTGCAGTTCCCATACCTATTGCGACTGCAAACAAATACGTAAACATCGATATATTGACAGCATACTGCCTAGCAGCCAATGCTTCTGCTCCTAAATAAGTCGCATAATATAAAAATACGATTTGACAGCCTTGATATAAAATTTGTTCAAAAGCTGAAGGTAAACCTATTTTAAGTATTTTTCCCACATACTCTTTAGAGATGGTGAAATAGTAGCTTACTTGCACACGGTACTCCATTACTTGATATAGAAGCCAAAAGAACACAAGAAGCGCTATAAATCGACTCACTACAGATGATATGGCAGCACCTTGTACACCTAGCTCAGGAAAGCCAAATTTACCGAAGATTAAGGCATAGTTACCCACGACATGAATTATATTCATCCCTAGCGAAACAAACATGGTTTGCTTTGTATAACCATGTACACGGATAATGGCAGCCAAAGCATTAATCAATGCTTGAAGAAAAATACCACCGCCAACAATCATCAAATATTGATTGGCAAACTCAAGGACCTCTCCCTCTAGGTTCATACCAGCCATAATACTTTTAGAAAATATGACAAATCCAATACTAAGAATAATTCCTACACCAAGATTTAAAGTTACGGCAAGACCGGAAATCTTTGAGGCCTCTATATATCTTCTAGAACCTAAATATTGTGAAACTACGATAGCAGCACCATTACCTACTACCTCTAAGATTAATATCGCAATATGGATATATTGGTTGGCTGCCCCAACTCCTGAAACAGCATTATCGGATACTGCACTTAACATAAAAGTGTCTGCTATTCCCATTAACATAAACAAAAATACTTCTAAAAAGATTGGCCAAGTTAAATGAAATAAGCTTAGCTTTTCTCCTAAATCCTTCTTTTGTCTAATTGCCAAGTTTATTCCTTCTTTACTTTCATTTTTTCACAGGAAAAATCTTACCATAGAATCCTTCAATCTACTAATAATATTTTATACTTTTCATTTAATTTAAAATTAAGCTTCAAGTTAAAAGTGGACAGTTTACTATTACATTTTTATTATATTTTATTTAAATTATGCTAAAATTTATTAGATTTATAGAGGGAAAATAAGGGTAAAAATAGAATATATTAGTACGTATATTCTTTATAGGAGGTCTAACGCAGATGTCTCACTTTATCTCTCGTATCGCCACTGTAGAAATACCCGTCAGTAATTTAGAGAGCTCCATGGATTTTTATATGACTGTTCTCGGGGTTCATGTTGAATCTAAAGGAGACAAGACTGCCATGCTTTCCTTTCATACGAAAGGAGTTCCTACTATTTTTTTAGTAGAAACAAAAGAAGTTCGACCTTTATTTTTTACTAACACTCACTCTAATGTGATCCATAGTATCATCGACTTTTATACGCCTTTGTTAAAAGATTTTTATCAATGGTTGAAGAAAAATAAAGTTGAGGTTGGGCCACTGAATGTAAATGAGGAGGGTCTAGGAGGTTTTGGATTTAAAGATCCCGATGGGAATAATTTAAGTGCAAGTAATATTGAGCATTTTGGACAATAGTGGACATAAAATACGTCTGACTCTAAAGAGTCAGACGTATTTTATGGTTAATGAATAGATGGTTGTTCAATTCCAATATTTTGATGAATGTAATGCTTTAACGCGGGCTCCGAAAGCTCGATTTCATTTATTTGTAAGCTATCTTTGACGTATGCTAGTTTATTTCCTTCTGTTGCATATGATTGGATGTGTAAAGTGTTATCCATGTATAAAATTCCTTCATTTGTTATCATTTTATCCTCTTTACTCAACAGACCTTTTTTTGTAAGTTCCTCCTGAATGGTAGAGAGTCGGTCACCTAACCCTTCCTTCAAAGCTTTTGATAAGCTACCTTCTGATCCCTTTTCCAGAAAATTGCACACGTAATAGGCAAGTAGTGTTTGTTCTTTTACAGTTAGTCTCTCCATGCTATTTCCCCATTTCGTCTCTTTTTCTCTTTATTCCTTTTTTTCCTAAAACTTAAACATAAAGGACCTAGATCTTTGGCAATCCAGGTCCTTTACTTTATTCATTTATTATATTTTTTATGTCTTCTTCAAAATCATTAGGATTGTCAGTTGGTGCGTATCTTTTAACTATATTTCCGTCTTTGTCGATTAAAAATTTTGTGAAGTTCCATTTTATCTTGCTTGAAAGCAATCCTTTGGTATGCGTCGTCAAGTATTTAAATAACGGATGTGCCTCACTGCCATTTAGTTTTACCATTTCATGCATGGGAAAGGTTACTCCGTAGCTCATACGACAAGCCTGTTCTGCTTCCGCTCCATTTCCAGGCTCTTGAAAAAACTGATTGGATGGAAAACCAAGTACTACTAGTCCCTCATCCTGATACTTTTTATATAGATTTTCGAGGCTGTCAAACTGATTACTAAGCCCACACTTAGTTGCCGTGTTAACGATTAACATTGGCTTTCCTTTGTACATACTTAAGTCATATTCCGTTCCGTCCGATTTTTGTACTTTAATGTCATAAATACTCATTTTCATCATTCCTCCATTTTCGATAAAAAAGTATTCAGTTCTTTTAATTGGGACATGAGTGTAATAGCATTCATGTCTAGGAAGTTACAGCTAGTAATTTTCTGTAAAATAGATTGTTCAATTTCATTTTCTGCATTTTTAGCTCTGTCAGTTAAAGAAATAATATAAGCTCTTTTATCCTCATTAGATTGATTCTTTTCGAGCCATCCCCGATCAATCATTCGGTTAATAATCGGGTTTAATGTACCAATGCCTAACTCCAATCGTTTTCCAATATCCCTCGTTAGCAAATGATCTTCTTCCCATAATGCTAACAAAACCAAATATTGTGGAAAGGTTAAATGATAAGACTCTAAGGTTTTTGCATACAGCTTAGCAAAGTTGCTGGAAGCCTTATACACCTCAAAACATAGCTGTTGCTCTAATTTAGAGGGTTTCTCTTTCTTCATGTCAAACGCTCCTTGCATAAATACATCGTGCACGATACATTTATAGAATATCCCATTTTGTAGAAAAAGTAAAAGAATATAACTTTTCTTAAGACATATAAAAAAGCTTTACAGAGGTTACTAAAAACACCTGCAAAGCTACACAAATTAACTACCGATATATAATGCACATTGACTAATAGCCACAAAAAAAGCAGGATTTTGAATAGGAGATTCTTCATGAATTTCGAGTTCTATCAAGAACTCCCCCTCTACCCTTGCTCTCCATCTAGCAATTTCTTTACCTTCCCAAACATAGCTCGTCCAATCTTCAAGCTCCTTTTCAATTACTATATTTAAATCCTTACCAAGAATTAAGAGGTCCGCCACTAGTTCCTTCCATTTATCATAGGTTATAGTGAAGTGTTCTTTTGTTTCATAATCAAACGCTTGAAAAAATACCCTTCCCTTCTTTGATACCTTTTTACACGTGAAAATAACTTGATCATTTAAATCATATATGTCATATCGAAGGAAGTAACGGTATTCCATGGCTCTATCCAAGAACCACTTTAGTTTATTTGAGTAATACCGTTGAAAAGTGCAAATTTCCTTTCCATCTTCCTTGTATACTGTGGTTTTAGGGGTAATTTCTATCTCTAACGGCTGCGTATAATGATATGTTGGCATTTTTATTTTCTCCTTTGAATGGTTGCTCTAATAATATCATTTTTATACGTATATCTATATTATTTAGGCTATCAAAAGATATAACGCTAATGTAAAATATTGTATAAATAAGTTAGATATCAAATAGAAAGAGAGGAGGAATGGTATGACAGAAAAAAATACTTCTCAAACATGGGCAATCGTATTATTTTCTATTGGTGTTTTTATGGCTGCTCTTGATAACGGGATTATCAGTGCTGCTCTTACAACCATCAATAGTTCTTTTGAGGTTAATGCAAACTGGGGGGCGTGGGGAATAACACTCTACACTCTCGGTCTTGCAATCAGCGTACCAATAGTAGGAAAGCTCTCTGATCGTTATGGTCGCAAGCGGCTTTTCATTGTGGAGATTGCCATTTTTGGGATTGGTTCCTTGCTAGTTGCCTTAAGTCCTAACTTCACTTTTTATTTAATCGCCCGTTTCATCCAAGCTTTAGGTGGAGGCGGTATATTCATTATCGGAAGCTCTCATATTTTAAGCACTCTGCCGGTAGAAAAACAAGGTAAGGCTTTAGGTATGCTAGGGGGGATGAATGGTATTGCTGCAGTATTAGGACCCAATCTTGGTAGTGTATTGTTAGACCTTACAGGAAGTTGGCATTTCTTGTTTCTCATTAATATACCTATTGCAATCGCTCTTGTTATACTTGGTTTTTTAAAACTAGAAGAAACAAAGGATGCAGCAGTTGGAAAACTCGATTTACTAGGAATTACTTTACTTTCCTTGTCTATTCTCGGAATTATGTATGGGTTGACTAATATTGAAGGAGTCAACTTCTTTACGAGCTTGCTGGAGTTAGAGGTATATGGATATATCTTAGCAGGGATTGTTCTTTTACTTCTATTATTATTCCATGAAAGTAGATTAGAAAAACGTGGGGGTGATCCCATCCTTCCGTTTCGTCTGCTATCCGAATCGTCATACTTATTAACCTTGTTAATCGGTATGTTTTCAGGAGCTCTATTAGCAGGTATGATTTTTATCCCTGCCTTTTCTGAGCAAGTGCTTGGGATAGCCCAAGAAAACGCTGGGTATTGGATGACACCTCTTGCATTAGCAGCTGGGTTAGGCGCAGCGATGGGTGGTATGTTAGTCGATAAAAAAGGACCGATTGTAGCTGTATTTTTATCTGGTATTATTTCTGCCATTGGTTTTCTATTGTTCCCTACTTGGATTGAAGCTAAGTGGCATTTCATCATCGCGTCTTCAGTAGCTGGATTTGGAATGGGTATAATTTTGGGAGCACCTTTAAATATATTGGCAACCGAAAAACTAAATACTGACAAGGGCACAGCCTTAGCAACCCTCTCTTTAAGCAGACAAATTGGAATGACTATTGCTCCAACTATTTATGCAGGATTTATTACGAGAGGATTTACCGAAATGCCAACCATCTTTCAAAATGATTTCCCAAGAATATTACAGGAAAACATCCAAGAAGCAAACCTTAGTGAAGCAGGACTCCAGGAGTTTCAGAACCTTTCACAACAAGTGCTGAAAAACGGGGAAATTATTTCCCAGGAAACTATGTCACCATTGTTAGACCAAATACAAGATCCAACATTACTACAGACTCTTTTAAAAAGTATCAATCAAGTGACTACAATAGCTGCACAAGATGGCTACGGAGGGCTATTCTATTCGGCGGTTGTTATAGCTGCTTTGATAATCATATCCACCCTTATATTGTCTCCTGTCCGAAAACGAAGCTTACAAAGGTAAATAAAAAAGGTAGTAATGACTTTTTCATAGTCATAGCTACCTTTTAGCATATTCGGCTAATGCGATCCTGTGGAATCCCTCTTACTCGATTCAATAAGTGTATAAATAATTCCTCCGAAAATCATGAATATCCCTAAAGCTTGGACAAGTGTTGGACGGAAATCTAAGATGAGTGTATCGAGTAATATAGCTACCACCGGGTCTACAAATACTAAAGCAGAAATTACTACAGCGGTTAGCTTTCTAAGACTATCAAAAAACAGATAATAAACAAAACCTGTATGTATCAAGCCCGTACCAAGTATGTAAATCCAGTTTTCCGTAGTTAATCCTTCAAATACATGGAACCGCAGGAACGGTAACAGAATTACTATTCCAACTGAAGTCTGCAAAAAAGTCATTGCATATGCACTTAACTGGTTAACACCTTTTCCAAGAAGCATAGTCATTGCATAACAAAGAGCAGCAAGAAGCGCCCAAAGAAAACCCGAGCCCATAAATTCTGAGAATGACTGAGTAGTGTTAATACCGACAATCATAACACTCCCAAGAAAGCAGACTAGGACTGCAATGAGAGAAGTCCATGTCATCCTCTCCTTCAAAAATAAGGTTCCAAGTAACAATACAAATATCGGAGCCAAATTATATATGGTTATAGCAACCGTAATAGAAGTAACCTCAAAAGCCTTGAAAAGGAATACCCAATTGAAAACTAAGAAGATGCCACATAGAAGAGTTTGGCCCACTTCTCTTCTTCCCCACTTTTCTGTCTTATGCTGACCAGTGATTAACCATAATGCACCAAGGAAAAGGGTTGCACAAATACAGCGAACAAACACTAGCTCTATAGCAGGAATACCGGTTTTTACTGTAAAAAAACCGATTGAACCAAAAATAGCCATGGACAATGTCATTTTTAGCATCGCCGCGTTATTCATGTAAACTCACCCCACCTTTGCTTTACTTATTTTCTTATATCCACTGATTTGTTGCATAAGGAAAAAGAAGACTCCAACTAAAACTATCAGGCCACCGATTATCTGCCAAGCAACTATACGTTCACCTAGAATAATAACAGCTAATATTGTTGCTCCGACAGGCTCTCCAAGAATACTCATAGAAATGGTCGTAGCATTTACATAATTAAGAAGCCAGTTATTTATAAGATGTGAAATAGTAGGAACAACAGCCAATAAAACAAAAATCCCCCATTCCTTTGCATCATAGCCTGTTAATTGAACCGAAGTGACAACATTATAAAGAATTAAAGCGACTGCAGCAAATCCAAATACACAGAAACTATAAATCCAATGAGATACTTTCTTTACAGCACTTTGACCAATTAGTAAATACCCCACTACTGCAATGACACTTAAAAATGAAAGAATGTCTCCTAATATGGCACTTTTACTAAGGCCAAAATCTCCCCAGCCCACCATAACAGCACCTACAACAGCAATTCCCATAGTAAGCAGGGCACTAGCAGTAGTTCTTTCTTTAAACAAAATCATTCCACCGATTAAAGCAATAATTGGTTGGAGCGCTAGTATTATCGTTGAGCTTGCTACAGTAGTTAGCTTCAACGAGCCAAACCAGAGAGCAAAATGCAAAGCTAAGAACATTCCAGAGAAGAACAAAAGGTACCATTCACTTTTTGAAATTCTTTTAAATTCGTTCCTTTTTATCCAGACAACTGGCAAAAGCAATAAGCTAGCTAGGATCATTCGATACATACTTAAAATAGTTGCTGGTGCATTGGACCATTTCACAAAAATAGCTGCAAACGAAATCGCAACAATAGAAACTATTAACGGTAATACAATTGATTTAGATGTTTTTTCAGAATTCACAACGTTACCCCATTTTTTCTTTTATCTTGTAACTATTATTATCCTATAATCTAGCACTTTATCAACATAAAGTAGACAATGTAACATTATCTTCTTATACAAAAAAATCCCCTACTAGGGGATTACAGACTGTAGACAAACTCCAAAAAATATGGAGTTTGCCTACAGTCTTTTTTCTTTTAAAATAGAAATAACGCGAGGGAGAGTTGATTTCCGCTACGAACGGACGCTTTCCGCGGGCACGGCTTCAGCCGCTTCCCTCGCTGCGCTCAGTCCAGGGTCTTCAGCTCGCGCTGTTCCCGCAGGAGTCGCCGTTCTTCGCTCCAATCAACGGTGCCTTCTATAAAATGAATGATAAGTCCTCAGCTACATCCAAATAGTCTTGCCAGATATGACGTTGAATCATCTTTTGTTTATTCTTACTCTGCGATATGATGACGAAAAATCAAACCAATGAAGTCATAACTATGAAATGAAAGAAATTTACGGGAAGCGTAAAGAGACGATCGAGCGTGGCTTTGTCGATGCCAAAGAAAAGCATGGTATGCGATGGACAACCTTAAAGGGTCTTAAAAAATTTGTCCATGCAGGCGTTGCTAACTTTTGCTGCCTTAAATTTTAAGAAGTTGGCCAGTTGGACCTGGAAAACGCCAAAAATGGCGTAAAATAAACAAAATCGAGAGCTGAATTTGCTCTTTTCCAGATTGTAAACTGTGATAATAGCAAAAGGGTTGGAAATCGTTTCGATTTCCAACCCTTTTGTCTACACTCTGAAATCCCCTAATAGGGGATCAATCTGTACGTTCTCTTTTCCACTTTCTATATCTATTCGCCAACCCTTTGCCGCCTGTACTTACAAGTAGCGCAATAGCCAATCCAATTCCACTTAGTGCAGTAACAAGGGATATCCATTCAAAGAATGAGTATCCAGGTACCTTAGACCAGTCCGTGAATCCCTTCCAATCCTCTATTACCAAGTTCATCCCATAGATACCGGAAATGGTCGTATAGACTGTCAGCATAAACAAAAGCATGTTATGACGAGTGCTTGTTTGGTTATCTTGAGCACGATACAAATCATCCAATGTCTTTTTTACTTCAATAAAGAGATGGTTTAGATTAAATGCCTCTCGAAGTAAATGGGTAAGCTCCTTCCCTTCTTGCCTTGGAGAAACCTGACCAAAGTAGTATCTTGAATAAAATTTAGAAATAAGCTCCATAAGCTCTCTCACGTACTCTTTGTCCTTGGACCAGCTTACCTCACTATGCTCAAATGAGAGTTTTAATAGCATTATCTTATAGTAGTAATGCAACAATAAGTTATAATACATCGTTCCCATAAAATCAGAGATGCTATTTGGTGAAGCTTTCTCGTCTATTTTTGTAACAGTTGCCTGAACATTCTCAGAGGTAATAGTATATGTAAATGGAGCCCATCGATTATGTAATCGTTTCTCTACAAATTGCTCGATGTACTCAGGGTTAGTGCTAGATATATATGGATTTCCGTCCATTTTACCATCAACCTGTGCAACCCGATACAGATGTTCCGATAAAATTTCTTGATCTTCCTTTACTACGAGAAAAACGGAAGAAAGCATTCTTGCATCTTCAAAAAAAGGAAGACTACCATAATATCCTTCTAAATGTTCATTCCTTATAATAAATGGCTTAACTGACGGGCATAAGTAATCTAAGACTAGTTGGTTTGTTGTTTCAAACTTATAGGAATCATTATATATACTAACTCCCTGTTCCTCTTCCAGCTTAGGTTCTAATACTCTAAAGTGAGAAATAAAGTGCAGGAACTCTGACAAATTTTCTTGCCCTTCCTTTAACGTACGGATTGTTATAACCCCAATTCCAAAGGGGCATAGCGTGATGTCTACGCTATTAATAAGAAAATTACTTTTTTGTTCTTTAAGTTCCCATGTGAATTCCTCATTTATTTCTTTTGAATATCTTAAAAACCCCCTATTTTTGGTGGTTTGGGGGAATAGTTTATCTTCTATATAAGGTAAAAAAAATTGACTTAGTTGTTCATGTCGAACTTTTACTCCTTTTCCATAATAACCAGCTTGAAGTGCTTTGTTTTTTAAATTAAAAAATTTAAAATGATGCCTTTCTAGCGTTTCCATCATTTTTTGTCTCTGATTTTCATGAAAGGCGAATGGGAACATAAAAGTAACATATGCTTTTTCTACTTCTAACTCCTTTAACTTGTTTACCACATTCCATTCCCCCGTTTCTTAACCTATAGGTACCACTTATTTTGTTTTTTAAACAAAAGGCAACTTTACCAGGAAGGTAAAGTTGCCTTTTTAACCTAAAAACTACAGGTTATTGTTATTATCGTTGTTGTTGTTATTGTTATTGTTGTTATTATTGTTATTGCGGTTGTTGTTACGGTTATTTCTGTCATTGTTGTTGTTATTGTTGTTGTTTAGGTTTTCAAAGTTGAACTCTTCACCGAATTCGTTGTTGTTATTATTGTTGTTGTTGTTGCGGTTGATGTTATTACGGTTGTTGTTGTTGTTTGACATTTTGTTTTACCCCCCTTCTACCGTATTAGAATGGGCTATAAACGATAAAATATACATTTTTTATTTTTTCTTAAAATCCTCTTTACTAAATGCTTTTGCAAATTCCAATTGTGTATCCGTTCTTTGATAATAACCTGCTTTATCGCTTGGATTTGTTACTCTTGGTTCGAAAATATGCAATTTTATATATTGATGCAAGTACATTTCTCCGATTATCAATATAAGAGAAATAATAAATGCTGCTCTTCCTGCAGGAACGGAAGGGTCGAATAAGTAAATACCTATTAGCCAAACTACTGCAAGTGCCAGTATGAAATCACCAAAGGTTGCAAGCATATTACCGATCTTTGGCATTAAAAAGATATCACCTACAAAGCCTAAAACAGTTAAAGCAATACTTGTAATAAAAATATTTAATAATTCTACCCCATAATAACCTAGTACGATCCAAATGACGGCTGTTGTCATAATAAACTTAATGAGAAATGCTTTGAAATACATTTCAAAACCACAGTCCTTTCTTTTAAGTTGATTTTTGACTATTTATTTCCTCATCCTTTAACTGTTTAGCTATCAATTCGTTTAACTCATTATAAGTTAACCCAGAATTAGCATTTTGCCTTTTAACTTCCTCAATATTAGTGCCTGCAACCGTATATTTTGCATTATTCTCCTTCATATAAGCTCCTCTTTTCTATTGATAGGTGTAGGATTAATAATCTCAGCTTTAGGACCGGTTTGTTTGAACCATTGGTAAAAAAGAATAATAATTAATCCTATCTCAATAGCGTCCCCACCGTAATACATAATCATCCCTCCCATTTCTGCTTCTGTTTTCGAAATACCAATTGGAGGGTTTGCATAAATATATTTGGAAAGGATGGCATGACCCGCTAGAGCAAATAAAAAAACCACTGATCTATATATATAACTCTTTCTATGAGGTGTTGGGTCAATATATATAATGGAGATTGTAAAAAGGTAGCCGGCTAGAAAAATGTGTATATGAATGAAGATATAAATCAAACTATTCTCATGCATCATTTCAAATAAAGGTGTGGTATATAACAACCAAAGTCCACCGACATTTAATATAGATGCAACGATTGGGTTTTGAAAAAAGTGAATAAATCTAGTTCGAAGTATTCTAGTAATACTTCGCGAAGTTTTGACCGGCAAAGCCCTAAGAAATAGTGTCATTGGTGCCGCTAAAGCTAAAAGCAACGGTGCTAGCATCCCTAAAAACAAATGACCAACCATGTGAGCTACAAAGTCTGTATGTGCTTGCTGTGCGAGGGGACCCGATACAGATATAATTGCTAAAACAATTCCTACTCCCCATAATAGCGTTCTATATTTTGGCCACTTTCGTTTACTTTTATTAGACATATATACGGCTAGTAAATATAAAAAAAGCATGATTATAAATGGAGCACCTAGTAGTATTTGAGCAATATCGATATTTAAACCACTTTCTTGTTGGTGATGATGCAATCCTAATCACCTCCACTCTTAGTACTCGTTTGTTTTAATAGAACTAAACCAACGATAATCATTAAAATTGCAGTTATGTTCCAAACTAAGTCATACGGGAGAATATCGACATTATAACGAATTTGATGTAAACCCATTAGCTTATGCTGGATCGTACCATCATATAGCTGAAAAACTCCGGCTCCTAAAAAGATGCCTCCTAGCCATCTTTTTGGCCAAAAAGCCTGGCGTCGATGAAGATCTGCCATTAAAAAAGCCGAGCCCACAGTAGCAAAGAAGCTAAATGCATGGAATAATCCATCGGAAACTAAGCCAATATCTGTTGTGGATTTATCATAGAAATGATGCCAATGTAAGATTTGATGGAAAACCACTTCATCTATAAAGGCAACGACTCCTAATCCAAACAGTATTCCAGTCCACATATTCTTTTTGGAATAACGTTTTTGATTTTCTTTGGTAGGTGCATTACTTTTTAAAGTAGTCATGGCGTCCTCCTTTCCCTTGAACAAATATATTTTTTTATTTGTAGTTTTTCCCTGAATTCCTGTTCTTAAACAAATAAGCTAACGCTTGGTTTAGACCGACGATTAACCACCCAAATAAAAAAAGATGCAAATGACTATATCATTTACATCTCTCACCTATTTTTATTTAGCTCAAGCACCCAATAAACTTTAACTTCTCTACACTTTCCTGATCTTGTTTTCCTTCTAGAATTGCTTCCACATCATTCAACGTTTGTTCTATAGAAACAACTTCTCCTGGACCAGTGAATTTTTCCGCAACATAGAATGGCTGCGTCAAATATGCCTCTAACCTCTCTCCACGATCATAGGTTGTTTGCTCCCCTTCCGGAAGCTTTTGAATCCCATGTACCATTACAATAGAACGTAATTCTCTATAACGTCGTAGTAGCTTTTGGGCGCGTTGTCTTAAACCAAAATGACGTTGGTCCACATCCGTTCCCTCCATTATCGATGACGTCGAATAAATGGGATGAATAGCTGGATACATATGACGAGTTGCAAGGTCTGCATCTAACTGCCAAACCGTTTCTAATGGTCCAAATGGCATTTCTTCATCCACTACATCTCCTGATAAGTCGACTAAAATAGTTGTAATACCCTCTATATTGTCCGAAAGAATTTTTTCCTGCAAATCTAATAGTTCCCCCGAAATAATATAGCTTCTATCAGTAATAAAAACTGCTTCCCCAGATATGTGTGCGAGCTTTTGATAGGCTTCCTCTATAGAAGTAGTTACAATATCAGCTAACTCCGTGGTCCCCTCTAATTCACTATGCTCTTCTTTTGGCAATAAAAACACGGAAGTAAAACCACTTTCTTTAAAACGATGCATGAGCTCGGCTAGTATTACTAGCTGTCCCATTCCAGGTCTAGCAACCAAGCCCGTTGTGCCTCCTTTTACTAATGGCGCAAAAAAGTCCAATGCTTTAATTTGAGTTTCAATCATGTCTTTTTTCTCCCCCCTAATGATTAATTCATCTACCGTGCAATTTGCCAAGGAAGCTAAACCAACAAGAGTCTTTACCTCTGCTTTTCCTAAATCGATTTTCCCAGTGCATAAGTTAGAAACTGTAGCAGGACGTATTCCAATAGATTTAGCTGCAGTCGTTAGGTTTGGCACCTTTCTTCGAAGTAAAGCAACATTTAATCTTATTTCTTCCACATTATCCCCCCTCAATTACTTTTAATAGTAATTTAAATTACTTTAAAAAGCAATATTATATTTTTATAGGGTAAATTAATTTACGCTATAAAGAAACGAGTGCCAGGTTAATCAACAATTCTAATTGCTGATTAACCTAACACTCGTAATTTTTTTATTATATTTTTATTTGAACAAGCGATTTGTTAAGCATATATAAAATGGTTTCGTTAAACAAAGCAGGGCATATTCGAGACATTTCATCTATTGACTTATATTGGATTTCAGCGAATTGTGGGTGCTTTTCAATTCCCCGAAGTATACTTCTCATAGAATCTGCGGCTTGAGGATTCATTAATATATCGGAAAATGAATTATTAATTGAAAATACGCCATTTGGGATTTCAACCTCTTCCACAAGAACACCTTGTATATTAGGTGGGTTAAACCAGTCTGTAATGGAATAGATATCAACTACCTTTGGTTGATCAGCTCCTACTACCGGATCGACTGTATTCTCCTTATCATCTTTAGGGGTTGTTTTCTTTTCTCCTTCCTGATCTGTATTATTAGGACGCTCTTCTGGTTCCCCTTTTCCTTGCTCTTCTTCATTCTCTAATGGAACGTTAGGAGCTTCTTTCTCTATTTCCTCCGTTACAGGAGGAATTGGCAGTAATGTTAGTTCATTAGCTTGTCCATTCATTTGAGCCTTTGCGTGTGCAATAATAGCATCTAGGTTATTCCGGATAACTTTCTCCTGTTCAGAGTTGTCTATTTTCATCTGAGACTTTAAGGACTCAGCATACTCGTTTAGAGATACTATTCTATTTTGCTTTTCAAGATTAGCAAACGACACTAATTGGTCTGCCGCTTTCTGCATTTCGCTAGATAAAGAAGCTTCAAGGTCATCTAAAAGAATTTGTTTTTCCTTTGTAATCGCTTGTTCTATATCTGCTACGGAAGCTTCTTTCTTCTTGTTAAACCAATTACTCATCATAAGTGCAATGTCTTGATCAGCTAAAGCAGTTCTAATACCCCCCCCTATCGCCATAGCAAACAGGATAAGAAAGACAAGGAGAACCACCTTATATTTTTGAACATATTTAGAATATCTCTTCATTTCACATCCTCCATCTTAAGGTGTAATCATCCCTAAACTGGTAACCTTACCGAGTTCCTATTCATTTATCCCATTTACTAAGTCCTGCATAGAAGTTAACGCTGCTGTCTCTAAATCTTTGGCAGCTGCTTCTATTGCATCTGTTTGGGTCTGAATCATGAAGTTAGTCATCATTTGTGTCCAAAGCGTAAAGTCTGCTAATTCCTTATCTATTTTTCCTTTCAAATCATCCGTTTTAGTATCCACATGATTGTCAATGGTAGCCTGAAGACCTGACTTGGAAGCTTCTATCGCTGCTTCTAGCTCAGAAAGCGCTGCTGTTGTTGCAGCTTCTAATTCAGCATTTAATGCATCTAAAGCAGTAGATCCTTCGGCTATCGTATGTGCCTCCATATCTCTTTCTGCTTTTCGATTTGCCTCTAACCAGAGAAGACGTATATTCTCTTTTTCTATCTCATAAATTTTAGTGAACTCTGCATTAGTGTAATTAGTAAGCTCTACTTTTTTCGCCTCTAACGCTGCCTTATGCTCCTGCAAGTCTTTATCAATCTTAGAAGCAGCACCTGCAGTAGAGTCTTCTTGAGATTCACCAATCTTATTGGTAGCTTTCGCCTCTAAAGCCCCGTACTGAGTTGATGCTACTAATGTTTTATCGTCTTGATATCCACCAACGGTTTCATCAAACTCCTCGGTAGCTGCACCAAATTGAGTATTAAACCAGTTTTGTAGCATTTCACCAGCATTAGATGCCCCAAATGCAGATCCCGCTCCAACAAGTAATGTAACAGCCACTGTTCCTGTAATTATTTTCCCTTTAACTGTTTTTATCATCCTCAATATCCCCTTTTTAGTAAGTAGTAGTTAATAGTTTATTTAAGTTCCTTCTAGCACTTTTTTAAACGTATTTTCGATATCAATTTCCAGTTGTTCTTCCAGTTCCTTCTCAAAAATTGGTTCATCCAAATTCATATTTTCAAGATCGCTTACAACTTCACTTAACTCACGCTTAAATTCTCTTTGTGTTTTTGTAATCTCTTTTTTAGAAAGATAGATTTGTTTTTCTAAAAGGTTTTCTTGAATAGAGTCAGTTAGATACTGTAAAGAGTCTTTAAGAATCACTTCATATCCTACTAACGAATTACTAATAGACTCGTCAACCTCTTTTTGTTCCTTCACTTCCTGAACTTTGATAAACCAATTTCCTAGAGAAAAATAGTTAATACTACTTGCCGAGATGTAGCTAGAACCAACAAAAACCAGTAGTATAAATGTAATAACCACTACTATTTTCCGAATTTCACTTCCCCCCAGTCACTTTCTCCGCTTAGAACTAAAGTATTATAGACAATGAACCTAATTACTTAATTACCCTCCTTTTCTATAGGCATATAGACTATTCCACCTCTACTTCTGTTAAATTTCTTTGCTTTTTAACAGAAGATTAAGATTATTATACTTTTGATTCAGTTCTTTTCAATCTATTCGATAAAACTTCTTAGAATAATACAAAAATAGTCAAAATATTCTTATTTTCGACTTAAATAGACGGGTTAATGGAACCTTATATCTCCCTAAAAGTTATTTTTTCATCTAATTTAAATATTTGCTGAAAAATGTATTTACGTTAACACAAAAAGCATCAGAAATTTTACATACAGTAAAATTTCTGATGCTTTTTTGAAGTATAATGTTAGAAGTAATCTATCTCATCGGTATTAAATAGATTCCTCTATTCTTTTGTAATAAAAAATCGTCGTACTCATTTCCCCATTAGCAGATTTGGCATAACCGGGAATCTTGCCAGCCTGTATATATCCTAGAGAAGTATATAAATTATTGGAAGCATCGCCCTCTCTTGTGTCCAAAACTATCAAGGATCTACCCTCTCTTGCAGCTCTATTTTCTGCCTTCTCCATTAACTGCCGTCCTATTCCATTTCTCCGGTAATGGGGATGAGTCATTAGTTTAGCGATCTCTGCACGGTGCATACCATTTTGTTTACTGCAGAGATGGAGCTGGATACTACCAATAATACGATTGTTCCTTTTTGCAACAAACAAGATAACCTCAGGAGTTAAGATATCTTCCCAATAATCCATGGCATCCGCTAGCTCCATTGGAGGCAAAAAGCCAATAGAGGCACCATCTTCTACCACTTGTATTAATAGCTCAGAAAGCTCCTCCATATGTTCTACAGTAGATGTTACCTGTTCGACCTTAACCTCATTAAACACTTTCATCCCCCCGTCAAATTAAATATTAGATATATTCTTCAAGACTAGCTTTTTATCCTTCTATTTAACTTATTGCACATTTTTTATGATAGAAGCGTTTTCTACATCTAAAACTAGATCTGCTTGTTCCAATGGTCTTTCTTCCCTTAAGTAAAACTCTTCACCCTTCCAATACCTTCGTTCATACTTATTTAGCCTTGCTTCCATTTCTCCTATATAGGAATCTCGCTTCAACACCCGTCCGTTTCGAATCATTCTCGGACAATCCAAATAGATTAAATAATCAACAAAACTACGCCATTCCTTACGTTGAAGGAACACCCCCTCAATTAATAGAACTGTACAGTCCTTCAGGGGGACTTCCTTTGATAAGCACTGATCTTCTTGGGCATTATAAAATTTAAGCTGAAGAACCTTTGCCTTCTCATGAATTGACTTAAACAATCTTTCCTGAATGTATAAAACATCCCATTGCATGCTATAGTATTCATACCATTCTGGTTGCCCGGTGTTATAACGCTTTTCTCGAACCTCTATTAAATCATCAAGGTGGATAATAACAATCTTATGACCCGCTTCCTGCAGTTCTTGAGCTAGTTGATCAGTAAAAGTAGTCTTTCCTGCTCCACTTAGCCCGTCTACCCCTAAAACAAAAGGACGGTTTAAGCTTTTTATTTTTGTTAAAATTTGTTGTACGTTAAGCATTTCTGGATTCTCCTGTGCTTAGTAACTTGATAATAGCATTGGTAACTACGAAAGGATCCTCTAAATGAATAGAGTGACCTTTATCTGTTTGGATATGCTCTGTCCTGGCTGTTAACTTGGATAACAAAAGCTGCTGTTGAACCCACCTTTCCTCGGGATTATTAGAACTTAATACAGTGACAGGCAAGTTACTTAAAAGGGGCTTTGCATTCTTTAATTGATCTGCAGAAATGGCAATATCCATATACTCTTGATAAATCGTTTGGTAAGCGCCCAGTGTATACCCAGTATAATTTAAATAATGATTTTTCTCTCCACCCAAAAACTTTCTTCCTGCCTTTTGCTTAACTATTCTAGGCAGACCAATAAGAGAAGTCACATACCCAAAAGTCACCAACCATTTAAAACCTCTGTTTTGGTTACTAGGAGCATACTGGTTCTCATGCACAGCATCGACTAGAAGTAGACCCTTCACCTGTTCTGGATACAAGCTCGCGTATAGCCTCATGATAAGTCCTCCAAAGGAATGCCCTACTAAAACGTAAGGTGGCTGAAGATCTACTTTTTCCAGCAGCTCCTTTAACTCCTCTACATAATCTAGTGCAGTTAGAGCTTGTCGTCTTGTTTTACTCCACCCGTAATTCCCTCTATCATAGGACAATACTTTAGCACTCTTAGAAACTTTGGGCTGAATTTCGGACCAGTCAATAGAGATAGAGCCTAATCCCGATTCTAATATGACTACATCTGGCCCCTCACCTTCCAATATAACGTGTATATTAGATTTCTTAGTTTTAATAATATTGCCTGGAGGATTTATTTTATTTCTGTGATTCATGGTTATATTCCATAAGGTTAATGGGAATAAGGCAATTCCTAAAGCCGTCCTTAGAAAAGTAGCTATCATTTTAGTCATAATTTTTCTCGACCGTTGATATTATTTCTTCATCTTTTACTTCTATTAAAAAATTTTCTTGAACATACTCCTTGCCACCATATTGTTCATACCAGTCTTTAACGCTTGCAACATGTGACTGATCCCTTCTTACTGCAGCCTCTATTTGCAAATATTCCTCGTAGCTGTTATATTCCCAAATGGCAAAAATCTCGACTAAATCATCTTTTGTAGCCGTCATCCATCTTCCTACTAGGCGAGAACCATGCTTTAACTGATTCGGCAAATTAATTTCATTGAATAGCTTGTTGAAGCTCTCCACAAATTCTTCCTTTACACGATAATACTTTCTTCGATAAAACATGCCCATCACTCCCTTAGCGCTTTGTCCATATAGCTTTCGTATAGGCTAACTTCATCCCTTGACGTTCCATGTTTCGATGACTACTACTTCCGAAAACAGCCTCACTAGTAATATACTTTGCACCCTGCTCCACCGCTTTCTCTATCCTCTTATTTAGCAGTGCACGCTGCACTCCCATTCCCCGATAAGCTGGTAGAGTTGCGGCAGCTGCCAAGGTGGCAAGTTCCCCTTCCACATATAAAACTCCAATGCCTACCGGGACATTTTGTCGAAGTGCTAAGTAAAAATTCCAGCCCGGCACGTCATATAATATTTGGTTGTTTTGCTGTATCCCGTCTTGTATAAAAGTAGGCAGACCGAAAGCATTTACATAGATAGCTGAAAACAAGTTAAATTCATCCTTTTTAAGTGGACGAACTTCGATAGTTGTCGACAAACTTCCACTTTTAATACTAGAGACAGACCTTATAAAGGAGGAATGAAAACCAGATTGATAATATTCCATATCTGATAGCTTGCGAAACAGTTGATCAGAACTATTCAGTGGAGTAACCTCTATTCGAAAAGAAATAGATAGCTCCTTATAAAAGAAAAGGATTTCATCTAAGTATTTTAAATCGTAACTATTTAATCCTCTCACCGTATTAAAAGCAGGTCCCGGTATTTCCTTCACAGCAAAAGCATGGGTATTGCCTCTTACTACTCGTTCTGCTCCCATAGGATTATCTGGTAATGATTGAATTGTATTTATTCTGGATGTTAGTGTTTGTATTTCTGCTAATTCCGGTATGCTATATTTCATTTTCCATCTCCTATTATTTTATTTATACCTTGCCAAGAGGTAGCATCTGACTATATTTCTAAAGCTAGAGAATAATAACGAAATATGTCTAATTATAAATCTTTAGAAATAATCATATACTTTAGAATATTTTACACTATTATTCTTTCATGCTAGAATATAATTCATATAATAACAATTAAAACCAATACAAAGGGGCGTATGTCATGAATACAAAGAGGTATAGACGAAGAAATACGATGGCTTTTACGGTGCTAGCTTATTTCACTTTTTTTGCAGGGGTAGTCATGTTTAGTATTGGGCTATACAATGCAGATAATTTGCAGCTAAACGAAAAAGGATATTATATTGCAGTAATGATTTTAGTAGCAGTAGGGGCAATCCTTACCCAAAAGGTTACCCGTGATAATGCTGAGGACAACGATATAATCGCTGAGCAAGAACAAGAACGTCAAATGAGCAATATTCGTATACCTTCAAGCTCCTCAAGCAGTAAAGAATCTTAAAAGCGTATTATATTATGACAAAAATCCTGCCTTTAATTAGACAGGATTTTTTCTATTTCTACACGACTAATATTTGAGCCTTCTAGCAAGAAAATGTCTGGATTTTTCATGCGACTCCATTCGTCAAAGCCAAATGTACTATCAAAATGATTGATTAATAGAGACATGATATTCCCATGAGACACTATTCCCACATTTTTAACACTATTTATACCTGACACCTCATTTACTACATTCAAAATACGGTCTAGTGCCTCTCGGCTAGATTCTCCACTGGGAAAGGTAAGATCTATATCTTCAAAAGTCTTCTTTAATTGCACTAGCCAATCATCCATAGGCTCTTTACTTAAAATACGCTCACTTAGCGCTTCATCAATATGTATCTTCAAACCAGCTTGGTGAGCAAAAGGCTCGATTGTTTGGACGGCCCGCTTAAAGGGACTAGAAATGATATAGTCAATCTGTAATTTTTCTAACAACGGCACAAGGTCTTTGGCACTTTGTTCCCCGTCTTTTGTTAAAGGAGCATTCGATTCTTGTCCCCCTGCCTTACAATGTCTAATAAAATATAAGCTTTTGGTTTTCATATAAGTTCCCCTTCTGATAATTCTCTTTATATAATCTTATTTCCTTTTTACCTATGCATTTCATATAAAATTCCCTACAATGAAAGATGGAAAAGGAGGATGAATGATGAAAAAAGGTTATTTAGCAAATGGATTATTTGGATTAGGAGATCGTTTAGTAAATGAACTAGTAGCAAAGGAGATTCGAGCTTCACTCCCAGGCGTTGACTTATATGTACCACAGGAAAATACAGCAATTAATGATAAAATGGCCTATGCAGATAGCCTGCTTATCGCTAGTGCAGACATCGATGCCCTGAAGAAGAGTGACTTCCTTGTTGCCGTAATTGATGGAGTTGAAATAGATTCTGGTGTTGCAGCAGAAATTGGTGCATTCTCTATGTTAAATCGGCCAATTTATGCACTCTATACCGATACACGCCAACAAGGTCGGGAAAATAAGAAAAAAATTAACGCATTAATTGAAGATGGAACCGAAAATCAATTTATGTACCGCAACTTGTTTGTTATTGGACTGATCAAGCAAAACGGCGTCATTGTTAGCTCGATCGAGGAGCTAGGAAAAGCCTTGAGAAATTAATACATATATTTATAAAAAATCCTGTGTTTTTTATCACAGGATTTTTTGTTTTATTTCACCAATTTCCAATTGACCATTTGCTCAGAAGTTCCTACTCGTTGCATATTTAGCTTTTCTAATACACGCATGGAGCCAAGATTATCGGAAAGTGTTTCCGCAATAATTGCATCCACCTTACCAGTTGCAAAAGCCCATTGAATGATGGCGCCTACTGCCTCTGTTGCATAGCCTTTATTCCAATACTCCTTTAATAAACCATAGCCTACCTCTACTTGGTTATCTACATTAGGATTTCCCTTAAAACCAATATCCCCAATGACCTGACCATCACTTTTCTTTATCACCAGCCACGCTCCCCAACCCATTGAGGAAGGATCCGCTTTAAGCATCTCTAAAGACATAGAAATCTGTGGCCCATTATCATAGCTTTGCTTTTCCGCCATTTGAGCAGTTTCTTCCGTACAAGGGATAATTTCTAATCTCTCAGTTTCTAATTTCATTTGGACTCTCCTTTTGTTTAGCTATATTTCACCTCTACAAAATTTAATGCACAAAACATAGAACTATCCCCTTTCCTTATTTGGTTAGTAAAATTATACCACGATATATTTTTTATTTTCTCATTTTTCTAAAATTATTATATACTTAGTTTACTAGTATGGAAGGGACTGATAGAGAATGAAAAACAAACTAATGGTGATTGAAAAGTAGACTTCTAGCATTTCTCTTTTCAATACAAACAGAAAAAAACAGACCTAATACGAAAAGAGGAAAACAACTTGTATCAAGATCAAGAATTAATCATACGACCAATTCAGTACAATGATTTATCTAGACTGTGGGAATTAATGTGTAAAGATGAGGAGCCTGAGTGGAAAAAGTGGGATGCTCCTTATTATGACTATAAGCCAACTCCCTATGAGGTATTTATGGAAAAAGCAGGGTCTTACGTGGATAGTAAAAGCTTTTGGGGGATTGAAGTAGATGGTATATTGCGTGGAATCGTTTCATATTATTGGGAGCATGAACCTTCTAAATGGCTTGAGATGGGTATAGGCTTTCATGAAGCTCCAAGCTGGGGTAAAGGGCTAGGAACCCGCGCTATGAGACTTTGGATGAACCACCTTTTTACTACAATGCCACTTGTCCGAGTAGGCTATACGACCTGGTCAGGTAATAAACGGATGATTCGGGTCGGAGAAAAGCTTGGAATGTCTATGGAGGCAAGAATTCGTAAAGTCCGCTTATATAATGGTGTTTACTATGATTCCATTCGAATGGGTATTTTAAGAGAAGAATGGGAAAAGGCACAGGAAGAAAGTATAAAGGAACTATAAAAAATGCTTGACAGTTATCAGAATTAATTGTAAATTCACTATAATAAGTTAATGCGATGAAGAGAAAAAGTAAGATGAGTGGTTTTCTTCAAAGAGAGCTTCGGTAGCTGAAAAGAAGCAGAAAACACCATTTGAACAATGGCCTCTGAGCACTACATTGAACGTGCAGTTACCTGCGCCTGAGATGCTAGCGGGATTGGTACCCGTTATCCACACCACAGTCTAGAATTTCATATTAACGGAATTTCTGTACTTGCTGAGGCTGCTTATGTGAATAAGTAGTGAATAAAGGTGGTAACACGAGTATCTCGTCCTTTTCAATCCAATGATTGAGGAGGGCGAGTTTTTTAATTCGCTCTCCTCCAAAAACAATGAGGAGAGTGTTTTAACATGACAGAAGGTTTATTAGTATTTCAATCAGATTTTGGTATCAACGACGGTGCAGTAAGTGCCATGCATGGGGTAGCCAATAGTGTGAAGCGTGGACTTCCGCTATTTGATCTGACACACCAAATTCCTCAGTACAATATTTGGGAGGCATCCTATCGTCTCTTACAAACCATCAACTATTGGCCAAGTGATACAGTATTTGTTTCCATAGTAGACCCTGGTGTTGGATCGGATCGGAGAAGTGTAGTTGCAAAGACCGTAAACGATCAATATATCGTCACCCCGGACAATGGCACATTAACCCACATTAATCGATTTATTGGTATTAAAGAAGTGAGAGAAATTGAGGAGTCTAAAAACCGCCTACCGAATTCTGGAGAATCTCACACGTTTCATGGACGTGATATTTTTGCTTATACAGGGGCACGACTTGCTTCTGGTGACATTCATATGGAGGACATCGGACCTTCTATCCCTACATCCTTTATCGTGGAACTTCCATTAAAGGAGGCAGTTATTGAAAATAATTCGATTACAGGAGTCATTGATGTCATCGATCGACCATTCGGCAATCTTTGGACTAATATTCATCGTCTACAGTTTAAGCAGCTGAATGTAGAATATGGAGATAAATTTGACGTTTCGCTTTCTATTAACGGAGAGGTAGCCTATGAGGGAGTAGTTACGTATGGTCGTTCTTTCGCTGCCGCAGAATTAGGGGATGCACTCATGTATGTGAATTCTCTTGATAATATAGGAATTGCCTTAAATCAAGGCTCCTTTGCTGATACCTATAAAATTTCAACAGGTGCTAATACAGCAATAACGATCCGGAAAGCTGTTATTACAATCACTTAATTGGATGACTGGCAATAAAATATATAGGGGGAGAAATGAAATGAAAAAATCTATCTTTTCAACTAGGACGGTTGTTGCAATAGGTATCGGAACAGCTGTGTTCCTAATTTTAGCTAAGTTTGCTGCAGTCCCTACCGGTATACCTAATACGACAATTCAAACATCCTATGCTTTTTTAGCACTCATTTCAGCTATTTTTGGACCGATAGCGGGTTTATTTGTTGGATTATTTGGTCATGCTTTAAACGACCTTACTTCTTATGGTTCTATATGGTGGAGCTGGGTCATTTCATCCGCATTTGTTGGATTAGGTATCGGATTATATTTTAAGAAGTTTTCTTTTGAGGATGGAGAGTTTGGTAAAAAACACATCATATTATTTAACATTATTCAAATCATTGTTCAAGTTATTGCATGGGCTTTAATAGCTCCATTATTGGACATTCTTATTTATGCAGAGCCTGCAAATAAAGTATTTACACAAGGGATCGTCGCTGCTGCTTCTAATATTATTACAGTTGCAATTCTAGGTACACTATTGCTTACTGCGTATGCAAAGACAAGAACTAAAAAAGGAAGCCTGAGCTACGAGGAATAAGTAGATAAGGAGATTTACATGAAAAAGCCAGTCATCGAATTTAAACACTTTAGCTTTCAATATAATAGTCAATCCGAACCTACTTTGCACGATATCAACTTAGTGATTTACGAAGGGGAAAAAGTAGCTATTGTCGGACCATCCGGCTCTGGGAAAAGCACGCTCGTTCATTGCCTGAACGGGCTTGCCCCTTTTGCTTATAAAGGCAGTATGACAGGAAACCTTACCATTCATGGGAGAGAGACCAGAGAGCTTGATCTCTTTACCATTTCACAGGAGGTTGGTACGGTACTCCAGGATACGGATGGTCAGTTTATTGGCCTTACTGTCGGCGAGGATATAGCCTTTTCCCTAGAAAATAATGCTGTACCCACACAAAAAATGCATGAACGCGTTCAAAAAGCAGCCTCTTTAGTAAAAATGTCCAATCATTTAGATGCTCGGATTCATGAGCTCTCGGGCGGTCAAAAACAACGAGTCGCTCTTGCTGGCGTTTTAGTAAACGATGTGAATATTCTATTGTTTGATGAACCTCTTGCTAACCTTGATCCTGCTTCTGGGAAGGGAGCAATGAGACTGATTGATCAGCTTCATGCAGATAGCAACAAAACGATTATCATTGTAGAACACAGATTAGAGGATGTTTTGTCAGAACCTATCGATCGCATAATATTAATGAATCACGGTCAGATAGTTGCAGACGGCAGCCCCAATGAGCTATTGGCAGGATCGTTATTAACGGATAATTGGATACGAGAACCACTTTACATTAAAGCTTTAAAATATGCTGGATGTGAATTGAATGATCACCCCAATCTAACTAAGGTTGACAGCATTGTAAATGACTCCTTCCGGCAGAAGCTAAAAACATTTAGCGATGCAAGATGCTCTCCAATTCAGCTTGGGTATAAAAATGAGCCTGTCCTGACACTTGATGACATCAGCTTCCACTACGGGAATCATTTAGACATTATTAAAAACGTGTCTTTTCAATTACATAAAGGAGAAATGATTAGCCTTATCGGAGCCAATGGAGCTGGTAAATCTACCCTTTCATCTCTTATCTGTGGTTTTGAACGACCTACTGAAGGCACTATATATTTCGAGGGTTTTAATGCGATTAACGACTCTATCAAGGAACGAGCTCATCGTGTAGGCTTTGTCCTCCAAAATCCAAATCATATGTTTTCTAAGCAAACAGTTTTCGATGAAGTTGCTTTTGGACTTATTCAATTTGGACTATCAGATAGGGAAGTTAACAGAAGAGTGGAGGAAACATTAAAGACTTGTGGATTATACCCTTTCAGAAACTGGCCGATTGCAGCCTTGAGCTATGGGCAGAAAAAACGTTTATCAATTGCTTCTATCCTCATCATGGAGCCCCCAATTATATTATTGGACGAGCCTACAGCGGGGCAGGATTACAAGCATACTACAGAACTAATGACGTTCTTAGAAGATTTAACGAAGAAGGGTACATCCATTATATTAATTACCCATGATATGCACCTAATGACGGAATATACAGACCGCGCAATCGTGTTAACAGAGGGGAAGATATTAGTGGATGACTCACCAGCCCATATCCTATCGAATCCCTCTTTAATTCTAGAGGCTAACTTAAAGGAATCTTCCTTATATGAGATTGCTAAGCAGCTTAAAATTGAGCATCCCTCTGATTTTGTAGAGCAATTTATACAATATGATCGGGAGGTGCGATTTAATGGGCAACGAACTGCTAAGCTATCTTGATCGTGACTCTATTATCCATCGCCTAACAGGTTCAACCAAGCTAATCTGTTTCCTACTTTGGTCCACTGCAGCCATGTTAACGTATGACACAAGAGTTTTAATGGTGCTGTTGCTCGGTAGCTTTATTTTATTTTATATATCGGATATTAAATTAAAGGATATCAGCTTAGTGCTTGGTTTTATCCTCGTGTTTTTATTATTAAACAATATAGCCATATTTTTGTTCGCCCCTCAACATGGGACAACTATTTATGGTACCTCCCACCCTATTACTGGGTCCATGGGGCGCTATACACTTACGCAGGAGCAATTGTTTTACCAGTTAAATATTACATTGAAATATTTTGCAGTAATCCCTCCTGCTCTTTTGTTCTTAGTCACCACACATCCAAGTGAGTTTGCAGCTTCTCTAAACCGCATCGGTGTAAGCTATCGACTTGCCTACTCGGTTTCTATTGCTCTACGCTATATCCCTGATATACAAAGGGATTTTAAAACCATTTCTCGTTCTAAGCAGGCTCGCGGGGTGGACATGTCTAATAATGAAAAACTATTTACCCGAATAAAAAATGCTGGCTCTATTATAATGCCACTTATTTTTTCTAGTCTGGAACGTATTGAAACAGTCAGCAATACAATGGATCTTCGAGGTTTCGGTAAATTTAAAACTCGCTCCTGGTTTAGCTTAAAGGAGTTCAGAAAAAGAGATTTGATCGCTATTCTAATATCATCTTCATTATTTTTATTAATGGTTTTATTTATTTTTATTAACAATGGAAGGTTTTTTAATCCATTCACCTGAATCATTCTTGACGTTATACTAAAAAATGTTCTTATGTAGTAGGTGTCATGAAATTGGAACAATCTAAAAGTTAATCTCAAAAGAGGCTGGGACGTAACTAGTCTATAAATTAAAAAACATGAAACGGAAACTCGATTTCATGTTTTTACTTCATTTTTAAGGTCCGCACAATTTCTTGTAAGTTACCTTTCAATCTAGTTGTTTGAAGTGAAGGTGGCGACTCCTGGGGGAACAGCACGAGCTGAAAGCCCCACAGGAGCGAAGCGACGAGGAGATTGAAGCCGTGCCCCCGGAAAGCGTCCACTGTAACGGAAAACAACTACAGGTATATTTGAATAGAAGCCTCGAAAATTTACAAGGTCGTAGAATTTTCGAGGCTTTTTATTTTTGAGGAGAGTTTTGTCCCAGCCTCTTTTATCTATTTAAAAATAAGTATTGACTGTTATTATAAATTATATTAATATTATAACAATTTAAAAGGTTGGAATAATATTTTTTTATTATTCACATATAATGTATTGCGTTAGTCCAAATAAGGACTATTTATTTTTAATACGTTCGGTATATTTTATGCGATATATTATATAACAAGGAGGAATCACCATGAAGCAAGCAACTAAGACATACCTAATCGACCGAATGTACAGAGGTTCTCAAGGACTAGCAAACGCCGTTCTTGTCACTTTAGGAATTGGACTACTTATTGAAACTATTGGTACGTTTACAGGCTGGGAAGGGTTTATGGCTATTGGGAAAACCGCTCAATTGATGCTTGCTCCAGCAATTGGTGCAGGTATCGCTTATCAGCTCGGCGGGAATACATTAGTTATTTTTAGTGCGATGGCCTGTAGTACCATTGGAGCGAATGCTCTCATACTACAAGATGGATTATGGGTTTTGACAACAGGACAACCGATTAGTGCAGTACTTGCAGCCGTGGTTGCTATCTGGGTAGGAAAACGTATTGCAGGAAAAACAAAGCTTGATATGCTTGCGATTCCTTTTTGTGCCATCCTTATAGGTGGTGTCGCGGGGGTTGGGTTAGCAGCTGTCACTACGCCTTTGTTACAGCAATTAAGTGAGTTTATTGCTGGTTCTGTTTCTGGATCTCCTTTACTTGGATCGATTGTTATTGCACTGGTGTGGAGTATTTTCCTCATGTCCCCTGCTTCCTCAGCAGCAATCGCCATTGCGTTACAACTAGACCCAGTATCTAGTGCCGCAGCATTAATCGGGTGTACAGCACAATTTGCAGGATGGACAGCTATGTCCTTTAAAGAAAATGACTTAGGTGCGAACATTGCACAATCGTTCTTGACACCTAAAGTTCAAGTACCTAATTTGGTGAAAAATCCACGGTTAGTAATTGGGCCATTTCTATCCTCAATTATTTGTGCTCCGATTGCTATTTCATTTTTTAATTTTGAGGTACCTTTTACATTAGCGGGGCTTGGACTAAATTCATTCATCGCTCCATTAAATGTTCTAGCAAACCAAGGTATTGGAGTGCTTCTTATGTATATCGTGTTAGGCATTATAGCACCGGCAGTTATCTCTATGACCGCTTATCACCTGCTTAAAAAACGAGGATGGGCTAAAACTGGAGACTTACATATGGAAGTCCAATAAATACGGTCATATTAAAACTCCTTACATTTACAGATAGTAGATGTAAGGAGCTTCATTTATGTGGCAGGTCTATCCTAGCCTCTAATTTTATAAAACGTTACTTATAATGCCCTTGTCTGTGTAGATTGTCACTGGCGAGGCTATTGCTCTTTTATCCGAAAACAACCATCTCCTACCTACAGGCCCAAGCAATATATATACCCCATCCTCCTGATGCCCCATAAAGTTTAAATGTTCTGGTTCGTCCACTATTATTCCATCTTGTGAAGGGATCCCTAGTTCCATTATTTTGTCTGCGAACTCAATGATATTGTGGGTAGTTAATCCAATTTCACTAATTTCAATAACATTGTTTGAAGTGAAGTGCATGGCATTCGACTTTGGTGTAATTGCTTCTCTTGCAATAAACTCCACTATGTTTCCTGCCAGATCCTGAAAATAGCAGGACCTTGCTTTAAAAAGACCACTATATTCTACCTCATCCTTCCCTTCCTCTATAGATAACGTTACACGTTCTTGCAGCCATAATTTAGCCTTTGAAAACATATTTGAGTGTATATTAAAAGCAAAGTGATAGAAAGTATCCTTGGCTTCACTGTCCTTAATAAATCTAAGCAAACTATTTCCAATTTGAAATGTGGCCTCGGTAGCTTTCCATAACGTTAAAGGAAACTCTAATGTATCTCGGTAGAAGATGACCACTTCCTCTAAGTTAGATACCCACAAATCAATTTGCTGGATCTTCATTTTTATCCTCCTCTTTAGCTTCTACTCTCAATATATACAAGTAGTATTGGAGTCAACTCGGCCAATAGCAGGAAGAATAAATATAATGATAGCTTTTTTTAACTTTTCCCAAGGGGTATGGTAAAATTAAGTCATTAAAATATGTAAAATAAAGGGGTACTTCATGAAAATTTCCGTTAATTACTCAGAGGATTACCAAAGCCTCCTTACAGAAGAATTACATAACAAACTAGAGGCTACTCATGATTTTATCCAGTCAAAAACAGGATTGGGATCTGACTTTTTAGGATGGGTTAATTGGCCAAGCTCCACTCAGCAAGCTTTTTTACAAGATATAAAACAAACTGCAGAGCATATTCGCTCTAATTCAGATGTATTAGTTGTCATTGGGATTGGGGGGTCTTACCTTGGCTCCAAAGCAGTTCTAGAATCACTCGCTACTCCATTCCAAAAGGACAGCCAATTAGAAGTCATCTTCGCGGGACAGCTAGTTAGTGGTGCTTATTTAAAGCAATTGATTACTTACTTAGACTCTAAGGAAGTAACTTTAAATGTTATTTCTAAGTCGGGTACGACAACCGAACCTGCTATTGCTTTCCGATTCCTACGCCAGTACATGGAAGCACGCTACGGTGAAGAGGCTGCAGCTCGCATTATCGTCACTACAGACGAGGAAAAAGGTGCTTTATTGTCTCTTGCGAAGGAAAAGGGCTACAAACGCTATGTAGTACCAGAAGATATCGGTGGCCGCTATTCTGTCTTTACAGCAGTTGGCCTATTACCAATCGCAGCAGCTGGGCATAATATCGATCAATTAATAGCAGGAGCTAAACAAGCAGAAGAGGAATTTCAAGTCATGGATGTTCATTCGAATGCGGCTATTAAATACGCTGTCATCCGAAATCATTTATACGGCAAGGGATATCCTGTGGAAATAATGGCTACCTTTGACGAGAAGCTGAAGTATGTCCAAGAATGGTGGAAACAGTTATTTGGGGAGAGTGAAGGAAAAGAAGGAAAAGGTATTTTCCCTGCTTCCGTACTGTACTCAACGGACCTCCATTCATTAGGACAATACATCCAAGATGGTAAGCGAATGCTATTCGAAACATTCCTCATGGTCGAACAAGTTTCAGATGATCTAACGGTCTTTGAAGCGGAGGATAATCGTGATGAGCTAAATTACTTAAGTGGCCTGACGTTACATGATTTCAATAAAGCATGTCATGAAGCTACTGCCTCTGCCCATTTAGATGGTGGTGTTCCTCAAATCACATTAACGATGGAACAGCTAGATGAAGAGCATATTGGCCACTTATTATATTTCTACATGATGACTTGTGCGTATAGTGCTTACTTGCTGGACATTAATCCTTTTGATCAGCCAGGAGTAGAAGACTATAAACGAAACATCTTTAAGATCCTTAAAAAGCCTGGATATTAAAACTGTAGCCTCCCCTGTTGGGGGCTACAGTTTTTCATTTTTCAGTAGAGATTTCCTATTTAATGCGGGACCGACCGATTATTTGACTTAACCGACCGATTCTCCATTTTTCTTAAAAAAATGCTTTGTCCCAGAAGAGACAAAGCATTTTATTTACACAACAAGCATTGCGGCACCAAGCATACCTGCTTCATTACCAAATTGTGCTCGTTTAATTTCAACTGGTTTAAGCATTAATGGTTTTACTTTTTCGATTAGCAAGTCCCACCATTCATCGGCAGATTCCGAAACGCCACCGCCAATAACTATACAATCCATATCAATTACTGCTTGAAGGGTAGAAAGAACAATTGCAAAGTCTGCTATAAAACGATCTCTTGCACGTTTTGCACTTTCAATCTCCCGAGAAGCTAGCTTAAATAAAGTATGGGGCTTAGCTAATTCCCCTGTAGTCGGATCAATCACATGCTCTTCTTTAATCAATCTCTTTAATGCGGTTCCTGATACGTATTGTTCACTACAGCCTGGTCGTCCACAACCACAAACTAACCCGTTAGGATATAAAATAAGATGTCCGATTTCTCCAGCTCCACCATTCGCACCATTCATAACCTGACCATCAAATATAAAGCCACCGCCAAGACCGGTACCAACCGTTACACAAACTACTTTTGAAAAGTTACTTCCAGCTCCAATACGTGCCTCTGCAAGTGCCGCACAGTTCGCGTCATTATTTAACTCGACTCGAAGTCCCGTAGCTGTCTCTAATAGCGGTTTTACTGGCGTGCCCTCCCAGCCAGGCAGCTCCTTTTCAAAGGTGACTGTTCCAGTTTCAGCATCTACCATTCCTCTGGTCCCAATGCCAACTCCTGAGATGTCAGGGAACTGATCTTTTATCTTTAAGACCTGCTCCTCTAAATATGGGTATAGGGGAAGCTCTGTAGGTACTGTTATATCAGCCAAGACTTCTCCAGTCTCATTCACAACGCCCATCCGTATTTTGGTTCCACCAATATCTATGCCAAGTACCTTCTTCACTTTATAATCTCCTTTCAAAAGCTAATACTACTGCTTCATAGGGACGTACACTTATCCCTTGTTCGTCTATTTCTAGAGAGTCATAATTAGCTATTATTACTTTTCCACTAAGACCATCTACCTCACAGCTAGTCCATTGCAGTTTCTCTGTACTATTTGAGAAATTCGAGATGACAAGCCATTCTTCCTTCTCCGTTTGGCGCTTATATACAAAAAGCTTTGGATCGTTTGGAAATAGCAAATGAAAGCTTCCATAAGTTATAATGTCGTGCTGTTTTCTCATCTCAATAAGCTTTTGATACGTATAAAAGATGGAAGAAGAATCGTTTAATGCCTGTTCCACATTAATCTCAGTAGTATTCGGGTTCATCTGTATCCATGGGGTACCAGTTGTAAATCCCCCATCGCTTGTCCACTGCATAGGTGTACGTGCATTGTCTCTACCCTTAGCATAAATACCACGCATAATAGTGTCTTCTGGTATACCTTGTTCTATTTTACTATTATACATATTAATTGTTTCAATATCCTTGTAGTCTTCAATACTATCAAATCTAACGCTAGTCATACCTAGTTCTTCTCCTTGATAAATATAAGGAGTTCCTTGTAGCATATGAAGACAAATAGCTAGCATTTTAGCAGAAGTAACTCGATATTCTTGGTCATTTCCAAAACGAGAAACCACACGAGGCTGGTCATGATTGTTCCAATATAAGCTATTCCATCCTACCCCATGAAGTGCATGCTGCCATTTCTCAAGATTGTGTTTTAACGCAACTAAATCCAGTGGCTTTGCATCCCATTTTTCAAAAGGACCACTGTCTAAATCCATATGTTCAAAGGTGAATACCATGTTCACTTCTTTATTGGCAGGATTCGTATATAACTGAGCATCCTTAGGAGAAGCTCCTGGCATTTCACCTACTGTGAGTACATCATAGTTTTGAAGAACACGCTCATTCATTTCTTTTAAATATGTATGGATTTTAGGACCATTCATAAAATAGGGACTTCCATCGCCATATAGCTGTCCTTGTCCAACCTTTCCATCCGGTAGTCCCTCCACCTTGGAGATAAAATTAATAACGTCCATTCGAAATCCGCCTATGCCCTTATCTAGCCAATAGGTCATCATCTCATATATATCGTTACGAAGTATTTCGTTTTCCCAATTCAAGTCTGGTTGCTTCTTAGAAAACAAATGTAAGTAATAGGAATCTGTCGCATCATCCTTCTCCCATGCAGATCCGGAAAAAACAGAGCCCCAGTTATTCGGCGGCAAATTGTCTTTCCCCTCTCTCCAAATATAGTAGTCTCTATACTTAGAGTCCTTTGAGGATTTGGACTCGACAAACCACTTATGTTCGTCTGAGGTATGGTTAACAACAAGGTCCATTACTATACGTAAGTCCCTCGCTTCTGCTTCCCTTATCAATTGATCCAAATCTTCCATTGTTCCAAACTCATCTAAAATAGTACGGTAGTTTCTTATGTCATAGCCATTGTCATCGTTCGGAGAGTCGAAAACAGGACTCAACCAAATAACGTTGACACCTAGCTTCTGTATATAATCTAATTTAGAAATAATCCCCTGTATATCCCCAATTCCATCTCCGTTTGAATCCATAAAGCTACGTGGATAAATTTGATAAACTACACTTCGTTTCCACCAAGGCTCCTTATTTGTCTTCATGTTCTCCGACCCCCATCAGAAGTATTTGATATATTCATTATAATGCAAACGCTTGCATAAAGTGATATTTTTTTTAAAAGTTATTTGGATTGGATAAAAAAAAGAACTGGCAATATATAAAAAAACAAGTACATGAATGATGTACTTGCTTCTTTAGTGCCTTGTGATGCATTCTAAACGAAGAGACCTATATTAGCTCTTTTTCACAAACTCAGACTTTAACTTCATGGCCCCAAAGCCATCTATCTTACAATCAATGTTATGATCTCCATCTACTAGGCGGATACTCTTTACCTTCGTCCCAATTTTTAGCGTGGAAGAGCTCCCTTTTACTTTTAAATCTTTAATAACTGTAACAGAGTCTCCATCCTGGAGGATATTCCCGTTAGAGTCCTTCACCACCAACTCTTCTGCCGTATCTCCTACTTCTTCTGTTAAGGACCATTCATGGGCACATTCAGGACAAACTAAAAGAGAGCCATCTTCATATGTATATTCGGAATTGCATTTTGGGCATTTCGGCAATGCTGTCGTCATTTTATTACCTCCAATTTACCTCATTTTAATACAGGACTCTATGCCCTTCAACTCATTTCTACCCCCGATAGGTTTATTCAAATTTCTTTGTGGGTAATCATTTATTAACCTTCCTAATTAAAATATATTCAAAAATATGGTGAGAGGAGGAATAAACATGGCTGAAGAAGAAAAACGCGTAGAAGTACATCGTGAAGAACGCACTGATTCTGGGATGGTAGGAGCAACCTTCATCAAGTATGCTGCTTACCTAATAATATTCTTTGGTATCCTTTGGTTCCTAATCTCTTACGTATTCCCAATGTTTTAATTGGTGACTAAATCCACGTCTGACCACATGCAGACGTGGATTTTCCCTTTTTAAAAAGAAGCCCTATTCCGGGCTTCTTTTTTTGTTATTCTGTTTCTGGGAAAAATGCTTGCTCGGTCCATACGTCGACTAATACTGGTCCTTTAGTTTGGAGGGCTTTGCTCAGTATTTCTTCTAAATTTCCATCTGTTTCCACACGGAACCCTTTCCAACCACAGGCCTCGGCCACTTGAACGAAATTTGGGTTAGTCAGTTGTGTCCCTAACTCTTCATTGCCAGCAGCTTGAATCTTATCGCTTTCCATTTGAAGTGCTCCATTATTAAAAATTACTACCGTGATATCCAGACCATAACGAGTAGCGGTCAATAAATCAGCTAACGTCATTTCTATACCACCGTCTCCCACCACGGCTACCACTTGTTTTTCTGGTTGCTCTAACTTTGCTGCAATTGCTGCAGGAAGACCAAAGCCCATGGAACGCCAATATCCTGAAAAGAGAACCTTTTGGTTAGTTTGACGGAAGTTCCTATTCATCCACACTGTTACGTCGCCTGTGTCTAAAGCAATGATTGCATCGTCTGCTACCGTATTTTCTAGTCCTCTTGCTATTCGTGATGGATGAACGGGAGATCCTTGTATTTGACCTTCCTGTTCGTTTTGATATGCCCATTTCTCTTTTACTGCGTCTATGCGATTAAGCCACTCTTCATTCTTCTGTTTGCCCTTCATGCTTTCTAATAGAAGAGGAATAACCTGCTCAGTTTTACCCTTAATCCCGTAATCTGCTGCCACTCTTTTCTTGGCATGCTCTAAATGAAGGTCAATATGGATAATAGTCGCATCCTCTGGCACATATCCCTCCGGCCACCACGTTGCTCCTGCTATTAGAACTACATCCGCATCTTTAAATACATTTGGGGCATGGGGATTTCCTCCCTCACCAATCCCTTGGATGAGATGAGGTGTAGCATCCTCAAAAATCCCTTTGCCGCCTAGACTTAATAAAATTCCTGCTCCCCAAGTTGTAGCCAGCTCTGCTATATCTCCTGCTGCTCCTCTTGCTCCTGCACCAGCTAAAATCATTGGTTGTCGTGCCTGTTTCATCACTCCCGCTACCTCTTCTAAATCATTTAGTTCAAAGGTGCCTGTTCCCTCTAATACTTTCGGGAGCTGTCTAGCCTTTGCAGTAGTCTCTTTTTCAAATAAATTTTTAGGCACCGATATGTGAGTCACTGTTCTCTGCTGTAGAGAAATTTCAGCTGCCTTCTGAAGTAAATCAACGATGGCATTCTCACTATTTAAGTTTGCTGAGTATGCTGCAAATGGCTTAAATAGCTCCTGCTGATCGACATATTGCTGAAAGTCTGTCCCCATTTCTTTTTGTTCCGCCTGACCCGTTAACGCTAATACAGGTGCCTTGTCTGAATATGCATCACCTAGACCATTTAAAAGATTGGCTGCACCTGGGCCCATTGTAGAAGTACATACTGCTAGTCTACCAGTCAGTTTTGCTTCCGCCGAAGCCATGAATGCTGCCACAGACTCATGCTTTACAGCAATAAATTCGATTTTATCCTGTTTGGCCATTGCGTCTAAAAGCCCAATAATAGTATCACCAGTTACCCCATAAATTCGCTTAACCCCTAAAAGGGATAGTTGGTCTAATATAACCTCTGCGACATTTTTATTCATATTAATCCTCTCCTTTAAACAGAGTTTGTTACCTGTTAAATTCCCTTATACAAATGGATTAAACAAATAACCTCAAGAAGAGGTCTACTCTTAAAAATGTATTCCCCAGCTGTTAATCCATTCTTTTATGTCCTTTTCCTGCTCTACACTTAAGGAATTCCCCATATCACGTTGCATTCTGATACCCGCCCAAACAAAAAATGCTGGAAGGTTATTATAAGACCCGTCAACACTTTCATAGCCCGTTCTCCAACCTGTTTCAAATGCCTTTATAAGAGATAGATTATCTTTAAAATGACGATATCCCTCTATCTGTAAAATAGATAGAGTTCTTGCATAATCAAATCTTGGGTCACCTAACGCTACATTAGTCCAATCTATTACTCCCGTAATCTTGCTACCATCTGTTAAAACATTTAGTGGATGAAAATCTAAGTGAATAAGACATTCTTTAGCTGATGGCAGTTCTTCGATTATCTTTTTTTCTGAACCGATTGGGGTTAACCAATTGGGAGTTCTGATTTCTAAAGATTCCGGTACCGTTATGTGATGAAGTTTTGCATGTGTCTTTCCAAATTCTGCTCCTAGCTGATGAGCTACAGTTGGTTTTTCTATTAGCATTTGAAGTACAGTTACTCCTTTAATCCATTCCATTAGCATAGCAGCATAGGAATCTTCCACTATAACTGAATACACAATAGGTACCGGAATACCACTTTCTAATGCAAGTTCCTTTATATTCTTTTCATATAAAAATTGATCATATCGTTCCGCATGTTGGATCCGAAGGGCAAGATTAGTACCATCCGGTATTCGTATTTTATATACTAAGCAGTCTTTTCCCCCCTGTACCTCTTCAAGACTTGTATAAGATGTGATCCCTAATTTATTAATAATTTTATTTATGTCCATCCATTATCGCCCCTTATAATTCTTAAACCGATACATAATCGTTTAGTTCTGCTTTACCATTCAACATTCCTGCTGACTTACATATGTTAAAGATAAAAGCCAGAGGGGCTGAAAGATTGTCCAAAAAAATTGCTCTTGTGTGCAGTATTGAGTCCTATACGCTCGGTGATGCTCATCTATTCAAGGATGTATGTCTTGTTCCAATATTACTTGGTGAATATTTAGGATACGAGGTAACCATAGTAACTGCTCACATTAACCAGACATTACTCCATGAGACCTTTCCTAATGTTAAGTTTGCACGTGTTTCCTCCGAGGGAAACTTCGAGGAAAATATGAAACTATACATGATAGAGCATGCGCATGAAATTGATATTGCGGTTGCATTTGGTCCTTACCCATCTTATCTATCTATTTTGAAGACATATAAAATGTATAACCCGCTTGGGAAAATTTATATGAAACTAGATGTAAATCGATACTGGTTATCTCGGTTATTACAAGAGCCTTATTTTGAAGAACTATTGAATCTCTGTGACTTAGTTACCTCTGAGTGCGAGCCAATTCAAAATAAAATTAACGAAATGCTGAATTTAAATGTAAAAAGAATTCCAAACGGTTTTTATGAATTTTTTCCTACAGAACCTGTTTTATTTAAAGATAAAAAAAATGTAATTTTAACAGTAGGTAGATTAGATTCCCCAGAGAAACAAGTCCTTCCAGCTATAATAGCTTTCTTATCTGCAGGAATTCCGAATTGGGAATTTCGCTTAGTTGGACCAATGAATGAGGATTTCAAAGCCAAATTATTAACCTTATTAGAGGGAAATACTTATGCCTCTCAAGTAAAAATCTTAGGTCCCATTTACGATAAAGTTCTCCTAGAACAAGAATATAGAGCTGCGAAAATATTTACCCTTACCTCCATAGTAGAATGTCATGCTCATGTCTTAGCAGAGGCAGCTAAGAATGGTTGTTATTTGATCTGCACAGACGTGGACGGCGTCTCCGATATTACGTACAACCAAAGATATGGAAAGATACACTCCACATCCGACTGGGAAGGGATAGCTAACACATTAAAAAAAGTAACAAGCGATGAGAAATTACTCTCAAGCACTTGCTATGAGCTACAATCCATTGCACGCGCTTCCTTAAATTGGAGGGACCTTATCCAACAAATTGCTCTCTTTCTAGGAGAAGCTCCGGTGAAGTAGCTAGTCTAAGCAAACAAGGACCGCTCTTTATATGATTTATGCTATATTAACTCTATCAATAGGAAGGTAGGGAACAGTCATGAAAATTGAAGTATGGTCGGATTTTGTTTGTCCATTTTGTTATATTGGAAAGCGTCGTTTAGAGCAGGCTTTAGAGGAGTTTGATCAAAAAGACAAGGTAGAAGTTAGCTTTAAAAGTTTTGAGCTACAGCCTCATCTACCAAGCGATAAAAGTGTAACTGTTCATGAAATGCTTGCTAAAAAGATGAATATGTCCCCTGAGCAGGCAAAGGCAATGAATGAGCAGGTCATTGCTAATGCAGCAACAGTAGGATTGGCATACCAATTTGACGAAATGAAACAAACCAATACATTAGATGCGCATCGCTTAGTGAAATATGCAGAGTCGGTAGGAAAAGGTGGCGAATTAACAGAACGTCTCTTAAGCGCTCACTTCTTAGAATCTCAATTCCTAGGTGAGCACGAAACTCTTTTAGACTTAGCTACCGAAGTAGGATTAAATCGTGAGGAAGCAAGCAAGGTTCTAACAAGCTCTGATTATTTAGATGAAGTCCGAATGGATCAGCAAGAAGGTCAACAGCTCGGTGTTCAAGGAGTGCCTTTCTTCGTTTTCAACAGAAAATATGCCATTTCTGGAGCGCAGCCTCACGAAGCCTTCGTCCAAACATTGAAGAAAGTTTGGGAGGAAGAAAATCAAACCGCGCCTCTTCAGCATATTCAAACTGATTCAGATGCAACTTGTACAGATGACGGTTGTGAAATTACGGAGAGAAACAAAGAAGTTTAAAAATAGAGGCTAGATTGATATGTCGGCAATCAATCTCTTTCCATATATATAACGTAAGGCCATTACTGAATAGCTCTCAGCAATGGCCTTTTGTTATTTCATTTCTAATAAAGCCTTATAGATTTCATTTATAGTCGGTAGCTTTAAGGTTTTACGATTACTGTAAATGCTAACAAGCTCCTTTTGAATTATCTCTCGCGCAAACTGTTCACGATCATTGGACTTGAACATTTGACGCAATAATTTAGGGATTTTGTATTTCGATTTAAATAAATCCAAAAGATTTTGAAGTTCTTTTTCGTTCAATAAATGGTTGTATACATGTTGCTCGAGCTGCACCTCGAATAAATCTAGCATCTCTTTTGCATCGTCTTCAATATAACGATTTAAAATCTTACTTGCAATTTTAGATGTGACGATACTACCAATGATTAAACCAACTATACCGCCTATTAGGGCCCCAGTGCTTGTACTCCCCCATGGAATTAGAGCACCTATGGCTGCACCGATTGCCATACCTCCTATACTACCTGCCACATTTGCAGCTGTTTTCGTGATGTTTTTAAACAGCTGCGTTTTAGACATCTCACCTTTTATAGCTCGGGAAATGTCTAAGGTAGAAAGCATACCAGTTACTAATGCGCCGGTAACCACGTTAGCATTTAGTAATAGAATAGTTTTTTTAGCTGCTAATGAGCCAATCATAGCCTTATGAGTAAACTTTCCAGCAGCTTTCTTTGCTACAACCTTGGCTCCATTTTTTCGAATAGCCCCCCTGACGCCACTCCCTAACTCAAAAGCGTCATCTAGTTCAATATCCTGCATGTCATTTGACAGCACCTCATCTACTACTGCTTCTCCCACTATATTTAACCCAGTGAACACCGCATTTTCTACCGCTTCCTCACGAGTGGCTCCGTTCCATGTACTTTGCGCAAAAGCAACAGCTGCACTCATTCCTAATGACTCATTTAGAAGCTGAACTCGACCTGACTCCTCTAAGATTAGTCCGTCTACAAGACCAGCCTGGGCTATATAGCGAACTTGTTTATATGTAAAAGCACCTTGCTTCACTGTTTCTCTTGCAAGCTCTTCATTTTGTAAACGGTCTGTTAGTTGTGAAACCACATCATCATACTGGTCAGATGCGACTTCTAGTTTGATAGGACCTAATTGGTTCATGTACAATAGCTGATTGTCTAACAAACTTGCCTCTACTGTTTCTTCTACGGAAGAGCAATAAATATTTTGTAAAAAGTGCTCATTCTTTATGTATTCCATGTTTTTCACGTTCATCTTGCCTCCACTGGTTTCTTCTAATAAATAAGGAAACCATATAACTCATAAGTTGTATAGTAAAAAAGATATAACAACATTAATTTGTCACACGTTTGGTGAAATCCTTAATATGGGGATAACTTTCAGAAGCATTTTATAATAGGGATAACTATGTGTATAAGTGCATAACTTTTTAGAAATTATCTACATTCTCTCAAAAAAGATGTTATAAATTTTTGAATATGTGTGTAACTTTGTGGAGAAAGTCTAATTTCTACTATAATGAGCTGCTACATTTTATCTTTTGGGGAGAAGCTGTTTATAAGTTTGTTTTTTTTTTAAGATAGAACACCTTTTAGATAAGACAAAAGCTTTCCATTTTAAAGTTTTCTTTAGTATCTTTAATTTACTAGTTATCTTTTTTAAACTGTAAACTTGGAGAGGTGACGATAATTGCAAAACTATAGAATAGACCAAAGCAAAGGCTTAGAGTTTGGCCTTTATACACTAGGGGACCATATTCCTAATCCCCATACTGGTGAACGTATTTCTTCCGCTCAGCGACTTAACGAAATAATAGAGCTAGCCAAATTAGCCGAGCAGGCAGGGCTAGATTTTTTTAGCGTAGGGGAAAGTCATCAGGAGTACTTTACTACACAAGCTCATTCCGTTGTTTTGGCTGCAATAGCACAAGCCACGGACACACTTAAAATTGCGAGCTCTTCTACGATTATAAGTACCTCTGACCCAGTACGGGTTTATGAGGATTTTGCTACAATTGATTTAATCTCCAAAGGTCGCACAGAAATCATTGCTGGCAGGGCTTCCCGAGTTGGTCTTTTCGATTTGTTGGGCTATAACGTAAGAGATTATGAAGAGCTCTTTGAAGAAAAATTTGAGCTGCTCCTTCAAATTAATAAAGAAGAGATCATAAACTGGAGCGGTGAATTTCGTGCTCCATTAAGGGAGGCACAGGTTATCCCTCGCCCGCAAAACGGTTCTTTACCAATTTGGCGAGCTGTTGGTGGACGTCCAGAAAGCGCGATCAAAGCAGGACATGCAGGCGTTCCAATGTTTATAGCAACATTAGGAGGTCCTGCTACTAGCTTTAAAGTTTCCATAGATGCTTATCGAAATGCAGCTAAAGAAAGTGGTTTTAATCCTGAAGCGCTTCCTGTTGCAACTGCAGGATTTTTCTACGCTGCAGAAACAACCCAACTAGCCCAACAAGAAATTTATCCTTATCTCAACCACGGTCTCCACCTAATCAACGGGCATGGTTATCCTAAGCATCAATTTATGCAAGGCGCCGATCCCCATGATGTGATGAATATCGGAAGTCCTCAACAAATTATTGAAAAGATCCTCTATCAGCATGAGGTTTTTGGTCATCAACGATACATTGCACAAATGGACTTTGGTGGGGTGCCTTTTGAGAGTTTAGTAAAAAATCTTGAACTAATAGGCAATGAAATTCTTCCGGCTATTAAGAAATACACAAGGAAATAACATACATTAAAAAGGAGATCCCAAACTTGGAGATCTCCTTTTTTTATCTATTTTAGCTTTGGCATTCTAACCTCTAGCTGGTTATTTTTATAGTTTACAATCATGTCTTCCTTAGAAACCAAGCTCGGGAGTGACACAGAACGGTGAAATCGACTTACGTAATGTGAATTTCTATTGTTTGCCTCTCCGGAGTGGTTAATCATGCCATTTATCATTAGCATGTTGTTTACCACTTCAATTTCGAGATCACTATTTTTATCCAAGCCAGGAATATTACATAATGCAACAATTTCATTATCCGTTTCCTTCATATCCATATGCAAGCTTCCGAGTTGCATCTCCTTAAAAAGGGGAAGCTCTCCAAAAAAGCGTTCTATTTCTTTAAATATATTATTGGTTAGCTGATTAAATGGATCAGACGGCAGTAATGACATAGACTTGCCTCCTCATTTTATTTGAAGGCGGTACAAATGGTTTGTACATCACCTTGCATCTCCTAACCTTTATATATGCAATTTAGCTGCACCCATCTAGGCGACCTATTTATTCATAAAAAAAAGAAAGAGAGGTAAGAACCCTCTTCCTAGTTGTACCTTTAAAAGAATATTAACAACAGAGTACCAACGGCGAAGCAATAATAAGTAAAATAATGCAGCTTCCCATTCTTCATGATTCCCATAAACCATCTCATTGCAAAATAGGACATGATAAAGGTACTTACAAAGGCTGCCAAATAAGGAATGGCTAATTCAGCCTTGTTTGGTTCATCGATAAAATCAGACAAACCAAGTACAACTCCTCCCAAACTTATCGGGATATAAAGCATAAAGGAGAACCTTAGCGCCGTCTCCTGTTTCATCCCTACTGCTATCGAGGAAATAATGGTAGCTCCTGATCTACTGATACCAGGTGTTAAAGCAACTGCTTGTCCTAAACCAACAATCCAAGCATCCTTGGCTGTCAGGTCTTTTTCTCCTTTTGTCCCCTTCATATTTCGGATCGTCCATAAGGCTAACCCGGTGATGAAAAGCATTATTGCAATTACCGTCAGACTGATGCTTTCAGCTATCCAGTCACTCAACAGAACCCCTAATATGCCCGCTGGAATCGTCCCAATAATTATAAAAAGCACAAATCGAAAATCACTTTTGTAACGCGTGTCTTTCTTCTGCACATAGGAAATAGAATTTGTTGCTAGTCTAATAATATCCTGTCTATAAATGAGCAAGATAGCCAGCAAAGAGGCTGTGTTTGTTAGTATCGCAAAGGTGAAGCCTTGTTCTCCTACTCCTAGTAGCTCACTAGCAATCATAACATGCCCACTCGATGAAACCGGAATTGGCTCTGTAAAGCCTTGAACAAGTCCAATAATAATCATTTTTAAAGTAAATATTAAGTCTTCCATTATTCCTCCTACCAAAACATTTATAATTTATACTGACGTAAAAGTAGAGAATTTGTTTCACTTGCCCATTATATGCTACAAAGTATACTGAAAGTAATATTTCCTTTAAAAATAAAAAACTCCCTAGAGAATATCTAGAGAGTCAATATAAATTAGTAAGCACTCCAGCCTCCATCAGCTGTTACTACAATGCCATTGATAAGTGAAGATTCGTCAGAGGCTAGGAATAGAGCGATATTTGAAATGTCTGATACTTGACCTGCTCTTGTCATCATTCCAACACCTCGTGTAGCTTGCTTCATACCGAATGGATCAACATTGTCCATAGCTGCTGCGAATCCTGTTTCTACGTGCCCAGGTGCAATGGCATTAGAACGAATACCAAGTGGTCCATAATGTGAAGCAACATTTTTAGTCATACCAACAACAGCATGCTTAGCTGCAGTATAAGTAAGTCCACCACGACCACCCATTACACCTGATAATGATGCCATGTTGATAATTGTGCCACTTCCGTTCTTTTCAAAATGAGGGAGCACTTGACGTATACAGCGCATAACACCTGTTACATTAATATTCATAACACGGTTCCATATATCATCCTCGACATTAGCGGCTGCTTGCATATTATCACCTACACCTGCATTGTTCACTAAAATATCAATGCGACCAAAATGCTCAATTGTGGAGGAAACCATTTTTTTCACATCATTCTCGTTTGCAACATTCACTTTAACACCAAAAACAGAAAATCCTGATTCTGTTAATTCTTTTACGGTAGATTGCAGAGCTTCCTCGTTAAAGTCAGCGATTACTACACTAGCGCCTTCTTTTGCATATGCAATTGCAATTTCCTTACCAATTCCAGCTCCACTTCCGGTGATTATAGCAGTTTTGTTTTCTAAACGGTTCATTTTCAAGCTCCTCTTAAAAGTATTAGATTCATTGTTATCTTAGTACAAAAAGATTCAACTATACAAAAAATAAGTCTATCGCTAGCTACAACATGGAAAAACAACAATATTAAAGAGATAATAACGAATTTTATATTCGTTTATGTAATTTTTTTAAGTAAAGCCTACATAAAATAATTTTTTTCTAATAAAGTATTATATACGTTATAATTCGTCACCTAATAGTGTATGATATACAGTATAGAAAAAGAGGTGAGAATAATTGGTTAATTTGTTGGATTCATACATGACTGAACTTAGAAGAGGAACGCTTCCTTTAGCAGTTTTAAGTCAATTACGAAAGCCACAGTACGGTTATTCGTTAGTTCAAGGATTAGAAAGTGCTGGGGTTTCTATTGAACAAAGTACACTATATCCCTTACTACGTCGTTTAGAGAAACAAGATTTATTAACAAGTAGCTGGGATACAACAGAAAGTAGACCAAGAAAGTATTATGTACTAAGTGATTATGGCATAGAGGTTTTTGAACTATTAAAAGGAGAGTGGGAGAAAATGACGTTAGAATTGAAGTCACTTTTAGAGGGAGATGATTTGAATGAATTTGATTGATGCTTATGTGTATGAGGTAACAAGAAGACTTCCTAAAAAATCACGAGATGATATTGCAATGGAGTTAAGATTTTCAATTGAAGACATGCTTCCAGAGAGCTATACAGAGAAGGAAGTAAAAGAGGCGCTAGCTAAAATGGACGATCCAGCTGTTTTGGCAGCAAGCTACCGCGATAAGCCTATGTATTTAATCGGTCCTAAGGTTTACGATGCCTATATAGAAACGCTGAAGCTAATTTTCCCTTGGGTCATCCTTATCTGCGTTATCTTAAATATTGTTGCTAGCATTGGAATGTTTAATGGAGAGGAATCAATACTAACAGTTATTATTAATACAATTACTGACACTATTGTCAACGTCATCTATGCCGCCTCTCAGGTGTTTATATGGACCACTATAGTATTTGTCATTGTTGAACGAGTCGGATTATCTAAAAATGACCTACCTTTAACGAAAAGAGGTACTCCATGGTCACCAGACGATTTAAAGGATGTCCAAATCATTCCCGCTAAAAAAATCATATCTACAGGAGAAATTATTTTTAGTATTTTTTGGATTACTGTCTGGGCAATCATTTACTGGAATGCTGACCATCTGTTAGGTATTTATAGTTCTTCAGATGGTAACGGCTTACAACTAGTCATGCCTATATTTGAACAAAATGTATTACTATCTTATTGGCCAATAGTAGTTACGTTTATTGTCCTAGAGGTAGGACTCGTACTTTATAAGTGGGTGGTAGGTCAATGGACTAAAAAAGTAGCTTTAGTAAATGGCATTATCCATATACTTAGCACGTTTGCTTTTCTCATAATTTCAAGGAACGCTAATTTATATAACGAGGCTGCCCTTCCTTATATAGAAAAAACAATCATAATAAACAACGTTGTTTTGAGTAATGCAATGGATGTATTATGGATAATCATCGCTGCCTCTATCGTTATTTCCCTTATTATAGAAATAGTAGAAAGCTATAAAAAGGCTAAAATTTAATCTAGTCACTTAACCCTCCATGCTAAACCGCTGGAGGGTTAAAACTTTTCGAAAATTATACTAGCAACAAGAAGTTACACTATCCTTCCTCATCTCCTTATTACTAAGAACTCTTTACCCCCTTATTTTTGTCTAAAATGTGAATGAGATAAAATTTAGTATAAAAAAAACACTTACATCGTATGAAATTATTTTGTTATAGTAACAACTAGACCGGTCTGAACAAAAGAAAAATGTTATAAAGGAATATCTAAATCGCTTATAGTCGACATACAGTGATTACTATTTTGATTAAAAATAAAAGAAAGAAAGAATAGATTACCCATTAATAATTATTTGAACATATCAACATTTAGACATGAACGTTTACAATACTAAACAAAGAAGTATTCCCCTTAAGACAAAGTCTAGGGGAATATCTATTTTATAGAGGGAGTTTCAAATATAAATGAATAAACAGATCAAGACAGGACCGATAATGGCTGCTCTTTTAGTAGCAGGATTTGTCGGACTTTTTAGTGAAACCGCATTGAATATTGCTTTAGGAGACTTAAGTTTAATATTTGATGTTAAACCTACAACCATTCAATGGTTAGCCACGGGTTACTTTTTAACTTTAGGTATCTTAGTACCGGTTACGGGAATTCTGATGCAAAAATTTACAACACGTCAAATGTTCCTTACTTCTATTTCTTTATCTATTATCGGAACTATTTTAGCTGCAGTATCACCGACTTTTAGTCTTTTGCTAGTTGGACGTATTATTCAAGCTGCTGGATTAGCGATCAATTTGCCATTAACGCAAAATGTCATCTTTACTATTTTCCCTCCAAACAAACGTGGGGCTGCAATGGGAGTAATGGGACTAGTTATGTTAGCAGGACCAGCATTAGGTCCAACGATTGCTGGACTAATTTTAGATACACTATCATGGGAATGGATCTTTTGGGTAACCCTTCCGTTCTTACTACTCTCTGCTATCATCGGTTTAGTATTCTTGCCTAATGTTAACGAAATTCGCAAAGTTTCTATAGATATTTTATCTGTAATTCTTTCAACGCTTGGATTTGGTGGCATTGTTTATGGAGTAAGTGTTGCTGGAGAACATGGCTGGACAAGTACAATCGTTATAACATCCATTATTGTTGGTGTGATTGCATTAATTCTGTTCTCTCTTCGTCAAACGAAAATGGAGAATCCAATGCTGAATTTGAAGGCCTTTAAATATCCTTTATTCGTCTTGGGAGTTGTAATGAGCTTTATCACATTCTTTAATATGCTATCATTGCTTGTTGTTTTACCTATGTACATGCAAATGGCATTATTAATGCTTGCCTTTACTACAGGTCTGGTATTACTACCAGGAAGCTTGTTGAATTGTATTTTAGCACCTACCATTGGACGGATGTTTGATAAGTTTGGTCCAAAAGCTGTAATAACTCCAGGTACTATCTTTGTTGTTATTGGATATATCCTTTATGCTTCATTTGGTACCGACACAGCTACATGGTTATTAGTTGTTACACATATTATCATGATGCTTGGTATCGGTATGGTACTTGCTTCTACGCAAACAAACACACTAAATTCATTGCCTAGAGAATACTATCCAGATGGAATAGCATTAACTCAAACAGTTCAACAAGTAGCTGGGGCAATGGGTATTGCTATCATGGTTTCCGTGTTATCTGCAAAACAAAGTAGCTATTTAACAACGGTTAATGATAATTTAGCAGAGGCAACTGCCTCTGGCTCATCATTCGTATTTACCCTAGGTTTAATATTGGCAATCGTTAATCTTGTGCTATCTCTATTTATGAAAAAGCCAGGAGAAGTAAAACTTAAAGGATAATTACAAGCAATCTCTACAGATAAAAAGCTCCGAAGATTTACGTAAAGTAAATATCGGAGCTTTCTTCTTGGTTACAAGCAACTTTGGAATGCAAGTAGATGCCTAGCCAAAAGATTAAGTTAATGCTTGGCATGACTCACAGCCTGATGCAATAAGTTCATCACATGATCATCATCGCTTGAATAGTACATGGTAGTTCCTTCACGGCGAAACTTTACTAAGCGCAAGTTCTTTAGAAAGCGTAGCTGATGAGAAACCGTTGTTTGCCCTAAATTTAATGATTCCGCTATTTCATTGACAGAGTGCTCTTCACAGCATAAAAAATTTAATATTCGTATACGAGTAGGATCACTTAGTGCTTTGAACGTCTGGGATACAACGAAAAGGGTTTCTTCGTCTAAATCATGCTGTAACTTTTCCTCCACTTTATACCCTCCTTATTTTTTTAGTTAGCTTTGTTAAAGATATGAGTTTATTTTGACTAACAATTCTTTTTTATAGTGACTGTAAACATAAACAAAGGTACTTTCAAATGTCTGTTAAATATAAATAGATGATGAAATTGGGGTTGGTGACCATTTTGAAGCTTTATTTATTCGAGTAAATTATTAGCGATTTATCGATGATAAAGCTGTTCCATTTATTGATTGGAGCGCCAGACGGCGACTCCAGTGGGATGAGTGAGACAGATAAGACATCACAACCGCGCGCGTTAGCGACGGGTGATGGCTTATCGCTCACCCCACGGAAAGCGTCCGGTTGGGGCGGAAATCAATTCTACTCTCTGATTTAATATTTCTTTGCATCCTAAATCAACCATAACCTTTAACATAGCCTTTTAGTTAGTGGTGATGATGGTGGTGAGCTCCTGTGTCTTCTGCCTTTGTTGTACATAAAATAGATGAATCATGTTTATGTGATTCTGTTTCCAGTTGAATAGTCACATGCTGTATACTTTGATGAGCTAAATCGTGCTCTACTTTTTGCAGGAGTTTTTCACCCTCACCAATTGTCATTTCCTTTTTCACAACCACATGGCAGGATAGTGCATTCAAGCCACTGGTTATAGACCAGATGTGCAAATCATGGACACTATGGATTTCAGGGTTTTGTTCGATTGTTTGTACAATGTTATTTATGTCTACATTTTGTGGGGTACCTTCCATTAGAACATGGAGAGATGCCTTTGTTACAAAGTATCCACTTCTTAATACAAGCGCAGCGACAATCACACTAGCCAATGGATCCGCCCATCCCCATCCAAAGAACAGGATGAGTAATGCAGCAATGATTGCTCCGACTGAGCCTAGCATATCACTAATAACATGCAAGTAAGCTCCTCGCATATTTAGGTTGTCTTCTGTATCACTACCTCGCATCATAAACCAAGCTACAAAAATATTAACCGCTAAACCAATAGAACTAATGATTAACATCCCAGTTGTAGCAACCTCTGGTGGATTAGCGAATCGCATAAATGCTTCATAAAAGATAAAGAATGCAATCCCCATAAGCGTTAGGCCATTGAGCACAGCTGCTAAAATTTCAAAGCGCTTATATCCATATGTTTTGTTACTATTTGCAGCTTTTTCTCCAAGGCTAAACGCCAATAATGCAATGGCCAAAGATACAGCATCGCTTAGCATATGTCCTGCATCTGAAAGAAGCGCCAAGCTGTTGGTCAAATAGCCGCCGATTGCCTCTACAATCATATAGGTAAAAATGATAAAAAAAGAAACGAGCAATACTATTTTATTGGCACTGTGTGTGTGATTATGATGATCCGACATAATAACTCCCTGCCCTCCATTAAAGTAAAACTAAAACTTATATATGATTATATATTCATATATACATAATATACTCTCTTTATTATTTTGTAAACGGGATGGATTCACTAAAGGCATATTAAATTATGAATGAAAAAAAGCCCACACTAGTGAAGTATCGGCTTCTGGTTTAGCTCTTATAATATTTAACTATTTATGGAACAGGACATTTAAGTTGTTATCCCCTTATTTTTGTTGGTAACAAGTAAGATAATTGCTACACCAATCGCTAAAATTCCTATTAAAAGAGAACTGTAAAAAAATATGGTTAGACCTATCGTCGGGGAACCTGATACTAAATTACATAGAACCAAGAATACAATTCCGACAGAAGTTAGAAAATAAGAAAATAGCTTTGTTTTACCTCTAAATAATATGTAGCCGATCAGTATAATTAAATACGTTCCACTTAATAGCATGGTTAAAGGATAGGCAGGTGAGAATTTAGCTGCATATATAAAATAATCTATTGTTAAAATATCATTTGCTTGGTTTACAGACCCATTGATCCACTTTGAAAAAACCGCTGTATGCTTCCACTCCCATATAGCCGTTGTCAATGTACTTCCCTCATACCAAGAAGCAATTGTAGAAAATATTAACAACATCAAACCAATGACCACTTGAATAAACAGTTTCAAATACTTCACCTCCAATTATACCCATTATACAATTTCCCACGATATTTACTCAATTTTATAACCAATCTATAAAATGGAATTCTACTCTAAAAATACAAAAGGGTCATTCAGCTATCGAATTAGCTGAATAACCCTCTTATATTTCATTGCTTTTAATACGTCTAATTAACTCCTCGATCCAATGCGAGGTATGATCGTTCTTATCTGAAAAATATTCTCCAAGATAATTGACTAAATGCTCTTTCTTCTCTGTTAACTGCACTTGGTTTTCTAAGTTTTTTATGTTATCCCATCGTTCCTTGAGAAGCGTTATTTTCTTTTCAAGTATCTCAATTACTTTTTCGCGATCAACATATTCTATATTTGCTAGAGCGATGACCATCCCGCTAATTGTATCTGTATTCTCAAATAATTGATAAATTTTTTGTGGTAAAGCAGCTTTACCTTTCTTAGTTATCGCAAATACTTGTTTATCGGGTCGGTGCTCTTCCTTAATAATTTCTACCGGTTCAATCAGTCCTTGTTTTACCAAAGATTCAAAATGATAATATAGCTTACTTTCTGTCACTCCCCCTAATTGATCTAAGGGAATTGGCTCTGAAAGCTCTTTTTTTAACTTATATGGATAGTTATTATCCTGCATTAATTTGCCCAATATATATATTTGAATTGCCATTATAGTACCGCTCCTTTGGCAGAATTATATTCATTGTAGCAAAATCATGCAGTAATTTCAGTATTATTCACAACTTCCTTTGTTTCGCTTATTGAAGTTTTTTCTATTGGAACTGGTTTATGGACAAAGGCTACAAGCAGCATATTTATTAACATTGCTCCTAAACCGACCGCAATCATGCCCCATACATAAGGTGTTGGGCTAATACCTCCATACATATTAGCACAGTATGCTTGTACAGAGTAATACATTGGGGAAATATAGCTTACCCACTCGTACGGTCCATACATCATGTCTCTTGTAATGGTTGCTCCATTTGCAATGGTCTGTACTAGTAGGACTGGTATGTTCAGAATCATACCACCCTCCCCAACAAGGAATATAAACATTGCCGTAAAGTTAAATGCTACCATATAGTTTAAAACTTGCTGACCAAAAAGACCTAAAAATAAATCTCCACTAGGTTCATTTACTAGATAGGTAATCCCCATTGCTGCAAGAGCCGCAAGTACGGCAATCATTAATGCAGTCAATTGCACGTAAACGAATAAACGAGTTTTGCTCGCTTTTCCGCGACTCTCCTTGAAGGAAGCTACTAATTGCATTGCTGCAATCATTGCCCCTACATAACCTGCCATTGTTAAGAACATCGGAAGCATGTTGTTATGCATACCATCCGGGATGTCATTGATCGTTACTACGTTTCCAACATAAGATGTTTCAATCGTTTCTGCCATTGCAGCAGCTTGGTCTTCAGGAACATTAAAGTTCATTAACACTCCCTTTGCGGTCTGCTGAGAAAACTGAGCGCTTAACTGATTGTTTATCTCCGTGACAATAGACGTCATGGAGGAAGAAACAACTGTTGCACCCACTTCGTTAACAGTGAAGTCAATACTGGATGATACTTCTCCGTTTTGCATGTTTGCCGAGAAATTTTCAGGAATGTGAATTACTAGAGTTACTTCATTTTTCTCTAGCTGTTCTAACGCATTCTTATTGGACAAATCTGTTTTAATCTCTTCAAATGGTAAACTTTCTTTTAATTGGTCGGCAATCACCGAGCCATATTCACCGGCATCCTCATTGACTAGGGCTATTGGAAGTTGATCGATGTTACCTGGGATCGCTGTATACCCTGGAAGAAAAATCCCCAGCATAGCAACTGCATAAAATATCCCCATAAAAATGGAAGCAATAGCTCCCTTTGTTTTCAAAAATTGTGTAAACTTCATGTGTTTTAATTTCCTTCTTTCAAATAATATTTACTTTTAATTAAACTTCAAACAAAGTACTTTAATTAGAGTACTTTAATTTGAATTCTTTGTTAGTATAAGCCCATCTTTTTAGATAATCAAACAATAAAATCTGAATGAGGATATATCTTCCATAACTTTGTCCATTTTAAGAATAGCTTTTTTCTTCCCGACAAATATAAAAAAGAGCTTATTCTGAAAAAAATGTTCAGGATAAGCTCTCTTTTAATTAGTTATACACTTGCTACTTTATTTGCTTTAAGTGGATCTATTTCATTTATTCATCAGGGACGCTCTAGCTGTTCTTCGTAAATGCTTATTACATAATCCATTTGATAATCCGGCTCTTCCACCCAGTGCCCTGACTGACTAGCGCTACGTTCATTTCTTTTTAAATTTGCATCAAGCCCCTGCTCATCTAGTGTCTGTCTTCCAAAGTAATACGTTGACTGTGGATTTGACATAAAATCAAATACAGTATCTTCTTGGATAGAAGAAATAGCAGTTATAATTTTATACCATTCCTCTGGGAGAGGCATTACTCCATATGTTTTATTCATTAAGCTTACATTTTTGTGAAGCTGAATACTTGGCGTATAAATACTAATATCTCCAGACACTCTATACGAACGGTTCTGTAATAAATGTATATTCATCTGAGTTACTTCGTCTTGCGCTTCAAAATGCCAGACAAAATAATAGCTAGATGGATCATCCGGACTTAGCTTCCATACTTTTAATTGATCGCTCCACTCGTAGGCGACTAACTTCCATTCGAAATGATTAAAAGCCCAATAACTAATTCCCCTCTGACCACTCTCCGTTATAAAAGGAACAAAACGGTACGATTTTTCCAAATCTATTATATCTAATACCTTCACAGGACTATTAATATCCTGTCTATTTAGTATTTCTGTTACCTCCTCCATGGTCAAAAAGGGTGTTGGCTCTCGATTAACAAAGAAAAGAATACCCACTCCAATGACTACAGCAAAGGAAACTATAACTATCCATTTCTTATTCATCATTGCTGCCCCCCTTTATAATGGAGTGATCAGAACGGAAATAGTATTGGTTTTTACTAGTAGACACTAGCACCCCTTTACCATCCTTTTCTAGATAGATAGTTGACTCTATCCCACTTCCCCACTTAGATTTGTGATCTACAAGTAGGTATGGAAAACGTTCTTTTGCTTTTGTCGAATCACTATTAAAATAGGTTTCGTTATACCATTCCACTGTAAAAAATTCATCACGCTTAAATTCAGGTAACTCTTTCTTAAGTGCTCCCGTTTCCTTACTTTGTTCTTTAGCAGTTGGGTGGATAGCAATAACCCTTACTTCTTCCGGATTACTAAGATAGGTTGCTAAATCTTCTGATGGATATAGCAAGTAATAAATTGGCCAAGAAAAAAGATACGTCATTAAAAACAAATAATTACTCCAAAAACCCAACCAAGCAAAGGTTCTGTACTTTAACCAGGCTCCTTCTTTTTTGTGTAAAAAGATATATAAAATCCACATGCCTAGCGGAAAAATGGCTATAGAAATTTTTCGTTCTAAAAAAGAAAAGGTATAATCTATGGAAAATAAGCCAAGCAGTAAAACTACATACAGTCGCCAATTTTTCCATGAGATTTCCTTCTTCTTAGCTATTTTAAGTATAAATACAAAAATGATTAACCAACTTAATAGAATAGTGATGTAATGTAAAATGTCCATAAACCACTTCCTTATATAGTTATATGAGTTAATTATATACAAATTATTACACTTAAGATATAAAAAAATAAATATGAATCATGTTCATTTTAGATGGGACTTAAGAAAATAACTCATTTATCATTCTAATAAAAGTCTAAGTTCATATTACTTTTTGTCATATATTATAAATAGGTTTACTCTGTAAGGAGGTGAGTACATGCCACTTTTTTCACCAGTACCAAGAAGATCCTTTCCTCCAGGTTATAGACAAGGGTTTGGCCCTCCTTATCAAGGGCAACAGTTCGGTCCTCCTTACCAAGGGCAACCTTTTGGACCTCCTTACCAAGGACAACCATTTGGGCAACCATTTGGACCACCTAATCAGGGGCAACAGTTTGGTCCCCCTAATCAGGGACAACCATTTGGGCAACCTTTTGATAATAGATGGAACCAGCCTTCTTCCAACAATTCTTCCCCAGGCTTTTTAGGAAGACTGCCCAATCATATCAACACACTTGCGGGTCACGCCACTACCTTACAAAATGGATATAACATGATGAGACAATTAGGATCTGCTATAGGCTTGTTTAGGTAGTTAAAAGCCGATGTTCCTCGCTATTTAAGGACATCGGCTTTTTGTTTATTATTTTCTTGTAATATTTTTGATTTCATCTAAAAAAAACAACTAACTCAATGAAGAGAAAGTCGATTTTTTTTAGAGAAGGTTAAGAATGGGATTTACTTTTTAAACTTAGTTAGTATTAACTAACTAATAAATGAATGATGCTCCCACAATAATAAGTAGGATAAATAACACTACAAGCAGTACGAAACCTGATCCGCTATTGCCGTAACCCGATCCTCCGCCTTGATTTTCATATCCAGACATTTACTATTCCTCCTCTCCTCCTGATACTTATAGATTATGTAAGAAAAAAATTATGGATAAGGTAATTTATTACATAATCAAAAAATAATTATTGGAGAAAAGAGAGAATCTGGGTAAAAGAGGTTTGTGTAGGACTTGCACCCATAAACCTGTTATTATAGTTGTTTTTTATTGAAAATAGCTATGGAACTTAAAAGGATTATGAAAATACTTACAACGGTTAGCCAAATAACCATTGTAAAATCTTCTGTTCCCATAGCACCGGTTAATAATTCTACATTATTCGTTGCTAGCCGGATTGGGTTGTATGCTTCTGTTTTCTCAAACATATTTAGTAGTAATAATGCGACAAATACAACTCCAGAAAAAAGCATCGGCATATATGTTGATGTTGCTAAGATATTTCCAAACAAAAATACAGCAATCATTAAAACGCCAAATAACCATAGACAAAAAGCAGCAAAATAGTAATGCGAAACAGTACTCATATCCCAATAATAAGATGTATATGCGAATGTCGTCCAAAAAGCAAGGGCATAGCTTAGTGTCCATATAAGTGATATAGCTGTGGCTTTCGACCAGATAACTGTTTTTCTTGAAAGTCCTTTTGTTAACATAAGGATAAGGGTACCTTTTGATAACTCTGAGGATAATGTGGTGCTAAATAAAATAATGAACAAAATAATACCCATTTGTGAAATATTTTTATAAAACTGTATCCAAGAGTCGAGAGCAGTTGGCTCTGGAATATCCATTACTACTCCTGCTGGCATAAACTGTTCAAATAATACAGGCATTAATTTTGCAGTTAGCGGGCTCATAATGCCAAGACCTAAAAAAATAGTGACTATAATCCACAATTTATAAGTACGATGTGATTCCATTAATTCTTTTTTTATAAATGCTTGAAATGATTTCATTTAACCACATCCATAAATATATTTTCTAATGATTGCTCCATTTTTTCTAACTTTTGTGGAAAAACTTGCGCTTCCTGGAATGCTTGCAAAACTAATTGCTCTGTAAAATGGGTATGTTTAAATTGCAGATTCATTTTCTCCTCTTTAAAATTACTATCATTCAACAAATTTTGAATACTTGATAAGCCACAAAATTTGTTTTTATCATCCTCTGTTCCAAATTGAATATGCAATAGATCAGATTGATACTGCCTTTTTATAGCTTGTAGATCTCCCGCCATCACAATTTTACCTTCATGTAACACAGCAATATCGTCACAAATACGTTCCACATCAGATAATACATGTGTTGAAAAAATAACCGTTGTTTTCTGCTTTACTTCATGTAAGATGTCTAGTATCTGTTTTCGACCAATTGGATCCAATGCTGAGGTTGGTTCATCACAAATTAATAATTTAGGCTCATTTAAAAGTGCTTGCGCAATTCCTAGACGTTGCTTCATCCCTCTTGAATAAGTACCAATCCTACCAGATTCGTTAGCCAATCCAATAAGATCTAACAATTCCTCGCTTTTCTGCTTCGTATATGGTTGCTTTAAACCAGTAATTTCACCACATAATAGAAGGTATTCTCTCGCAGTCATAAAGGGATAAAACATTGGAACATCTGGTAAAAACCCAACGTATTTATTGGTTTTCGTCTCACCAAAACGAACCAATTCTCCACAAATATTTAAATTACCTTCATCTGGTTGTAGTAAACCTAATAACATTTTCATTGTAGTCGTTTTTCCTGAACCATTTCTGCCAAGAAAGCCAAAGACTCGATTCTCTTCAACTGTAAATGAAATATCATCAATTACTTTTTTATCTGCGAATTGCTTCTTCAGTCCTTTCACTTCAACAATGGACATTTATTTATCACCCCGTCCAAATACGAAATAAATAACAGGACCAATAAATTGAAAGAAGAGTACTACTATAATCCACATCACCTGATTACCAAACCGATATGTCGGGTGCTTTATTACATGAACTACTGCAAAGATGGCCAATCCAAACTGAATAATAATCAGTGGTAATAAAAATGGTAAATATTCTATTAATGTTGACATGTTGCTCTCCATTTACTTTTTTCCTCCTAATGAAAATTTTAAATTTTCGACAAGCAATTTATATAAAGGATCCTCTTGAATAAAACCAAACGCCGGTTGTGCGCATACGCTTTGCAGCATACTTTCTTTAATCACTTCATCATCCCGTACTGCATTAATACCTAAATCTAAATTTTCAAGCCAGTCATCAATTAATGTAAAAAAATTATCTCCATGTAATGTAAATGGAAAAATGTTAGACGTGCAGACCCCTATATATCTTTCCAACCAGTACAACGTTTTCTCTCGATTTCCTTGCATTGCGTATCCTTGGGCAGCTGCATAGTAAAACTGCAACACGATATTCGGATGCAATTCCTTTAATCCAAAAATAGAAGTAATCCCTTCCATGCGCAGAATGGTTTCTTCGAATTTCTCTTGATCGTCAATATTTAATAACATATATGAATGAGCAGTTCCTGCTAGACTTGATAAGCTTTGATACATATTCACTTGTAAGGTGCGTTTTGCTTGCTCTACATCACCCATCATTTGAAAGGCATTAGATAGTACAATTTCATCGCCAACAGCAGGGCGTAACGTATCCCCTAACAAAGACAGTACTTCTTCAGGTTTCTTTAATAATAAATAAATGACTGCTTGTAACGAATTTGCCTGTTTATTAAGCCAAACATCATCACTTTCTTGCTTAATCCTTACAAACAGTTGAGCTGTCTCTTCTAAAATAGCTTGTTGTTTTTCCTCCGTTGGCGCGAGCATATAATGATTCAAATAAAGAACACCCATTTGCAGTAAGAAGGGAAAGCATGCATAATACTTTTGAATTATACTTTGGCTTTCCTCGTATACTAAATCAAAATCCTGTTTACTAAATTTTGTAGCAAGCTCGTGATATTGTTTCTTTATCTCATCCTTCGTTAACTGCGGTGCATAACCAATCAGTTCGTCAATCGTTATATTATAAAATGATGCAAGCTTCGGCAGAAGTGTTATATCTGGATAAGTTTTACCCGTTTCCCATTTCGATATAGAGGCTTTGGAAACACCTATAAATTTTGCTAGGACATCTTGTGTAATTGCTTTTTCTTCTCTTTTTTTTATAAGTATTTGACTAATCGTAAGTCTCATCATACTCATCTCCTTCATCCTTACCTTCATTGTACTAATCACATGAATAACCCTCAAACGGTTTATTGTTAACTTAAGTTAAAAAAATTAACCTGCAGGCAACAAAATGTTAGATATAGGATGAATTAAATTTCAGAACTAAAATTCTCATTAAAATAAGGTTAACCAGTAAAATCTGATTAACCTTTTTATACAAGAATTTAATTAGGAGGGGATTTATCTTTTACAAAGGACCTACTTTTATATAATCCAATCAATTTTGGCAGGTTAATATATAAATTAGAATATAGACCTTTACTCCAATATTTCCTTTAAAACGATACTGTTTTTTCTTATAAAAACACTTTGACTTAATGGGCACTGACCTAAAGAAATGAGTCTTTCTTTTTAACTATCTAGTTTCTTAATAGTTATAGAAGCGTTTACGTTCGTCCCTGTGCCTCCTGTAGGTGTTAGAGTAACTGTTCCTGGAGTACTAGAACTATTTCTTAGTGATATTACATCGCCAGCTTCTAGAGTTACTATTACATATCCATTGTTTTGTACAACACCAGATCCGGAACCATAAAGTGTCCCCGGTATTGCCGTATCATTTACAAACAATTCAAATTGGCTAGGTTCGTTGGTTGTCGTAGAGAAAGTAATCTCATAATCGCCTGGATTCGTAACTCTAATCGCTTCTTCACCTTCTGTATGAGTTATTCCAGATGTAAGTAATCCATTTGTATCAAAATTTACATCATCCCCTAAACCTACAGGTTGAGTTGCTAAGTTGTAAACATATCCGTATTCTGCTAAACCAGCTCCGGTTGTGCCCGTGGCTCCAGTTGCACCTGTTGCTCCAGTTACGCCCGTAGATCCGGTTGCTCCGGTTACTCCTGTGGCCCCAGTTACTCCCGTTGCCCCAGTTACTCCCGTGGCTCCAGTTGCGCCTGTGGCTCCAGTTGCGCCTGTGGTCCCGGTTACTCCCGTGGCTCCAGTTACTCCCGTGGCTCCAGTTGCGCCTGTGGCTCCAGTTACTCCAGTGGCTCCAGTTGCGCCTGTGGCTCCAGTTGCGCCTGTGGTCCCGGTTACTCCCGTGGCTCCAGTTACTCCAGTGGCTCCAGTTGCGCCTGTGGCCCCAGTTACTCCCGTGGCTCCAGTTCCGCCTGTTGCCCCAGTTACTCCCGTGGCTCCAGTTGCGCCTGTGGCTCCAGTTGCACCTGTTGCCCCAGTTACTCCCGTGGCTCCAGTTGCGCCTGTTGCCCCGGTTACTCCCGTGGCTCCGGTAGCCCCTGTTGCTCCAGGTACTCCGGTTACTCCCGTGGCTCCGGTAGCCCCTGTTGCTCCAGGTACTCCGGTTACGCCTGTGGCTCCTGTGGCCCCCGTCACTCCGGTGGCTCCGGTTGCGCCTGTAGCTCCAGCTCCACCACCAGTTAATAATGTGTAATCTGGGGATTCTCCTGGTATTCCAGTAGGAGAATTAACATTTACTCTATATAAATTACCGTTAAAGAAAATTAGCTGTCCTGCTTGATAGCTAGGAGCAGCTGCCGGATCGAATTCAGTTCCTATAGCTCCCCCTGTAGCTCCGGTTGGGCCAGTGGGGCCAGTTGCACCGGTTGCTCCAACTCCTGCCGCACCCGTTGGACCCCTTAATCCTCTTGGTCCTGCTGGGCCAGTGGGGCCAGTGGGGCCAGCTGGGCCGATAATGACTCTTCCGTCTCTTCTTCTACCTCTAAATCCACATGAGTCCTTTTTAGATGAATAATAATTTTCTTGTCTATGATGTTGCTGAATTGGCTCTCTACCTTTATCAGCCATAGAGCTAGAGTCACTGTTTATCGAAATATCACTAAAATTTTTCTTCAATTGCTCTTCAGAACTATTATTTTTACTCATCCCATTCATTTGCAAGTTGAGTTTCTGAATAGCTTTTTGTTTTCGACGTCTTCTATTGTTGTTACCGATATTAATTGCCTCCTTTTTATTCAGATGGTTTATAATATGACCTCTGTTACGTTTAAAGGTAGACAAACTATAGCAACAAGAAGACGTCTTCTTGGTATCTGCCTAAAATTTTTTATTTATATCAAATAAACCGAGACATCGTACATTAAGTACGTATCTCAGTTCATCAATTCATAGTATGGTTGGATACTCCAGAATCTCTTAGCATAAACGAAATTTAAATGCGGTGAAATTTTACTTCCTTTAAAATTCACCGGCTTTTCATAGAGGAGGGTTTTGTTCCGAGCTCTTTCCAAAAAGGAATATCTTTTTGAAAAGTTATCTTTACATACTTCACCCTAACTTTATGAGTCCTAAATTCCAACTAATCATTGATTCTTGTTGGGTATTATGCAGCTGGGCCGGTTTCTCCGGTCGCTCCGGTTGCTCCGGTTGCTCCAGTTACTCCGGTTGCTCCACTTACTCCAGTTGCTCCGGTTGCTCCGGTTGCTCCAGTTACTCCTGTTGCTCCGGTTGCTCCGGTTGCTCCAGTTGCTCCAGTTACTCCTGTTGCTCCGGTTGCTCCAGTTGCTCCAGTTACTCCTGTTGCTCCAGTTACTCCTGTTGCTCCTGTTGCTCCAGTTACTCCGGTTGCTCCGGTTGCTCCGGTTGCTCCGGTTCCTCCAGTTACTCCGGTTGCTCCAGTTACTCCGGTTGCTCCGGTTGCTCCGGTTGCTCCGGTTGCTCCGGTTGCTCCGGTTGCTCCGGTTACTCCTGTTGCTCCAGTTACTCCTGTTGCTCCAGTTACTCCGGTTGCTCCAGTTGCCCCAGTTACTCCTGTTACTCCAGTCGCTCCGGTTGCTCCTGTTACTCCTGTTGCTCCTGTTGCTCCTGTTGCTCCAGTTACTCCTGTTGCTCCTGTTGCTCCTGTTATACCGCTCGCTCCAGTTACTCCTGTTATACCGCTCGCTCCGGTTGCTCCGGTTACTCCTGTTGCTCCAGTTATACCGCTCGCTCCAGTTGCTCCGGTTACTCCAGTTGCTCCAGTTATACCGCTCGCTCCAGTTGCTCCGGTTACTCCAGTTGCTCCTGTTATACCGCTCGCTCCAGTTGCTCCGGTTACTCCAGTTGCTCCAGTTATACCTATCGTCCCAGGTGCTCCAGTTACTCCAGTTATACCGGTCGCTCCGGTCGCTCCGGTCGCTCCGGTCGCTCCGGTCGCTCCAGTCGCACCTAATCCTCCACCGGTCAATAATGTATAGTCTGCTGATTGACCTGGTGTTCCAGTTGGAGAATTAACATTTGCTCGATATAAACTACCGTTAAAGAAAATTAACTGTCCCAATTGATAACTAGGTGCTTCTGCAGGATTAAATTCTGTAGCTATTGCTCCCCCTGTAGCTCCTGTTGGTCCGGTTGGTCCGGTCGCTCCAACTCCTACCGCTCCTGTTGGCCCCCTTAGGCCTCGAGGTCCAGGCGGACCTGGAGGACCTGGAGGACCTGGAGGACCGGCTATTATTCTTCCCCCTCTTCTCCTACCTCTCGATCCACATGAATCTTTTCTAGAATGATAATAATCTCTTATACTATTGCCTTGTTGTATTATAGAACTAGAACCTTTACTGTTCGATTCTTCAAAATCGTTTTTCATATGTTGATTAGTACTATTATTACTTATCTCGCTATTGTATAAAGGTCGGTTATGATTCTGTTTATGTTTGCGACGTTTCCGATTGTAACTTATTTTAATTGCCTCCTTTAAATTAAGATATATTATACTATGGTCTCTTTTTTATTGGAGATAGGCAAGCTACCATCAAGGGATTTACCTTCTATTAAAATAATTCACATTTCTCCTACACCACTCCATTTAAAATGAAAATGCGGTAATCTTTCGAGAAACACCTCTCTTCTTACAGGGTTAGTTAATAAATGATGTAAAAAATTTTAATACTGAGTTTAACAATAAAATAATGCAAGGTGATGCTAGTATGGATGTATGGACACAAGTTAGTTAAGTCTCTATCCTATAAATAGAGAGGACGTGTCCGGAATGAA
>NZ_JABAFC010000019.1 GCF_012843435.1 Psychrobacillus sp. BL-248-WT-3 | reverse complement strand
TTTTCTTGATGTCTAGCTTCGGCGCCTTGCCCCTCGGGATCAAATGGGAAAATACTCCGGTGGCTGTGGACCTGCCTCCTCGCATTTTCCCATATGCCTGTCGGGGCAGGGATAGGCGCCTAAGCTTTTCTAATTTACCAACCTGCTAGTGCGGAGCCTTGGAATTCTTCTTCAATAAATTCTCTAACTTCGTCGGAATGGTATGCTTTAATGAATTTTTGGATGACAGGATCATTTTCGTTTTCCTTACGAACAACAATATGGTTAACGTATGGGGAATCAGCTGACTCTAACAAAATTGATTCTTCTCCAGGGTTAATACCAGCTTCTAAAGCATAATTGGAATTGATTGCTGCAGCATCGACCTCACTAAGCTGTTTTACTATTTGCGCTGCCTCTAATTCAACGAATTCAAGGTTTTTAGGGTTTTCTTCAATGTCATGAATAGAAGCATTTCCTTTTTTACCTTCTTTCACTTTGATAAAACCATTTACTTCTAATATGTCTAAAGCTCGTGCACCTTGTGTTGGATCATTCGGTAGTCCAAAGGTAGCTCCATCTGGTAGTTCATCGAAGGATGAATACTTTTCAGAATAAACGCCCATTGGAAGTAAAATAGTCTCAGCGACTGGTACTAGCTCTGTATCATTATTTTCGTTAAATGAGTCAAGAAAAGGTAGAGTTTGATAACTGTTTGCGTCCAAGCTGCCTTCATCAAGGGCAGTGTTTGGAAGTATGAAATCTGAAAAAGCCTTAATCTCAATTTCTAGTCCATCACGTGCTGCAATTTCAGCAACAACCTCAGTAACTTGTTCATGTGGACCTGACGTAACGCCAACAACTAATTTATTTTCATCTAATGGTCCTGATGTAGCATCATCACCACAAGCCGAGAGCAACCCTGTTAATAAAACTCCTGATAACACTAAGCTAAATTTCTTCATTGTAATTCCTCCTGAATATGTATTAATAAAAACGAATAAATATAAAAGCCTCTCTTTCAAAAGAAAGAGAGGCACACAAATATGTATGGTCCTCTCTTATCTTCCAAAACAAAAATGTTTTGCAGGATTTAGCACCTTTCTATACTTTTTTAGTATAGATGGTTGCCGAGCTTCAACGGGCCAGTCCCTCAGCTACTCTTGATAAGAGATAATTTCTATTAAGTTTTTCGTTTTTACTATAGAAAAAATTTACTACACTGCTCTATTGAAGTCAATAGATATTTTTATATTTTTATAATTGTTTAGAAAAATTCAAATAGAATATTATATAAATAATTATACAAAAGTGATTTATATGGAAATACTAAGATGGGAGCATTTAAAAGGTTTACATTTCGCTTTACGCTTTATTTTCATGGTTATGTTAAAGGTAAGGGGTGATTTAAAAATGCACATAAAAAAGTGAGCTGGAAATCGTATCCCCAAGCTCACTTTGTATGTGCATTCTTTACTAAAGCACCGATGAAAAAAGCTCCATTACGGTGACTATTTTAATTAAGTAATGCAAGTTTTGCTTTAGATGGCGTTTCATACTTTACAGAAACTCCATTTAACATGGTATTGTTTTGTACAATATAATACCCACCACCTAGACCATACATGGGTACATATCCATCAAGTGGTTGTTTAGCTGAATATATTCGGAATTCTTCGTTAGGCATTAATTGTCGGATAGGTTCAAGACCCGGTTCGCCACCATCAACACTATTAATTACTTTAAATAAAGTAGTTTCCTTAAGGATAGTAACCTTTCCGATTTGTCCTGCCTTAAGTTCCGTTTTTCCCCACATAACTTTTGTAGAAGAATCTACTAGTAATGCAAGTTTTGCTTTAGAAGGCGTTTCATACTTCAAAGCACTGTACATATTGACAAACAATCCGTCCCCTAGACCGTATTCTCCTCCGTATATATCTGTACGAAATGTATAGACACGGTACTCTCCACCTGCTGGTAACACCTTTCCTCTAGAGCCATCAGCCTTATATGTTGCTACATCCGCGTAAAGTGTTACTTTACCAATCTGCCCTTTTTTTAATTCTGTTTTCCCCCACATAACTTGTGTAGATGAAGCTTCTGATGTGATAGTGAAGGAAAACATCGCTACTAAAGTAAATACAATCGCTATTAATATATTTTTTTTCATTTTTTACCTCCTACAATAATTAACCAATTATAACATAAAATACATTCCTGTTTTGATATAAATTAATGTAGGTTTCGAGTTTATTAAATTAACCTCGAGCGTTAGTTTAAATACATTCTTTCACAAATTCTTTAATGCCAACTGATTAATTTAAAAGGAGAAACTGATTTACTTGTTAAAAAAGCTGTAGCTTTTCTATTCTTTCAACCGCTTCGACGAGTCTATCCTCATCAACTAATAGCCCAACCCGAACATAACCTTCTCCATGCTTACCGAAGCCATTTCCAGCAGCGACTGCAACATCAGCTTTTTCTAAAAGAAGGTCTGCAAATTCCTCGCTAGTATAGCCGTTTGGAACTGGAAGCCAAGCGAAGAAAGAGCCTTCTGGAGCTTTTACGTTCCAACCAATTTTTCTACATGCCGATATGAAAATATTTCTTCTTTTTTCATAGAGTGCTACTAATTCGTCCACACATTCTTGAGAGCTGTTTAAAGCCTCGGCGGCTGCAGACTGAACCGCAGGGAAGAGACTGACAAAAAGATGATCTTGCATAATATTAATAGCTTCAATAATTTTAGAGTTACCGACAGCAAAGCCTACACGCCATCCAGCCATATTGTAGGTTTTAGAGAGTGTATACATTTCAATACCGATTTCCTTTGCGCCTTTTGCTTCTAAAAAGCTAACTGGTTTCTTTCCATCAAACCCAATACCTCCATACGCAAAGTCATGTACAACGGCTATACCATTTTCCTTCGCTAAATCTACCGTTTCTTGAAAAAATTCTGAAGTGGCAGAAGCTCCAGTGGGATTATTAGGATAATTTAAATACATTAGTTTAGCAGCTTCTTTTTGTTCTGTAGAAAGCTGCTCGTAATCTGGCAGAAAACCATTTTCCTCTAATAGTGGCATTGTTTCAAATTGTACATTGGCTAGCCCAATACCTGATAAGTAATCTGGATAACCAGGGTCTGGAAGAAGCATTAACTCGTTATCATTCATCAAAGCTAAAGGTAGTTCAACCAAACCAATTTTAGTTCCAAATAAAATAGCGACTTCTGTATTAGGATCCAAATTTACGTTGTATTCGCGTGCATAAAAATCTACTGCTGCTTGCTTCAACTCATTTATTCCTCTGAACGGAGAATATTTGTGAGATTGAGGGTTTTTAGCAGCACTTGATAATGCTTTTACAATATGATCCGGTGTAGGCTGGTCGGGATTACCTTGTCCAAGATTTATTACATCTCTTCCTTCTGCCGCAGCCTTTGCAACTTTTTGTACTAATGTTGCAAAAAACTGGGGAGGAAGATTTTTTAAACGATCAGAAAATTCCATGGGCAATACCTCTTTTTCTAAATAGTTGCATATATTAGTCAAATCTTATAACCTTTTTAGTATTATGTCTAGAGGTGGTGTCGGTATGAAAATTGCTTGTGTTCAGTTAGATATAGCATTTGGTAATCCTAAAGAAAATTTTGAAAACGTTGAAAGAAAGATTAGAGAGGCTGCAAAGCAAGAAGCTAAACTAATCATTTTACCGGAAATGTGGAACACGGGATATGATTTGACTAGATTAGAAGAAATAGCTGATAAAGAGGGGAACGACACAAAGAAATTATTAACCAAGCTAGCGAAGGAATTACATATTCACATTATCGGTGGCTCTGTCTCTACAAAGAAGGATTCTCATTTTTATAATACGATGTATATTGTAAATGATTCTGGAGATATCATAACTGAGTACGATAAGGCCCACTTATTTAAGCTAATGGATGAACATATGTATTTAAAAGCAGGAAACGAGAAAAACTTATTCGAAATCGAGAATATAACGATGGCAGGTGTTATATGCTATGATCTTCGCTTTCCTGAATGGTTTCGTGCCCATTCTTTACTAGGAGCCAAGGTAATATTTGTACCTGCACAGTGGCCAGCTGCACGAATTGATCATTGGAAAATTCTTCTGCAGGCAAGAGCAATCGAAAATCAATGCTATATAGTGGCAGTAAACAGAGTCGGCGACGATCCAAACAATCAATTCAATGGTAACTCGATGGTGATTGCCCCTTGGGGAGAAATAGTATGGTTAGGTAATGAGGAGGAAACTAACGGTCTAGTAGATATTGATTTAAATCTTGTAGAAGAAGTAAGAGGTAGAATTCCAGTCTTTCAAGATAGGAGAGAATCATTATATAAATAATAATATTTATTTTTGAAAACTCTATATTTAAGTTGACTGATAGTTTGCTTTTTTGTATGGTTTGTTAAAGGGGGAGAAATAATGACAGAACACAAAATTGCTATACAGGATGAGTATCCGGATGATTTTGCTTGGTGTTATGGATGTGGTCGTTTAAATGAAGAGGGGTATCATTTAAAGACATATTGGAATGGAGAGCAAACAGAAACAATTTATCAACCTAGAGAAGAACATACTGCGATTCCAGGCTTTGTATATGGAGGATTAATAGGGGCTTTGGTAGATTGTCACGGAACCGGCTCAGCTTCACTTGCTCTTCACCGAAAAAATGGTTTTGAGCCTGGAAGTGGCGAAGCGCCTCCAAGATTTGTGACAGGCTCTCTTCACGTAGATTTTTTAAAGCCGACTCCTCAAAAGGTTGAGCTTAAGGCTATCGGTACGGTGGAAGAAATACATCCGAAAAAGTGGAAGGTGACTTCTGAGGTGTTTGCTGGAGACGTCCTTTGTGCTAAAGGGGAAGTAATCGCTGTTGTCATGCCTGCTACTTTTGCGAAATAGTAAATATAACAGTTAACACAGGATATTTTTCCTGTGTTTTTATTATTGATTAAAGGAAAATAGTGACTTTCTGCAAAGGTCGGTTACCCATGTTGTAACTGGATATTTATGTTAAAATATTAAAGAGTTTATCAATGTAGAGACTTTAAATGACACGATATAGGTCATTGTTTTTGAGGTAGAGTTGAATGATTTGTAATCTTTAAGGAGGGACAAAATGATAAAATCTGCAAAGGGTCAATTAATACTTTCCACAATAACTGCCACTCTCTTTATTATTGCTTCCTTTTCTTTTATACAATTTAATGATGGTAATAGTTTTTTCTTTGGACCGGTTGTGTTCTACATTTTAATGTTATTAAATGTATTTCATGCGGGATTATTAACGCAAAAATATATTCAATTCAAAAATGACGACACTGATTAAACTACAGATAAATTAAAAATATAATCGTTAATAGGCAGAAACACAATGATGAGCTATAGGTGGAGTTCTCAGCTTTTTATTGCATTTCAGTTCCTTGAAATAGCCTTATGATCCTGTTTTCTAGCTTTTCTTATACATATGATAAACTTTTAGTAATGGAACATAGGATGTTTGTTAAAAACAACTATTAAATTTAAGATTATAACCCCTCTTTTATGGGAAAGAAGTAATGAAGGAGGGGAAACTAATGGATACTATTTTGTACTTATTTTTTACAGCGGCATATATAGGGCTTTTTATTTGGGGATTAATAGGAATAAAGAAAAAAGATGTTTTCAAGTGGACAAGCTTTGTGTATCTTATTATTTTGGCACTCATCTATGATAATGGAATAATTGGTATAGGGAGATGGATCGGTGAAGGTGATTTGCTGGAAACCTTGAATCTCTTACGATTTTGGACGCATGCATTTTTAACTCCATTACTTGTCTTATTTGCGGTTGGTACATTGAAGGAAAGTGGAATAGCATGGGCTAAGAAAAAATGGCTTACGATATCAGCTATTATTTATACATTGATTTTAATAGGTATTGAAATATGGTTGGAAGCGTCTCAGCTTACATTAAAGGCTGAGGAAGAATATGGGGTTCTTAGATATGTCTCTACAGAAGAAGCTTCAGGGCCACCAATTATGATTCTTCTAGTAACACTTGTATTAATCGTGACTAGTGCTATTCTTTGGAAGAAAACAAAATGGCCAGTCTTTTTTATAGGTGCAATCGTTATGACAATTGGTAGTGCGGTTCCTATCAATGTAGAGAGCGGTGCGGTCACGAATGCATTTGAATTGTTCTTATTATTTACGCTTATTTGGACAAAGAGAAGGCTCATAAGAGATAAGCTCCAATCTAAATAAATTCAAATAAATATTTAAAGAAATTAAGACGACTCAATAAATTACTGGGTTGTCTTTTTGAATTTAACTAAACTAATGGCAAGAGAAGTCTAACGATCAATATAGAAAAAATAAGTTGGAACTACCTTAAATATGTTAGGCTTTGGTCAAGAGATATAATGCCAGTTAAGTATAAAGATGAGGAGGATAAAAATGAAATCTGAAAAAGAAAAAATGCTGTCCGGTGAATTGTATAATCCAGCAGATACCGAATTAGTTAGAGACAGGGAAGAGGCAAGGAGAAAGGTAAGAATTTATAATGAGACTATTGAAAGTGAAGGGGAAAAACGCCGTGAACTACTAATGGACTTATTAGGTTCTACAGGGAAATTAGTTTATATGGAGCCAACGATTAGATTTGATTATGGATATAATACCCATGTTGGTGATAACTTTTTTGCGAATTTTGATTGTATCATATTGGATGTTTGTGAAGTTCGCTTCGGGGACAATTGCATGCTTGGACCAAGTGTGCAAATTTATACAGCCACACATCCTCTGCATCCAGGAGAACGTAATTCCGGCAGGGAGTATGGAAAACCTGTAACGATTGGAAATAATGTTTGGATAGGGGGACATGCAGTTATCAATCCAGGAGTCAATATTGGAGATAATGCTATTATTGCAGCTGGTGCTGTCGTTGTAAAAGATGTGCCTGCGAATGTGGTGGTAGGCGGTAATCCGGCAAAAGTAATTAAAGAAATTGAAATATAATGACCTCCTTAGGGGGAAGCAGGAGCATAAAAGTATAGCAAATTTAGAATCTCATACAGAAAGTGAAAAGTGAAATTGCACGTGGCAATTTCACTTTTTGCAAACTATTAGACTGCATCTACTGGAACTGGCTTCGGTGCTTCTTCTGGTTCTGGCACTTGTGTCAATACTATTATACCGATAATAAATAAGATGATTAAGCTAAATACACCGTAAGAGGAATTCCCTGTAACTTGTGTAGTAAATCCAATTAATAAAGGTCCCATTATGGAAGCAAATTTACCGAAAATATTATAGAACCCAAAAAACTCGTTAGAATTTTCTTTTGGTATTAGCTTGCCGAAATACGATCTACTTAATGCTTGTATTCCACCTTGAGAGGTTGCTACTAGCATAGCTAAAATCCAAAAATCAGTGATAGTTTCTAAGAAAAATGCATACGTACATACAATGGTATAGACGATAATCCCTACATATAACATTTTCTTTTCAGAAAATCTAACCGCCAGCCTACCATATAGAATCGCAAATGGAGCTGCGACTACCTGGGTAACAAATAGAACAATGATTAAATCAGTAGATTTTAAGCCTAGGTCCGTACCATAGGCAGTAGACATCGAAATAATGGTGCCTACACCGTCAATGTAAAAGAAATATGCTATTAAAAATAGAAACAATGCCCGGTACTGACGAATCTCCTTAACCGTCTTTCCAAGTCGTTTAAAACTTTGTGTAATTAGATTTTTTTCTCGCTCGATATAATGAATCTGTTTTACATTTTTAAACATCGGAATAGCGAATATGATCCACCAAGCTGCGGTGATTAGGAAAGCAATGCGGCTTGCTGTGATATCTGAAATAGGAATGATATTATTGCTGGCCAAAAGAATGATGACTATACTGATTAAAAATGGGATAGCACTACCGATATATCCTAGACCGTAACCTCTAGAAGATACTCGAGACATTCGCTCGTTCGTAGTGACATCAACAATGAAGCCATCATAGAAAACATTGGCTCCAGTTGCACCAAGAGCAGCAAAAGTATAGCATATTAAAAATAGATACCATTTGTCATAGGGGATAAAGGCAAGCAATGCAGTTGCTGTTACTCCTAAAAAGAAAAAGAAATAGAAAAATTTCTTTTTAAAGCCTTTATAATCAGCGATGGTACCAAGGATTGGTCCGATCATTGCTAATATAAACGTAAAAATCGCAATCGTATAACTAAGGTAAACCGTTGAATCAGATGTATCAATGCCAGCCGCAGTAGCTGACCCTTTATAAAAAATAGGAAAAATTGCAGTAGTAATTATGATGGAATATGCGGAGCTACCCCAGTCGTAGAGAGCCCAACTATTTTCTTCCTTTGTAAACTTTTTCATCATTTTCCCCCTTCCCGTCTGATAATATTGTACATGATTTGTAACAAAGTTTGTAAAAATTTCTGAAATTTTACAACTCTTTTTTGTTCTATAATGGTGGGAAGAGAGAGGATTCCCCGCGAATAGCTTTATTTCATTTTAATTGAAATTTCGGAAACAACATAGGCTAGATGGTCATTGCCAAACAACTGTAGTACTTGAATTACGGTTTGAGTGTCTACATCTACAGCATTTATTTCTGTTTCTTCTACTGCTTTTGCTAAAGCTTCATTCGTAGCTTGTTCCGGATAGGCAGTTTGATAAAGTGCAAAAGGGTCTACTTCATGGTTAATACACCATTGTGCAAATAATTGAATCATCATATTCTCATCTTGTTCGTATTGCTCAATCACTTTGTTTTTCATATTTACTCCTTGTTAAGTCGTATTTTATGGCTTATTTGATTATATCTTTAAAAAAGTGGTTAGACAGGATTGGTTATTTAATTAGTATAATTATAGCAAAGTTCGTTAAATATAGAAGTAGTTTAAAAGCGGAAGAAGGGTGTATCAACCGTTTGTTGGAATACTACTATAAAACAAGTTGCTAATAGTTGACTATAAATTTAAGTATCTTGATATAAAAATAATAGATTAAGGGGGATTTATTAATGGCAATATTAAAAGACTATACAGAACAACCAACTTGTGAAGTTGAACTAAATATAGAATCAGTAAATGATATGAGCGTAAAATTCAACATTTGTTTCCGTTCTGGTCACAGTTTCCCTGCCGTACATTCAAAATCAATACGCTGTTTAAAAGAAGATTTCCTGGAAATGTTAAGTGATTTAAAACGACTAAATAACACATATTTAAGTATGCTAGAACATAAAGATCCAGGGTTGTGTATTTATCATATTCCCCAGTTTGGTACTTATTACTATCCTAACTATGGATTATTGGTGCCTGAGAAGGAAAGTGATTTACGTTATAGATTAATTTTTGTTTTAGATGCAGGTGAGCTGAATCATCGAATGGCAACAGAATGTGGACCCGCCTTATGTTTAATAGTTAGGATGGAACAAATTAATGAATTTGCTAACAGTTTAATTGCTCAAGTAAATACTGTTTAAGAAATAACTGATACTAACTAATGAAATAATAAGCCCCAGAAATTTTACGAGTGGTAAAATTTCTGGGGCATTTTAAATTTTTTTGCAGTATCGTTTAGCTTGTTCGTTCTTAACTTACTTGCTGTCAATTTCCTCTGTTAAGCTTTCAAGTTCATCAATAAGTGAACCAATATATGCAATTGTATCTCGGAGTGGTTCATCAGTTGTAATGTCCACACCAGCCATTTTAGCTAATTCTACTGGCGATTTAGTTCCACCAGCCTTTAATACTTCTAACCATTCGTCTACTGCCGGCTGTCCTTCGTTTAGTATACGTTTAGCAACCTGCGTGGAGATGGTTAAACCTGCACTATATGTGTATGGATATAATCCCATATAGTAATGTGGCTGTCTCATCCAAGTAAGCTCTGCTCCATCTGTTATTTCCACAGAATCTCCCCAGAATTCTTCTAAAACCTCTCGCTTGTATGCATTTAAAATTTCAGCATTTACATTTTGCCCTTGATCTACACGCTCATAAACTTTACGTTGATAAGCTGCTTCTAGTAAATGAGTAACAAAGTTATGATAATAGGTTCTAGCAACAATGGAAGATATTACCCAACGTTTAAATTTAGGGTCATCCGAACTTTTCAAAAGATGATTGGCAACTAACATTTCATTCATTGTAGAAGGCGCCTCGATAAAATATAAAGATGGACGAGAATTAAATAGATTTTGTTCTTGGTGTGCAAAATAGAAATGACCTGCATGACCAAGCTCGTGAGCGAGAACAAATACTTCATTCATTCGACTCGACCAGGATATTAAAATGTATGGGTGACTACCATATGGACTAGAACAGAAAGCGCCCGTGGATTTTCCTTCATTTTGTGCAAAGTCTACCCAGCGTTCCTTATAAGAGCGATCAACCATTTCTAAATACTTATCACCCATTACTGATAATGATTCATTAATATACTTCTTGGACTCTTCTATTGTAATAGTCGGCTCATAGTTTGGATCTAGGGCAATCTTTAAATCAGCGAAGGTCATCTTATCTAAGCCATGTACCTTTTGAAGTAATTTTGCATATTTCCTCATATGTGGTGCTAATTCTTTTGTGATTAGATCTATTTGACGGTTATATAAAGAACGATCGACTTCTTGGTCGAACAATAAATATTCAAATACCGAATCGTATCCTCGCAGGTCAGCAGTTGTTTTTTCTTGTTGAAGCGCAATGTCATACGTTTTTGCAGTGGTATGCTGATATTCCTTCAATTTAGATGAAAAAGCTTCAAATGCTGCTCTTCGAAGAACTGTATCTGTTTCAGCTTCCCAATCATTTTCAAAGGAAACGTAGCTTAATGGATATGGTTTTCCGTTTACCTCAAAGTCAGGAAAAGAAATATCCAATAATTTAGTTGTTTCATATAAATTATAAGGTGCATCAAATGTTGGAGAGTAGGCAGCTAATACCTTTTCCACTTCTGGGTGAAGCGTATATTTCTTTCTTTCTAGTAACTTCACTAAATAGTTTTCGTAAGAAGAATCCAGCTTTGCTGCTTCCTCAAGTAACTCTGTAGGCATTTCTAATAGTTCACTGTCAACAAAAGATGTTTGGCTAGCAACCTTGCCAGCTAATGAACTAAATTGACCGGCTCTCATTTGAGCTTCCGTATTTGACTGGTCTTCCGTAATCGCTAATCTTGCATAGTTACCTAACAAACTAAATTTCATATAAAGAGACTGATATTCCTCCAAAGCATCAATGATGACATTAGCGCTATCTAATTTCCCTTTATACTTTTCAACGAATACAGGGACATTTTTCTCTATTTCTGTGTAAGCATCTTTATATTCCTTTTCCGAAGCAAATAAATCCTTTAAGTTCCAAGTTTCTTCTATTTTAACCTCTGATCTTTTTGGTAAACTTTGTACCATTCCCATCTCTCCTTAATATTACGGATATCGAACTATAAATAATTATAACGGAACTTAATAGAAAAGTAATTATTTTTCTTATATTCAGATTTATTTAATGAAGCAGCTTTTATGTAGAGCTGAGACAATGAGCATATATACTACTTTTTTATTAATTGTTCGTGCTTAACTTTTAAAAAGGGATTATGAAATTGACACATTTAAATGATATCAAAGTTAAACTGATCAGGTTTTTGAAGTTAGTATTTCATGATTTTCAATAATAGAATTATGAAAATCATGCCATTTTTTTATTTAATATATTGATATACCAAAGATTATAAAGATTCGAATTAGTCAAATTTTTATAGACTGATTCCTATCTTTGTTTTACAATGTAATTGTATTACGAAAGGATAATTTTGGATGAAGTTAACTATAAGAAAGAGATATTAGTTCGCTTCTCAATTTCAAAATTTTCAAACAACAAAGGGGATGCATTGTATGAAAAAATCAAAGTTTGCTTCATTATTCCTAGCCTCGACCCTTCTCATTGGAGTTTTGGCAGGTTGCAATAGTGAAGGCGGTTCAGGGGATGGCGGAGATACGATTAAAATTGGTATTAATCTTGAGCTATCTGGTGGAGTTGCTTCCTACGGACAATCAGAAGACAAAGCAATTGATCTGGCTGTAGAGGAAATTAATGACGATGGTGGTATTGACGGGAAGAAAATCGAACTTGTAAAAGTAGATAATAAATCGGATGCTGGTGAAGCCACCAGTGGAGCAATTAAGCTTATTACGAAAGACAAGGTAGTCGCTATCATTGGCGCTGCAACTAGTGGTAACACTGTAGCTCAAGTAGAAGTTGCTGGAAAAAATAAAGTACCACTTATCTCTCCATCAGGCACGAGTACTACAGTAACCGTTACTGATAAGGGTAAACTAAATGAGTTTGCTTTCCGCACAGCGTTTATTGACCCATTTCAGGGAACAGTAGCAGCAAATTTTGCCGCTAATGAGTTAAAAGTTAAAAACGTAGCGATTTACGCAGATAACAGTAGTGATTATGCAAAAGGCTTAGCAGCTTCCTTTAAGAAGGATTTTGAAGCTGCAGGCGGAAAAATTGTTGCACAGGAATCTTATGTTGCTAAAGATACAGATTTCCGTTCTACATTAACAAGTCTTAAATCTAAAAATCCAGATTTCATCTTTATCCCTGGTTATTACGAGGAAGTTGGTCTTATCGTTAAGCAAGCTCGTGAAATGGGGATTACAGTACCATTAATGGGAGCAGATGGATGGGATTCACCGGATATTGTTGATTTAGCAGGGGCAGATGCATTAAATAACACATATATTATCACTGCTTATTCTTCAGAGGATCCAGATGGTAAAGCTAAAGCTTTCTCAGATAAGTTTAATGAAAAATACGGGGAAGCTCCTAACTCCTTCCACGCATTAGGCTATGACACTGTTTATCTATTAAAGGATGCAATTGAGAGAGCAGATTCAACAGATGGAACAAAAATTAAAGAGGCATTAGAAGCAACAGATAATCTAGATCTTGTAACTGGACTTTATTCAATGGATGAAAATCACCACCCAGTGAAATCAGCAACCATTATAGAGTTCGTAGATGGAGAGCAAGTGTTTAATACAAAGGTTAATCCATAAAATATTGTTACTAATAACGGAGGGATTCATTCCCTCCTTTTTTAGTGACTCTATGAAAAACGGGGTTAGGTTTGTGCTGCCCTAAATATAAGGAGTGTAACTACATGGAATGGGTTCAACAGTTGATTAATGGTATTTCACTAGGAAGTATATATGCCTTAATCGCCCTTGGATATACAATGGTTTATGGAATTATTAAGTTAATAAACTTTGCTCATGGCGATGTATTTATGGTAGGTTCTTTCATTGGTTTCTATTCAATTACCGTATTTGGTTTAGGCTTTTTTCCCGCACTTATTATTTCAATGACTGTCTGTGCATTATTTGGTGTTCTAATAGAGCGCATTGCCTATAAACGACTAAGAAATGCTACACGTATAGCGGCTTTAATTACTGCCATAGGGGTTTCTTTACTCATTGAATATGGAGTGATTTATATAAGAGGTGCTCAATCTGAGGCATACCCAGATTTCTTTAAGAAAAACTTTGAACTATTTGGTGTGCAAATAGGTATGCAGTCTATCTTAATATTGTCTGTTTCCGTTGCATTAATGATTATTCTGCAATTTATCGTACATAAAACGAAAACAGGAAAGGCAATGAGAGCTGTTTCTCATGACACAGAGGCGGCAAAATTAATGGGTATTAACGTAGACAACACAATTTCCGCAACTTTTGCAATTGGTTCAGCCCTAGCGGGTGCTGCTGGTGTTATTTTTGGAGTTTACTATACAAAGATTGACCCATTAATGGGAGTTATTCCAGGGGTAAAGGCCTTTATAGCAGCAGTATTAGGGGGAATTGGAATTATACCTGGAGCAATGGTAGGAGGTCTACTTTTAGGTGTTATTGAATCTGCTGTAAGTGCAATAGGCTTCTCTTTGTGGAGAGATGCAGCAGCATTTGTCATTCTAATATTAATACTTATCTTTAGACCATCAGGTATTTTTGGCAAAAATGCACGAGAGAAAGTGTAGGTGTATACGTATGAAGAAAACCTCTAAACAATTTTGGCTATTTGTTGTATTGGGGATAGCCATCTATGCTGTCATACAGCTTCTTATTATGAACGGGATTATAGATCAATTTTATAGTAATACAATTATTGTTATATCTATTAATATTATATTAGCCGTAAGCTTACATCTTATTATTGGAATCACCGGACAGTTTTCTATAGGGCATGCAGGATTCTTAGCGATTGGGGCATATATTTCAGCTATTGTGACAATGAGGCTAGAATTACCATTTTTCTTAGCCATAATAATAGGTGGAATTGTTGCTGCTTTAGCTGGGTTGATCGTTGGCATTCCTAGTCTTCGCTTAAAGGGAGACTACTTAGCGATAGCAACGCTTGGCTTCGCTGAAATTATTCGTATTGTTTTCTTGAATATCGACTATGTTGGTGGAGCTTCCGGTATGCAGGTTGACCATATGACCACATGGACTACAGCATTCATCTGCTTAGCAATTACTATCTTGGTGATTGTCAATTTCACAAATTCAAGACATGGTATTGCCTCCATTTCAGTTAGGGAAAATGAAATTGCTGCAGATGCCATGGGAATAAATACGACTTATTATAAGGTAGCAGCATTTGCAATCGGTTCCTTTTTTGCTGGAGTAGCAGGCGCTCTTTACTCACATAATTTTTATATCATTCAACCAAGTCAATTTGGTTTCTTGAAATCGTTCGACATTTTAATCTTTGTTGTTCTAGGAGGATTAGGGAGCTTATCTGGAGCCGTTTTATCAGCTATCCTATTAACCGTCGTTTCAACGTATCTACAAGGATATCCAGAAACTCGAATGATTATATACAGTCTCGTACTAATCATTGTTATGTTGTATAGACCAAAAGGATTGATGGGGATGATGGAGATTACAGATTACTTTAAAATGTGGAGAACACCAAAAGGGGGCAGTCAATATGGAAAATAGGCCTTTACTAGAGGTGATAAATGCCGGAATTCAATTTGGGGGCTTGAAGGCTGTCCAAAATTTAAATATGGTTTTAAATGAGGGAGAGCTTGTAGGTTTAATAGGGCCAAACGGAGCAGGGAAAACAACGAGCTTTAACCTATTGACTGGGGTCTATGCACCTACGACTGGAGATATTATGTTTAACGGGGAAAGAATTAATGGATTAGCCCCCTTTAAAGTAACTAGGAAAGGCATAAGTCGAACCTTTCAAAATATTCGTCTGTTTAATGAATTGACTGTCTTAGAAAATGTGAAGGTCGCTTATCATTCTTTAGCTAAGCATACGATGCTTAGCTCCATTCTTCGACTACCTTCTCATTTTAAAGGTGAGCAAGAGATGGAAGAGAAATCTATCGAATTTTTGAAGATATTTAAATTAGATAGATATAAGGATGAGCTTGCTAAAAACCTTCCTTATGGTCAACAGAGACGGTTGGAGGTTGCAAGAGCTTTAGCAGCAGGGCCTAAGCTACTTTTATTAGATGAGCCAGCAGCTGGGATGAATCCTAAAGAAACAAAAGAACTGATGGATCTAATAGGATTTATTCGTGAAAAGTTTAATTTAACCATTCTGCTGATTGAGCACGATATGAATCTTGTAATGGGTGTTTGCGAAAGAATTTATGTATTAGACCATGGACAGCTTTTAGCAGAAGGTACTCCTCAAGAAATACGAAATCATCCAAAGGTCATTGAGGCTTATTTGGGAGAGGAGGTTCCAAATGTCCATGCTTAAAGTAGAAAATATGGATGTGTATTATGGGAATATCCAAGCTTTACATAATATATCGTTAGAAGTGAATGAAGGAGAAATTGTTACGTTAATCGGAGCGAACGGGGCTGGAAAAAGCACGCTCCTTAAAACTCTATCTGGATTGTTAAAGCCTAAGAAAGGGAAAATCGAGTTTTTAGGTAAATCTATAACAGGGAAAGCAGCTCAAACGATAGTGAAGGCTGGTATATCTCATGTGCCAGAGGGTCGAAGAGTTTTTGCTAATCTTACTGTAGAGGAAAATCTCGAGCTAGGAGCATTTCTTCGTAAGGATAAGGCAGGCATTAATTCAGATTTAACAAAGGTTTATGAAACTTTTCCAAGATTGTTAGAAAGAAGAAAGCAGCTATCCGGAACACTCTCCGGGGGAGAACAGCAAATGCTTGCCATTGGGCGTGCCATTATGGCAAAGCCTAAACTAGTGTTACTAGACGAACCGTCGATGGGATTGGCTCCGCTTATGGTTCAAACTATTTTTAAAGTAATAGAAGAAATAAATAATGACGGCACCACCGTATTATTAGTTGAACAAAATGCCCATATGGCACTTTCCGTAGCTAATAGAGGATACGTTATTGAAACAGGTAAGGTAGTATTATCTGGGCCTGCAAGGGAGTTACAATCGAGTGAAGAAGTTAAGCTTGCTTATTTAGGTGGTTAATAAAAGATGCTAGGAGAAAAAGTGAGCTTGGTAACTATCAAGCTCATTTTCCTTTTTATAAGGTATAAGGGATGTCAAATCTTTAACATCACACAACTTTTCGCCTATTTGAAAAAAGAATTTTTCTTCTCTTTTTCTCCATATCAATCAAAATATCTATTATCTATAGTTATTCATATATAAATAATGCTACAATGAGAAAATGTAGTAATTATATTGTATAAATTTGGAGGAAACATGATAAGAACGTTACGTTTTTGGATTTTAACTTTAATTTCATTTTCAATCATTGGCATACTGACAAGCTCACTCTTTTCAAGCTATTTAGTGACAAAAGATAGCTTGATTGATAACTCGTTGGAGCAAAATCTAGTATATTCTAAAAAGCTGGCGGAAATGTCAGAGGAGCTTTTTTCTTCTATGCAACTTAATCTTGAAGGGAGAAAAGCTGATATTATCAAGCTATTGGATAATCCGACAGAATTAACAATAGTATTGAACCAGCTGATAGTAACAAGTAAAAACTTTAACTCTGTCTCAGTTATTGATAAGAACGGTCTCGCGATAGCTACTTCTCCTAATGTAGGAATTGCTGGTACTGTTATTCAATCCGAAGGTGTTAAAGAAGCATTAGATAAGAAAGAGAATATTATTACAAAACCATATATGGCTGCGACAGGTAGATTACTAGTTCTAGTATCCACCCCTCTTTTTAATGAACAAAATGAGTACCTAGGAATGCTGAATGGAACCATCTATTTGGAAGAGGATAATTTTATCCGAAACATATTAGCAGAGCATTATTCTAAAGATGGATCGTATGTTTATGTCGTAGACCATTCAGGAACGCTTATTTATCACCCTGATGAAAAGAGAATCGGAGAAATAGTAAAAAGTAATGAGATAGTAGAGAGCTTAATTAGAGGGGACAGTGGCGCAAGTATTACAGAAAATACGAAGGGTGACCTTTACGTGGCTGGATATACTTTAATAGAAGCAAGCAGATGGGGAGTAGTATCACAAACCCCTTATGCTTCAAGTATAGAGCCTCTTGCTGGAATCATATGGAAGATATTTTTATATGCACTTCCTTTTATAGTTTTATTTCTTGTTGTAGCTTTTGTCCTTTCAACTAAACTAGCTTCTCCATTACAAAAACTTGCAAAGTACACAATGGATCCACAATTTAATCGAAATGAGCTAGAAATTCCGACATGGTATTTTGAAGCTAAGCAGTTAACCGAAACTGTTGAAAACTATCGAAAAAAGCAAGAAGAAACTGTAGAGGATTTTAAAACTCAATCCTTAACTGATCCTTTAACTGGGCTAAAAAATAGAAGGTTTGCAGAATATCTTTATAGCCATTTAATCGAGAGTAAAAATAACTTCTCGATGATTATGGTGGATATCGATTTCTTTAAAAAAGTAAATGATGAGTTTGGACATAATGCAGGGGATGAGGTTTTGCAATTCTTAGCTTACCGAATGAATAGGGTCACTCGTGAAGAAGATTATATCATTCGATTAGGTGGCGAAGAATTTGCAATTGTTATGCCGAATACTCTACTAGAGGAAGCATACCGTATTGCGGAGATACTGAGGAAAGATATTGAATCTACATTACCTCCAACCAATAAGGCTATTACCATATCTTCTGGAGTGGGGGAATACAAATATAAGGCTGAAGCGATTTCTTCATTCATGGACCGTATTGATCAGGCTCTATATAAGGCAAAATCTAATGGGCGTAATCAAACGATTATATCCAAGTATTCAAAATAACGTAAAAAGGTTTTAGCCAGTAGCTAAAACCTTTTGTCATTGTACATTGTTCATCTTTTTAATCAGATAAAATACAGCCTCTATAATTATTCCTATTACTAACCCAAAAGCACTAAACATAAACAGGGAGAGGATTCCGATTATATCACCGTTTCCTTCAGAATTTATAATGAAGGAGCGGAAAAGGTCAATGAAACCTATTGCCAATCCAAACGTAAATAAATAAAATGCTTTGTAGAGGTTGTATAATAGCATAGCCCCAGCTGTTACTCCTGCTACAATGGAAAAGGCTGCAAAAGCAATAAAGTTCATAATAACTAATTCTTGTCCTAATACATACCTAACACCTAGAATTAGTAAAAAAAGCGAAGCTACAATGATGAAACCAGCAATTTTTCCATAATTTTTTAACAAATTAAACGCCTACCTTCTCTTTTTATAATATAGGAAAGTGGCACAATTTCCAATACATCGATAAGAAAGGTTTGATTAAATTATGACGGAACATCTATTTCATTTAAAAGCGAATTGGCCTGGAGGCAGAAATGACGTGGGAGATATTCACTCTGGGAATTTACAAACTAATATCTCCATACCAACAGAAATGGACGGACCTGGAATTGGAACTAACCCTGATGAAATGCTTTTAGGTGCTGCAGCGACTTGTTATATTATTACACTAGCTGCAATGATGGAGAGAAGTAAAGTAAATACAGAAAACTTAGAGATGAACTCAACTGCTATTGTAGATGTTACAAATGGTGTTTTTACGTATAGAAAAATTATTCATCGTCCGATAATAGTAATAACAGATGAAAAAGACAGACTAGTATCAGAAAAGCTCGCTATTAAAGCAGAACAAAGCTGTATGATAAGTAAAGCATTGCGAGGAAATGTGGATATTGAAGTAGAATATTCTATAAATATAACGGATAAATCGATTTCATAAAATAGTGAAGAACGATATAACTAAATGATTATTTTGATTTTCATACCTTTAAGTTAAATTGCTAAATATGAAGAAGTTATAATAACCGATATTTTTCAATATTGATCTTTAATTGATTGTTCATGTTTTTACTTTATAAAAGGAATTACATCTTTAATTAAAACTACATTTTGATTAATAGGGGTGAATACAGTGGAATGGATAATAATACCGGCTTTAATTTTTTCTGTACCTGTCATAAGAGCGATAACAGATCACTTAGAAGAAAAAGCACGTATAAAAGCTAGCTCTGTTAAAGATGCGTTAGAACTAGAAAGACTAAAACAAGAAAATTTTATCATTGAAACCGAAAAGATGAAAATAGAATTGGAACAAATGAGATTACAATCTCCCTCTCCAAGCTTAGACTTTTCCGTTACTAAAAAGGAGGTTTAGCATTGTATGGAAGGTATAATGATGATTAAACGAGCTGAAATAGAAGATTCAATGGATGTAGTCAGATTAGCTTCTCTTCTATGGCCAGGACACAACATAGAAGAGTTTAAAATAGAAACAGACCAGCTGATAAAAAACGAGAATGCGATTGTTTATCTAGCATATGTTCCTTTAGGAGAACCAATAGGATTTGCACAGTGTCAAATTCGAACAGACTACGTTGAAGGAACTACTACAACGCCAGTAGGCTATTTGGAAGGACTTTTTGTGAAAGAAACGTTCAGGAGATCAGGCATCGCCAAGCAGCTAGTTAAACATTGCGAAGACTGGTCTATTTTAAAAGGCTGTAGGGAGTTTGCTAGTGACTGTGAGCTAGACAATGAGGAAAGTTATAACGTCCACCTGAAGCTAGGCTTTAAAGAAGTAAATCGTGTCATTGCTTTTGCTAAAAAGCTGACTTAAACATAAGGAAATTATGAAAGGCACTTTCTGTTCAATTTGAACGGGAGGTGCCTTTCTCATCGGCTATATTTTGTTTATACAACGTGGAGGTTTATATCACATATTCATATACACATATAAAATGAAATATGGTTCCGAGCAATATAAAAATATGGAAAATTTCGTGGAAGCCTAATTTTTTTATAAATGGTAGATTAGGCTTTATACCATATATGATTCCGCCTATCGTATAGAAAATGCCTCCTCCAACTAAATATAAAAGTCCATGGGTACCAAGACTTTCAGCTAAAGAAGGAGCAAGAAAGATAATAATCCATCCCATTCCTATATAAAGGGCTGTGGAAATCCATCTTGGACAATCAAACCAGACCATCTTAAATAATATTCCTGAAAAAGCTAGGATTCCAATTAAACCAAATAATAGATACCCTGTTGAACCCTTTAAAGTAATCAGGCAAAAAGGAGCATATGTGCCAGCGATGAGTAAATAAATCATCGAATGATCTAAACGGCGTAAAAACCGAATAACACGTTCTTTCGATTTAACCGCATGATACGTAGCAGAAGCTGTGTAAAGCAATATCATACTAACGCCAAATATAGAGAGAGCTGTTAATGTTAGGCTCGTTGCGTTTAAGGTAACTCCTTTCATAATCATGAGGAATAATCCGACTATTCCTAAGATAGCTCCAAATAAATGCGATAAGGAGTTAAAAGGTTCTCTAATATAATTTTCTAGCATAAATGAATACCTCCACTTCAATATGTAGTTTTAATAACTATATATAATGATATATTGATATGTATTGATGGTCAAGGTTTACCTTTATTGAGTTTTAAGTTACTATGTTTTTAAGTATTACTAGGAGGTTCATTTATTTATGAATGATTTAAATAGGTTAATTGACCGATTAGCTTTAGACACTGCCATTAAAGAAGAGGATATACCGGAAATAGACTTATATATGGACCAGGTTATACAGCTTTTTGATGCTAAATACGGGACGACCATTCGAAGTGATGAAGACAAGGTATTAACTAAAACGATGATTAACAATTATGCAAAGGGCAAGCTATTCGTTCCGATAAAAAATAAGAAGTACTCTAAACAACATATTATGTTGATTAATCTTATTTACCATTTAAAAGGATCACTTTCCATCAGTGATGTGAAAGAAACTTTATCTCCCTTAAAGGAGAAAATGGCTTCAGATGAATTTACATTAAATAATTTTTATCAATATTTTATTTCCCTTCAGCAAAATAATAAACAAGTCTTTTTAAAAGAAATTCAAGATTTAGATAAACTAACTAAAGAATTAGAGGCCGAGGAGGAATTACAAAAACTACTGTTAATCTCTTCTCTAGTTAATATGAGTAATCTTTATAGAAGAGCTGCGGAGTTGCTGGTTGATGAGCTTGCTCCTAAAGAAAAGGAGAAAAAATAATGAAAACTCTTTGGACAGACGGAAGTATTTATACAATGGATTCGGAAAATTCTATGACGGAAGCAGTTTTAACAGAAGGTGGAAAAATTATCCGAACAGGTGAAAAAGAAAAATTACTTCCCATGGCCGACATAGTTATTTCCCTTGAGGGGTCTGCAATGTACCCGGGATTGGTAGATAGTCATATTCATTTAATCGGTCACGGGGAAAAGCTTTCCTATCTCGACCTTTCTGGCTTTACATCCATAGAAGACATAGTGACAGAGGTAAGAAAAAAAGTCGTTCCTGGTCAGTGGTACGTAACAGAGGGCTGGAACGATAACAATTTAATAGAGAGTCGACCTATTACTCGAGCTGATCTAGACGGTGTTATACAAGAAAGCCCAATCGTATTAAAAAGAATTTGTAGACATGTCCTTGTAGCGAATTCCAAAGCAATGGAAATTGCGGGGATAACCGAAGAAACTACTAGTCCAGTTGGTGGAATGATAGGAAGAGATGATAATGGTAGATTAAACGGGCTATTCTACGATAAGGCACAGAATCTAATCACTTCTCACATCCCACCAGTTACCTCTGATTACTTAGCAGACGTTATACGATTAAGTATCCAAGATTTACTCTCAAAGGGACTTACAGGCGTGCATACGGAGGATATGTCCTATTACGGGCCATATAATGTGCCATTAAAAGCATACCACGATGCTGTAGAAGAAAATTTTAAAGTTCACCTGTTAAGACATCATTTAGTTTTTGAACAAATGCAGGGAGAGGTACCTTCTGAATTCATAGAATTTGGTGCGATGAAAATTTTTGTAGACGGTTCATTGGGAGGAAGAACAGCTCTATTGTCTACTGATTATTTTGATGCCACTGGAACACAAGGGGTAGCTGTTCATCCTGAAGAAAAACTTGAGCAATTAGTGAAAATAGCTCGAGAATACCAAGAAAACATAGCAGTGCATGTAATTGGAGATAAAGCTACAGAGCTTATATTGGATGTAATCGAAAAATATCCGCCACCTCATCCGAAAAAGGATCGGCTCATTCACGTAAATGTTTTACGGAAGGATTTAATAGAAAGAATGCGCAAGCTTCCTTTAGTATTAGATATCCAGCCAATATTTGTTCCTTCCGATTTTCCTTGGGTAAGAGAACGATTAGGAAGCGAAAGAATGGAGTGGGCATATGCCTGGAAAACTCTTATAGCTGCTGGATTAGAATGCTCAGGCGGTTCAGATTCTCCGATTGAAAATGCGGATCCATTTTTAGCCATGGATGCTGCAGTAAACAATGTGTGGAATCCTGCTCAGTCATTGTCCTTGTATGAAGCACTTTGTCTTTATACAATAGGTAGTGCTAAGGCAATAGGTAAGGGGCTTTCTCGAGGAAAAATTGAATCAGGCTATGATGCTGATTTTACAATTGTTAATGAGCCGCTTACCGTAAGTAATCTAGCGAAGGTGTCTGTGTGTAAAACAGTAGTAGCAGGAAATATTGTCTATGAAAGAAAATGAAACTAATTATCTGTATATCCGTATAATAAGTTAAAGAAAAAGGAGGTTATATCATGGAAAATACAGGGCTAAAAGTATTATTACATGCAAGCACTTGGTTTGCACCGTTTTTAGTACCATTTGTGTTGTACTTAGTAGTAGATAATCATGAAATTAGAAAGTTATCTATTCAAGCAGTACTTTTTCAATTAGTAATGTCAGTCCTACTGTTTATATCATTTCTACTGATATTTATTATAATAGGTATTCCATTAGTAATAATTTTTGCTATAATGGCTTTTGTTGTCCCGATTATAGGTATAATTAAAGCAATCAATGGCGAAACATTTAATTATCCTATTGTGGGATCATGGATTAAATAAGGGCTGTAATGTAAAAGGGGAAAAAGTATGACTACTAGAATTGGTATTGATGCAGGTGGAACTTTAACGAAAGTCGCTTACTGGAACGATGAAAATATAATGTCCTTTAAAAGTTTTCTATCCTCAGATTTTCAAAGCGTAAAAGAGTGGGTGGAAAGTAAGCATTCGTCAAGTTCTATCTGCCTTACTGGTGGTCGAGCAGAACAACTAAAAAAGATCCTTTTGTCAAAAGAGGATCTTCCTTATGTAGTTGAGTTTGATGCAACGATGAATGGTGTGATGCATCAAATGAAACAGGAAATTATTAATAGTAGCTCGGCAATCATTGCAAATATTGGTACAGGTACTTCAATACATATTATGCATGATAACTCGCATGCTCGAATTGGTGGAACTGGAGTAGGTGGGGGAACACTTTTAGGATTGGGAACGGCATTAACAGGTTTAACAGATTATAAGGAAATGATTCAGTTATCTTTAAATGGAAATAGATCGACAATAGATGTTTTAGTAAGTGATATTTATAAAGATAACAAATTACCAATAACTGGATCGCTTACTGCTAGTAATTTTGGTGGTGTTTCTTTAAAAAACGAAGAAACAAGAACAAAAGCAGATCTGATTGCAGGTATCCAGGGTATAATTGGTGAAGTTGTGGCAACATTATGTATACAAGCTGCAGATGCTCATGGTGTCGAGGACATAATTTATATAGGCTCTACACTAGAAGATAATATATTGCTTCAGGAAATTATAGAATCCTATACGATACTAAAAAAGAAAAATCCAATATTTTTAGAAAAACATGGGTATAGTGGAGCGATTGGTGCATTATTGGAAAACAATTAAAAAAGATTTTGGATAATTGTTGCATTATTAGGATAGGCGTGTTATATTTAAAGAGGATTATTTTTGTTCGGTTAGTTAGTAGGTGGCAACACTTTTACTTAACAGTGTTGAGCAAGGATAGTAACACAATGTATGCACAATTTGCATACGAGGAGGATACACACATGGAACAAGGTAAAGTAAAATGGTTTAACTCAGAAAAAGGATTCGGATTTATCGAACGCGAAGGCGGAGACGATGTATTCGTACATTTCTCAGCTATCCAAAGCGAAGGTTTCAAATCTCTTGACGAAGGTCAAGAAGTAACTTTTGAAATCGAGCAAGGCCAACGTGGTCTTCAAGCTACTAACGTAGTTAAAGCTTAATTTTAAACCTAAACTTTAACAGGCTCTCATTTCGAGGGTCTGTTTTTTTGTGTTATCATATATAGAAAGGTTCACATATTGATATGCAAGGGAGTAGTTTGGATGAAAAAGTGGAAGAAGGATATAATTATTAATGTGCCTATTGAATTTGCATGGCCTTATTTCTATGGGGACTTAGAGAAAAAGAAAGCAATTTTCCCAAAAATTATAGATGAAGAAGTTTTAAAGGAAACACATGAAGTGGAAGGAACAATAATCCGACAAGCATATAAAAACGGATCGATAGACGAATCCTATGACCTTACTATAAAAAAGTTCATCAACGAACCAAATCATAAGCTCGTACAAGAAGCCTTTATTTTAAACAATATGTTCCGTATGAAGGTAGATTACGAATTAAATTCAGTGGATGAAAACCAAACAAGGTTTACTTATCGATCTGTTAACAGACCAAGAAACCCCTTGTTGAGTCTATTTCAACTCTTCGGTAAAGACGATGTTATTATACGGTTCATGAATCGTACAAAAACTAATATTGAGGAAGCGTATAACTCAAACGGAGTAGAACAAGACGTAATCGTAACATCAGGAGAGAATGAAGTAGCACAGGAAAAGTAAAAAGAAATGATGGCATAGGAAATGCCCACAATAAACACCTCCATACAAATTTACTTGTCGGAGGTGTAGCTTGTTATGTTAAATTCTTTCGTACTGCTTCTCGTGCTAATGCATGGGCAGCTTTATTTTGGTCATCAGATATCCACTTTATAAAAAACATATCGAAGGTATCTGTTATAGCTAGTATTTTTTCTAATATGGCTGCAAACTCAGGGTTCTTAGCGTAGCGTTTTTCAACTGCTGCGAATACTATTTGCGAATCAGTCCTAATAGAGACGATGGTAGGGGATAATTTCGATACTTCTTCCAAACCGCGTTGTAAAGCGATAAATTCAGTAACGTGATTTGTTTGGTCTCCTATAAACTCACTAATTTTAATCTGGTGACCTTCTCCTTTGATAAAAATCCCAATTCCACTAGGTCCTGGATTGCCAGTAGTGGAGCCATCAATATATAATTCAATCATTATTAATCATCCTTTAAGGTAATGTTAGGTAATTTTTAGAATAAATATAATTGTACTGTTGAATATGTCAAACGGCAAGGAGTAGAAAAAATGAAGCATACACAAATTATAAATGAAATTGATCAGCTAATAGAAAATTATTGTGAAGGCTGTTTGGTGAAAAGTGAGCTAAGAAAAGAAAAAGGTAAGGCTAAAGCTCATCAGTTTTGTATTAAAGGTTGCACGGTTGGGGAAGAGATAAAAGAGGCAGGCAACAAATTATTTGGAAAATAAAAAAAGTCCCACGACCAGTTGCCGCGGGAAGAACTGTTTACTTCGATTTTATAACGTTTGCAGCCTGAGGTCCACGGTTTCCTTCAATGATCTCAAATGTTACTTCTTGACCTTCATCAAGTGATTTGAAACCTTCTCCTTGAATACCAGTAAAATGGACAAAAACATCTTCCCCATCATTGTACTCGATGAACCCATAACCCTTTTCGTTGTTAAACCATTTTACTTTCCCCTGTTGCATAACTGTTCCTCCCTTAATCCACAAAAAATTCTGTAAATGGATAAAATAAACTATACATGAAATAGATGCTACCGTCAATAAAATGTCGAATTATAGCTAAAATCTTATCAATTTTATGAGGTGAAAAAATTTACAATTTAAAACCTACTCCAACAAACTTAAGTATACCCAAATTAATGGAGAAATTCTCAATTTAAAATATGTAATGTGATTAGGTATTAGGATAGACAAATTTTTATTTTCATAACAAATTTTAATCAATAAAAAAAGGCAAGCTAAAGAGAAATTTTGATATCCACTTACAACAAGAGGGTACCTTCGAATGACTTTCAAAGGAAAAGACTGCACTATAGCGGTCTTTTTTTCTTTTTTTCGTTATAATGAATAGGATGACTCGTTTGAAGGAGGTATTTTAATATGAATGCTATTATCCTGTGTGAAAAGCTAGTCAAAGACATATACAACAAATTTGACGCCAGTCATGATTTTTTGCATATAGAAAGAGTGCGTAAAAATGCGCTGACCATTGCTTCTACGGAGATAAATATCGATTTAGAGATAATTGAATTAGCAGTACTACTACACGATGTAAGCGATCCGAAATATTCGAACGAAGGGAAATTTATGGAGGATTACATCATTGAGCAACTTGAACTTTCTGATGTAACAAAAGATAAAGTAAAAAAAATCATTCAATCTGTTTCCTTTAATGGAGGAAATGAGACAGCAGCGGATACAATCGAGGCGAAGATTGTTAGAGACGCAGATCGGCTAGATGCTATTGGAGCCGTTGGAATAGCAAGAACGTTTGCATATGGTGGAGCTAAGGGAAGAAAATTATACGATGTAGCCGAAACGCCGAGAGACAACATGTCCATCGAGGAATACCGTTCTAAACAAACAGCTTCCGTCACTCATTTCTATGAGAAGCTGCTGAAGCTGGCAGACGGAATGCAAACTCGAAAAGGCAAAGAGCTTGCTGCAGAAAGGCATGCCTTCATGGAATTATTTCTAGAAAACTTAAGAAAAGAAACAGGGGAATCTATATGAGTCATTTAATCATTTCTAATCTTACAAAAACAGTAGGGGAGAAAACGCTATTTGAAAATATTTCATTTACCATTAATAATCAAAATCGTGCAGGGTTAATCGGTATCAATGGTACAGGGAAATCGACCTTTTTATCGATTATTGCAGGACAGCTTGAGGCAGACTCTATTGATCGGGACCATCCAAACAAGTTTCGAATCGCCTATTTAGAACAGCAACCGGTATTTGAAAAAGAAGAAACGGTCCTTCAAACTGTATTTAGTGGAGATTCACCTATTCTGAAGATCAACAGAGAATATGAAGAAGCATTGCTCGCTTTAATGGCTAATTCCGATTCAACTGAATTACAAAATAGATTGATGGACTTACAGCAGAAAATGGATGAGCTACAAGCATGGGATGTAAATGCTTTAGCAAAAACAGCTTTAACTAAGCTAGGAATTACGCAGTTTGAAGATTCAATTTTACATTTATCTGGTGGCCAACAAAAAAGAGTCGCGCTTGCAAAAGTATTAATAGAGCCGGCTGATTTATTGCTATTAGATGAGCCTACTAACCATTTAGACAAAGAGTCAACAGATTGGCTGCAGGACATGCTGCAAAAAGTAGAAGGAGCCATTATCTTTGTTACACATGACCGTTACTTTTTAGACACTGTAGCCACTCATATTTATGAGCTTGCTGATAAAACGTTGTATACTCACACAGGGAATTACGCAGATTATCTGGAATCTAAAGCAATACGTGAAGAGATGAACGCTGCATCTCAACAAAAGCTACAAAATTTATATCGTAATGAGCTTAAGTGGATTCGCAGAGGTGCAAAGGCTAGATCTACCAAGCAAAAGGCAAGAAAAGATCGTTTTGAAGAAATCGATTCACAACTGGACCGCGATAATTCTGCTTTAAATCTAGAGCTTGAAATGGCTACTACTAGGTTAGGGAAGCAGGTGTTAGAGGGTAAAAATATTTCTAAACGTTTTGATGCAAAAGTCATTGTAGATGATTTTTCGTTTATCCTACAGGCAGGAGATCGAGTTGGCATAGTGGGGCCAAATGGGGTTGGAAAGAGTACTTTACTGAAAATGCTAGCAGGCGAGATTCAGATGGACTCTGGAGAAGTAGTTGTTGGATCGACTGTAAAACAGATGCACTTCTCACAGCAGCTTCCAAAACTAAATGAACAAATGAGAATGATTGAATATGTACGCGAATCCTCCAATCTAATAGAAGTAGGATCTGGAGAAAAATTCTCGGCTGCTCAAATGCTTGAACGGTTTTTATTTCCATTAAATACACATGGCACGCAAATAGGCAAGCTCTCCGGTGGGGAGAAAAAACGTTTAGTTCTATTAAAAATGTTAATGGAGCAGCCAAATGTTCTATTTTTAGATGAGCCAACAAATGACCTGGATATTCAGACCTTATCTGTTTTAGAGGACTTTATGGAATCCTTCCCTGGGGTAATTATTACTATTTCTCATGATCGTTTCTTCCTGGACCGTATTGCTAAAAAGCTTTGGATTCTAAACGGTGATGGCTTAGTTAGAGAATGGTTAGGAATTTATTCGGATTATTTGGAAGACCTTAAGGATACATCAAAAAAAGTAGTGGAAGTTAGGAAAGATAATGCACCCGTAAAAAGTACGAAGGAAAAGAAAAAGCTAACTTATAAAGAACAACGAGAATGGGATACAATCAGTGAGGATATTGAAAAAACAGAGAGGTTGATTGAAGAATTGGAGCAAAAGCTGTTAACTACAGGCTCTGATTTTACATCGTTACAGCAACTAACCGAACAATTAGATCAAGCAAACGAAGTATATGAGAAGCTAATAGAAAGATGGTCTTATTTAGAAGAAATCGTTTCGTCCTGATTTTATAATATTGGAGGTACAAGATATGAAAATATTGACAATAGAACCAACGCCAAGTCCGAATACGATGAAGGTAGTCGTTGACCAGGAGCTTCCTTTTGGGAAGAGTTATAACTATAAAAAGGATCATATAGAAGACGCACCAAAAGAAATACAACGTATATTTGATATCGAAGGAGTAAAAGGGGTATACCACGTTGCGGACTTTTTAGCGATTGAACGAATTGCAAAGTTTAGTTGGGAATCCATCTTAGCATCTATTGAAAATGTATTTGGCGGTGAAAATGAAGCGGAAACTGAAGAAAAGCCTTTAGATCATTATGGTGAAGTATATGTCCATGTACAATCATTCAAGGGAATCCCGCTTCAGGTGAAAGTATTTGATAGTGAATCAGAGTCAAGATTTGGTTTATCTGCCCGCTTTACCAAGGCTTTGGATGAAGCGATGGAGGGTGATAAAGAAAATTATATTATGCTTCGTAAATGGGTTGACTATGGTGTGCGATATGGTGATCAAAAGGAAATTGGTGAGCAGCTAGTAAAAGAATTAGAGGCAAGCTTTCCCCAAAGTAAGCTGGAGCAACTAATTGCAGACAAAGACAAAGCCGAGGATGATAGAAAGCCTATAAGAGTTCCGTTCACTTTGGAGGAATTTGAAATAAGTGAATGGGAGAAGAGGTTCCAATTACTTGATAACCTTATTAACCCACAGGTTGAAGATATCCCAGTTCTAGCAAAAGCAATACAGGATGAACAGGTTTCAATAAGAAGGCTTGCTACTGTATATCTTGGTCTTATTGAAGATGAAAAAGTCATTCCATACTTAGAAATGGCACTGAAAGATAAGAGTGCATCTGTTCGACGTACTGCAGGAGATGCAATGAGTGATTTAGGATTTGTACAATTTTCAAAAGCAATGGAAGAGGCGCTGTTTGATAAAAACAAATTAGTTCGTTGGCGAGCAGCTATGTATTTCTATGAGGTGGGAGATATGGATGCATTACCAGCCTTAAAGAAAGCGATGGATGACAAGGAATATGAAGTTAAGCTTCAAATCCGTATGGCGATTGCCCGTATTGCAGAAGGAGAAGAAGCAAAGGGCTCCGTTTGGAAGCAAATGAGCGAGGCAAGAAAATGAGTAAAAGTGAAGAGTATGGCGGATATCGCCAGCTCTTCTTTTTTAATTGTTTAGGAAACTATAAAGTTCTAAACCTGTGGATAAATTGATGTCTAGCTTCATCGCCTTGCCCCTCGGGGTCAAATGGATAAAAGCTCCGGTGGCTGAGGAACTGCCTCCTCGCTTTTTCCCATTTGCCTGTCGGGGCAGTAACAGGCGATTCCGCTTTTCTTGATGTCTAGCTTCATCGCCTTGCCCTTCGGGGTCAAATGGAGAAAAGCTCCGGTGGCTGAAGTACTGCCTCCTCGCTTTTCCCATTTGCCTGTCGGGGCAGTGACAGGCGATTATGCTTTTCTTGTTGTCTAGCTCCACCGCCTTGCCCCTCGGGGTCAAATGGATAAAAGCTCCGGTGGCGAGGAGCTGCCTCCTCGCATTTGCACATTTGCCTGTCGGGGCAGGGATAGGCGGTTGCGCTTTTCTTGATGTCTAGCTCCACCGCCTTGCCCCTCGGGGTCAAATGGATAAAAGCTCCGGTGGCTAAGGAACTGCCTCCTCGCTTTTCTCCATTTGCCTGTCGGGGCAGACATAGGCGGTTGCGCTTTTCTTGTTGAAAAGATTGAAAATTGTAATAACTGTCGTTTTAAATGTTTAACAGACTAAAATGTGGGGAATTTTAATGTATATAGCGGTTTTTTCTCGAACAGAATCGATACATTAAAAAAGTAAAATTAATTTGTAATGTTGTTGTGTAAATTCAGGAAAATAGGTGAATAATATAAGTAGAACATAAAGTCGAAACGAGGGATCAAAATGAGTAAAGACCAAGTGAAGAAAAAAGAATACAAATATCGGGAAAATACCCAAATCACATACTATTTTACAACCATTTTTCTGATCGCCGGTACTCTTTTAACCTTGTATCTGCTGACTTTTAAAGTAGAAAATATCAGCATATTCATTATTGTATTGTCTATTTTGGCTGGTGGCTTACCGGTAGGTTTTATCGGAGCGTTTATCGATTATAAAATGTCAGTATCAAAGGTAAAATATCGCACCAATTCATCCGTAAAAGAAAGCAGACCTGAGCATAATTAATGCAAGGTCTGTTTTCTTTTTATATAGACATTATTCAGAAATCATCAGTTCTATAATATAACTTCTACAATAGACTTTCTAATTCAGGTTTTGCTGAATGCTTGGTACTTAAAAGATAATTTAATGTGTCAATATCAGATTTAGTCGAGAGGGAATAGCTTTGTTTATATGCTTCATTACCTTTTCCAGTAATAACTATCCAATCTCCTGGCCCCGCTATTTCCCAAGCGTATTTAATAGCCTCTGTTCGATCAGGGTATATCACACACTTTTCATGTGCCCCTAAATTCTCAAGCTCGTTTATCATTTGTTCCGCTGGTACCCCATTAAGGTCATCAAATGTTAGAATGCAACGGTCTGCATATTTTAATGACATTTCAATCATCCTTGCCCTTTTTTGTACATCTCGATTACCCCTGAAGCCAAAAACGTGATATATCATCCGTGCGTTCTGTGACTTTACGGTATCTAGAATATAGTGAAATGCATTGGCAGTGTGCGCATAATCTACGACAGCGGTCGCACTATTCGGAAGAGGAAATAACTGATAACGACCTGGAATACCTTTGAAATTATTTAAAGTTAACTCAACACGCTTGGGATCTAAGCCGAAATGAACGCTTGTAGCAAAGGCTGCAGCTGCATTATTAATATTGTGCTCGCCTTGCATTTGTGTTGTAAGAGAAAAAACATTGCCCGTCTGTTGTTCGATAATTTTATCTATATCAATTGTATAAGTAGGAGAGCTTCCATTAATTTTAATGACTTCTCTTCCAAGTGAAGTTACATATGTATTAAGCCTCTCACTCCATTCATTACTAGAGAGAAGAATTGCTTTTCCATTACTTTTTAAGTATGTAAACAATGATTGCTTAGCTAAATAGTATGATTCCATATCATTATGGTAATCGAGGTGCTCGTGTTCTATATTGGTAAAAATACAATAATCAAATTCAAGACCTTCTACACGTTGTTGCACCAGACCATGGGAAGAAACTTCCATAATAATTACTTGGTCCTTGCTCTTTGCAGCAAGTTCATGGAAGGTCAGAGGATCTAATGTCGTATGAGTTGTTAATAATAATAGAAATACTCCCGAATACAGCACAGGAGATTCCTTGGCTCTCAAGTATATGCTTCAACATATAAGAGGTAGTAGTTTTACCGTTTGTTCCAGTAATCCCAATTAGTATTTTGTTATTAGTAGGATTTTTGTAGAATGTTTTAGCAAGATAGGCTAATGCTTTTCTAGCATCTTTTACTTGAAAGTATGGAACCTCATTTAAGAATAGTTCCTGTTCACCAACCACGGCAATAGCCCCGTTCGTAAGAGCATCCTCAATATACGTATGTCCATCTGTATGAGTCCCTGAAATAGCGACGAACAAATAACCTTCTTTAATATTTTTAGAATTAAAAGCAATCCCATTTACTTGAATATTCTGTGTCTTTAGAGGTGGAATAATCTCGACTGAAGATAATAGTTCATTTAGTTTCATCAATTTATTTCGCCCCTCATCTAGTTGGTTTGAATTACGAGGTAGCAGATCCATCGTAAGGTTCTAAAATGTATACAAAATCATTAGACTTATTTTGAACGGATACGAGTAAGTTTATGCTAATGCTTAGTCATCCATATAGATGAGCAAATGTTGAAAAATGTCAAAAAAAGTCGATATACATTCATTTTAATAGTAACATAGTTAATTTTCTTTCACTAAATAAAAGTATTTCAGTATTCTAAAATAATTCTATTTTCCCTATTTTAAGTGAAACAAGATTAATTAATGTTATGTAGCTTATATTCGTACAAATGAACTGGTTAATATTATTTACTTTGCTCTATTTCGAAAAACTGGGAAAATAAACGTATTTAAAGGAAATATAGAGCCTAGACTATCAAGAGGTTAATGTACTATAAGTAAAAATGAGTGAAAAAAAACTTAAACAAAAGTAGAATAGAAAATAGAATACCCTTTAAGAATGGGTAATTGAACATACGTGAAAGTGGGCGAAGAGATGAACGCATATGATGAATATATGAAGCAAGTAGTTAAACCAATGAGAAGTGAGCTGACGAATGCAGGTTTTAAAGAGCTGACTACACCTGATCAAGTGCATGAGCATATGAAAGAAGAAGGTGTATCATTAATAGTGATTAACTCGGTATGTGGCTGTGCAGCGGGTCTCGCAAGACCTGCTGTTACTGAAGCAATTGGTGAATTACCAAAGAAACCAGATCACCTTGTTACTGTTTTTGCAGGACAAGATCAAGAGGCGACTGCTACTATGAGAGATTATTTTAGTGAAGTCCCACCAAGTTCACCTTCCATTGCTATATGGAAGGATGGAGAATTAGCTTATTTTATCCCTAGAGAGCAAATTGAAAGTAACTCTATGGAAACAATCAAAGACCACCTGACAGGTGTTCTCACTGACATAATTGCTTAAATGAAAACAGTTATAACGACTGCTGGAAGAACGAATCCCGAATATACTCGGGTAGCAAAAGATATAGCTGCTGATTTATGTATAAAATTCATTGACCGAAATAAAAAGTCAGTGGAAAAAATACAAAACGAGCAGTTAGCCGATGTTTTAGTAGTTGGGAAGGAAAGGCTGGAGTTTTTTGCATATGGTTCGACCACTCCTTTTTTCTTTCACCCAAATTCTGCAGCCTTTCGTTTAAAAAGACTGTTAAAAGCGGGGAAAGACCCTTTTCTTGAAGCAACAGGCTTAAAGTTGGGGGAAAGGTTTTTAGATACTACAGCTGGTCTATGTTCTGATAGCTTAATTGCTGCTTACACAGTAGGAGATCCTGGAAAAGTAGTTGCACTAGAGAAGGAAAAGATGATTGCATATATTATTAATCGAGGATTAAAAAGCTATGAAACGGATTTTAGTGAATTAGAAAATTCGATGCGAAGAATTCAAGTGATTCATCAAGATGCTGTAGACTTTTTAAAAACGGTAAAGGATAACTCATTTGATGTTGTGTATATGGATCCGATGTTTGAAGAGGAAATAGCCGAGTCTAATAATTTTCAAGCCCTTAGAGAAATAGGGGCTATTGGAACTCTTTATACAGAGTGGGTCGAGCAAGCGAAGCGAGTTGCCAAGAAGCGAGTGGTTTTAAAGGCGCATTTCCGCTCTCCTATGTTTGAGGATTTTGGTTTTACCCGACTGACAAGATTAAGTTCCAAATTTCATTACGGAATAATTGAAGTATAAAACAAAGAGGGAAGTGACTATACAAGTCGCTTCCCTCTTTGTTTTAGAATAATGAACTAATTTACTTTTAAATCAGTGCGTGAAGTTTAAAGAAGTTAAATAACCTAATAAAAATAAAAATCCGATTCCAATGATAATATCTGTGCTCATAAGAATTTCCTCCTTAGTTTAAAAAACTACTGATTGTTTACCCTTTTTATTGTACAATGAATACTAGGAAGATGAAACCTTTTGTTCTCGATTTCGTATATGTTTATAATATTGCTTTTACTAAATTGTACATAATTGAAGGTGATTAAACATGAAAAAATGGTTCCAAAAATCGATTATTATTACTGTGGCATTTCTAACCTTTGGACTGATCTCACCTAACCATGTTATTTGGGAGCAACTGTTAGAGAGCAAAGTGCCGATGAAGTCGGTCTCTGCAGAGAAGCATACGGTAGAGTATGACCAGGTTAGTCTTAAAGAATCCATTGATTATAGTGAAAAGATTACTTTGGCCGCTAAAGAACAAGCTTACATTAAGTTTGGTGCTAGAATAGGCCCTGTTATTCAAAATGAGTTTGATGAAGTTATTTTTCCTAGAATTCAACAGGCAATTAATACAACATTAGTTTCTGTTGACGATCAAAAAGCAGCTAATCTAGCTATAACAGAACAGCCTTCTGGAGAATATTACGAAAAAATATTCCATATTTTTGATGAAACTACAAAAAAAGATTTGATGCGTTTTCATGTTAGAACAGATAAAAAACCGCTAGATGGTTACTACTTCAATTTTCATTATCACCTAGCAGAGGATAAATATTCAAAGCATTATGCTTTAGGTGAAATTTATTGGTCTAAGAACACCCCACCTAAATGGCTCTCCTAGATGAGAGCTTTTTTGCTATAAAAGGAAAGGAGTAAGGAAATGCAACAATACTTAGATTTATGTAAGCACATTATAGAACATGGGATTGAAAAAGGGGATCGAACAGGAACGGGAACAAAAAGTGTTTTTGGTTATCAAATGCGTTTTGATCTTTCAAAAGGATTTCCTCTTATGACTACAAAAAAAACTGCTTTTCGCTTGATAGTAAGTGAATTATTATGGTTTTTAAAGGGAGATACCAACGTTAAAACCTTAATTAAGGCCAATAACCATATTTGGGATGAGTGGGCATTTGAAAAGTGGGTAAATAGTGATGCTTACAATGGTCCAGATATGACAAACTTTGGTGTTCGAGCTTCGAAGGATCCTGAATTTAAGGCTTTAGTGGATCAACAAATGAAGGTTTTCTGTGACAACATTCTATCTGATGAGAGTTTCGCAGAAGAATTTGGAGACCTTGGTCCGGTGTATGGTAGACAATGGCGCTCATGGCCTGGTAAAAACGGTGAAACGATTGATCAGCTTGCAAATTTGATAGATGGATTACAAAAGAACCCTGATTCCAGACGACATATCATTACTGCTTGGAATCCATCTGAGGTCGATGATATGGCATTGCCACCCTGTCACACATTTATGCAATTCTATGTAGCGAACGGAAAATTGTCCTGTCAACTCTATCAGCGAAGTGCTGATGTTTTTTTAGGAGTTCCTTTTAATATAGCTTCCTATGCTTTACTTGTTCATTTAATAGCAAAAGAATGTAAGTTAGAAGTTGGAGATTTCGTGCATACTTTAGGTGATGCTCATATTTATTCGAATCACTTTGAACAGGTTGAAACGCAACTATCACGAACACCACGTGCTTTGCCGACATTAGTCTTAAATGAAGAAAAAGCTTCCATCTTTGATTTTGAAATCGAAGACATTTCTATAGAAGGCTATGATCCGCATCCAAAAATCAAAGCACCAATTGCTGTATAAAGGAGAGAATAATGATGATATCACTAATCGTAGCACATGATCCTAACCGAGTAATTGGCTATAACAAAGACTTGCCTTGGCATATACCTGGTGATTTAGCATATTTCAAAGAGAAAACAATGAGTAAGGCAATGGTTATGGGACGGAATACATATGAATCGATTGGGAAAGTATTGCCAGGTAGAAAAAGTATAATTGTTACTAGAAACCCTTCCTATAAAGTCGAGGGAGCAGAGGTAGTAAACAATTTAGTGGATGCAATTGAAATGGCGAAGAGTCACCACGATGAGGTTATGGTAATTGGTGGAGAGCAGATTTTTAGAGCAATCTTACCAAAGGCGGACAGACTATATATCACCTTCATCCAACAAACATTCAAAGGCGATACTTACTTCCCACCATATAGCTCCGATGAATGGGTGCTTACTGAAAAGTCTGAAGAAATGAAGACATCTGACGGAATAACTTACGTATATTTGGTTTACGATAGAAAGGTTAGTGAATAAGTTGTTTTCTTCTTTAAGAACTTTTGGGTTTTTGTTTGGCTATTTACCAATAAGCATTCCAAAACTAAACAAAATTAAGTCTAAAAAAGGGTTACTATCAGTAGAGCAATATGACTTGCTTGTCCACGAAGTACCACAAAAATGGGCCAGTGGTGTTCTTAAAAGAACAAAAAGCGAATTCACTGTAGAAGGATTGGAAAACCTCCCAGAGGGCCCGGTTTTATTCGTAAGCAATCATGAAGGAAACTTTGATATTCCTACTCTTTTAACACACATACCAAAACCTTTTGGCTTTATTTCTAAAATAGAGATAAAAAAGGTCCCACTAGTAGCTAAATGGATGGAAGAAATGAATTGTGTGTTTTTAGACCGGACAAACCGAAAAAGTAGTTATCGATCAATTCAGGATACAGTAACACATTTACAAAACGGTCATTCTATTTTAATGTTTCCGGAGGGAACTAGAAGTAAGGGACAGGGGATAGGAGCCTTCAAATCGGGATTTGTCCGTATTGCTAAAGACGCAGATGTTCCTATTGTTCCTATCGCGATTCATGGAACCTCTAATATTATGGAGAAAAATAATAATAAAATTAGTCCAGCACATGTTCAAATTAGTATCCTTCCTTCATATAGTAAAGAAACGATTCAAGTAAGTAATTCAGAACAAATAAAAGAAGACTTACATATAATTATTGCAAATAAGATTAATGAGCTTCAAATCAGGCATAAATAGTTTACAGATTAACATCTTTCTTCTTATAATATACTTAGGAAGGAAGGGATATACAGTGCCAAAGGTTCATATAGTTACAGACTCTACAGCTGATTTAACTAAAGAGATAATTGAAAAGTATAATATACATGTAGTACCTTTGACGATTCAGATTGATGGGGAGTCATATATTGATGGGGTTAATATTCAACCAGAGGAATTTTTAGAAAAGATGAGTACTTCTAAAGAACTTCCTAAGTCCTCCCAGCCTGCAGTAGGGGTGTTCAAAGAGCTATACGATAGACTTGGTAAGAATGGAGATCAAGTTATCTCAATACATATGACCGGTGGTATGAGTGGTACTGTCAAATCTGCTCAAACAGCTGCTGACCTGACAGATTCTGATGTGACTGTTATTGACTCCAAGTTTATCTCCTTTGCTTTATATTTCCAGGTGGAAGAAGCTGCTAAAATGGCTGTTAATGGAGCTACAAAAGATGCAATTGTTGAGAAGGTATTAGACATATGCTCTAAAACAGATCTATATGTAGTAGTAGATACTTTGGATAATTTAGTTAAAGGTGGACGTATTGGGAAGGGAAAAGCAATGATTGGATCTTTACTTTCTATTAAACCCATTGCGAGCCTTGCGAATGGAGTTTATACTCCTGTGGCAAAAGCTAGAAGTCATAAGCAAGTAGTCAACTATTTGTTTAAACAGTTTATGGAAGACACTAAAGGAAAAGTTGTAAAAGCGGTAGGTATTTCGCATGCTAATGGATTGTCTATGGCTACACCCTTAATGGAATTAATAAAAGACTCGGGTTTCAAAGATATTCAAGTGTCCTTTACTTCCCCGGTGATTAGTACGCATACTGGTCCAGGTGCCATTGGATTTATGTATATGACAGAATAATGCCAAAGCAGGGAAGATCAAATTTTCCCTGCTTTTATTTATAGTTTTACATCATCTTGTATATAAATGGAGTTAAATAAAGGGGTTAGATATGAAATATAAATTTTTAATTATTCTTGTTTGTATTTCTTTATTAGCTAGCTGTGCGCCAGAAAAAATAGAAGAAGTTAGCTTTCCGATAAAGGAAACGGTCTTATTTGAAGAATATATTATTCCGCCTGAATTTTTCCCGAGAACATTAGAACTTGTAGGTCTTGGAGATTCTCTTACTCAAGGGGTAGGAGATGAACTAAAGAAGAATGGGTACGTTGGAAGATTAAAAAATCAAATCTTAGAATACAAGGGAATAGAAGATGTCGTGTTAACCAATACTGCTAAAAGAGGAAGACGAAGTGACCAACTTCTAAAGTTGTTAAAAAATGGAGAAATCGATCATCAACTTCGTAAAGCAGACTTAATCACTATTACCATTGGTGGAAATGATGTCATGAAGGTATTTAGAAAAGATCTCTTTAACCTTCAGATTGAGGCATTTCAAAAGGAATTACAGCGTTTTGAGCGAAATTATGATGAAATATTAGAGCAAATTCGAGAGGTTAATAGTAGTGCTCCAATAATAATGATTGGAATTTATAACCCTATTACCATAGTTACAGATGAAACGAGCGAAGTAGATCAAATCATAACAGACTGGAACGACACTATAGAATCGCTATCCTATAGTAATACAAATGCTTGTTACGCACCTATTGATACTTTGTTTGATTCTAATGCAAACTTAGTCTATCATACCGATTTTTTTCATCCGAACAGCAAGGGATATGAGCTGATAGTAGATAACGTAGTAAATTCTTTAGAAAATTGTGGTTTGATAGATGAGCAAAGTAGGGAATTGTTCTTTTGAGGAGCTGGTTTAGATGAATAAGTGGATGATTGCCTTTTTTTTATTATTATTAATCATTGCAGGGAGTATAGGAACCCTTTTGTACTGGATTACATCTCCAACGGAAAATGTTGACGTTGAAAGTATTACTACACCTGACCCTTCCGGACATGTATTAACTGTAAATGTCTCTAAGGAAGATTTTCAGGGAATAGCAAATACTTTTATAGCTACAGCGATGGATGATAAACCTATTCCCCTTCAATTGAGTGTAGAGGAGCAAATTATTTTAAGCTCTGAGTTAACCATTTTCTCATTAACTCTTCCAGTAAAGATGTATTTTGAACCTTTTGTCGAAGAGAATGGGAATATTCGTTTGGAGCAATCGTCGGTTGAAGTCGGACAGCTTCAATTACCACCCGATACTGTGTTAAAGTTATTACGAGATTCAATAGACCTCCCTCGCTGGATGGTAGTGAAGCCTGATGAAGAAGAAGTTTTAATTCAGTTGGCTAGTATTCCTATGGCGTCTGGTGTAAATGTTCGAGCGAAGGAATTGAATCTTCAAGAAGACAAAATTGTTTTAGAAATTATAGTTCCATCGAAATGAGGGATATAAAATGGAAAAAGCAACATTTGCAGGTGGCTGTTTTTGGTGTATGGTAAAACCGTTTGATTCTTATGACGGCATTGAAAAAGTTGTTTCCGGTTATACGGGTGGTAATTTACCTAACCCTACTTATGAACAAGTGTGTTCAAATGCTACCGGACACTTTGAGGCAGTTCAAATTACGTATGATCCGGAAAAATTTTCTTACGATCAACTACTGGATATATTTTGGCTGAACATCGATCCAACAGATGAAGAAGGGCAATTTTTCGACAAGGGATCTTCCTATCAAACAGCTATTTTTTATCATAATGAAGAGCAGCAAGAAAAAGCAGAACAATCTAAGGCTTCTTTAAATGCCTCTGGACGATTTCCGAAAAAAATAGCTACTAAAATTTTGCCTGCATCTGAGTTTTATGAAGCAGAGGAATATCATCAAGACTATTATAAAAAGAATCCAAGTCATTATAATAGATATTTTGTTGGTTCAGGTAGAGCAAACTTCGTTGAAAACAATAGGAGGTTACAAAATGAAGGATAAATTAACTGAAATGCAGTATTATGTGACTCAGCAAAATGGAACAGAACCACCCTTTCAAGGAGAATACGATAAGCATTTTGATGAAGGAATTTATGTAGATGTTGTTTCAGGCAAACCATTATTCCATTCCAAGGACAAATATGATGCTGGTTGTGGCTGGCCAAGCTTTACTAGACCAATCGAGAGCCACGAGGTAACTGAGCATTTTGATGATTCTCATGGTATGAGAAGAGTAGAAGTGAGAAGTAAAACAGCAAACTCACATCTTGGTCACGTATTCCCTGATGGTCCAAAAGAAGAAACAGGCTTACGCTACTGTATTAATTCAGCTGCTATGCGTTTTGTTCCCAAGGACAAGCTAGAGGAAGAAGGCTATGGAGAATACTTAAAACTATTCTAATGTAAAAAAACATGGATTCATATCCATGCTTCAGACTGTAGACAAACTCCAAAAATTTTGGAGTTTGCCTACAGTCTTTTTTCTTTTAAAATAGAAGTAACGCGAGGAAGAATTGATTTCCGCTACGAACGGACGCTTTCCGCGGGCACGGCCTCAGCCGCTTCCCTCGCTGCGCTCAGTCCAGGGTCTTCAGCTCGCGCTGTTCCCGCTGCAGTCGCCGTTCTTCGCTCCAATCAACGGGACCTTCTAAAAAATGAATGAGGTGATGGATATGATGACGAAAAATTAAACCAATGAACGCGAACAATTAGAAATCTTGACTATTGAACAGTTGGTACCACAAGACCACCTTGTTCGTAAGTTAGATGAGGCAATTGATTTTTCCTTTATCTATCCATTGGTTGAAAACCTTTATTCGACAATAGGGAGACCTAGTATCGACCCAGTGGTACTTATCAAGACTACTTTTATCCAATATACCTTTGGTATACGGTCCATGCGCCAAACCATTAAAGAGATTGAAACCAACATGGCATACCGATGGTTTCTAGGCTTTGGTTTCCATACCGAGGTTCCCCATTTCTCAACTTTCGGGAAAAACTATGTCCGTTGTTTTGCAGACACAGATCTATTCGAGCAGATTTTCTACAGAGTATTAAAGGAGGTCGCAGATCGTGGGCTCCTAAGCCCGGATCATGTCTTTATTGATTCGACCCATGTGAAAGCTAGTGCGAATAAGAGAAAGTTTGAGAAGAAGGTTGTTCGTAAAGAGATGCGGGCTTATGAAAAGAGGCTCCAGGAGGAGCTCAACCTCGACCGGGAAAAGCATGGGAAGAAACCATTCCCACCTGAAAAGTTTGAAAAGGAAGAGTACAAGGAGATTAAGGAATCGACAACAGATCCTGAAAGTGGTTACTACGTAAAAGATGAACGGACAAAGCAGTTCGCCTATTCTTTTCATGCTGCAACAGACGAGAAGGGTTTTGTGCTTGCAAACATTGTCACACCTGGAAATATTCACGACAGCCATATCCATGCTTTTTATGTAATTGTAAGGGGTAGAGAGTGTAATAAGAAAGGGGGGGATTGCGGAGATACGCATAATTATTGGGCTAATGGACCCATACCTTGTAGGGGGGGTCCTTAAACAAAGTGTAGAGCCTCACAAAGTGATTTATAGTTTTTTACATATAAAAAGCTAGCACTATATTTTTCAGTGCTAGCTAAGACGGTTATATGCCTTACAAATTATAACTTGAATTCGTTTACTACTTTTCTAAGCTCGTCCGCTTGGTGTGATAATTCAACAGCGGAAGCATTGATTTCTTGCATGGCAGCACTACCTTGTTCAGCGGCGGCAGCAGAGTTTTCAGTGTTTGACGCAGTGTTCTCTGCTATATGAGTCACTTCTATAAAGGAAGCAGCTACTTCCTGGCTAAATTCCAGTGTTTTTTCTATCTGATTTACCATTTTATTAATAATACTAATCGTTTCGTCTGTTTGTTTCATAATTTGTTCAAGGGAAGTGCTTGTTTCATTCGCTACTTCAACGCCTTTTATAACATTTTCGACCCCTTCGTGATTTTGTTTAACAATAGAGGTTACCTCCGTTTGAATGGAGGTTACAATTCCTGTTACCTCTTTTGCTGCTTTTTGAGATTGCTCTGCTAGTTTCCTTACTTCATCTGCTACTACTGCAAAACCTCGTCCGTGTTCTCCGGCACGTGCAGCCTCAATTGCCGCATTTAGAGCCAGTAGGTTAGTTTGCTCTGCAATTGCAGTGATGGTTTTAATAATAGAAGTTATCTCATACGATTTAGTTCCTAAAGATTGAACAGTCTGAGAGGTATTAGCCATCGTTTCTTCAATATTTAACATAACATTTGAAGAATGTTGAACAGACAATGCTCCTTGTTTGGCAGCAGCAGTCATGTGATCAGTCGCTACTTTTACAGCTTGTGCATCCTCATTCAAATATCTTGTTGCTTCCTCTAGTGAATTCATTTTTTGAATAGCTAAGGTCATGCTTTTCATAGTCTGCTCACTACCAGCTGCTATTTCGTTAGTAGAATCCGCTATTGACTGAATTGTAATAGCAGTGTCGTCCGAAGAGGCCATCAATTCCTGACCGCTAGCTGATACATTTTCGGTTAAATGGCTTACACGTCTAACTAAATCAGCAATAGAAGCGATTAAAACATTTGTATTGGAAGCAATTTCAGCAAATTCGTCTTTACTTCTCACCTTTACTCTTCTTGTTAAATCACCGCCAGCTTGAGCGATTTCTAAAATCGAACGGTTAATAGAGTAAGTGCTTCTTTTAATAGAATTAAATAGTACAATTCCAAATACTAATGTTAATAATACAGAGAAAATCGTTAAGCCTATAAATATGTTCAAAGCGTTTTGATTTTCGCTCTTTAAGAGTGCAATTTGCTTAGCGTTCTTTTTAGCTAACACTTCGTTCATCGCTTCGATTTGGACATCTACATGGCTCATGGCTGCGCGTCCACTTCCTGCATTTACAAGCTTTTGAGCAGCCTCAAATCCTTTTTGGTCTCTTAGGCTTAATGCACGTTCAGAATATTGAAGGTATGTATTAAAATGCTCATTAATCGCCGTTACTTTTTTGAGCTCATCAGAACGATTTTTAAAAATAGTCTGCAATTCTTTAAAGCGAGTAACGATTGCATCTTTATAACTTCTATAACTTGACATATAATTTGATTTACCTGTAATGATATAGCTTTGCTCTGCATTTGAAAGTTTAGCAATATCAGCAGATATTTGATTGACCATTAACTGCTCTTTTATGTCCACGTTTATAAAGTTTTCTAGTTCCTTCTGAGATGATTGCATGTTGGCCGAAGTAAGGACTAGCATGGAAAATAGAATTATAATAAGGACGGAAAAAATGATGAGTACTCTGCCACGTATGGAATTTAACAAATTGGTATTTTGAAAGCTTTTGTTTGCATTCCTTTTAAAAAGGGAAAATGAACGACTACTAAGGGATTTGCGCTGTTTCTTTGGTTTAGGTACTTTGGGCGTACTAGGTATTTTGTTTCTTTTCGATTTAAATCCATATTTCAATTGAGCCATTCCTTTCTAATGTTTTATCATCATAATTTTTAGTTTAATTGTTTTAGACTGAATTATCTACAAAATTTTAAATTAATATACTACTTCAGGACTAAAGGAGGAAAAATAATATGAATCAATCGTTTTATTTATTTGCATTAAAATTCCGGGGAGGTCAAAAGACCGATGCCAAAGCTCTATTTGCGGAACAAATGTTTTTACAGCATGATTTTCCAAAAGCAGAAACATCTTTTCAGCCACTTTCCGAGTATATTGAGGAGCTCGCGCATCCAGAGATGCCAGCAATAGTTTTTGATGAAATATGGGAGTTATACGAAGACAATACCCTCTAGGCTTCTACATTGCATTTTATAGTAAAAAAAGGTATCATAAACACGATAAGTTTTAGAAATGAGGTTATATTAATGAGTATTCATATTAATGCAAAAAAAGGTGAAATAGCTGACACGATTTTACTACCAGGAGATCCACTTCGTGCAAAATATATTGCTGAAACTTTCTTAGAGGATGTTGTGCAATATAATGAAGTGCGTAATATGTTTGGTTACACAGGTACATATAAAGGGAAAAGAGTTTCTGTACAAGGAACAGGAATGGGAGTACCATCCATTTCTATATATACAACTGAATTAATGGCTGAATATGATGTACAAAAATTAATCCGTGTTGGAACTTGTGGAGCTATCCAAAAAGATGTAAAAGTACGTGACGTAATTCTTGCTCAATCAGCATCTTCTGATTCTTCTATGAATAAAGTACTTTTAGATGATATTAGCTTTGCTCCTACTGCTGATTTCAATTTATTATACAATGCATATAATGCAGGTAAAGAAGCAGGACTAAACCTACGTGTAGGTAATGTATTTACAGCTGATTTATTCTATAATGAAAATGCTCAAAATGAAAAATGGGCAAGCTACGGTGTACTTGCAGTTGAAATGGAAGCTGCTGCATTATATACACTAGCTGCTAAATACGGAAGACAAGCTCTAGCCGTATTGACTGTTAGTGATCACATTATTACTGGAGAAGTTACTTCTTCAGAAGAAAGACAAACAACATTCAATGACATGATCGTAGTGGCATTAGAAGCAGCATTAAAATAAGGATGTAATTTTAAAAAAACAGACTGTCATTTTTGGCAGTCTATTTTTTGAAAAACGAATTGTGTGAAAAGGGTGAAGATTTTGGACGAACAAGAGCAACGAACAAACGAAGAACAGGAACAATCATCGCCTGAATCTTCTAAATATGTAAAGATTAAACCTTTGATGCTTTGGCTAATGATTTTTGGTCTCATGATAATCACGGCTGGCGTTACATCACTTCTATTTATGTTTGGAAAAGAGGATGAAGCTAGTGAAATAAAAGGGCAAGAATCACAGGTGCAATATGTAGGTGAACGAAAAGAATTCACTAAGTTATATATGGCTTATGACAAATTAAAAAAAGATTACTATAAGGATATTGATGAGGATACAGTGATTAATGGTGCCATCAATGGCATGGTCGATGCACTGGAAGATCCTTATTCTGAATACATGGATACAGAAGAGGCATCTATGTTTGAAGACAGTGTTCATTCGAGCTTCCAAGGAATTGGAGCGGAGATACAGGAGCAAGATGGTATCATTACGGTTATTTCTCCTATTAAAAATTCTCCAGCCGAAAAGTCTGGGTTGTTACCTAATGATAAGGTTTTAAAAGTAGATGGGAAAGACATTAAAGGCTACAGTGTTTCGGAAGCTGTTTTATTAATTCGCGGTAAAAAAGGCACTGAAGTTACATTAACGATTCAACGTGGTGAAGGTGCATTAATTGAAACGACAATAGTTCGAGATGATATCCCTATAGAAACAGTTTATCCTGAGATGTTAAGTGACAAAGTAGGTCATATTATGATTTCTAGCTTTTCTGACGATACGTATGATGAGTTAGTTACTGCGATCGATGATCTGAAAAAAGAAGGCATGGAGTCATTAGTTCTGGATGTAAGACAAAATCCAGGTGGCCTGCTAGATTCGGCAGTTGATATTTCAAACCTTTTTGTTGAAGAAGGCAAGAATATTGTACAAATTGAAACAAAAGATGAGAAAAACAAACTTGTAAAAGAGGCGATTGTTGCATCACCTGGTCTCCGAGTGGATCTTCCTGTTACAGTGTTGATCGACGAAGGGAGTGCATCTGCATCTGAGATACTTGCAGGAGCATTAAGCGAATCAGCAAATATGCCTATTGTTGGTGTAAATTCGTTTGGTAAAGGAACTGTACAGTCTCTTAACAATTTACCTGATGGCTCTAATATTAAAATAACAACAGCAAAATGGTTAACGCCAAAAGGTAACTGGATACATGATAAAGGTATTGCACCAGATTACGAAGTACAATATCCTTCTTATGCGATGTTATCTCCTTTAAATACTTCTGAAGTTTTAAAGACAGGTATGACATCAGATGCTGTTAAAAATGCTAAGGAAATGTTAAAAGCAGTTGGATACGATCCAGGTACTATTAATACCAGCTTTGACGAGACTATGGTTTCTGCGGTGAAAAAATTCCAAGCTGACAACAAACTGGATGCTACAGGTGAGCTTACCGGTGATTCTGCTAATACATTGATGAATAAGCTTCGTGAAAAATTACTAAACGAAGATCCTCAATTATTAAAGGCAGAAGAGATAGCAAAGGATTTAATTAAAAAATAAGTAATAGCATAATCTATTTCTTAAAAGAGCTGACCTGCAATGGTCAGCTCTTTATTCGAGAGAAGAAGTTTTGACGTTGCCGAGTCGACGATGAATTTCTATAGGAAATACATAGGAAGAGGTGTGGATGTTGAAAGATGTATATTTATTGAGTGGATTTTTAGGTAGCGGGAAAACATCCTTGTTAACCAATTTAATCTCACAATTCAAAAATGAAGGTATTAAACCAGCAGTAATTATGAATGAGTTAGGTAAATTGGCTTTTGATAGTAGGGCAGTAGAGGAAGGCATCCCTCTTAAAGAAATGCTAGAAGGATGCATATGCTGTACAGGATCTGAGAAGATGGAAGCACAGCTTCAAATGTTGTTGGCTGGGGAAGATTTTGATGTGTTATTAATAGAGACGACTGGAGCTGCACACCCTGTTGAAGCATTAGATGCTGTGTTCTCACCGATATTTGCAAATCAGTTAAATATAAAAGGTATTATTACTGTTGCCGACTGCAAAAGATGGTTAGAACGAGACAAGCTGTCACCCCGAACACGGATGCTCTTCCTTGAGCAAATCAAACATGCACATTTAATAGTTGCCAATAAAGTAGATTTACTAACTGATGACGAGATTGCGACTGTCTCTATGGAACTCCAAGGTATTAATGGTGATGCACCAATTATTCAAGCCTCCAACAGTAAAATTTCTATAAAAGCACTTGCTAACTTGGAAGCTACCTTTCATGAAAAAGAAGTTAAAGAAGCGGCAATAGGCAAGCAACTTTCCTTGTCTTCAAGGCTTCATACCTTTAACGGACCAATAGATCAAGAAGCCTTCGAGGATTGGGTTAGAGGTCTTCCTGACTCCGTCTATCGGATGAAGGGTTATGTTCCACTAAAGGGACACAAATATCCTTATTTATTTCAATATGCTTATGGAATGATCCAATGGCTCCCTGAATACATGAAAATGGAGCCCCAACTTGTAATTATCGGAGAGCAAATAAATAAGCTTGAGATTATAGGGGATTCGGTTAATGATTGATGCTTTTAAATTGCTATATAAAAATCGCGCAACGAATGATATTACCGAAGAAGAAGTACGTAATGTCATTAAATCGGAGCTGTTGGATGAATATACACACCCCAGGGTGAGACAGAGCTGTGAAAAAAAATATCAAATGATTGCCTCACGTGTGAAAAATAGTAAACTATCCATAACACAGCAGGAAAAAATTCTGGGAGTGATTGACGAGGAATATATGAAATTGTCAAGAGCTTTAGAAAACTAATATTTTTATGTATTGGTTTATCCTACCATACCAAAGGAACGGAATCCTTTCTCCCGTCCATCTTTTAATACTCGAATGGACGAGATGGAAGATATTATATAATTTTTTCTTTTGATTTTGTGTATAAAATGAGAGAGCACAAAAGAAGGAGGAAATGAAAATGAACAAAAAGATTTTAGCAGGTATGCTAGCAGGAGGATTATTACTTACTGCTACAACAGCATCAGCAGAAACAGCTGGCAATTCAAAAACTACTTCTGAGGCAAAAACATCCATCGAATGGAAGTCTCTAAAGATTAACTCTCAAAAATTGTCTTTAAGTGAGACAGAAATAAACAAAATGCTTCAAAAGTTTAATATAAATAAAGAGTTAATCGTTGCTAACCTAGCAAATACTATTAAAACAGAGGCTGCAAAGAAAAATGACGTGGCACAAAATACCCAAAAGGTACAAAAAGAAACAAAAGAGGTTACTAAACCCAACAATCAAATAAAAGAAAAACCAGTCGTTGAAAAAACACAAACTGCAGCAAAAGTAGAAGTAACTAAACCAAATGCTGCTAAAAAAGAAGCTAAAACTGCGAAGGCTCCAGCGGCCCAACCAAAAAAAGAGGTAGCTACAACTTCTCCAACTACTCAGCAAGCTACTAAAAAAACGGAAACAAACAGTAATTCCAATCAAGCTCAAGTATCTTCTGTTATCCAACAGGTGGTAGATCTAACTAATGCCGAGCGTGCAAAGGGAGGCTTAGCACCTCTACAAATCGACTCTGCATTGACTAAGTCAGCACAGCTTAAATCTCAGGACATGAAAGATAATAATTATTTTTCACATACAAGTCCTACATATGGCTCACCTTTTGATCAAATGAAATCTTTAGGGATTAGCTACAAGTCAGCTGCAGAAAATATTGCAATGGGACAACGATCAGCTCAAGAAGTGGTACAAGGCTGGATGAATTCAGCTGGTCACAGAGCGAATATCATGAACGGTAGCTATACACATATTGGAGTAGGATTATCTGATAGTGGCTATTACTGGACACAACAATTTATTAGCAAATAATTAAAAGAGGCTAAGACAGCTCTTCTCAAAACAAAAGCCTCGAACATTTTACCCTGGTAAAATATTTCGAGGCTTTCATTTTATCTATAGTTGATAACCGTTACGGTAATTGCTTTCCATGGGCACTAACGATTAATTACCAGATTGACATATTTTTTAATATTGAAGAAAAAAAGTGAAATCGGAAAAATGGATTTCACTTTTTTCTTGTAGTTGGTTTTGGATTACATCAATATCTAAAATATAACTGTTTAGCTATCCATAGGTTTAAAATTTGTCAAAAATCATTTAATAAAGCTTAGCAAACTTGCGCTGTAAGTATACTAAACGTGTTCCCAGGGTAAGTGCACCGACCGTTAAGCCGGCAATTAAGCCTATCCAGTAGCCAAATGGGCCGTATGCTGTGTAAGTACCTAGTATGTAGCCAATAGGTAAACCTATTATCCAATAAGATATAATCGCCATGATAAACGTAATTGTAACATCCTTATAGCCCCTTAATGCTCCTTGAACTGGTGCTTGAATGGCATCAGATAATTGGAAGAGGGCAGCAAAAAAGAAAAATTGAACGGTTAAGTTAATGACCTCTACATCGTTTGTGTAAATGGCTGCTATAGGTTCTCGCCAAACAAGTAAAATAGTAGCTGACACAAAGCTAAAGGACACAGCTGTCCCGACTCCTAGCCAACTGTAGGATTTTGCATCCTGATAGCGCTTAGCCCCTACTTCTTGACCTACTAAAATAGTAGCTCCCATTGCAATACTTAAGGGAATCATATATAACAACGAAGTAAAATTCATAGCTATTTGGTGAGCTGAAATTACTGCTGTGGAAAATACACTCATCATAATCGTGACTGCAGAAAAAATAGTAGTCTCTGCAAAAATAGATAGTCCTATTGGTAAACCGATCACTGTTAATGTTTTTAACTTGGCCAACGACGGTTTCGTCCATTCTTGGAATATTTGTAGATCAGCAAAAGGTTTATTGTATTTTATGATGAAAATAGTAATAATTAAAATGAGCCAATAAGTTATTGCAGAGGCTAATCCAGCCCCAACACCACCTAAAGCTGGCAATCCAAATTTACCGTAAATCAGCACATAATTTAGTGCAATATTAATTGGTGCAGACAGTAATGTGATGAACATGGAGATGCGGGTCTTGCCTAATGCATCTATAAACGATCGTAGGACACTGTATAGGAATAAAGGAAGTAGTCCGATGCACATCATCCATAAATATTTTTCCGCTATTATGCGTACACTAGTTTCAAGAGGAATTGCTTGAAGGATAGGGTCCAGAAACAAAATAATCCCTATAAAAACTAAAATAGCTAATAGAATAGCAATATATAAACCTTGTTGAACAAAGGTTCTCACATCTTCTTGCTTTTTTGCACCGATTAATTGTGCTACAATTGGCGTAATGCCTAGTAGAATACCAGTCAACCCGGTATATACTGGCACCCATAATGAAGAACCTATAGAAACGCCTGCTAGATGATTGATATTGTATTTACTTGTCATCAAGATATCAAAGAAAGTCATTAAATAGAGTGCGACCTGAGTGATTAAAATTGGTAGTACCATTTGAATCATTATCTTGGTTTTTTCTTGTAAGTTTTTTGTTTCTACCATATGGGCATACATCCTTTAGATAAATAGTTAGGAGATTATCATGAACAATAACAAAATAGTACTGACAGGCGGGGGAACAGCTGGTCATGTATCTTTAAATGAAGCCATTATCCCAGAATTATTAAGAAACGGATATGAAGTCCATTATATTGGTTCTGCTGATGGAATTGAAAAATCAATTATTGAAAAAAGCTTTCCCACTTTACCATACCACACTATTTCTAATGGTAAGTTAAGAAGGTACTTCTCTATCAAAAATTTCTCGGATCCATTTAAAGTCCTCTACGGAACAATGCAAGCTATGAGAACCTTAAGAAAAATAAAGCCTTCGCTTGTATTTTCTAAAGGAGGATTTGTTTCTGTGCCAGTTGTAGTGGCGGCAAAGCTCTCTAATATTCCAGTCGTAATACATGAGTCCGACATCACACCTGGTTTAGCAAACAAAATAGCAACACCATTTGCAGAGCATATATTTACGGTTTTTGAAGAGACATTAAAGTATATTCCAAGGGATAAGTCTTCCGCTATTGGAGCAATCATTCGCCCTGATCTGTTTCAAGGAGATGAAAAAATTGCAAGAGAGCTGACAGGCTTTAGTCCTTTTAAAGAAACAATTATCGTTATGGGCGGAAGCCAGGGCTCCAAAAGTATTAATGCTGCGATTAAAGATAATATAGACACTTTAACCAAGCGATTTCAGATTATTCATCTTTGTGGTAAAGGAAACCTAGACCCTTCATTGATAGATAAACCAAATTATAAAGCCTTTGAATACGTAACGGATGAATTACCTCATTTGTTGAAAATCACAAACTATGTAATAAGCAGAGCTGGCTCTAACTCCATATTTGAATTTTTAGAGTTAAAAAAACCTATGTTATTAATACCATTGTCTAAGAACGCAAGCAGGGGAGACCAGGTATTAAATGCAAACTTCTTTGAAAAATTAGGCTATGCTATTGTACTTGAAGAAGAGGGGCTCACCGCTGAGACATTTACGAATTCTCTTTCAGCTTTAGCATTAAACAAAGAAAAAATAATTGATGCACAGTGTCTGGCGAGTTCTTCCAAAACACCTGAGCAATTTACTGAACTACTACTAACATATAAAAACTAATGAAACTCCCGTCATAAAGTTGACGGGAGTTTCTTCTGTTACATAGCTTGTTCTTCTTCCGCATTTTGCTGAAGTGTTTTCATTAGGAAGAGGTCCTTAGGTATATAATATAAATCGAAATGGTTATTACCCTTATTAATCTCTTCGTATATCACTTGGTGAGAATCATTTGCTTTTAAAGCATAGCCAAGCTTTTCAGTTGCACGGATGCTCTTAATATTATTTTTTCTAATACGTAAAAACACGGTTTGTATATTCTGCTCAAAGAACAGTTCTTCTAAAAATTGTTCCTTCGCTTTCTTATTATAACCTTGACCTTGGAACTGTGTGCCGATCCAAGTTCCTAAAAATCCAGCACCGTGTTCAATATCAAATAGATTTATGGTTCCTATTGGTTGTCCATAGTCACTGATGATTGTTCGAGAAATAGTCGTTCCAGCTAATTCTTCCTCAATCATTTGTTTGGTTAAAAACCAGTATTCGTCTGCTGAGCTAGCTTTATGACGAACGAATGGCATAATAGTTGGATCTGACATAAGCTCAAATAGAGCGGTACACTCATGTAAGTCTCTTTTTTTCAACACAAAAAAACGCCTCCTCCAGAACTGAAAATGAGCAGAGTCATTCTAGTTCCCCTGAAATTTTTCATTTGAATTGCATAAAAAATTTCGGGGTAGGAATCGAACCTACTAGAACCAGCTCAAGAACCGGTGGCGCACCATTTGCCTTCCCTCGGCAAAGAAATACTTTGCCTTATAAAATTATTTGCATAGAATAATATACTTTAAGTTTTTCATTTTGCATAGAGTTAAATTATACATTTTAAAAAAAAATATTGTTAATACTTGTATGTTTCACAATTAATACATATGATTAATTTACATAAACAAAAGATACATAGAAAATGATTTACTAGTACAGCTATTATAAATGAATATATCAAATCTTCCTATATTTTTCTATTTATTTGTTTGGATTATCTACAGGAAGTTTTAATTCATGTAATTGTACTTTATCTTTTTAAACGAATGCTTTTCAACTGATGATTTTCTATACAAATAGTATAAAAGTTAATAGAGGGTAGACCTATCGTTCACTCTCAAAAAGCTTCTCTGCTAAGTACGCGGATACACTTTATTTTATTATAAGGCTATGTTAAAGCGTGGGGTTGATTTATAATGCAAAGAAATCTTAGATCAGAGAGTAGAATTGATTGTTCGCACCAGCCGGACGCTTTCCTCGGGGTGAGCGATAAGCCATCACCCATCGCTTACGCGCGTGGTTGTGATGTCTTATCTGTCTCACTCATCCCGTAGGAATCGCCGTCTGGCGCTCCAATCAATAAATGGGAACAGCTATAGCATCGATAAAGCGCTAATAAATTTACAAGCATAAACAAAGCTGAAAAATTATACCCAATCTAAATCTAATAATCTATTTATGACCTTAATAGTCATTTGAATGTCCCTTTTAGAATGTTTACAGTCACTATAAAAAGAATTGTTAGTCAAAATAGACCAATAACTTTAACAAAGCTTATTATAATAATTATGACCTAAATTCTCTTTTCAGAATTTGAAATCGATGAGAAAAAACAATTCATATAATTTTACTACCGTTCATATAGAGTGAACGGTATTTTTAAAGGAAGTGTGAAAGTGAAACATCATATTTTATTAATAGAAGATGAAATTAATATAGCGAAGTTTGTGGAACTTGAGCTGAAACATGAAAATTTTGAGGTAACCGTATCTTTTGATGGAAGAGAGGGATATGAATTAGCTTTAGAAAACCATTACGATTTGTTATTAGTAGATGTTATGCTACCTAATTTAAACGGTTTAGAAATATGTCGCAGGTTTAGAAAAGTTAAAGATATTCCTATTATTTTAATAACTGCGAGAGATGCAGTTATAGATCGTGTTTCAGGATTAGAGGCTGGAGCAGATGACTATGTGGTCAAGCCATTCGCTATAGAAGAGCTTTTGGCTAGAATTCGTGCTGTATTAAGAAGGGTGGGGCATACCACATTAAATCAGGAATCTGTTTTATCGATACGTGGCTTACAGGTCGATCAAAAAGCATATAGGGTTACGTATTTTGGGCAGGAGATTATTTTAACGAAAACAGAGTATGACCTTCTTGTATGTTTTATGCAAAACCTTAACATCGTATTAACTCGGGATCAGATTTTAGAAATTGTATGGGGTTATGAATCAGAAGTAGAGACAAATGTAGTGGATGTTTATATTAGGCACCTTAGAAAGAAATTGCCGAAGGAAATTGCAGCTTTAATAGAAACAGTTAGAGGAGTGGGATACGTGATTCGTTCATGAAGAACTGGACTTTACAAAAAAAATGGACATATGCTTCTGCTCTGTCTATTTTTTTAAGTTTTTTAATGATGAGTGCCATTTTATATTTTTCACTATACAACTGGATGCTTATGTCTGAAAAGAGAGTGGCCCATAACACATTAAACGAAGTTGTAAGCTTCTTTGAGTCACAGGGTCCTGTGATTAGCGTTCAAGACATTCAAAGAAATCGCACACTTATTAACCAGCTTGTTAACCAAGAGCAGTCTATAAGGGTTTTAAATGCAGATGGAATCGAGCTTCTCCGCATTAATGATGCGAGCCCATTTTCAGCATTCGAACCCACTTCAATAAAAGAATTCGAAAAAGACAAAGTAGAAGGACAGACTATTTTTCATAAATCTGCTGAAATTGACTTCGGATTATTTAAGGGATATATAGAAATTTCCCACAGCCTTTCTAATTTTGAAGAACTAATGCGCTATATATTGTTGGCTATAACGTTATTTTCTCTCATAGCGCTATTACTATCTGCATTTATAGGGTATTCGTTGTCTGCATTCATGTTACGTCCAATTAAGGAATTACGTGATGAAATGCAGGAGGCAAAACGGACAAGGTTTTCTAAGGAAGTTAATTTTGAACGTTTGTCAAAAGATGAAATCGGTGAGCTGATGAAAATCTATAAGGAATTAATGGACGAGGTAAATGAAACAATCACCAGACAAGACGAGTTTATTCATAATGTATCCCATGAACTTCGAACACCTATTCAAGTTGTGGAAGGACATCTGGCTCTGCTGAATAGATGGGGCAAGGAACAACGAGATGTTCTGGACGAATCCCTGGACATTTCCTTAGCAGAAGTTCAAAAAATGAAAGTTTTAATAGAAGAAATGTTAAAGCTTGCAAAAAATGAACAAACATTTGAGAATACAAATACCCGTCTATTAAATGTAGTCAAGGAATTGGAACAACAACTGGAGGTACTATCTCCAACTTCATCAATTGTTTACCGTGGAAATGAAAATATATCAGTTAATATCCCCTCAACGACATTGGAGCAAATTCTTAGAAACCTTATGGAAAATGCAATAAAATATAATGAAAACGATCCGAAAATAATTATAGAAGCTTGGGAAGACACTTCCAAAGTAGTAATTACTGTTTCAGATAATGGGATTGGTATTAAAAAAGAATCCCTTTCTAAAATCTTCGATCGTTTCTATACAGCAGACGAGGCACGTTCAAAGAATAAAGGAGGCTCAGGATTGGGCCTTAGCATTGTGCAACGACTAGTTGTTGCATATAAAGGTAGTATTAACGTAGAAAGTAATCAAAACGGAACAAAATTTTCCATATATTTCCCTAAATTTACAAGTGAATAATCATTCATTTCAAATGTATAAAAAAATTTAGAAAAGATTAATTTAATTTACCAAAAAGGATTGTATTTTTTAGTGAGAGTAGTAAGATGGATATGGAAAAATTGTTCTTATACTTGGATTCTTGAATTCTTTAAGTCTCATGAAAAGAGTGGTAAACTATTAATGTGAAGATTTAAAGAATAAAAATGTACATCTTTCATTTTCAGGCTTTTGCACTTATTTTTATGCAAATTCATTAATGCCTATTGTGGCACAATATGTTGGAGGTTTTTTTAAATGTCGAACAATCAAACACCTTGGTCCATTTTCTCAGGACCCAATCTTGGTTATGTGATGGAGCAGTATGATTTATACCTTCAATCACCAGAAGAAGTGGATCAAGAACTAGTTAGCTTATTTGAAGAGTATGGGGCACCAGTTCTGGATACAACTACAAATGGTACAGGAGCTGCTTTACCAACTGTGGAATCCAACAACTTCGATAAAGTGATTCGTGCAATCGAGTTGGCTGATGCTATACGAGCTCACGGGCACTTATCTGCAGATATCTATCCTTTAAATGACAGAGAGAAAAATGATTCTCGAATCAATTTTAAGACTTACGGTCTAACTCCTGCTGATTTAAAAGAAGTTCCTGTAGCTTTTTTATTAGCTGATGCACCAAACACAGTTACCAACGGTTTAGAGGCAATTGAGTACTTAAAATCTGTTTATACGAATAAAATAGCTTTTGAGATTTCTCATATTGTGAATGTAGAAGAGAGAAAATGGTTACAGGGCAAGATTGAAAAAGGTGTTGTATTAGAAAACTTATCTGCTGATACAAAAAAGGAATTATTGAAACGTTTAACTCAAATTGAAGGTTTTGAGAAATTTATTCACCGTACGTTTGTGGGAGCAAAACGCTTCTCTATTGAAGGTTTAGATTCTTTAGTGGTTTTAATAGACGAGCTTGTTAGACAATCTAATATCACTAAAACAAAACAAGTAAACATTGGTATGGCCCACCGTGGACGTTTAAATGTACTAACACACGTTTTAAACAAGCCTTATGAAATGATGTTCGCAGAGTTTGCACACGTACCTTCTGAAGCTTTTCAACCAAAAGACGGCTCTTTAGAGCTTTCTGAGGGATGGTATGGTGATGTAAAATACCATAAAGGTGCTGCTTACCATTCTCCATCTGGATTAACGATTAAATTAGCATATAACCCTTCTCACTTAGAAGTAGTAAGTCCTGTAGTAACAGGGCAAACTCGTGCTGCTCAAGAAACAACGGATCAAGCAGGTTTGCCAGTTCAAGATAAAAATGCTGCTTATGCAATTTTAGTTCATGGAGATGCGGCTTTCCCTGGTCAAGGTATTGTCACAGAAGTGTTAAACTATAGTAGAGTAAGAGGCTTCCAAACTGGAGGTTCAATCCATATCATCGCAAATAATATGATTGGATTTACAACGGAGCATTACGATTCACGTTCTACTTTCTATTCTTCTGACCCAGCTAAAGGATACGAAGTTCCTGTTATTCATGTAAATGCAGATGATCCAGAGGCTGTTATCGGCGTAGCAAAACTTGCTCACGAATACCGTAACAAATTTGGTAAGGACATTGTTATTGACTTACTTGGTTATCGTAGATATGGCCACAATGAAATGGATGAGCCACTAGTGACTAATCCACAAATGTATCATATTATTCATAAACACCCGACTGTACGTAATATTTACGGACAAAAGTTAGTAAATGAAAACGTTATCCAAGAAGCCGAAGTGAAAAAACTGGATGAAACTATCTTCAGTGGAATGCAAGAAGCATACGATCGCGTGAAAGAGCTTCCACAGACAACTGCACATGAGATAATTATTCCTGATGCTGTATTACAGGGAATGCCTGAGCTACCTACTGGAGTTGAGGAAGGCAGACTGAAGAAAATCAATGAAGAATTATTAAGCTGGCCATCTGATTTCAAAGCGTTCAAAAAATTAGAGAAAATTTTAAAACGTAGAGAAGAGCCATTTAAAGGGAAAGGTAAAATCGACTGGGGTCATGCAGAAACACTTGCCCTAGCAACGATTATTCAGGAAGGGAACTCTGTTCGCTTAACTGGCCAAGATGCACAACGTGGTACATTCTCACATAGACACTTAGTGTTACATGATGAAAATACAGGTGCAGAACTTACACCAATTCACTATATTAGTGATGCAAAAGCTTCCTTTACCGTTCACAACAGTCCATTAACAGAAACAGCAGTGTTGGGCTATGAGTTCGGTTATAACTTGGAAGATGCTAATTCATTAACTATTTGGGAAGCCCAATACGGGGACTTCGCAAATATGGCGCAAGTTATGTTTGACAATTTTATCAGTTCGGCTCGATCTAAATGGGGATTGAAATCTGGACTTGTGATGCTATTACCGCATGGTTCAGAAGGTCAAGGCTCAGAGCACTCAAGTGCACGTCTAGAGCGTTATTTACAGCTTGCTGCAGAAAACAACTGGACAGTTGCGAATCTATCAAGTGCAGCAAACTATTTCCATATCCTTAGAAGACAAGCTAAAATGCTAAAAGAAGACGCAATTCGACCATTAATAATCGTTTCTCCTAAATCATTACTTCGTCATCCTTTAGTGGGTGCAGAGGTAGCAGATTTGACTGAAGGTAAGTTTGAGACTATTATTGAACAGCCTGGCTTAGGTCAACAACCTGACAAGGTTGAAAAAGTAGTCTTTGCAAGTGGTAAACTAGCAATTGACTTAGCAGACAAAGTGAAGAATGGAGAAGGATATGACTTCATGCATATCGTTCGCGTAGAGCAGCTATATCCATTCCCAGAAGAGAAAATTCAAACGATTGTAGATCGTTATCCAAACCTTAAACAAATTGTTTGGGCTCAAGAAGAAACAGAAAATATGGGCTCATGGAATTTTGCACTTCCATATTTACTGGATATTGCAAAAGGAAAAGATATTAAGTACGTAGGGCGAGTACATCGCTCAAGTCCTGCTGAAGGTGATATCGATACTTATAAAGTAGAGCAAGCAAGAATTATTGAAGAAGCATTGAAAAGCTTGTAAGAAAAGCAATAGAGGAGGAAAATCAAGTGGCAGAAATTATAGTTCCCGAATTAGCAGAATCAATTACAGAAGGTACCATTGCACAATGGTTAAAACAACCAGGTGATACAGTGGAAAAAGGCGAGTTTATCGTTGAGTTAGAAACAGATAAAGTAAATGTAGAGGTAATTTCAGAAGAAGCTGGAGTTGTTAGCGAATTACTATTTGCTGAAGGCGATACTGTACAAGTAGGCGAAGTAATTGCTATCGTAGGTGCAGGTTCAGGCGCACCAGCAGCTAAAGCTGAAACTAAGGAAGAACCGAAAGAAGAAAAAGCACCTGCAGTAAGTGGCAATAAAGCTGAAGAGGTAGCTAAAGCTAATGAAGACGCTTCTAAAGAACAAGACCGCACAATTGCTAGCCCAGCTGCTCGTAAGTTAGCTCGTGAAAAAGGTATTAATTTAAGCGAGATTTCTCCAGTAGATCCAATGGGACGCGTTCGAGTTCAAGATGTATCTGCTCACGGTTCTAAACCTGCAGCACCTAAAGCTGAAGCTTCAAAATCTGCAGCTCCAGTAAAAGAAGATGATGGACGCACAACTCGCGAGAAAATGTCACGTCGTCGTCAAACTATCGCTTCTCGTCTGTTAGAAGTTAGACAAAGCACAGCAATGTTAACAACATTTAATGAAATTGATATGACGAATGTAATGGCATTACGTTCTCGTAAAAAAGATAAATTCTTTGATGATAACGATGTACGTTTAGGATTCATGTCATTCTTTACTAAAGCTGTCGTTGCAGCATTGAAAAAATATCCTTACGTAAATTCTCAAATTGATGGAGATTATATTGTAAAAAATAATTTCTATGATATTGGTATCGCTGTATCTACAGAAGGCGGACTTGTAGTGCCAATCGTACGTGATGCAGACCGTAAAAACTTTGCAGAAATCGAAGGAGATATTGCTGGTCTTGCTAAAAAAGCTCGCGATAACAAGTTAGCTCTTTCAGACATGGCTGGTGGTTCTTTCACTATCACAAACGGTGGAGTATTCGGTTCACTATTATCAACACCAATTTTAAATGGTACACAAGTTGGTATTCTTGGAATGCACACAATCCAAAAACGTCCAATCGCTGTTGGAAATGAAGTTGAAATCCGTCCAATGATGTATGTGGCTCTTTCTTATGATCACCGTGTTATCGATGGAAAAGATTCAGTTGGATTCTTAAAAACAGTAAAAGAACTTCTTGAAAGCCCAGAAGACTTAATGTTAAATTCTTAATATATTTTTGAGGCTGGGTCAAAACCAACCTTAAAATCAAAAGCACCGAACGTTCTACGTTTACGTAGATTCGTCGGTGCTTTTTTTGTGTGCTTTAGGATTGTTTCCTATAGGGAGCAATTTAAGGTGAATCGCACATAAAGGGGGAGGAAGTGTTACCTAAAAGGGAGCGAATGTCACTTAAAGCGTAAAAGTACACCGAACCGTAGACCATGGACACCTAACCAAGTGGGAGCGCACCTAAATGGTGAAGAAGTGTCACCTAAAAGAGAGCGAATGCCACCTAAAGAGTAAATGTGCACCTAAACGTAGTCCATGGACACCTAAACCAAGTGCGAAACGCACCTATAGGAAGTAGAACTGTCACCTAAACCAGAGCAAGTGACACCTAAATACAGCAGTAACATGATTGAATTTTCATGAATTCAATCGTATACTATAGATAAAGGAAGTGGTTGAAATGATACATACTAATTGGGCTTTAAAGCCAACTACTAAGACAGTAACATGTATTCATACAGACGCTAAAAAATTCTTAGTTAGCAATGTATTGACTGTTGGAAAGACATACGAAGTAAAAAATGAAACAGAAGAATTTTTATTCGTCATTGATAATACCGGTAAGGTCGGCGGATACTACAAGGAATATTTTCAATAAAAAACTGATGAGCCTTCATCAGTTTTTTTTGTTAAGGAGGACAATAGCGTGATTGAGTTAATACAAAAAGAAAAAGAGTTAAGAACTAGTAGAGTGCACAGCGATAAAGATACAGATTTGATTGGCACGGGAGGATATGTTTCGCCTATCGACCATTTATATGAAGACGTGCAAATAGCGGTTTCCTTAAAAAAACCTGTTTTATTAAAGGGGCCAACGGGAGCAGGGAAGACTAAGCTAGCTGAAACAGTGTCCCATTTCTTTTCACAGCCAGTACAAAGTATCAATTGTTCTGTAGACCTAGACGCAGAGGCATTGCTTGGTTTTAAAACAATTGTCATTAAGGAAGGGACAAATGTGATTGAATTTGTAGATGGTCCTGTAATTGAGTCGATGAAAAAAGGACATATTCTTTATATAGATGAAATAAACATGGCTAAGCCTGAAACCTTGCCAATTTTACATAGTGTATTAGATTACCGTCGTATGTTGACTAATCCATATACGGGAGAGGTTATTAAGGCACATCCTGATTTTTCTGTAATCGCAGCAATTAATGAAGGATATATTGGAACTACTCCTATGAATGAAGCATTAAAAAATCGTTTTGTATCTTTTTCAATTCCATATATCACTGGAGAATTACTTGAAAAATTGTTTAATAATTTATTCCCAAATGCTCCTAAAGATCTTCATACGCTAATGCTTAACCTAGCAGAGGATTTAATGGCACAAGTGCAGCAAGGTCTTTTAGCGGAGGATGCTGCTTCTATTCGGAGCCTCCAATATGCAATGGACTTAGCACAATATATGGATCCTTTGAGAGCAATTGAATATGCGATCGCTGAAAAGCTAGATGATGAGCAAGAGAAGAGACTCGTATTAGAGCTTGCTTCCTCTTGGATTAAGTGAGGCGGTATAATGTCTTCAGTAAATCGCTTTATACAATTTAACAACGAAACGATTGATGCTAGACAACTGATGCATTACGAGACAATTGCTCGTGCAATGACCAAAGACTTGGGAATTACTATTAATGAACGAAAACTAATAGAATTTCAGCCGGAGGAGCAAACAATATCCATTAGTGTGTTTTGGAGACATCGAAGTGAAGAGGTGATGCATAAAGGGAGACTTTCAGACATCTATCTCTTAACCGAAGGGTTCTGGAAATACTTCAGCATCGGCGCTTGGCTAGACTACTTAAAAGATAGAGATAACAATCTGTCTAAATTAATGGATCAACTAGTGTTTTGTCTTGAGGAATTTCGCCTTATGGAATATATACAAAAAAGACGTATTGGTACAAGGAAAATCTTTATTGCAAGAGTGGAAACATATCTTGCCTTTCATAAGCAACAGTTAAATGTTAATCTTCAAAAAGGGTTTTTAGCAGATGCTTATATTAGTTACCTTTATATTAGTTTATATGAAGGTACAATTAATGCAAAAGGTCCTGAGGCGTTTATTCAAACTAACAGCATGATTCAAAGAGTATACGATCATATATCTACAAATGACTCTATTGATTTAGCGTATCAGCTTGTAAATTTTTTAACAGAATATATTTCGACTGATTCTATTTTACAATTTTATGCGATTCTCTCTCCTAATACTTTAATGAGTAAAGACTTCCATTATCATCAAGGCATGAAGGATTCTTTAAAAGGTGAGGATGAAAGGAAAGACACGATCGAGGAAGTATTTAGATCCTGGCACAGAGAAAATGAACAGGAAAGAGGAGTACATCTACAGTATGAGCTGGAACATGGAACAGATGGGAAAGCGGAACAAAACGTCAACGCTGAAGAAGGCCGAGAGGGTCATGACATTACGGAAACGGGTAGGGGACAATCGGCTGGGAATACGAAGGAAAATCTTTCGTCAGATCAAGTAGAGGATAAAATGGGAAGTACCAAGAAGGCAGGTAAGAGCTTTGGATATGAACATTTAAATGTGATATACGAAGAAAAGAGAATTGAAAGCATGCTCCATCCGCATACGAAATCAGAACTTCAGACAATCCGGCAGGAGCAAGCTCCCTTTGTTAGGGCCTTTGTCCATGAAATGAAAAAACGCATGGAACAAAAAAAGGTAGATAAGCGGACCAATTTATCAAAAGGTCGACTTTCTACTCGAATGACGTCTATATGGACAGAGGAAAGACCTAAGCCGTTCTACAAAAAAGATGCTCCGAGTACAAGACTCAATGCCGTATTTGGTTTACTGGTAGATGGGTCTGCATCCATGCAGGATAAAATGCCGGAGACACAAAAGGCTGTTTTATTATTCCACGATGTACTAAGAGAATTAAACATTGCTCATGAAATCGTACTTCATTATGAAGATGCCTATGAGGCAACTGAAACTAGCCAACCTAATACATTTGAATGGATTCATCGATTAGAAGATGGACAAAAGGATAGTGGTCAAAATATTTTGGCCATGGAAGCACATGAGGATAACCGTGATGGTTTTGCAATCCGTTGGATAGGCAAACGTTTAGAAACTAGACCAGAAACACATAAATTTCTATTAGTCTTCTCAGACGGAGAACCCTCAGCTTTTGGCTATGCCCAAAATGGTATTATGGATACTGCTGAAGCAGTATTGGAAGTCGAACGAAAGCAGATTTCTATACTTCATTTATTTCTTAATGAAGAGGAGCCAACAGACGAACAAATTAACCTGTTCCAGCTTATCTTCGGTAAGAAAACAGCGACCGCTTCCTCTATGGAGAGGTTCTCAGATGAAACGTTACGTTTACTGCGTAAAATGCTTCAGCATGTCGTAAAAAGCTAAGAAGAATAGTCAAACATTGTTTTATAAAGAGGCTACGTTAAAGGTTATGGTTGATTTATAATGCAAATAAATCTTAGATCAGAGAGTAGTATTGACTTTTCGCACCAGCCGGACGCTTTCCTCAGGGGAGCGGTAAGCCATCACCCATCGCTTACGCGTAGTTGTGATGTGTCTTATCTGTCTCACCCATCTCGTAGGAGTCGCCGTCTGGGCTCCAATCAATAAATGGGAACAGATTTAGCATCGATAAAGCGCTAATAAATTTACTCGGATAAACTAAGTTAAAAAAACTGTCACCAACCCCATTTTCACAATCTATTTATGTTCTTAATAGCCATTTAAAAGTTCCTTTGTTTAAAGAAGTAGGGAACACCAAATCATTTTAAAAATATAAACATTATCCTTTAACATAGCCAAATAATAAGACTGGAGTCAAACTCAAGATTCTGAGTTAGACTCCAGTCTTTATTTTATTGATATGCAATTTATGGTTGAACGGATCTGTTTTTAGATTGGTCAGCAATAAGAAGGAGACGTTGTTTTAGTTCTTCTTCCATTCGACCAATTTCAATTTCAGCAGCTTTTCGCTTAACTCTTCCATCTGCTTGAATACGCATCGTTTCCTCGATTGTTTGCAGAAGATTTTCCTGTGTTTTCTTCAATGTATCGATTTCTACGATACCTCGCTCATTTTCTTTAGCTGTTTCAATACTATTCACTTTGAGCATTTCCGAGTTTTTCAATAGTAAGTCGTTCGTTGTTTTTGTAACTTGTCTTTGAGCTGCTACTGCTTTTTGCTGACGATTTAACGTTAAGGCAATCGCAATTTGGTTTTTCCATAATGGAATGGATGTCATGATAGAAGATTGTATTTTTTCAGCTAACGTTTGGTTTGTTTGTTGAATCATACGTATTTGTGGCGCACTTTGAATGGTAATCTGACGTGAAAGCTGTAGGTCATAAACTCGTTTTTCAAGTCGATCCACAAATTGGGCCATATCATTAACTTCCTGGTAAGCCATTTGGTCGTTTGACATTTCAGCTTTTCTTTTTAGTTCTGGTATCGTAACGTTGAGTATTTCATCTTTTTTTAGTTCAGCAGCTGCAATATAAACGTTTAATGCTTGAAAATATGTTTTGTTTTGATCATATAGCTTATCTAACATTTGAACATCCTCTACTAGACCACGTTTTGAATGCTCCAATTGAATGCCAATACGGTCGATTTGCGTACTAAGCTTTTGATATTTTGTCATCATTTCTTGAACAGATCTGTTTACACGATTAAAAAGCTTTTTAATGCCACTTTTCTTTTCGTTGGAAAGCTCTTCAGGATTTAGCTCTGAAAGTTTTTTCATTAAATCGCCTAATATATCTCCAACTGGTCCGATATCTTTCTTTTGCACATGGTCCAGCATTTGATGTGAAAAGCGGGTAAGCTCTGTTTGAGCATTGGCTCCATATGTTAAGATCGCTTCATAATTACCAGCAGGTATTTGATCTGCTAGCTGCTTAGCTTTTTGTTTCTCTTCTTCCGATAAGCGATCAATTAATTTAGTTGGTAGCGCCTCATTTGCTTGTTTAGTTAATGTTTGAGGCTTTGTTTCATTTAGAGAAAATGGATTATTAAGTAGTTCGTCCATTAAAAGATCGTCTGTTTTATTCGAGATATTTTCGCTCATTTGTTGTCTCTCCTTTTAGATATAAAGGTTTTTCGTTTTTAGATACGGATAGTTTAGCAAAATCAAGTTCCATTCTTAAGTGCTCCATATCACTAGCAAGAACATTTTTTAAGTCATCTTCCATGATAGAGTTAATGGATTCTAGTGTTTCACGAGTATCCTGCAAAGCAATTTTCATCTCTTTGTTCTTTGATGGCTGAGAAACTAAGAATGTATACTTAGATGTTAGCTCTACTGCCGAATCTAAATGAGCGTAGAAGAAGTTTTCAGCTTGGTAAAATTTCTTTGGGTTTGCTTTAACTAAGGCAATAATTCGTTTTGCTAATCTATTTAATTCGAAAAGCTGTTTAAAAGAGCTCACTGATCGTACTTTTAAATAATGGTTATTAAGTGTACGAACTTTTGCTGTTGCTTCCTTAATCTGCTTTCGAATATGAAAATACTCTGATGAAGTTAAATCATATTTCTTCATAATAGATCTCTGTTGAATTTTTTTGATAGCAAAATTAGAAGTTAGGTAGGTAACTACTGCTAACGCTGAGCTTACCAAAAAACCTAATTCAACTGGAAAGAAGAAAATTAGCCATGATGTAATCATGACAGGAACATTAATAATATGACGAATGACGGTTTGTATTACTTGTGTCATAGTCAAGACCTCCTTATATATACACTACATTATACGAACGAGAGAAAAGAAGGTTTCATATATGTCGAAATTAATGGGAGCATATTACCGTTTAATTTCTCTTTTATTTACTTTGATGTTATTTATAACTTAACTTAAATAGCAAATTTTTTCAATTTATTCAGTTTCAAAAGTCAAAAGAGTAGACATTTTCTTTGTGAGCAGTAAAATATGTATTAATAAAAAGTATTAGAGGCGATTACAATATGTATGAGGTTATTTATATGAAAGCAGACTATGAGCCGTGGTGGGCTTTTGAGGGCTGGGAAGAGTTTATAATGGAAAAAGCGGAATTTGATCAAGAGGACCAGGCTCGCTCATTTTTAGAAAAAAAACTAACCGAATTAAGAAGGAAGTTCCCAAAAGAAGAGATGAGAAACAATAAGTACTGGGCATTTTGGTCAGTAAAGGAACAATGTTATTGTGAGTCGTGTGAAGATGACTTACAAATTTTCCATGGAATCATATTTAATATCAAGTAAACGATTTAGAATAATGTAATTATTTGTTGACTAAATTTATCCAACTGCTATAATTTATAGTAACAATAAAGTATAAACCGGTTGAGCAATTCACATATCCCATGTAGTGATCGATGATGTGATGTCGGTACTTCATGGAATATGTGAATTTTTTAGTTTACATATTGTTAATTTTATTTTTGGAGGTAATAACATGAAACAAGGTACTGTAAAATGGTTTAATGCAGAAAAAGGATTTGGATTCATCGAAATTGAAGGAGAAAATGATGTATTCGTACACTTCTCTGCTATTCAAGGTGATGGCTTCAAATCACTTGAAGAAGGCCAAAGTGTAGAATTTGAAGTTGTAGAAGGAAATCGCGGGCCACAAGCTGCAAATGTAACAAAACTATAAGTAGGAAGCCCATCATTATGATGGGCTATTTTTTTTCCTGAAAATATATTAAACTCTAAAGAAAACACTATCTACATAGTGTTTAATATTCAAAGGATTTGGGTATAAGAATCGAGTGTTTAATTTTATTTAAATTATAGGGGGATGTCACTTGGAAAAACTATTATTAGACGGAGGAATTAAAGAATATTTCGAAGGTAACAAGGGGAAAGTCGAAGATAATCTTTTATCAGAGGCAGTAAATGTTAAAGATAAGATTAATGATATTTTAAGAGTTGGTGATATTGACCTTATCAACAATGCACATCATCTTATTAAAAACATTATCGAGGGTAATGATGAGGAGTTAAATCTATTTGCTAAGCAAGAAGGTATTGCGTGGGCAACTCATTCTTTAACGCTTTCTTTTAAATTAGAATGGGTGCAAGCTATCCGTCGAACCATGTGGAGGTTTATAAAGGAATTGAATGATTCCGATCAAATGATGGACCTAGAGGACTTCTTTAAAATTGAAAAGCAGCTAAATAATAGAATTGACAACTTCTTAAACGAATTTTTTATTAATTATTCAACTTATAAAGATGCTTTGATATCCTCTCAGAAAAAAGTAGTTGAAACCTTATCGGTACCAATAATACCGATCACACCTTCCATTTGTATTTTACCTTTAATTGGATCAGTAGATACATATAGAACTTCAATTCTAGAAGAAAAAGTATTAACTGAAATTAGTAAACTCAGAATCCAAACTTTAATAATAGATTTATCAGGTATAGCAGAAATGGAGACAGAAGTAATAGAACATCTTTTAAAGACAATTTATGGTACATCAATGATGGGATGCCAAACTGTAATTACTGGTTTAAGACCTGAGGTTGTTCGACAAATGATTCGATTAGGCATGCTATTTGATAAAGATACAAGAACTTATGGCACATTTGTAACCGTCAAGTAGAATTGAACACTTTTTGCTAATTTAGAGTGAACACTTTTGCTTAAAACAAATTCTGTCGGTT
>NZ_JABAFC010000018.1 GCF_012843435.1 Psychrobacillus sp. BL-248-WT-3 | reverse complement strand
TATTTTCGTAATTTTGCATAATGATCATCTCCTATAGGAAAGTTATGGTCATTTACACAAAATTTTATACGTTCTCAGGGACGACCTGGCGTTTCGTTTGTAAATATTTTAAAAGAGAAGTTTCCGAACAATTCGTTTGTGAATCTTGGAAAACCAGGGGAGACTGTAAAAAGTCTATATAGTCGTCTGATAAAAACTGGTTTAGATGCTGATTTTGATGTGTCATTTCTTTGGATTGGTACGAATGACGTGTATTCAAAGCTTTTGAAGGTTCAAGCACAGCCAGTAGCTGAAAATCATGATGAATTTATAAAGCTTTATGAGCAAGTTTTAAAAATAGTGATGCCTTCTACCAAGAAGGTGGTGACGGTTTCACCCTCTATAGTAGGTGAACATATTGAAAATCAGACTAACAAGGAAATTAAAGAATTATCTGTTCTTATCCAGTCTTTAAGTGAAAAAGAGCTAATAGATTATATGAATCTCCAAACGATTTTTGAGAAAGAATTGGCTAACAGGAACAGCTCCACTTATATTTCAACTAATCCATTTCGAGTTATGTTCGATGTATTTTTCTACAAAAGTGAAGCAAGGATTGATCGATTATCAAACGAGCGCGGTTTAAAACTTACCTTAGACGGAATACATCTGAACAGCACTGGAGCAAGAATTGTTGCAGATGAATATGCCACTGTGATCAGAAGTACACTTGTTGATAGTTCAATTATGGAAGTTTCTTAAGGGGGGAATCTATGGATACAAAAAGAAAAGTTGCGATTGTTACTGGTGGAGCTTCCGGAATTGGTAAAGCAATTTGTGAAGAACTCATCACTCAACAGGTATTTGTCATAATAGCAGATGTAAATAAGATAGAAGGTAAAGTTGTGGAGGATGAGCTTAATCGACAACAGAACTGTGCGCGGTATGAGTATGTGGATGTAGCTGATCATGTAAGTATGGAAGAGTTTGTTCGGGATACTTTTAACGAACATGGTAGACTGGATTATCTGTTCAATAACGCTGGAATTACTATGTATGGTGAATTGTATGATGTTTCCATAGAGGACTGGAAACATATCGTAAATGTCAATCTGTGGGGAGTCATACATGGGACACAGATAGGCTACAAGATCATGAAAGAGCAAGGCTTTGGTCATATCATAAATACATCTTCGGTAGCAGGAATGGGGCCCTCTCCTCTGACAGCAGCATATGCCGCTACGAAACATGCGGTAATTGGGCTTACAACCTCGTTGCATTATGAGGCAAAAGAACATGGTGTGAAAGTAAGTGTACTTTGTCCCACGTTTGTAGATACACCCATCTTTTCAAATGCTATAGCTATTAATATGGATAAGCATAAAATGATTCAACAGATGAAAAAGCAAAAGTTAATGACTCCTGAAAAGCTAGCTAAGATTACAATAAATGGTGTTCATCACAATAACCCTATTATTTGTCCGATGCCAATGCGACGAACAATGGATATCTTTTTTTCTTTGTTTCCACTAGCACATAGTAAGCTAATGGACTATGTTTGCAAAGTTGGAAGGAGAGCTCGAATATCATAATGTTAAAGACTTCAAGAAGCCCTTCCTCGTCATGAAGAAGGGCTTTGTGGTTTATAGCTATTAAAGAAGCGGATAATAGGCTTCAAAGCTTGGATGGCAATAAAATGGGGGTCTTGCTCCAATTTCGGGTAGTTCAAAGGGCTTGGAGTTAGAGTTATATTGTACATTTACCTTTGCATCGGAGTAATTTGTGAGTAGTGTTTCTGCCCCTTGGTTAAGTATTAACAAATGATTGTTCAACTGCATTCCTCCTTTTAATTAATAATTTATTCTTTTATCGAAAAGTAGGCACAGCACGTAGATTATTATCACCGATACAGGTAAGTTCACATAAAGTAGTTCGAAGATTAAACAAGAAGGGAGATATTATTGTCCGAACAACATGAGCACAATCAAAAGTACCCTATGAATCCAAACTACGGCAAAATAACAAAGTTTCAGGAAGTTCCAATTACGGTGCCGGAGCAGCGTCAGTTAAGGCAGCCTGGTCTGGAAAGTCTGATGCATCCAAGGCCAATTATAGAGAATCCTAACTATACTGGAACGGGTAAGTTACTTGGCAAGGCGGTCTTAATAACAGGAGGAGACAGTGGGATGGGAGCGGCTGCAGCTATAGCCTTTGCTAAGGAAGGAGCAGACGTCGCCATTGCTTATCTTGATGAGCACGAAGATGCCTATCGTACAAAAAATAGAATAGAGGAACTTGGTCAACGTTGTTTACTGTTGCCGGGAGATTTGCGAGACAAGGAGCATTGTAAGTATATAGTAGATGCAACTGTTCAAGCTTTTGGGCAGTTAAATGTTTTATGTAATCATGTAGGAATTCAATTCCAGCAGCTAAGTCTTTTAGATATTACAGATGAGCAATTTGACGATACGTTTAAAGTTAATATTTATTCCCATTTCTACACAACGCGAGCAGCTTTACCACATCTTAAGCCCGGGAGCTCTATTATTAATACTGCTTCAGTCGTTGCATATGAAGGACATAAGCATTTAATGGATTATACGGCTACTAAAGCCGCAAATGTAGGGTTTACTCGCGCCCTTGCAAATAACCTAGTAAGCCAAGGTATTCGAGTAAATGCAATTGCACCAGGCAGAATATGGACACCGTTGATCCCTGCTAGCTTTTCAGCAGATGAGGTTACACAAGCAGGCAATCCGATGGAACGACAAGGTCAACCTTTCGAGCTAGCACCTACCTTTGTTTATCTAGCCTCAGATGATTCACGTTTTGTCACTGGTCAAACCCTTCATGTTAATGGCGGACAAATCACTTCTTCTTAAAAGTTCTATTAAGACCATGTCCTTGTGATTTGGTCTTTTGAGTTTGTATATAGAAATACTAATTTTTCCTTTACTGAGTTTATCATCCATGTGTTTAGGTTATATAGATAAAATGAATGTCGAATTTTGTAATAGTCTTAGGGGCATTCAGTTTTAAAGGAGGTATTTGTTATGAAAAAGAGAATTTTAGGTGTCACTGCTCTTACTCTGTTGCTTGCAGCCTGCTCTGATGAGGAGACGACAGTGAAGGAAAAAGACCAAACTGAAGAAAACAAGCAAGAAGAAGTCGTAGAAGATGAGGAATTTTCACTCGAGGTGACGGATGAAGAATGGCTAGCATTATCTAACCAAAGTAAGTGGTGGGAGGAAAATGACTTAACGGAGCCAGAATTTGGACAAGCTGTAATCGTCCAATTTGATGAGGATACAATCCCCGAGGTAGTTATTCCTTATACTCAAGCTAAAGAGGAGCCTCAAGGTTTGCTTATTGGAAAGTACAATGAGGGCGAAGAAAAATGGGCTATCTCTCAAAATATACCGGTTGATAATAGCTTGAAAATAGAAATATTAGAAGACAAACTAACTTTCAGTAACGGTACTGAAGTACTTGTTACTCAAGAAAGTGACGATCAAAACAAAACATTAGCAACCTATAAATACTCCAAAGAAGATGATGAAGTAATAGCTACAAGAATTGATGTAGATGTGGACCAACCTATCGAGGTAGATCCAGCAGAAAATACAATTAGCTATTTTGTTGATGGAGAAGAGAAGAAAGAGACGGTAGAAGAGGAGTAATCATCTTCTTCTCTATCTTGACTCTTACAGGATTATAGTGCACAAAAAAACAGTCCCTAATTCAGACTAGGGGCTGTTTTTATATGACCTCATTGTAAAGAATTCCTTCTCCATCCTCTAGCTCTATAACTTTTAAGTAACTCTCGTTTTTGACGAAAACACTTTTATATACTTTATTGCCATCTTTATCTTCAAAAAAGATAACTCGAGTTTCTTCGTTATCAGTTTCAATATTTGCTAAGTATACTTGCAAATCAATAATATTATTTAAAATAGGATACTCGGGTAAATCATTGAGGACTTGATTTTCTTCTGGTAACTCTTCTATTAATTCAACGGGTACTACCTCTTCCTCTTGAGGACTGGAACAACCCGTTATTATAACAGATCCTACTATAGCTATTAATAATTTCTTCACTTTGCAGGCTCCTTTATAAATTTTTATATGATGCATTTTTGGAATAAAAGTTATCCCTTAAATAATTATCCTAAAATACTGAATATATGAAGTCAAATGATAGCTCTTCCCAAACTGTCACCTTTCAAGAAAAATCGTAATAGTATAAGCTGATAAGAATTATTATGAAGCATCATTTAGGAGAGTGCCTATGCCTGCTATTACAGGAAAACAATATATAGATCGGATAGATCAGTTGAACTCGGAAATTTGGGTTGACGGAAAAAGAATAACGGGGAAGATCTCCGAACACCCCGCTTTCAAAGGGGTCATGAAGAGCCAAGCAGCATTATTTGATATGCAGCATGACCCAAATTTAAAAGATATATTAACCTATCCTTCTCCAACTACTGGAGATTCTGTTGGGCTTTCTTTTCTAGAACCAAAAACAAAAGAAGATTTAGTGAAAAAAAGGATGATGGTTCAGGAATGGGCTCGAGCGACCAATGGTCTAATGGGAAGAAGTCCAGATTATATGAATACAACTTTAATGGCTTATGCGTCTTCCGCAAAATTACTGGAAGGTAAAAATAGCTGTTTTCCTCAGTATCTCCAATCTTACTTTGAATATGTACGAGAAAATGATTTAACTTTAACTCACAGTTTCATTGAGCCACAGGTAAATCGAACTTTCTACTATTTAGAAGATGAAAAAGAACCAATTGCAGCTAAGGTCATCGGTGAAAATGAGGAAGGAATTATTATAAAGGGTGCTCGTCTGCTTGCAACGCAAGGAGGTATGACGGATGAAATATTAGTATACTCCATGGGACCAATTATAGATGAAGGGAAGGGCTATTTTTTCTCTATCCCAAGTAACACGAAGGGCGTAAAATTTATATGTCGGGAGTCATTAGTTGGAGGAGATTCTTCCTTTAATTATCCGCTGAGCTCCAAATATGATGAAATGGATACCATTGTGGTTTTTGATGATGCGGTAGTCCCGTGGGACCGTGTATTTATTTATGATGACCCAATGACGGCCAATGATTTTATGATTAGTAGCTCCTTCCAACCGTTCACCCTACACCAGGTAATATCTAGACAGGTTATTAAAACTGAATTTGTCTTAGGAATTGTCCAGTCTATTATTAAAACTATTAATATAGCAGAATACCAGCATGTTCAGGAAAAGGCGGCAGAGGTAATTGTAGCATTAGAATCTTTAAAAGCGTTGTTAATGAAATCAGAGATAGATGCGAAAATAAATCGATTTGGTTTAATGGAGCCAGATAGAGCTACATTGCATGCTGCTATCACTGTTTATCCGAAGGTCTACCCAAGACTAGCGGAAATCGTACAGTTATTAGGTGCTAGTGGTTTAATGACCATTCCAACAGAAAATGATTTTAACTCACCGATTAGAAGGGACCTCGACCAATACTTGCAGGCAAAGGCAGCCCCAGCTGAAGAACGTGTAAAGCTATTCCGCCTTGCTTGGGATCTTACGATGAGTCCCTTCGGAACAAGACAAACCATTTATGAGCGTTTTTTCTTTGGAGATCCAATTCGCGTAGCAAGCCAGCTCTACTTTGCCTATGATAAAGAGCCTTATGTTCAACGTATTAAAGATATATTGAAGTGATAGGGGAATGAATCTAGAAACAGACTTGTAGTAATACCGAACAAAAAGAGAATCGGTCGGTTATGGTGCATAATAGGTCGGTCCAGTGAGAAAATCGGTCGGTCGCCGCGAATAATCGGTCGGTTCGCACAGAAAACCGGTCGGTTCAGGCAAATAATCGGTCGGTTCCACTCACTCATCACATAATTAGAAAAGGCAAGGATGCTTATTTCTGCATCCTTGCCTTTTCTCTTTATTTCTTTCTTCTAATAAGCGATGAATTAACCTCGTTCATCGATGCACAACCAGATAATGCTAAAGTAACATCAATATCATTAATCATGTTACGTAATACATGTTCTACTCCTTGCTCGCCGGCAGTGGCCAAACCATAGATAAAAGGTCTGCCAAGTAAAACTACATCTGCCCCAAGAGCCTTTGCTTTAATGACATCAGAGCCCCGTCTGATACCACTATCCAATAACACTGGAATATTCCCCTGAATAACTTCCGCGACGGAGGGGAGTGCCTCTAATGACGAAATACAGCCATCCAGCTGCCTTCCTCCATGATTGGAGACTATAATTCCATCGACTCCGTGGAGTAAAGCTTTTCTTGCATCTTCCTCATGAAGGATGCCTTTCAGTAAAATGGGAAGCTTCGTATGCTCCTTAATGGTTTTAAGATTTTCCCAGGTTAATGAAGGATTAAAGATAATATCAACAATACTTTTAATGACCTCCGGATCGTCAGCGGAAGGGGGGCTAGTAAATCGACCTTGAAAGACAGGGTCGTATAAGTAGTTAGCAGCCCCTTTTCCCAGTTTTAAAGGAGAATAGCGATTGTTCAAATCACGCTCTCTATTTCCAAGAAGGGAGGTGTCAATCGTAATGACGATAGCAGAATAACCTGCTTTTTCTGCGCGACGAACCATACTTATCGCCATTTCCTCATCATTGGACCAATACAACTGATACCAGCGAGGGGTGTCTCCTAGATTAGCGGCAATTTCCTCTAAAGGATAAGAGGATAATGTACTAGCTATAAAAGGGACTCCACATGCAGCAGCAGCACGTGCGGAAGCCAGTTCACCTTCAGGATGGAAAATACTTTGAACCCCGATTGGTGCTAGTGCAAAAGAGGAAGGGAAGGTAGTTCCCAGCAAAGTAGTGGAGGTGTCTCGACTGCTCACATCATTTAAATATTGAGGGACGATACACCAATCCTCAAAGGCTGCCTCATTGGCACGAAGGGTGCTTTCATTACCAGCACCACTATGGACGTATGTAAACGGTCCTGTTTCAATAGATTTAGAGGCCAATTCTTCTAAAAGAGAAATTGAATGTGGTAACTCCAGCTGTGAAATAGAACGGGTCATATAAGCTCCTCCTTAAATACTAACTCGTTTTCTTACCTAAATATGCCTCAACAACTCTTGGGTCTTCTAGTAAGCTATTTGCTTCTCCGTTAATAATGATTTTTCCGGTTTCCATGACATAACCATAATCCGCAACCTTGAGTGCTTGCTTTGCGTTTTGTTCCACCAACAATACAGTCGTACCGCTAGCTTTAATTTCACGAATCATTTTAAAGATATCGGCAACTATTAATGGTGCTAGCCCCATAGAAGGTTCATCTAGCAATAGCAACTTCGGTTTGGATAGCAGTGCTCTTGCGATGGCAAGCATTTGCTGCTGCCCACCGGATAAGGTACCGCCTAACTGATCCTCCCGTTCTTTTAAAATAGGGAACTGTTCCATAACATTTTCCAAATCTTTTTTTATGTCCTTATCATTCCTGTGATAAGCTCCCATTTCCAGGTTCTCTAGAACGGTCATGCTAGAAAGGATAGCCCTTCCCTCAGGGACAAGGGCAATACCTTTTCTGACAAGCTGGTCAGGTCTCATGCCAGTAATGTTCTCACCTAAAAACTCAACAGTTCCTTTTTGAGGCTTTAGTAGGCCTGTAATTGTTTTCATCGTTGTCGTTTTCCCAGCACCGTTTGCTCCGAGGAGGGTGACGACCTGCCCCTGCTCTACTACAAGGTTTACATTTTTAAGAGCTTGTATTTTTCCATAAAATGTTTCAATTCCTGTTACCTTAAGCAATTTCTTCATCCTCCTCTGATCCGAGGTAAGCTTCTATTACATCCTGATTATTTTGAATTTCAGTAGGAGTACCTTCCGCAAGCTTCTTTCCAAAGTTTAAAACTGCAATTCGGTCGCAAAGCTTCATCACAAAAGGCATGTCATGCTCAATCAGTAAAACAGTAACTCCACGCTTTTGAACTTTTTTTATCAACTCAAATAGGTTCTCTGTTTCTGTTTCATTCATACCAGCTGCAGGCTCATCTAATAATAATAGCTTTGGATTACTTGCCAGGGCACGGGCTATTTCTAATCTTCGCTGTTGACCGTAAGCTAAGTTCTCTGCAATTGTTTCTTCGTATGGGGAGAGACCCACTAACTCTAACAGCTCCAAAGCCGCCTCATAATTACCTTTCTCTTCTTGTTTTTGTGACTTTGTTCTAAGTACACTTTTTAAAACACCGGATTTATTTCGACAATGGGCACCTACCAGTACATTTTCCAAAACAGACATTTGAGAAAACAACCTGATGTTTTGAAACGTACGACAGATTCCCTTGTCTGTAATTTTATGAGGTTTCATACCTGAAATATTTTTCCCTAAAAATAGGATTTCTCCAGAGGTAGGGGCGAACATATTCGTTATTATATTGAACATGGTTGTTTTACCAGCCCCATTAGGTCCGATTAATCCGAAAATTTCTCCTTCGTTGATTTGGAATGAAACGTCCGTTAAGGCTGAGATTCCACCAAAGTTTTTAGTTATATTTTTTAACTCTAATACCATTGGAATCCCTCCTTTTAAATGTAAATGTTCGTTTTAGCCAATTTAATACGGGAACATCTATAATTCCTTGTGGGCGGAAAGCCATCAATACAATTAGAATAATCCCGTAAATCATATATCGATATTCACTAATAAATCGTAATGCCTCTGGAAGCAGTGTCATAAAGGTTGCTCCGAATATTGCTCCCCATATAACCTCGCTTCCACCAAAAATGGAGAAGATTAAAATATCAATGGCACGGTGATAAGCAAAGTCTGCAGGACTGATATAAGCTAATACATGTGCGTAAAGAGCACCAGCAAAGCCAGCCAAAATTGCACCTTGTGTAAAGGACAATACTTTGTAATAAGTGATATTAATACCCATTGCTTCTGCCGCTTTTTCATCCATTTTAATGGCAGCGTATGCTCTACCAACACGTGACTTGTTCTGTCTGATAAAAAACCAAACAATAAATATAGTGATGATCAATAAAACAAGTACTACTATTAAATAAATAGCTTGATTGTTTTTAAGTCCAAGCATATCAGGTTCAAAACCCAAATCTCTAAAAAATTGAAACAGCTCTCTACCAAGATGAGGTATACCAGACAAGCCAATCGAGCCCTTGGTCACGGAGTCCCAGTTCACAAAAATTACTCGAAGTACTTCTCCAAAACCGAGTGTTGCAATAGCTAGATAAACTCCACTCAATCTTAATGCAGGAATACCAATTAAAATTCCGAAAGCTCCTGCAACTACTGCTCCCAAAACAATACTTAAATAAAGAGGGACCTCAAAGTTGATCGTTAGGAGTGCAGAAGTATAGGCTCCGATACCCATGAAACCTGCATTTCCTAAAGATAATTGCCCGGAGGAAAGCGTTATGTAAATGCTTATCCCTAAGATAATATTGATAAGAATAAAAGAGATAATCTGTAAATAGTATGGATTTAAAATTTCTCCTAGCATATGATCATCACCTTCCTACCTCAGCAGTTTTCTTGCCGAAAATACCCTGTGGACGTATGAGAAGGATAAAGATAATAGCAACGAAGGCAACGGCATCTCTATACCCAGAATCTCCGTAGGCAACAATCATTGTTTCAGAAAGACCAAGGAGTAATCCTCCAACCATCGCACCTTTTACATTTCCCATGCCGCCTAATATGATAATGGCTAAGCCTTTTAAGCCCATGGACAAGCCCATCTGTGGATTAACGGAGTTAAAGGCCATACCTACTAGAATTCCTGCTATTCCACCCAGTGCAGAGGCAAGTATGACAGTTGTTGTAATAGTACGTTTCGTGTTTACACCAAGTAGACTAGCGGTCTCTAAGTTTTCGGCTGTAGCGCGTAGTGCCTTTCCAGCTTTCGTTTTAGAGAGCCAATACGAAAGTACGATCATAAGGGTAATAGAAATCGCAAAGATTAAAATCTGTACTAAATAAATAGTGATGGAACCAACTTGGATTTGAATTTGTGCAAAAGAATGTCGAAACGGATGATTACCGGCTCCAAACAAATGATGCGAAAGGTTCTCCAACAAGATGGAAACCCCAATAGTGCTGATTAAAGGGGCTAGATGTGAAACACCCTGCTTCCCTCGAAGCGGTCGAAGTGCAATCTTTTCTAACAAATAGCCCAAGATTGCGGTAACGATTACTGCAGAAAGAAATGCTACCCAAAGTGGTAATCCTAATACGCTAGTTACCAACACCCCTATAAAAGCACCTATCATGAAAATTTCTCCATGAGCCATGTTAATAATGCCGAGTACACCAAAGACCAGTGTAAATCCAAGGGCAACAATTGCATAAATGCTTCCGAGTGTTATACCGTTAATAATTTGTTCTAAAAGCATGAAAGCTCACCCTTTCAAAATAAGGTAAGGGCTATTCACCCTTACCTATCATCATTAGATTTTATTTACTTATTCAAATAATTTAAATTCCCCATCCTGAATGATCAGTACAGTAGGGTCCATGATTACATCGCCCTCTTCGTCAAAAGAGATCTTCCCAAGAATACCTTCTAAATCTTTTATTTCAGCTAGAGCATCGCGGAGTGCATCACGATCTGCTTCCCCAGCATTTTTTAGTGCCTCTGCGTAAATATAAAGAGCATCATAGGCTTGTGCAGCGAATTGGTCTGGCTTGTGCCCGTACGCTGCCTCATATTTCTCTACAAAAGCCTTCACTTTTTCATCGGGTTTATCAGCAAACCAAGGAGTCGCAACGATTAATCCGTTAGATGCTTCCCCAGCAATCTCAATTACTTGAGGTGAATTGAAACCATTCCCTCCCACAAAAGGAACTTCAATCCCCATTTTTCTCGCTTGATCCATAATAACGGCCCCCTCATTGTAGAGAGCAGAAGCCAAAATTAAATCTGGCTGAAGATCTTTAATCTTAGTAAGCTGCGCATTATAGTCAGACTGTCCTTTTTGGAATGTCTCGATTGTTAATATTTCTAGTCCCATGTTTTCAGCCTCAGCCTTCATCGTATCGAATCCAGATTGAGTGAATAAGTCATCGTTTCCATATAAAATGGCCACTTTTTTAGCGCCGTATTTGTCTACTGCCTTCTCTAATGCTGCTGGAATAGCCAAAGATTCCGGTATAGAGTTACGGAATACATAATCCCCAATTTGAGGAATACCAGCGGCTGTAGTCGATGTTCCCATAATTGGAATACCATTAATATCAGCCTCAGGGCCAACAACGTTCATTTCCGTACTTAACGTTGGTCCTATAATGGCAACAATGTCATCCTGACTCATTAATTTTTGGCCAACTGATAATGCCTGCTCTTGTTTTCCGACAGAATCCTCGATAACAAGCTCAATCTTTACGTCGCCCTTTTCATTAATTTCTTCTAAAGCTAGCTTTAATCCATTTGTAATCGCTTCCCCATAAGCTGCGCCTGGACCTGTCATGTAAGAAATAACCCCTATTTTGGCTGAAATCGTGCCATTAGCGTCCTTACTGCCTTCTCCATTTGTAGACTCCCCAGTTCCACAAGCTGCCAGGAAAACTAACATCGTAACGGTAAAAATAATAGATAACTTTTTAAAAACATTTCCCATACCCCAAACCCCCTAAAAAAGATTTATAGAACATATATCTATATTAAAACTATTAACTCCATAATGTAAAGTTAATATTTTGAATAATTGAAATAATAAAATAATAATATATTGATATATGAAATATAGAACTAGTCATGTAAATAGAGGTTTCAAAGAAAAGATTAATAAGATTAAATTATTTAAAAATAAAGCTATTACGTATAAAACTAGTAGGGTGTATCTTACATAAATTCAAGTTTGCTTCTGACTTTGCTGTCCAAAAGATCAAGATTGGCCCAAACGCTTTTATTTACAAAGATCAACTTCTTCGTGAGCCTTTTATCACAATATAACTTAAAATTCAATTACTTTGGAATTATTTGTTGTTTATAATAGAGTTCTGACTTTACCTCTATATACAAAAATGGAATATTATAACTAATATTAATTTTTAAAAGGAGGAGTTTTATGTGCAGAGGCAAGCAAACAGGGGATGGTTGTAAGGTCGTTAGAAGAGCTAAAAGGAAAAGCATACTATGAAAATATTAGATGTAGACTTATTAGAAAATGGACTTCAGCGGATTGGGAATCAACAGGAGAGATTAAGAACTGAAATGACTGCTATACAGCAATCTATCGAGGCATTAATAGCTATGGACGAAGTACTGAAAGGGAAAGGTGGAACAGCGATTAGGTCCTTCTATGAAGAGTGTCACCTCCCTCTTCATCAAACCTTTCAATTGTTTTCTCAACATTTTTCAGAAACCTTAGTGAATATAAATAATGCTTTAGAATCACTGGAGTCAAGCACAGAAGGCTATATAGTGGAAACGTATTTGGAGGGTGAAATAGAGACAGGGCTGACGAGTATCTCACAACTCACTAGTGATTTAACTAACCAATCAAATGACATTATGAATCAAGTTAGCGATATTGTACCCCTTCCTCACTTAGATGATAGTCTGGTGCAAGAAGGAGTAGGCAATTCAAGAAAAAGTAAAGATGAAACGATAGACAAGCTTCATGAGTTTGATACCTCTCAAAAAAATGCTTTATCCTCTATAGAGGAAGGTATTAATTTAATGAATCAATGGGTTTCTATGATTGAATCATTATTTTTATCCGGACGTACAGATATTAGATTTGAGACGAACCAATGGAAAGCATTAACGTTGAACAGTGAATTAAAAGATATAGTAGATTCGAAGACATATCCAATGATTACTTGTACTGCAGGAGACAATGTAGACGAATTAATAGGGACAGAGATTGATCCGGAGATACTGAGCATTATGGAAAATGGTAGAATTAAATCAGTTGAAGGGGAACCGGATGAAACTATGTTGTTTGTCAGGTATCATGCTTATGACAATGGACTTATCGTAAAAGAGTTTCAAAAAATTGAATCCGATCAAATTCAATATGAAATAGTATCCAAGGTAGAAGAAGCACAGGAGTCAGAGGATAAAAACGGTTTTGAAATGGTCGCTGATTTTCTGATTATGGATGATATCAGAACATTAACAGATCCAAATGCATCTTTTTTAGATAAAGGAATAGCTGCCGCCTCTGTTATCCCTATTCCTGTTGGAAAACTTGTAAAAGGCGGTTCGGCAGCAGTCAAAGCTATAGACAATGCTGCTGATGCTTCAAAGTCAGCAGATAAGGTTAGAGATGCTTCTAGAATTGTAGATGAGTTACCTCCTATAGAAAATGGACCATATATAAAAAATGGAAAACCACGTGGAAGACCACAATTATCAGGTGACAAAAAATTAGAATTTGAACGGAAGGTATATGACGACAATGTTGGACCTGATGGCATTTTACGTGATCCAAATACAATGGAGGTCCTTGACTGGAAGCCTGGTCAACCAAGAAGAGGTGCAGTAGACTTTGGACATCGCCAAGGTTATGAGTATCATCCTATGTTTGAAAAATATAGAAATCGTGAAATAACTTTAGACGAGTTGAAAGAGTTCCAATTTAATCCCGAAAACTTTAGGATAGAGAGTCCTGGAGCAAATAGGAGTCGTAAATTCGAAGGGAAATGATAACGATATGAAAATAACAAATGTGTTTGATGCAGTACTAAAAGGAACCTTTGAGGATTTTAAAAGTTTCTATAATGGAGAAGTAAATCAGATAAATCCACATAGCAAGTTAAATTTATTGTCTACCGCAATGCTTAATTATGAGAAACCCAATGATAAGCTGGAGATTATTCAGTATCTATTAGAAAATAGTGTAGATATTTCTTTTACAGATTCTCTATATAAAAGGAATGCTCTACATACTTTCTTTTTTAACGTTATGAAAGGCCCACAAGAATATATGGAACAAGTTGTGAGACTGCTAGTGGAAAATGGTGTAGAAGTAAACGGTTTAGATAAGTTCAATTCGATTCCCTTAAAGTATGCGATAACAGTTAATAAAAATACTACAGAGGATATGAAAGGGATTTATTCTTATTTAGTGGAAAAGGGATCTGATGTGAACATTAAGGATACCTTTAATAAATCAATAGTAGACTACGCAAAAGAGTTTCCTTGGAGAAATGAATTTTTGGAAATAGTAAAGGAGTATGAGCATGGATAATAAAAATGATGCATATGGCGGCTTTATGGTTTCTAAAAACGTCTTGAATGGAGTGCCAATCAGATATAGCTTTAGAGAACCGAGTTCTATACCTCAGTTAAACGGCTGGAATCTTTTCTCGGAGTTAGACGATGATGAATATGTAAACAATCCGGATAACTTTGTCATTGTGAATGCTGAAACTATTTATTCTTTAGCACCACAGATGCTAGAAATTTTTGATGCTCCTTATGGTACTGACCTTTTTTGGGTATATGAAGAAAACATACACATCGGTTTTTATGATTTGGTGGCAGATAAAATAACGTCAATTGAACAGATTCTAGCGTAGGCGTAGATGTTCCTAGTTTTGGAGTTTACAAAGTTTAAAAATGGATAGGCACAACCATATAGGAGGGTGGTCATGACGTGTGTCTTGATCACCCTCTTATTCCTTATATTTCCTAAACTTATCTGTCATTGACTTTAAAGTAAGTTGTCTATATCGTTAAATAATGATAATGGTTATCAATAAAATTCAGTGAGATAGGATACATATGATAATAAACTTTCAAACAAAAAATCTATCAATAGCCTACGATAAAAAAATAATTGTAGATGATTTAAATATTTCTATTCCAATCGGAAAAGTTACTGCATTGGTAGGAGCGAATGGCTCTGGGAAATCAACGATATTAAAAACGATTGCTCGTTTACTAGAGCCTCAGAGTGGCCAAGTTTTGCTGGATGGGGAAGCCATCCATACCTTCTCTACTAAAGAGATCGCAAAGAGATTAGCAATATTACCACAGAACCCAATTGCACCAGACGGATTGACGGTCAGTGAGCTAGTTGCTTATGGAAGATATCCACATCAGAAGGCATTCAGTACGAATACAAAGCAAGACTTTGAAATTATCCAATGGTCAATGGAAGCTACAGGTTTAATAGAATTTCAAAATCGTCCAGTAGATGAGCTGTCGGGCGGTCAAAGGCAGCGAGCATGGATCGCCCTGGCGCTAGCTCAAAAAACAAATATTTTATTGTTAGACGAACCCACGACTTTTTTAGATATGGGTCATCAGTTAGAGGTTCTAAAGCTTATCCAAAAACTAAATCGAGAAGAGCAATGTACTATTGTGATGGTTGTACATGACTTAAACCATGCCACTCGTTTTGCAGATCATATTATATGTATTAAAGAAGGTAAAGTGGTCAGTAAAGGAAATCCCCACGAGGTTGTGACAGAGGAAGTTATGAAGGACGTGTTTCAAATCGAAGCTACTATTTGGATTGAACCAAAAACAGGGGTTCCGATATGTATTCCAATGGATGTGATAGGTGAAGAGAAGTGATAGATGATAAAACAACGGATCTTTATTGTAAGGAAAGCAATAGAAGGTTTTATGTGACCTTTTTTATAAGTGTATTGTTGTTACTCGTTAGCATGCTGTTTGCATTTTCCTTTGGTGCAAAAAGCTTGCCCTTGGAAACGGTTTGGAATGCTCTTTGGAAAGGTAGTCAAGACAATATAGATTATCAAGTTCTTCAGTTTGTTCGGTTTCCTCGAGTATTAGCTGCTGCGTTGGTAGGGGCTGCCTTTGCAGTGGCAGGCGCTTTAATGCAAGGAGTAACTAGAAACCCTTTAGCTGATGTCGGAGTTCTAGGGATTAACGCTGGAGCAGCCTTTGTTGTTGCCCTTACGTTTGTCTTCTTTCCGCAGCTTCCATTCTCTGCCCTTATGGTTCTTTCTTTCCTAGGGGCAGCCTGTACGACCATGCTCATTTTTTTACTTGGTATGAACTCCCCAGGTGGGCTAACGCCAATTAAGCTCACACTGGCTGGCACCGTGATCGCCTCTATGCTTCATTCTTTAACTTCGGGTATAGCTATTTACTTTGAGCTGAGTCAAGACTTGGCATTTTGGTATGCCGGTGGAGTTGCAGGAGTGGAGTGGGAGCAGCTTTTATTAATCGCACCTATTTTGCTTATTGTTTTAATGTTCTCTATGCTGCTTGGTAAACCTTTATCATTGATGGCTATGGGAGAAGAAATAGCTACTAATTTAGGTTTAAATACAAAGAGAATACGATTGCTTGCTGTATTATGTGCCTTGTTGTTGGCTGGAGTCTCTGTTTCCGCAGTTGGTTCCATCGCTTTCGTAGGATTAGTCATTCCACATATTTCTCGAAAGCTAGTCGGGGTAGATTATCGATTTGTCCTTCCTATGAGCGCAGTACTTGGCGCTTTTTTGTTAGTAGTTGCTGATTTGGTTGCACGAACCATTGATCCACCGAAGGAATTTGCTATAGGTGTTATCGTTGCCATGATTGGTGTTCCTTTCTTTTTATTTATTGCTAGAAGGGAAAAGAGACGACTATGAATATGTTTCAGAAAAGAAAACAAAAGATGAGAAAAGTTGGATTTGTTCTATTGATAGTGGTTCTGATCACCATATTATATGGGTTGAATACAGGCTCTTTAAAAATAGCTCCTTTTGATGTTATAAAAACATTGCTTGGACAAGGTACGGATATACGGGAAATGATTTTATTCGACTATCGTTTACCGAGAATCTGTATAACAGTATTAGCAGGCTTTGGGCTTGGTGTTGCAGGTGCAATTTTTCAAGGCATTACCCGAAATCCATTAGCTGACCCAGGTGTTTTAGGTATACATGCAGGAGCAGGCGTCGGCTTAATGATTTATATGACATATTTTACTTCCTTAAATACACTGCCTGCTCTTACGATTCCTTTGTTTACATTTGCAGGGGGTATAATAGCAGCCACGTTGATCATGTTGTTTGCTTATGAAAAAGGGAAAGGCCTTTTGCCTAATAGATTATTGCTAGTAGGTATAGCAATTGCAGCAGGATTTAATGCAGTTACCTTATATTTATCCCTCCAGTTAGCTATGAGTATTGGGACGAGAGTGAATGATGAACGGATTAAATTGTTAGGACTTGCGGTTGCCTTATCTTGTGCAAGTGTGGCGATGACTGGAGGAATTGGATTCATAGGTCTTGTGGCACCTCATATTGCAAGAAGATTAGTAGGCCCAGCTCACGAATATTTATTGCCAATTTCGGGATTGGTAGGGGTAGTAATTTTAGTGTTATCCGATACGATAGCCCGCTCTATATTTGAACCTAGCGCAATTCCTGCAGGAGTGATTGTCTCGGCGATTGGAGCTCCATACTTTCTATACTTGCTATTCAAAGCAAAAAAATACTAAAAAACGTTGTGTTTCAGCATTTTCTAATTTATAATGATAATCGTTATCAATTAAAGATTAGGAGAGAACAATGAAAAAAATATTAGTTATAATGACAGCATTGCTGCTATTGTTGTTAGCCGCATGTGGTTCAGAGACAAAAGATGATACAACGACAGATAAAAAAAGTGAGTCAGCAGTTGATGAAACAGTAACAACTGATGAATATGATAAAAAAGTAGCCTCTATCTCCATCTTTTTAACGGGAGATTTAATGGCTTTAGGAATTACTCCAGATGGAACGACAACGAGTGATTACTTACCACTTGATCCGGAGCGTTTCCCTTCTACAGAATATCTAGGTTTCACAAAAGAGCCAGATATGGAAGCTTTGATTGCCATGCAACCTGATGAAATCTTTATCGATGCAGAGTTTGCAGAGAAGCATGGTTTAGATAAATACGAAGCAATTGCAACGACACATGTGATTAACCTAGACGAAGGTCGATGGAAGGATCACCTGCTAAATATCGCTGAAATTGCGGACCGTAAAGAAACAGCAGAGGAATTTATCGCTGACTATGATGCTCAAGTAGAGAAGGTCGCTACTCTAGCTAAAGAAAAAATTGGTGATGGCACTGTAATGGCAGTGCGAGTATCTGCTAAAGGTATTCGTGTCTATGGGATGGAACGACCACTTGGTCCAATCCTATTTGAAGACTTGAAATTTACTCCTGCCAACGGTGTAAATCAAATAGATGGCAATTGGGAAAATATTTCGAAGGAAGTACTCCCTGATTTCAATGCGGACACAATGTTTGTCCTAGTTTCTTCTGTTGATGAAGGTAGTGAGGAAGTTTTTGAAGAGCTACAAAACGATCCTATCTGGCAAAGTCTAAATGCTGTTAAAAATGACCAAGTATTTGTTATAGGTGAAAATCCATGGTTAGATTATTCAGCTTATGGAAACAAATTGGCATTAGAAAATTTACAAGATATTTTAGAGTCTAAATAATAGGAGAGATGGACGTCCAACAATGGGCGTCCTTTTCTTTTTGTCTATGCTGTTGATCGTAAAGAATGCACAAGGCGCACAAACATTCCTATCATGCTAAAATAGAGCTAACTAGAAACAGAAACAGAGAAAGGGTTTTAGATGATGAATAGTACGATAAACGAAAAGAAAATTAAAGAACTATGTGGCATTACTGCTTTTAAAAAGGGTAAGGCTTATTTTCTTGCGGATAAGGTGCATCTTCATCCTAGCCCTAAAGATGAAAAGGTGATGAAAGCTACTGTAAAGGCAGGAGAGAATTTTATTGTCACTATAAAAGCTGACTCCGTTGGAGAGATTGTGGCCACTTGTACATGTCCCCCTGTCGGTTTTGTTTCCACCTATTGTCAGCATATTGCGGCTGCTCTCATCTCACTCGATGAAAAGCAACGAATGGATGGTTATTTGGCAGAAAGAATGCTAAATCTATTTGAAAAAAAGACCTCACCACCTACAGGAAAGCAGCTGCACTTTGATGAAAGAAAGATACTGGAGATGGAGTTCACGTGCTGTACAGTTCCTTTGGAGGGAGGGGCTTACGGATTCGGTATACAGTTAACTGTTGGCCCCGAACCATTTCAAGAAATAAAGCAGGTAGCAAAATTTCTCTATGAAATGGAAAGAAGAAGACCTTTCGAATATTCGCCAGGCTACTTCTATGCACCGGAGGTCTTTAGCTTTACAAGGGAAACGGATGACGTACTTCAAATATTAATGAAAAGTCAGCGCGTAAATAGTAAGGCATTAATACAGGACGATATTTTGCTTATGTCGGCCACCGATTGGGATAGACTTCTCCCTTTACTCATAAAAGCACCGAGAGTTAAGTTTCTACATGATGATTTTTACTATGAAGGTATTCAGCTTGGTCAAGAGCTGCCGATACGTTTTGAATTTGATGAAGCGAAGAAGCCTGACTATCAGTTGAACGTAAAAGGTCTCGATATGGTGACCGTATACAGATCCTATGGCTACGCATTTTCTAAAGGGGTGCTATACAAGCTACAGCCGGAGGAGACAAGCAGACTGGCAGAACTAAAAAGCATGCTGGACCAATCTGGTAAGCATGAGCTAATCATTCTAGAGAACAATATCGACCAATTCATGAAAACAGTTCTACCAGGCTTGATGAAGCTAGGTCAGGTCTACATAGCGGAGCCTATCTCTAAAAGGATGGGAGAAACTCCTCTAAAGGCGAAGCTGTTTCTCGATAGGGTGAAAAATCGCCTGCTTGCTGGCTTAGAGTTCCATTACGGCCATCTGCTAGTCAATCCCTGTGAGGAAACAGAGGAGTCATTCACCCATTTTCCTGGTATACGGCGTCAAAGAGAGAAGGAGCTCGAAATCATGAAGCTCTTGTTGGACTGCGGGTTCACCCAAACGCCAGGGGGATTTTACTTAATGGATGAGGAAGAAGAATATAACTTCCTGTATTATGTATTGCCAAATGTTGAAAAGTGGGTGCAGGTATACGCTTCTACTGCTGTGAAATTACGGGTAGTGAAGGAATATACAGGTCCAAAGATAAGGATTGAGATGAAGGAAAGAACCGAGTGGCTAGAGTTTCGCTTTGAGCTAGACGGTATAAAGGAAAAAGAAATTCAACAGCTGATGACAGCCATTGAAGAAAAAAGAAGATTTTATCGGATACCAAACGGGAATCTAGTGTCGCTTGAAACACCTGAATTTGTAGACCTTGCAAGATTCATGGAGGACATGGAGGTAAGCAGTGAACATTTTCGGGACGGGATGCAGGTTCCTGTTCTAAAGGGGATGCAGATTGCACAGACACTAAGTCGAGGGGATCTACTTGAGCCAGGACAAAGATTTGCTAAGCTCCTTAGGAATCTAAATGAGCCGGAGAACCTGGAAGAGGATGTACCATTAGGGTTAGAAAATGTATTACGAGACTACCAAAAGGCGGGCTTCAGATGGTTTAAACTGATGGCATCATATGGTTTTGGAGGTATACTCGCAGACGATATGGGGCTAGGGAAAACACTTCAAAGCATTGCCTTTATTGAATCGGTGCTATCAGAATCTCGTGTTCGAAAACAGCCCATATTGGTCGTTACGCCTGCATCACTCCTCTATAATTGGAAAAACGAGCTAGGCAAGTTTACTCCACATATAGATGTACAAATCATCGATGGCAGTAAGGCAGACAGAAATGTGGCATGGAAAGCTGGGATAGAGGCTGATGTCCTCGTCACCTCCTATCCTTCCCTACGAATGGACACAGAGTGTTATAGAGATCTTTTCTTTCATACTGTATTTTTTGATGAGGCACAGGCTTTTAAAAATCCAATGACAAAAACAGCTCGGGCAGTGAAGATGCTACAGGCCAAGCATCGATTTGCACTTACCGGGACACCAATAGAAAACTCTTTAGACGAGCTTTGGTCTATTTTCTATGTTGTATTTCCTGGTCTATTGCCAAACAGAAGAGAATTCAGTGAGATGAGAAGAGAGCATATCGCCAAACAAGTTCGCCCATTTATATTGCGGCGTATGAAAACGGATGTTTTACAAGAGCTGCCTAAGAAAACGGAAATGGTCATCTATTCCGAACTGCAGGTCGAGCAGAAAAAGCTCTACGCTGCTCACTTGGCAGAGCTCAAGCACGATGCACTTAAGCACTTAAAGAAAAAGACCTTTCGAAAAAATCGTATTAAGTTTCTTGCTGGGCTAACTAGGCTGCGACAATTATGCTGTCACCCAGCCCTCTTTGTAGAAGGCTATGAAGGGAGCTCCGCTAAATATGAGCAGTTAATGGAGATTTTAGAGGATTGCCGAATGACAGGTAGACGAGTGCTTGTCTTTTCTCAGTTTACTCAAATGCTAGCCATTATCCGTAGGCAGCTCATTAAGCAGGGTGCACCATACTTTTATATAGACGGACAAACCCCTCCAGTGGATCGTGTCAGTCTGTGCGAACGATTTAACGAAGGAGAGGGAGACTTGTTCCTCTTATCATTGAAAGCAGGGGGGACAGGGCTTAATCTCACCGGAGCAGACACAGTAATATTATATGACCTGTGGTGGAATCCAGCAGTGGAGCAGCAAGCAGCAGATCGTGCTCACCGCATGGGCCAAACAAATGAGGTCCAAGTCATTCGATTGGTAGCAAAAGGCACCATTGAAGAAAAAATTACACAGCTCCAGCACAGAAAACAAAATCTAATAGAAGAAGTAATCCATTCCGGACAAGATATATTAGCTGGAATGAATGAAGAAGACATTTTAGAGGTTTTGATGGGGGAGTGAGATGACTGAAGAAAGAAAATGCAAAAGACACAGCAAAAAGCTTCACTAAAGCATTGAAAGAATACTTTGGAGACCGAGTAGATAATTTTTCAATTTACAACTTAACAGATACACCACAAGAAATGTTCTCGATAGACTTCCAAGCATATAAATACTTCATTATTACTTTAGGTTATGATAGAGGCAGTTTTGGATGTGCTATTAACTACGGGAAATCTAATGTGAGTTTAGAAAACAGTCAGAAATGGTTTGATGAAGCAGATATGAATATCTTCTTAAAGGAATTGGAGCAACAGCTAGAATTAAGAATACCGGATAAATTTTTAGATTTTTATGGGTGGAAATAAAGGATAACTTTTCTTATTAGCAAGTTAGGGAGTAAGACAGATGCCGTTTGTTAGGTATCTGTTTTTTTGCTTGTATATGGAATAATTTTCATTTAAAGTAAAAATATTGTCTATTAAAGGTGGGTGGATAGAAGTAAATGGGTATAATAATTTTAGTACTATTTATATTTTTTTTAGTAATTCTAAAAAAACCAACAGTAAAAGGGTCTATAGGTGAGTGGCAAGTAAAGCGTAAATTAATGGGTCTAGATGAAGAGGAATATGTAGTGCTCCATGACCTCTTGCTTCCCTATGAAGAAGGAACAACACAAATAGATCATGTAGTTGTCTCAACAGTAGGTATATTCGTGATCGAGACTAAAAATTATAAAGGGTGGATATTTGGTAAGGAAAGACAAAAGTATTGGAAGCAGGTAATTTATAAGAAGAACTATAATTTTCTCAATCCAGTAATGCAAAACTTTGCTCATCTTACTGCTATTCAAGCTTTAATAAAAGAAATGTACGAAGGACCTTACTATTCATTAATAGCATTTAGCAACGAAGCTACTTTTAAAAATATAGAAATAACTTCTGACCACGTACGAGTGTTATACATATCTGACTTATTTAAAACGATAAAATCCTATGAACAGAAAGTAATTCTTCCTTATCGTGTGAGACAAATTGCAAAGTTGTTAATAAACGAGAATATACAAGGCAAGGAAACGAGAAAGATCCATGTCCAAGAAATAAAAACCAAACTAGTAGCAAACCAAATTAACTTAAATACTGAAATTTGTCCTCGTTGTAGTGGCCATCTTATCACGAGAAAAGGGAAATATGGTGATTTTAAAGGTTGTTCTAATTTTCCTAAATGTCGGTATGTGCTAAAGTGATAGGAAGTCTAAAGTATTAGAGTAAAAAAGAGGTAAAGTATAATAAATAATAAGATTAGGTTCTATGGAGGTGTTTCTTTGAAAGAAGGTATTTACGACCTACCTATAAACAAAAATATTTATGCAGAGCTAGAGAAGCTTACTCCTGAAATGTATACAATTGACCTAGAGAAGATGGATTTTGAAGAGGCAAAAACCTACTTTGCTGCTTACATTTCAGAGGTTACTAAGAAAGCTCTCTCATATATTCGGGAAGAGGTAAAAGAAGATGAAGAAGCACTTTTGTTGCAAATTCAAACTTGTAATCAAATTATTCAACTGTTAAGTTCAAAATTACACGACGAGGATTTTGTGAACCTACAGCTAGATGAAAGAGGAGAAATACTTACTTCCGTATATAAAAAGCTAAACAGTATACGGGCAGTTCGTAAAGAGAAGCCAACTCGACCAATCACTTCAATTTCTCAAAGCTCTCTATTCACGGGCTCTCAATATGAACCTAATATGTTAGAAGAATTAAAAAAAGAGATTGCTTCCTCTGATGAAATTGAATGGCTGGTTTCTTTTATTAAGTGGTCAGGACTCAGGATCATATTAAATGAACTTCGAGACTTTACTATAGAACGTGGTGGGAAGCTAAGAATTATTACTACTTCCTATATGGAAGCAACAGACTATAAAGCACTTGTGGAGCTTAGTAAACTACCTAATACAGAAATAAGAGTATCATTAGATAAACAACGAACTAGACTTCATGCAAAGGCATATTTATTTAAACGCAATACAGGCTTTAGTACAGCTTACATTGGTTCTTCCAACTTATCTAATCCAGCATTAACTTCAGGGTTAGAATGGAATTTAAAGATTACTGAAAGGGATTCCTTTGATGTTCTAAGAAAGTTTGAGGCAACCTTTGAAAGTTATTGGAACGATGAGGAATTTAAATCTCTTTTACCTGAGGAATACGAAAATTGGGAAATGGTACAGTACTCATTGTCAAAAGAGACTGTCGCCGAGGAAACCGAACAGTATTATTTTGATATCCAACCGTATCATTATCAAAAAGAAATATTAGATGAGTTGGAAGTGGAAAGAGTTATTCACGGGCAGATGAAAAATCTCGTAGTGGCTGCGACAGGAGTCGGAAAAACAGTAATTTCTGCTTTTGATTTTAAACGATTTCTAAAACAAAAACCTAACGCAAAGTTATTATTTATAGCACATAGAGAAGAAATATTAAAACAAAGTCTGATGACTTTCCGAACGATTTTGAAGGATGCCAACTTTGGTGAAATGTTTGTTGGGAAGCATGAGCCTAAATCTTTTAATCAAGTATTTATGAGTATTCAAAGCTGGAATAGCAAAAAGATGAGTGAAAATACTACTTTTGATTTTTACGATTATATTATTGTTGACGAATTTCATCATGCAACAGCACCCTCGTACAGAGCATTATTAGACTTTTATCAACCAACAATTTTACTTGGTTTAACAGCTACACCTGAACGAATGGATAATGAAAGTATTTTAAGTTATTTTAATGATCGAATTGCTGCTGAGATGAGGTTGACAGAAGCAATAAATAGAAAATTATTAAGTCCATTCCATTACTTCTGTGTAACTGATAACGTTGACCTAACTAATATTAAATGGTCAAGAAAAGGATATGACATAGGAGAGCTAACAAATATTTATACTGCAAATCATCGTAGAAGTGATCTAGTTATACAAAGTATAAAAAAGTATGTTACCTCACTAAAAGAAGTAAAAGGGTTAGGTTTTTGCGTTTCAGTAGACCATGCAAAATATATGTCATCCTATTTTAATCAAAAAAATATACCTTCTATTTCATTGCATGGTAAATCGTCACCTGAGGAACGAATTACAGCACAAAGAAAATTAGTAAGTGGAGAGATAAATTTTATCTTTGTTGTGGATTTGTATAATGAAGGAATAGATATTCCTGAAATCAACACAGTATTGTTTTTACGTCCAACAGAAAGTCTAACTGTCTTTTTACAGCAACTTGGTCGAGGATTAAGACTCGCGGATGGTAAAGAATGTTTAACTGTACTTGATTTTGTTGGACAAGCCCATAAAGATTATCCTTTTGAAGAAAAATTCCGAGCGTTGGTAGGAAAAACAAAACATTCTATTCATCATTACATTGAAAATGGGTTTTTCCATCTACCTAAGGGTTCTGTTATCCAAATGGAGAAACAAGCAAAAGATTATATATTAAGAAATATAAAGGCTGCCCGAATTAATAAACAAAATCTTATTGCAAAAATTAAGCATTTTGAAGCGGATTCGGGAATGCTGTTAACTTTAAATAATTTTATACAGTTCTATCATCTATCATTAGCAGATGTTTATGGGTCACAAAAAAACCGTAGCTTTGAAAGGATGAAGGTAGAGGCAGGGGTCATAAAAGAATATGTAGCAGAATATGAGGATCTTTTGATGAAAAAAATTCATAAATTATTTCATTTAGATTCCTTAGATCTGATAAATTTCTACAAAAAATATATTGAAAAGTTTGAGGTTAATACAGAGGAAGAACGAAGAATGGAAGCAATGTTGTATTATTCATTTTTCTCTAAGACTCCTAAGGATTTAGGCTTTTCTTCCATAAAGGCAGGGCTTCGAGAATTATTAACAAATCAAGCATTAAAAGATGAGATTCTCCAAGTAATCGAGGTTTGTTTTGAAAACTTAAGGTTACTTGAAAAAAAATCTCCGTTCAATTTTGTGTCTCCTCTAAGAGTGCACGCACATTATACGATAGACCAAATCTTAGCTGCATTTGGGTACTATAATGAAAAACAAAAACCTGCTTTTAGAGAAGGGGTTAAGTATTTTGAGGAAGAAAGAACGGATGTTTTTTTCGTTACTTTAAATAAATCTGATAAAGATTTCTCTCCTTCTACTTTATACGATGACTATGCGATTAATGAACAATTATTCCATTGGCAATCTCAAAGTAGAACTTCCGATACAAGTCCAACAGCGAGAAGGCTATTTAATCATCGCAAAACGAATAATAAGATCTCTATCTTTGTAAGAGAATATAGGAACGAAGGAGCGTATACCTCTCCCTTTATCTTTCTTGGAACAGCAGATTATGTTAAGCACGAGGGTAGTAAGCCTGTGAGTATTATATGGAAATTGCACGAACCAATGCCAGCATATCTGGTATCAAGTGCAAATAAAAATGTTTTATGATATTAACCTATATCTAATGGTTCATAACTGAATCAATCCAGGATAAGGTATATGCGATAAATAATGCATCAGGAGAAATTTTTTGCTCCTGATGCATTATTTGCGTTCTAATAAATCAATTAGCAATCTCCCAATTAAAAATCATTTCACAGTCTAGTGTGTTAGCAACGAGTGATTCTTATTTGATGGAGCAAAATCAATTTTGCTTTAATAGATTTATTTAGGTTTACCTATAAAAACAGGAATTATGAATTAGGTTCAATCGTAATGAATTTACACCTAAAATGGTACTCTTTGTTATTTTTAAGTAGAATAGGGTAGTAAGTAATAGATGTAATTAGGAGGAATTTTAAATTGAGAAAGTTAACTGTAGTTCTTATGATTTTTGTTTTGTTTTTATCAGCCTGTAGTAATGAGACTGATAAAAAGGAAGGAAAATCAAAAGATGAAAAATCAAAAGATGAAATGGTCCAGGTAACAATTCCTTTTCGTTTTTATGATGGCGTAAGTGAGGAACAGGTACTTGAACAGGCGGACAAACTTGGGATAAGCAAAACTACAATAAATAAGGAAGATCGACTAGTTGAATATGAGATGACTAGAGGAACACAGATGGAAATCAGTGCAGATTTAAAGAGCAACCTGAAATCGTTTGTAGAAGAGATAGAAGCGAATGAAGATATTAGCTCGATAAAGGATATTGAATATAACAAGGAATACAATGACTACACCGCTACTGTAAACCGAGAGCTTTATGAAGCAGACGGCAATGCCCAGGGCTATGCACTTTTAGGGCTTTTATTAAGAACATTATATTACCATTATTTTAATGGGGAAGATTATGAAACGTATGAAGTAAAGATTGATGTAAAGGACGAGGATACGAACAAAGTATTTGATACAGTAGATTTCCCAGGTGAGGATGGCGGATTTTAGAAATTAGAGATTCAATTGTGATGGAAAAATAAGGATGGGTTGAGTTAATTATATAAATGAGGAAGTTGGTTATACTTCTGTACACAGAGATTTTACAATGCTGTAATTTGTAGCTAAGCGAGAGGTGTTTAAATGCGAAAATCATGGGTAGTTTTATTGATATGCTGTATTTTACCAATCATTACTGGCTGTACAGAGTATGACCAAATGACCGTACAAAGTGAAATAATACAAGTTCATGCGGATAGCCCTTCCATCCTAATAGCAAATGGTAATAGATTCACGGAAGTGAGAGAAACAACAGGTAGTGAATTCACTATTGGAGAGAAGGTTGGGGAGGTACAAGAAAATGTCGGTCGAGATATTGTACCAAGCAATAACCTTTCCTCCAATGCATTAGCGCCTGGGACGGAAATCTATTCTATTAACGAGGATCCGGATATTTACCTTGCCAAGATCTCTAGCAGTAGCTATATGATTTATATTAGTGAGTAGTTTGTCTGGATGATTTGTTAAAATATAAAAAAGTAAAGGTAAAAGTGACAAAAGGTAAGAGGAGAATCTTTTCTTATCCTGTCTCTATTGCCTTTTTTATAAAACCAAAACAGAACGTATGTGTGGTATAATAGAGAGATAATAGTGTGGTAGCTCAAGGGTGGTTGGTTCACTCCCGGTAGAGAGGGGGTGGTGCCTTGTCAGTATTCGAAGCATTGATGTTTGCAGTAGCATTTGCGACATTGGTCGTTGTAATATTGTCGTTTAACCATAAAAAATAACCCATCCTTGAGTTGAGAGCTCAGATGGGTTAATCCTAATTGAAGCCAATCCCCTTTGGGACCAACTATTATAATGGACTGGTTGATGCACTAACATCAATCAGTCTTTTTTAATGTACGCAGTTGTTACTTTTAGTATACGTTTGGACAAAAATCTTTTCAAGTAGTTCATCTTTTTTAAGTGACTGCTAATTACCCAAAGTGCGCTCTATCTAGATAAGATAAGGTATTAAGCGAGTAAGTATAAATCTTAAGAGCATTTTTTACAGTGAGTTTTTCCAATATCTTTTTTTAAATCAGACCCCAAACCGCTGTCTATACCCACATTTTCTACACATTTCCTCAACAGCTTCTCTTCTAGTGAAACCATCGTAAAGAGCATTTGCTCGTTCACCTTCAATTATTTCAGAGAAGGGGGTTTTGTTGATATTACCTAGGTTTATGACTCCTTCACCGTCTAAACAGCAGGGCACTACAGTTCCGTCTACCAGGATAGCAGCTTGACTTCGAAGAGCATGGCAGAAACCTTTCCCGTCGTCCTCTGGAGCCTGTAGACTTGGCCACTGGAATTCGTGATCTTGGTTTAAGAAGACATTTGGAGCGATTTTAATCCCTTTACCTGGTTGTACCTTTTCTTCAATTCTGAAGTCTAGGTTATATTCATTCTCTAAAATTTCCAATGTTTCTCTATTTCTCCGCTGTACTAGGTCTGACACCTGGTCTTGCTGGAGGTTCCATAAGCGGTAAGAAATAATTGTATTATGCTCTCTCGAATCACGTACAAATTCAAGAATATCTCCTAAGTACTTTTCACGATTCTCAGATCCTTCATGACCATCAAAGCTGTGAAGAGAGAAGTTGATTTGACGAAGTGCTGGTTTACCTAATAATTTTTCTCTATTCTTTTTGATTAACGTTCCGTTAGTAGTGATATTAACCTTAAATCCCTTTGCATGAGCAGCATCTAGAAGCTGATCGATACGAGCGTGGAGTAGTGGCTCTCCTTTTACATGCAGGTAAATATATCTCGTATGGTCCTTTATTTGGTCAAGGATATTATTAAATGCATCTAATTTAATAATGTTAGCCTTACGAGCAGTGGGTGGACAAAAACTACAAGCAAGATTACAGACACTTGTAATTTCTATATACATCTTTTTAAAAGTTTTCAAGTTTTCTTCACCGTTCCAGTTCTATTTGATAAACAACTATACTCATTTTAACAGAAAAATATTTTAGGGGGAGAGCTTTCTAAAAGTATATTTTACGGTAGAAGGAAAACCTTCAGATTTTGCCGAATGAAGCATGAGAGATAGTTTTAAAGGAGGCGTGTCTATTGGAAAAAAAGATTCGATGGGGTGTTTTAAGCACGGCGAGAATTGCAAGGAAACAGCTTATCCCGGCAATCCAAAGAGCTGGAAATGCAGAGTTAGTGGCTATTGCAAGTAGAGGAAGTAAAGTACATGAGGTTGCAAAGGAATTAGAAATTAATATCGCTTATGAAAGCTATGAAGACCTTCTCGCCAATCCAACTATTGATGCAATCTATATTCCCTTACCTAATCATTTACATAAGGAATGGGTGATTAAAGCAGCTAAGGCAGGAAAGCACGTACTTTGTGAAAAGCCAATTTCACTTACGTCCCAAGAAGCAATCGAGATTATTGAAGTCTGTAAGGAACAAAATGTTAAATTCATGGAGGCTTTCATGTATCAGCTACATCCTCAGCATAATCGTGTGAAAGAACTCATCTCTTCCGGTGTTATAGGAGAGATCAAACTGGTAACTGCCAGCCACTCGTTCTATATGGAAAATAGACAAAACGAGTTTAGAATGAATCCAGAGATGGGTGGGGGTAGTCTATTCGATGTAGGTTGTTATTGCATCCATGCCATTCGATATATGACCGGAGCAGAACCTGTTAGGGTGCATTGTATGGCAGATCTAGATAAGGAAACTAACGTTGACATAAGTGCATTCGGTACTTTACAGCTAGACAATGGTATTCATGCTACGTTTAATTGTAGCTTTGACATGGCTGGGAGAAATGAATATGAAATAGTGGGTTCTAAAGGAACGATTAAAGTGCTGTATGCATTTCGTCCTGACCAAAACGGCGGCTTAGGTAAAATAATGATTCAACAAGATGACATGACAAGTGAAGAAAATATTCCTGGTGATCTTTATCGAATAGAGGTCGAACATTTCTCCAATGCTATTTTAACGAATACAAATCCCGAGGTGACAGGCGAATTTAGTATTGGAAACATGCGTGTAATGGAGGCCTGCCTGGAGTCGATTAAAACGGGAAAAATTATGCAGATGGTAAATTAACAAAATACAGAAAGAAAAGCTAAACTCTTACTAGAACAGTTGTAAGAGTTTAGCTCTTCTTTTTTTAAAGACTCATTCTGTTTCCTTATAAACAAAGTAATCAAAATCAGCAGGGATGCAGACGTATCCTGACGTTATAAAAAAAATACATCTTCAATGAGAGATTGCTCCAATTGAAGATGTATATAAAATTTAGATATCTATAATATCATCGTATCCGACCATTTTATCCATATGACTGGCAATCATAGCTATAATAGTACTTGCCTCATCCTTAGTAAATGTAAAAGTACTCTCGTCCACTAGCTCTTGTTCAGTATCAGTCCAGCTGCGGTTTCTTCTGCGAAGAACACCATCACCATTGGCACTGTCTATTCCGAATTGATATGTTACTTCCATTTTATCATCTATTAAAAATGCAGTGATTTCAGGAGTTTCCCATTCTACATCAATTTCCTCTAGCATAATTTCGTCATCATCGTCATCGTCATCATCCTCATCATCGATAACGTAATCGTCAAGTCCATCTTCCTCATCCATGTAGATCCATTCAATATCACTATCGTCTTCCAGAAACTCGTGGAAGCTTTCATGAACTGCTTCTATTATATCCGTAATATCATCTAACATTATTCTGGTTGGCTGGTTCAACTGAACGTCAAAGCTTTCCACATAAAATTCTTCATTGTAAGGGTCAAAAAGTATAGTGCAAAAATAGTCTCGTTCTTCCTCATCCGTACTAGTAACAAAAAATTCGATTCTAGGATGCTTAGAGGCACGATTAATATTCATATGGCCGACTTGGTCATATTGCTCGCAGATCGAATTCAAATGATCCTGTAGTTCCTCTGTTACTCTGTCAAACCATTCTGTAGTCATAGTCATTACCGCCTCTCATCATATTCTTCTACTATCTTATCCCAATCTGGTCTTTTTATTCCTAGGATGAATAGAGAATAAAAAAGCGCAAAAAAAGACCTATTGATCTTTGCATCAATAGGTCTTTTTCATATGAAGCGGGTGAAGAGAATCGAACTCTCATCATCAGCTTGGAAGGCTGAGGTTTTACCACTAAACTACACCCGCATATTAATATAAATGGTGGCTCAGGACGGAATCGAACCGCCGACACAAGGATTTTCAGTCCTTTGCTCTACCGACTGAGCTACTGAGCCTAAATCTCATTAAGTAAATCAAGCTTAGTGTCTCATAGTCAGTTAAGTATAACACAAATTATGTTTGTTATATCACTTAGTTGCATAGGAACTGCTTGCTTACAAAAAAATGGCGGTCCCGACCGGGATCGAACCGGCGATCTCCTGCGTGACAGGCAGGCATGTTAACCGCTACACCACGGGACCATTTGGTTGCGGGGACAGGATTTGAACCTGTGACCTTCGGGTTATGAGCCCGACGAGCTACCGAACTGCTCCACCCCGCGACAATATAATTGTTGAAATTTAAATCAACTACGCTCCAAAGAAAGTAAGACACCTGCTTCGGCTGCGCCTGCATCGGTGTTAATCGTCATCTTCGTTTGACGATTTGCTCCACCCCGCGACAATATAATTGTTGAAATTTAAATCAACTATTCTTATATTATACTACATACTTTAGAGAAATAATATAAAAAATGGAGGAGGAAGAGGGATTCGAACCCCCGCGCGGTATGACCCGCCTGTCGGTTTTCAAGACCGATCCCTTCAGCCGAACTTGGGTATTCCTCCGTAAAATGTTACTTCTAAAGCAACAAGACAAGATATAATATACCATGTCTAAAAAAAATATGCAACCTCTTTTTTCTGATAGAAGACATTTTAACCTATCTTTGGTTGTGTTCCTCTCAAATGACACATTCTTCTACACCTAGCAATTAGAAGATGTAAAGTCCAGGTGGTAATCTTTACGAAAAGTCATTTTAACATTCCATTAATATCGAGCAAATGATTAAATCTAATAATAATCGGTCGGTTCCGTTCAATAATCGGTTGGTCAACACAAATAATCGGACGGTCCCACTACACATTTATGAGGAATTACGAAGACTTGTATACTTTAAAGGTTCATTGGAAAATTCTTTTTATAGTAATATTCTTCAAAAAAATCATACACACCTCACATTTGGGCAATCTAAGAAAAATGATTTGCTGTGAGGTGTTTTTTTATGTTGATTGAAAGATCGTCTTCCTGGAAGGAAGGCTTTACAAAAAGATTAGAAAATGAAGAGCCATGGGATAATTGGAATCTTTATAATATGAGTTATGACATAGTAAAAAATAATTTGATTACAGAGTTTACGGGACTTCAGTCTCCAAAGTATTTACCAAATCTTCAAGCATTAAACCATCAATTAGAGGTTGCTCGAACAGTGATCGAGCGGATGAATGGAAAGGCAATCTTAGCGGATGAGGTAGGTCTTGGTAAAACGATTGAAGCAGGCTTGATATTAAAAGAGTATATGGTGCGAGGACTAGTAAAAAAAGCTTTGATACTTGCCCCTGCTTCCTTGATTAATCAATGGGTAGAGGAGATGAATTTTAAATTTCATATACCTGCCATTCCATACAAAAAGAGTTATTCCCTTGACCACAATGACATTGTCATCATGAGCATGGATACAGCTAAAAAAAGTCCGCATAAAGAGCTTATATATGCTCAAAATTATGACATGATCATCATTGATGAGGCACATAAGCTGAAAAACCATAAAACGAAAATATATGAATTCGTCCAGGGGTTGAAAAAGAAATTCTGCTTGTTGTTAACAGCTACGCCTGTTCAAAATGATGTATTTGAGTTATTTTATCTTGTTTCTTTATTGAAGCCAGGTCATTTGGGTAATTACGAGACATTTCAGGAGTCGTTTTCTGCAAGTAAGCATAGCTTAGAGCATGATGAGTATTTAAGAGAGCTCGTCAATCAGGTAATGGTAAGAAATAGAAGGCAGGATACAGGGATTGAGTGGACAACTCGTCAGGTGAAAATCATTCCAATCGAATTTACGAAAGAGGAAAAGGAAGTCTATGAAATGATTTCCGATTTAAAAAATGTTTCCTCCGTCTTTTCTGGTGCTTTTTCTATGATAACACTTCAAAAGGAAATGTGTAGCAGCAAGGAAGCAACTTGTTTGACGCTTAACAACATGGTTGAAAAGTGTACGAATCAAGAAGAAGTTACTTATGTACAAAGCTTGATGGAAAAGCTCATGTCTCTAGAGGTAAACTCGAAGGCGGAGAAGGCTTATGAGATTATTGCTGAGGCAGATGACAAGGTCATTATTTTTACCGAATATCGTGCAAGCCAAATTTATCTGCAATGGTATTTAAGTACAAAAGGAATTTCGAGCGTTTTATTCAACGGGAAGTTCAATAAGAACAAACGTGATTGGATGAAGCACTTGTTCAAGGAACAGGCACAGGTATTAATAGCTACTGAATCGGGTGGAGAAGGGATTAACCTTCAGTTTTGTCACCATGTAATCAATTATGATCTTCCATGGAACCCAATGAAGCTGGAGCAACGAATAGGGCGTGTCCATAGGTTAGGGCAGGAGCATGATGTCCATATTTATAATTTAGCTATTCAGGACACTATTGAGCAGCATATTCTAGATCTGCTGTACACGAAAATCGATGTATTTGAAAAAGTAGTCGGTGAACTGGACGATATATTAACGACCTATAAAAAAACAATATAGTACAAACAGGGTAGGGAAGGAGGGTATGCATGTACCCAAAACAAGTTCACGACTTTTTACTTCAATTTTTTAAAGAAAATAATTGTCCTATTCTAAGCGAAAATGACCATTACGTTGTTGTCCAATTAACAGAAGAGATGGATAAAAAGCTGATGAACCGTCCGTATTATTGGCAGTATGTAGAAGCAACTGGCACTGAGCCAAGTCCGATGCAGCTTACCTTTATCACAGATAAAACAAAGCTAAAGGAAGACGTCAAGGGAGAGGTTATTCACTTTGGCTCCAACAGGCTTAGTCAAATGTTCAAGGCGGTCCAAGACCTTGGCTCCTTCGTCCATATGTACGAAAAAGTTAAAAGTGATACGCAAGTGATCTTTACTCCATGGCTTGGGGTAAACTACAAGGTGACCTATTATAGTGATCAAACGAAGGAAACGTTCTATTCTCTAGGGATAAACCTAATGACAGGAATTGTTCGAGAGGATTTCCACGAATCGATAAAAGAGATTAGCTTCGATGTGGCTATGCCTGACAATGTTTTTAACCTGCCTTATATTATAAAGCCTTTACGTGGCTTAGAGCGTCTGGATGCAATCATTGATGGAGTAATTGCTAATGACGATCATACTTGGGCTGAAGAGGCAAAGGAACGTTTACGGAGGAGTCTGGAAGTTCTGGAGTATTTCTATGACGGTGTGGAGGACAAGCCTGAATGCTATGAGATGGAAAAAAAGGCTCTTGAGGAACAGTATGCAGCTCGCGTGGGAATAGAAATTATTAATGGCGGTCTGTTTTATATGAAGTGAAAAATGGCTCTAGAGATTTAATCTCCGGAGCCATTTTTAAATATTAGTCGGCTACTTTAAACCAACCCTTCACTTGCATGATTTTATCCCATAATGGATTAGGGATATCTAACTCCTCTTTTTTGCTTACATAAACAGCTGGGAAGATGGAGTCATCCTCTCCTTTTTCCATTTTAGAAAACCACTCGGGGTCAGTTACTAATGCGCGCCCGATTGCAACAAGAGGTGTAACCTGTAATGCTTTTTCAATGTCTTCTCTAGATTCCAAAGTTCCAACACCAATCACAGGTACCTTGTCGCCTATCGCCTCCTGAATAAGTTCAATACGTGGTGTAGTATCACTTTCGTCTCTATTAGAAGATCCAAAGAAGTGTCCGAGAGACACGTGAAGATAATCAAGGTCTTTTTCAGCCAATACACGTAACAGCTTTAATGTATCATCCATTGTGAATCCTGGATCCTGATATTCCTCTGGAGAAAAGCGATAGCCTATTATAAATGGCTCCTTTGTATACTGCTTAGCAGCAGTTTGAACCGCTTCTACAATTGCCAACGGAAATGTCATACGCTTCTCTAGGTCCCCACCCCATTTGTCAGTTCTACGATTGGAATGTGGAGAGAAGAACTGATGAATTAAGTAAGTGTTCGCCCCGTGGATTTCTACTCCGTCGAAGCCTGCTTCAATGGCTCTACGGGTTGCTTCTTTAAAAGAGGCAATGGTCTTTTCAATCTCTTCCTCTGTCATTTCTCGTGGTACTTCTGCATTGTCGCGAGGTGCTGCAACAGCACTTGCAGATACTGGTTGTTCACCGTTTAACACCCTCGAATTCGATTGTCGTCCAGCGTGGAAAATCTGAAGGATCGCTTTTGCTCCATTATCTTTAATAGCACTAGCCAGTTTCTTGAGGCTAGGTATTCTCTCATCCGATTCAGCACCTATTGAATACTCAAAACCAGCACCAAGTGGCTCTGCATAAGCGCAAGCGGTGATAACTGCACCAATCCCACTCTTAGCACGTCGAGCATAATATATCAGTTCATCTTCTGAGACATCACCATTTTTCTCTGAAGAATAAGTAGTCATGGGAGCCATTAAAATTCTATTTTTTAATGTAACCCCTGATGGTAAAGTGTATGCATCGAACATAGAAATATTTTCCATTAAATAACATCTCCCTTATATTAAGTCACCTATACTTATACCCTAAAGGAATACTCTTCAAAATCAAAATAATTGGCTTGAAATCTCATCAAAGGAAGGTTTTTACTTGTTAATTGTAGAAGATTATCTATGACGCATTAGGGGAGGGAAGCTATGTGATTCAGGCTGTGTTATTTGATTTGTATGAGACACTGATCACGGAATGGGAAATGGGAAAAAGGAAAGCAAGTTATTCTGTAGAACCACTTGGTTTGGAGGAATCGATTTATAAAAGGGGATGGCATGCGAGAGTTAATGACAGAATGGATGGAACATATCCTGATCACCCAAGCGTTTTGAGAGAGATATTGAAGGAGGCAGGTTTACCTATTGATGAACAGGCCATCCAGCTAATACATAATGACAGGGCATTCGTTAAGTCGGTAGCCTTTAAGCATATTGATGAAACTATTATAAGTATGCTAGAAAATCTGAAAGCTATGAATATAAAAATGGGTCTCATAAGTAACTGTACATCAGAGGAGATAGAAGGTTGGTTTACTTGTGTGTTGCCAGCTTATTTTGACGACGTGGTGTTCTCTTATCAAGTCAAAGCGCGTAAGCCGAATCAAGCAATTTATCTAACTGCCTGCAACAACTTGAATGTAAATCCTAAGCAATGTTTATTTATCGGAGATGGTGGCTCCGAGGAGCTAAGGGGAGCAAGTGAGGTAGGAATGAGGCCATACCAGGCCACATGGTTTTTACCCTCAAGTGCTCCTAATGAAACTTCAGAATTTCCAAAGTTAAGAAAACCTATGGAGGTAATAGAAGTTGTACGAAAAGAGGAGGAGAGCTATGGAAGCCAAAAAAGGTAAGTGGGATGCTAGTCACAGGTCTTGGCCATTACCTAAACTGCCATGGACAATGACTCAGACATGGAATGATCTGTTATTTGCACATTACCCTATCGATATAAAAGTGTTAAGAGAAATTGTACCAAAAGCACTTCCTTTGGATACGTATAATGGAAAAGGATGGATTGGTATCGTTCCCTTCCATATGACAAATATCAGGTTGCGTGGGACGCCGAGGGTACCCGGCACAGATAGTTTTGCAGAATTGAATGTTCGAACGTATGTCATAATCAATGGGAAACCAGGGGTATTCTTCTTTAGTCTGGATGCGGAAAATTTATTGGCGGTAAAGGTGGCTCAAACTGTATACCGTTTACCATACATGCATGCTGAGATGAATGTATCAAAAAGTGAATCATTTATCGAATATAAAAGTAAGCGTCGACAAGGAGTGGATGCCAGATTGGAATGTAGATACCGTCCTACATCAGAAATATTCTATGCAGAGAGAGGAAGCTTTGAAGAATGGCTCACAGAGCGCTACTGCTTATATACGTTAAGTAAAAAAGGGGATCCGCTCCGTTGTGATATTCTTCATCCCCAATGGCCGTTGCAACAAGCAGAGGCAGAGTTTCAGGTAAATACTATGCTGTCCGAGCAGGGGATACAAGTAGAGGATAATTTACCAATCTTGCATTTTTCCAAAAGTATAGAGGTTCGGATGTGGCCATTAGTATCCGCGATGAATGACTGATAGAAAAAAGGAGGTAATAAAATGAATAAATATCCACTTCGGTTAAACGAGAGAATATCTTTAATAGACATTTTGGATATGGGATTAAATGAAAGAACAGGTACATATGTAATTCAGGAAGATGAATTGACTATAGTAGAGACTGGACCAAGCCCCTCTGTAAAACATGTGAAAGAAGGCTTACAAAAACTTGGCTTCCCCTTAGCAGATGTTAAATACATTATTTTGACCCATATCCATTTAGACCATGCCGGTGGAGCAGGTCTGCTTCTCCAGCAATGCCCTAATGCAACAGTAGTAGTACATCCTAAGGGTGCTAGACATTTAGCAAATCCAGAGCGTCTTATAGCAGGTGCAAGAGCTGTATACGGCTCAAATTTTGATGACTTGTTTGATCCTATCGTAGCGATACCAGAGGAAAGACTCTTAACAAAGGCTGATGGAGAAACATTAAAAATTGGAGAAGCTTGTACTTTGACCTTTTTAGATACACCTGGTCATGCCAATCATCATTTTGGTATTCATGATCCAATTAGTAACGGGATGTTTGCTGGGGATACGGTGGGGGTCCGCTACGAGCAGCTGGCCAAAGATGGCGTAGATTTAGTGCTGCCTTCCACCTCCCCTAACCAATTCGATCCAAAGGCAATGCAAAAAGCTATAGAGCGATTCCAACAGATGGGCCTAAGTTACATTTACTATGGTCACTTTGGAGTGACTGATAATGCCGCTGCAGCTCTAGCACAGGTTTCAGAATGGCTTCCGCTTTTCGTTGAAACGGCTAAAGACGTCCAAAGAGAGCATAAAGATCATAGGGAACTAGCCAATAGACTCGAGGCATTAGTGAAGGATCATTTAAGAGGGCAAGAGATTCCAGATAATCATGAAGTCTATCCATATATCCATGGTGATTTAAGGGTTTGCGCTATGGGGTTGATGGATTATTTAGGTAAGTAATATCAAAAATATTATGATTGAGTTTGAAATAGGGACAGAACAATGTAAATGAGATATACAGAGATAGATTACTATTTTAGGGGAGATAATATGTTTAGCATATTCAAAACTAAATGTTCCATTTGTCATAGAAAAGCAGGTCCTTATCGTTTGTTTCAAAGTCCAGAGGGAAAGAAAATGAAGCTTTGTTATGGCTGCTCTGAATATGCTGCAAGACGTGCATATAAAAAGTTGTCATGAATTCTATGAGGTTAGCAAGAGTGGAGGATTTTATTGAAGAAGAAAAAAATAATTTACATTGTTTTAGGATCTCTCCTTTCAGTTTTGCTATTTGTATGGGAATCTCTCTATCTATATGAACGATTATTTGAGGGAGAGTATTATCATCATAAAGATGGGGTAACAATTGAGGTGACAAATTCAAGTGACCAAACAGTAAAGGATTTAACTTATTATTTTACAGTAGTGCCGCAGGATTTGGGTAGAATTTCAAGTCTAGCTCCAGGAGAAAGTGAAATTTTATACACTCCGCGAATCAAAGAAACGGGAAATGACCGAAGTTTATACTTTGAATATCCTTTAAATAATTCCTCGTTAGTAGAAGAGTCTTTGCTTTACTTAGGCTCCTTCAACCCTAAAAAGGTAGTAATTGAATTAGAAATAACAGACGTAGACGAGAAGGGTAGCATTTCATATTATGTAAAAGGTTACGAGGATCTGTTTGGTCCATTTTGATGCTCGTAAGCGTCTATCGATAGGAGTTTTGATTAAAATATAACGCTATTTAAACTTTACGCTGGGTAAGGTTTAAATAGCGTTATATTTTCAAGTGGATTTTGGTCCTTCTATACGTAGATTTCCTTCTAGTGAAGGTATTTCTTCAACATAATTATGAGTTGGAAATATAAAGGTCCAAGGCATACTTGTTTCAGGAGGAAGTGTAAGCGCTGGTACCGTAAATACATGTTCAGCCACTAGCTCATTCTCCATCGTATAGACTAATCTAGTGTTGTTAAAGGCTAGCTCCTGGCTGGTGAAATTATGGATCAGGACAGTGGCGAGAAATTCTTTTTTATGATTAATTGCAACTCGGATAGGAGAGAAAAGAATATCTTTGTTTACATGGTTTTTGGTTCTTCGAAAAATACGTTCAATTTGTTCTCTATCCTTGGCTGCCACTGCTTTATTCCAAGATGGTTCAAATTTTAGCTGCTGCATGTTATAAACCCCCTCTTGTGTAATTTTAACATAAGAGACAGGCTCATTATGGAAATGGACTACTGTTCAATCTGCCAAGTATTGTCTATTATTTAAGTTAATAGATATTAAGTGCGAGGGGAAGGGGATAAGTAGAATGCCTTTAGAAATTGTTCGAAATGATATTACGAAAATGCAGGTAGATGCTATTGTAAATGCCGCTAACCGAGATCTTCAAAGGGGAGGCGGTGTGTGTGGAGCAATCTTTCAAGGTGCGGGATCCGGTGAGCTACAAGAGGCGTGTAATAGGATTGGCAATTGTCCCACAGGTGAAGCTGTCATAACGGACGCGTATCAACTAAGGGCAAAATATATTATTCATACAGTAGGACCGGTATGGAGAGGGGGTTCTCATAAAGAAGAGGAGCAGTTGAAGGATTGCTATAAAAACTCGTTAAACTTAGCGTTGTCTCATGGCTGTGAATCAGTTGCGTTTCCGCTAATATCCTCTGGTATATATGGTTACCCAAAGGAGCAGGCGCTACAAGTGGCTGTTTCAACTATCAGCTCTTTTCTTATGCAGCATGAAATACTTGTATATCTTGTGGTGTTTGATAAAAAAGCCTTTCAACTAAGTGAGAAATTGTTCAGGTCTATTGAGGAATTTATTGATGAGCACTATGTCGAGGAAATGGACATAAGTTTCGGCACAAATAGAAGAGAGGCATATGAGCTAGAGGATTCGATGGTGTTGCAATCTAGCCAGAATTTACAGGAAATGATAGAACATATGGATGAATCATTCTCTGAAAGGCTTCTACGCCTTATAGATGAAAAGGGAATGACGGATGTAGAAGTTTACAAAAGGTCTAATATGGACCGTCGACTTTTTTCGAAAATAAGAAATAACAAGGACTATACTCCGTTAAAAAAAACGGTAGTAGCCTTCGCTATTGGTCTACAGTTAAATTTACAGGAAACAAACCAGTTACTAGAAAAGGCGGGTTATACCCTGTCTAGAAGCCATAAATTTGATGTTATTATTGAATACTTTATTCAACAACACAACTATAATATATTTGAAATCAATGAAGCTTTGTTTAGTTTTGACCAACCCTTATTAGGCACATAAACAAGAAAAGAGTAAGCGCCTATCTCTGCCCCGACAGGCAAATGGGCAAATACGAGGAGGCAGCTCCTCAGCCACCACAGTATTTTCCCATTTGACCCCGAGGGACAAGGCGCTGAAGCTAGACAGATAGAAAAGTGTAAGCGCCTATCTCTGCCCCGACAGGCAAGCCACCGGAGCTAGTCATCAATTTATCGACAGGTTCAGTACTTTATAATTCCTAAACAACAAGAAAGGGACGACCCAGACTAATGTCTGGATCGTCCCCATTTTATTATTTCTTTTGAACAGTAATTGTCCAAGCCGCATCACTTAGCTGCTCGTAGTTAGTAATTGTGTGACCCTCTTCTGCTGCCCAGCGAGGGATGCTTTCAGTTGCTTGCGTACAGTCAAATTCAATTACAAGCTCGTCACCTGAGCTCATTTCTGCGATAGCCTCTTTTGCTTCTACTAAAGGGAATGGACAAACCATACCCATAACTTCTAATACTTGTTTCATTTCAAAATCTCTCCTTTTTTATGCAGTTTTTACACTTGCTTTCATTGCTTTATTCTTTTTACGTCCACGGACAAAAACGAAGTATACAGCCGTCCATGTACCTAAAATCATAAATGCTAGAGCAATCCAGCCCTGCCAAGTCATCATGGCAGTCATTACTAAACCATTCCCAATTGAGCATCCGCCTGCTAAACTAGCACCGAAGCCCATTAAATTACCACCAACAAAGCTATTAATACCAGTTTTAACATCTGGCATTCTGAAACGGAACTCGCGGCTAGCTTTTGCTGCAATAAATGATCCAATGAAAATACCAAGGACTAAAAATACACCCCAATTGATAAATGCTGTGTCTCCAGTTGTTAAGTATTGAAGGATATTAGCTGATGGAGTGGTAATCCCTAGACCACCAATACGTCCTGTAGCAACGCTTAATGGCCAAGCTAATACTGCAATAGCCCCAATTAAAACTGCAGTTACAAATGGGTGCCAGCGTTTTTCAAACAAAATATGTGCCAATCCAGTTCTTTTTGGCTTTAAAGATGGGATAAAAACTTTTGGTTTTGTAACTTCTTTATAAACGATCCATCCTACTACTGCTACTAGAATACCTATTAAAATCCATACGTTAATTCCAAGTGTTTCTGGAATGGAGTTAGATGGTAGCTGAGAAGAACTTATTTTATTGTTTAAAGGTACTAAAACCCCAGTTTTCATAATAGCAGCCATTAGCATATATCCTGCTAAGGCAATCCAGCTCCCGATTAAACCTTCACCAGCACGGTACCACGTCCCTGTCGCACAACCACCTGCTAACACAATACCAATACCAAAAATGAATGATCCTATAATTATTGCAACTAATGGTAGAGTACCGGCATTAAATTCAAACACGCCTAACTCTATTAATGTATACACACCGACACTTTGTACGGCAATTGCTATTAATAACGCATAAAACATGCGATTGTCTTTTGTTAAGTACATATCACGGAAACCGCCAGTCAAGCAAAATCTGCCTCGTTGCATGACGAATCCTAATAACGCCCCACAAAATAAACCTGTAATGAGCATTTGTATCACGTTTATCCCGCCTTCTCTTTAATTCTTACTAAACTGATAGGATTATATTACATTGGAAAAGTAAATATGACAATAATTTTGCTTAAAAAAATAATCGCCAATATGTGGAATAGATAATTGTCGCTTTTCAAGCGACCTTTTACATTGTCTCAATTGATATTATTCATTTGTAAACAAAAAACAAATGGGGGTTAACCTAATGAAGAAGAATGTAACGGAGTTAGTATTTATCTTGGATAAGAGCGGTTCAATGGCTGGATTAGAGGCAGATACGATAGGAGGATTTAATGCGATGCTTGATAAACAGAAAAAGGAGGAGGGAGAGGCTATAGTTACAACGGTGTTATTTAGTGATAACTATGAATTATTACATGACCGGATAAATGTTAAAGGGGTATCACCTATTACTGAAAGGGACTATCAGGTAGGGGGAATGACCGCATTACTTGATGCGATTGGGTCATCCATACAGAAAATAGGGAATACACAAAAGAGAACAAGCTATGAAGAGCGTGCCAATAGGGTGCTCTTTGTTATTACAACAGATGGGATGGAAAATTCAAGCTGTGAGTACAATTATGAAAAAATCCGCTCCATGATTTCATATCAGAAGGAGAAATACGGTTGGGAATTCATATTCCTCGGTGCTAATATTGATGCAATTGCAACTGCTGCTAACTTTGGGATTGCAGAGGAGTTTGCTGTTAAATACTATGCGGATAAAGAAGGGACGCGCTTGAATTATGAATCAGTTAGTGATGTTGTTTCCTCTTATCGTAATGGAGCAAAAATAAATAAATCGTGGAAAAAGGGAATAGAAACCGATTACGCGAGTCGCAAGCAACATCGAAAATGATTCATATAATAAGGTTAGTCAAAAGCGACTGACCTTTTCTTTTTTTTAGTTAGTGGACTACTGGCATGTAGTTTTCCAAGGGTGTTGAATTAGATGGGAGTTGAAAGCACAATGATTGGTATTATTTTTTATGCGTATGGAGCTCCAAAATCGATAGATGATTTGCCCGATTTTTTTGCCCACCTCGTACATGGGAAAGAAGTAACCACAAAGATGATTGAGGACTTTGTAAAAAGATATCGTGCGTTTGGATCGAATGACCCATTAGGTGCACATTCCGCGCGAATTGCTCAAGGTCTAGAAAAATTATTGAATAGCCACTCAAAAGCAATCAAAGTATACAATGCCTACAAGCACACTTCTCCGTTTTTAGAAGAGACACTCCAAAGAATGTTAGATGACCAAGTGGAAACAATTGTTACTTTTTCAGTTAACCCTATATTTTCACCCACTGGCGCTGGTGTGTATCAAAAAGAGGTAGAGGATTTACTTGCAAAATCAGGAGTTAATAAAGAACTTATTCATATAAAAAATTGGAACACGCATCCAGCCATTATTTCCGTTTATGGCGATCGAGTGAGACGTGCCTTTAGATGGCTTCCTGCACATGGGCAAGAAAATGCATTTGTATTATTTACGGTTCATAGCCAGCCGCTTAATCCGAAAGGAAATGATAAATATATTGAACAATTTCAAGCAATGGCTCAGGCAGTAGCGAGTGAAGCAGGTATATCTAACTGGATGTTGTCTTATCGCAGTGCCAGTAGTAAGGTTGGCTGGCTTGGCCCCGATGTGAAGGATATCATTCGATCACTAGTAGAGGTGGGAGCTCGCGGATTTGTAACATGTGAGCTTTTATCTGTCGTGGCAGACATGGAGTCATATTTTGAAATCGGGAGAGATGCCCAACTTGTTAGTGAGGAGCTAAAGGTAGATTTTGTCCGTGCAGAGTTTCCAGGTGATTCATTTGATACCGTAAATGCATTAGGGGAGATAGTGAGGGAGCAACTAACTATGAAAATTAAGAGAATAAAAGATTAGTGATAATCTGGCGCTTTCCGTGTGGTGAGCGATAAGCCACTACCATCGCTTCCGTGCGTTAGTGTTGTCTTATCTGTCTCACTCATCTCCCTAAAATAGCCCTTTTTAAATCAATAAATCAATAAAACAAAAACCATTAAGGTAAAAGTAATAATGAAGAAGGATGTTCAAAGTTTATAATTGCTATTGGATTAATAGTAATTAATAAAATTTTTTATCAGTATATATTTCCAAAGTATCGTCCGATAAGACTTTCTGTTTATTGCGTTTGTTGTGATTTCTCCATCTACCACAAAATATTGAAATAAAGTTTGTGTTTTATTTGGCTAATCGGTTATAAATAAATAGCTAAATATAATAATTCATTTAACGCTAAAAAATATATTGACTATTTAAAGTTTTTTGATTATTCTTTAAAATATGAAAGTTGTATACAGTCTACAATTAAAACGGGAGGGGTAATGTTGTCGACAGGTATAAAAAAAAATCCGAATTTAAAGACCCAAGTTTATAACTACTTGAAAAATCAAATCATGACGGGAAAGTTAAGGCCGGGTGAAAGATTAATAGAAGAGAAGATATCTAACGATTTAGAAGTTAGTAGGAGCCCAATTAGAGAATCGATTAGAATGCTTGAGAAAGATGGACTTCTGAAAGTAAAAAAAACAGGAGGAGTTACAGTAGTAAAACCCACTATGCAAGATTTTCAACATATGTATGAATGTCGCGTAGAAATGGAACCGCTTTCATCTTTTTATGCCGCGAAGAGAAGGTCATCAGAACAATTAGAGACGATAAGGGCTGCGTTGCTTAAAGGTAAAAATTTTGAAATTGGTTCAACTAGTAAAGACGATGAGCTTTTGAATTTTCATGAGGCAATTGTTCAAGCTAGCAATAACCAATGGCTGATTAGTATGGTTTCTCACCTAAGAGGTATTAATGGTTTTTATAGAAAGTCCATAATAGAGGAAAATCCTTTTCATGTTGAACAAGCTTATATAGAACATCAAAAAATATTTCAAGCCATTGTAGATCAAGATAGCGAAGGTGCTTGTAAGTATATGAAAATCCATATTGAAAGCGATTACAATTTATTTATGGAATTATGTAGAAAAAAAGAGGTGAAATAATTGTCGTCAAAAAAACCGTTAGAAGGAATTAAAGTATTGGAATTAGGCAATTTAGTGGCTGCTCCATTTGCGGGGAAATTGTTTGCGGAGTTTGGTGCAGAAGTAATAAAAGTAGAAGAACCTAAAAATGGGGACCCTTTAAGAAGTTGGCGGGTGATGCATGAGGATACTTCCGTTTGGTGGTACGTACAATCAAGAAATAAAAAGTCGATTACTGTAAATTTACGTGAGTCTGAAGGACAGGATATAGTTCGAGATCTTGTGGGCAAAGTGGATGTCGTTCTTGAGAACTTTAAACCAGGAACTCTAGAAAGATGGGGGTTAGGCTATGAAGACCTTAAAGAAATAAATAAATCAATTATTATGACGCGAATCTCTGGGTACGGTCAGACCGGACCGTATAAAGAAAAGGCTGGATTTGGAAGTGTTGCCGAAGCAATTGGAGGTTTGAGGTACTTGACTGGTTATCCAGATTTACCTCCAGTCAGAGTAGGGATAGCTTTAGGTGACTTGATAGCTGGATTATATGCTGTAATTGGTACTCTTATATCGCTCAGAGCTAGGGATAATCACCCTTTAAAGAATGGGCAACTAGTTGATGTAGCTCTCTATGAGTCTGTTTTTAGTTTACTAGAGGGAATTTTACCAGAATACGATTTAACAGGGGTTGTTAGAGAGAGAACAGGTAGTACGCTTCCGGGAATAGCACCTTCCAATACATATATGTGCAAAGATGGAAAGCACATAGTCATAGGGGGAAATGGGGACAAAATTTTTCAGAGATTAATGAAAGCTATTGGTAGAGAAGATATAGCAACCAACCCTTTGTATTCAACTAATCAAGGACGCGCAGATAATGTAGAGTTTATTGATGGTGCTATTGAAGAATGGACAAGGCAACTCCCATTAAAAGAAGTGCAAAATATTCTCGATAATGCATCTGTTCCGGTAGGGCCGATTTATGGAATCAAGGAGATTATTGAGGATGAGCAATACATTGCTCGCGATATGTTACAAAAAATTGAAATACAAAATGGCGCAAAGGTTTTAATGCCTGGAATTGTACCCAAGCTCTCTGAAACTCCTGGGAAAATTGAGTGGAGTGGACCTAAACTAGGGGAGCATAACGAAGAAATTTATACAAAATTTTTAAATATGTCAGTGGAAGAGTTCAAAACATTTAAAGAAAAGGGAGTGATTTAATATGACCGATGTGAAAATTATTGACGTCAGTCCTCGTGATGGACTACAAAACGACTCTAAAATTATATCGGTTGAAGAAAAAGTTGAGTTGATTAATAGATTACTAAATGCAAGGGTTAGCTCTATTGAAATTACTTCATTTGTTCATCCTAAAAAAGTTCCCCAGATGGCGGATGCAGAATTGGTTGTCCAAGAATCAGCAAAATTAGGAAGTTTTGAAGCAATTGCATTGGTCCCGAACTATAAGGGATTTCAACGACTGAAAGAATTCAACCTCTCAGAAATAAACTGGGTCAGTTCAGCAACAGAGACATTTAATCAAAAAAATATTGGCTTCACGATTGAAGAGAGTTTGAAGCAATTTAAATTAATAAAACAGGAAGCTAAACAAGCGGGAATTAAGACTAATTTTTCAATTGCTGTTAGTTTTGGTTGTCCTTATGAAGGAGATGTGGATAAATCAAAAGTTGTTGAATTAGTGGAAAGAGTAAAGGAAATTGGGGTAGATCGGATTACTATTGCAGATACGATAGGTATTGCAACACCTAACCAGGTAAAAGCCCTAAGTGAGGAAGTTTTAGGTATTGTAGGTAATACAGATGTAGCAATTCATTTACACGACACAAGAGGTCTTGGACTGGCAAACGCCTACAGTGCTTATGAAGCGGGTATTCGCATTTTTGAAACAGCGGTTTCTGGAATTGGTGGATGTCCCTTTGCCCCAGGTGCGGCAGGTAATTTAGCGACAGAAGATTTAGTTTACTTATTTCATCGAATGAACATTAGCACAGGCTTAGATTTAAATGAATTGATAAATGCAGCAGATTTTGCTGCAAGTTTATCTTCGAAGAACCCATTGGGACGTATTAGGCATATCGAGAGAAATATTATTAAGGAGGAAATATAATGAAAAGATTGTGGAAAACTCTTTCTTTTATCACTATAGTAACTTTACTATTATCGGCATGTAGTTCTAGTGATGGAGAAACTAAGGCAGTCAGTTCAGATGTAAAAGGATTTGAAGAAACAACAATTCGCTTAGCCTATAATTTGCCTGCAGATCATCATGTGGCAATAGGTATTGAACAATTTGCAAAAGATGTTATGGAAAAATCAGGTGGCGCTATAAAAATGCAAGTTTATCCATCTGGTCAGTTATTAACTGATAAAGAGATGAACCAGTCTATATTAACTGGTGGTGTAGAGATGGGAGTAAATTCTTCAACTCTTTGGGCAAGTACTGTCCCTGTAATGGGGGTATTTGATGTGCCTTATGTCTTTAATGACTATGAAAAAACAGGAGAGGCTCTAAATGGTGAATTTGGGGACAAGCTTCGTACTGCTATGGAAGATAAAGGTGCAAAGGTGCTAATGTTTGCTGATTATGGATTTGCTCAATTTGCAAATAATAAACGTCCTTTAAAATCTCCAGAAGATTTTAAAGGGCTAAAAATTAGAAGCATAGGGGATATTCCTTCTGAAATGATAAAGGCTTATGGCGCTTCGCCGGTATTTATGGGTGGGGGAGAAGTGTACATGGCACTACAACGTAACACAGTTGACGGAGCAACGTCTGGCACAACTGCCATGGTTCAAAGAAAATACGACGAGGTAACAAAATACTTAACTATTAACAATTACGCCTATCTTGAATTTATTCTAGCTGTTAATAAAAAGTTTTGGGACGACCTTCCTGTAGAAACGCAAAACTTACTAACTGAAACTGCACAGGAGACTGAAAAATGGATCCGTGATAAAGCGCAATCTGAAGATGAAAAAACAGCTAAAGAACTAGAAGACAGAGGTATGGAGGTATATAAAGTTCCCGAGGAAGACCTAGAGGAATGGAAAGAAGCAGCTAAACCTGCTTGGGAGGCATTTTTAAACAATACTGGTGAAGCAGGGAATGAACTTTTAGACTTGGTTCAATAAAGGGGGAGAACTTATGAAATCACTTTACGAACTCTCCGATAAGTTGATAAAAATAGGGGCCTATATTGCAGGTTTGCTAATAGTGTTAACAACTTTTATGACATTCTTTGAAGTTATTTCTCGATGGTTATTTAATAGTCCTACCATTTGGGCGACTGAACTATCAACATACTCTATTATTGGAAGTTGTTTCTTGGCGAGCGCTTATGCAGTGAGAACTTATTCTCACATTACCGTCGACATCCTAATCAATAATGTTAACGATAAATTTAAGAAAGTGCTTGCCTATTTATCAAATGCAATGGGATTAGTATTTAGTGTTATTTTTACTTATTATGGATTCCATCATGTGCTCAATACTTTTGAATTAGGGATTACCTCTTCATCTTTATTAAGGATACCAATGTACCTACCGGAGTTGTTTTTACCGGTAGGAGGTGCCTTGATGTGCATAGCCTTTATCTTGCAGATAATAGATGGTGATATTCACAGGGGAGGGGAACATATTTGAATATTTTCTTTATTGGTGGACTAGGAACGTTTTTACTTCTGGGGCTCCCTGTGGCATTTGCTCTTTCATTACTCGCTGTAGTAGGAATGTATATATTTAATGGTGGTACTTTTGCATTTATGCAAGTGCCAATTATCTCTTATAAGGCTCTAGATGATTTTTCATTAACAGCTTTGCCGATGTATGTATTAATGAGTCAAATATTGTTAGTAAGTGGAGTAGGAAGAGATTTATATGAAATGGCTAGCAGATGGTTTCGTCACTTACCGGGAGGACTTGCAATTGCAACACTATTTTGTTGTGCAATTTTTGCAGCTATATCAGGTTCGAGTGTTGCTACTGCAGTAACAGTAGGCTCGGTAGCTTTACCTGAAATGGTTAAGAGAGGATATAATAAGAGACACGTCCTTGGTATGCTAGCCGCTGGTGGTACTCTAGGCATTTTAATACCACCCAGTGTTCCGATGATTATTTATGGCTCTGTAACTGGTGAGTCAATTGGTAAGCTTTTTATAGCTGGAATTGTTCCAGGGATAATATTAACTATATCTTTTATGATATTTGCTTCTTATCAAACACGTCATATCAAAGATAAACCAGCTACTTGGGCTGAAAGAATGGAAGGTACTAAAACAGCTATTTGGGGCTTGTTGTTACCAGCAATTGTAATAGGGGGTATTTACACTGGTATTTTTACGCCTACTGAAGCTGCGGCTGTGGGTGTAATGGTTAGTTTTGCAATATCGTTGTTTATCTATAAAAATCTTACTCTAGTCAATTTTAAAAAGATAATAATTGAAACTGTAAAAACTAATGCAATGATTTTATTTATTATTGTTGGGGCAATGTTATTGGGTTACATAATGACAATTTTAAATATTCCTCAAACTATTACAAATTATGCTACAAGCCAAGATATTTCACCATGGATTATATTTTTATTAATCAACATAGTATTGCTAGTATTAGGTATGTTTTTAGAAACAATTTCTATACTGGTAATCACTTTGCCTATCTTATATCCTATAATTCTAGCGTTGGGCTTTGACCCAATTTGGTTTGCTATTATTATGGTTATAAACATGGAGCTTGCTCTTATTTCTCCTCCAGTTGGTTTGAATTTATTTGTTTTAAAGGGAATAGATCGAACTAATAGGATAGATGAAATTGTTAAAGGAGTAATTCCATATGCAATAATTATGATAATGGTGATAGTTGTTTTATCTATTTTTCCGGAAATATCCACTTTTTTAATTAGTGATATAGAATAATATCTTTTTTTCTACATTACAATGTAAATACTGGAGAGCAAGACAAAAAGAACTTCAGGCCCTTGAAGTTCTTTTTGTCTTCTTCCTATTCATATAAGGTACTATCTAACTCCCCATCTTCCTGATATATAGAAAGAATTCCATTGTGGTCATTGACATATGGCTTTGCCTTTTCTAATAAAGCGGCCTTGGTATCTTCAGTGAAAATAGCTCGTTGTCCATCCTCTTTAAGTAGTACCCAGTCGTTTTCCCGAGCCTTTACTTCATACCTCGGTCGATTACTGCTATCCCCGTTAACAGCTTCTCGGGCTTGTGCAGTAGCAATTGCAATTGCCCTACCTTCATCAGTATCGTCTCTTAATAATGCATTCGCAATTTCAATTGCCTTTTCTCGAACATCCGGCTCAAGATTTTTCATTGAAGCTGGATAATCATTTTTACTCCACGGCATATCTATCGCCTCCTTGGCTAAGAAATTCCCCGAAACAAATCAAAATAAACATCCCGTACTGAAATAGTAAATTATTTTCAAGGAAAATCTTATTATTCTTTTCGTGAAGATACTCATTCGAGTATAATTATTTATATACTTTCCAATATTTGGAGTGATTTGAGTGGAGTTATTAATTATTAGACATGGAGAATCGGAAGCTGATCTGCTAGGTGTGCATGAAGGTAGAGCGAACTTTCCTTTAACTGAGTTAGGTATTGAACAAGCTAGTAAGATGGCTATATACGTAAAGAGTCATTTTCCACCAAACGTTATATTGTGTAGTCCTCTAAGTCGTGCAAAGAGTACTGCGACTATTCTACAAAGTAATATAGGCTGTGAGCTGTATGAGGAGTCTGACTTAATGGAGTTTAATAACGGAGTGCTCGCGGGTTTACCTCGAGGAGAAGCAGCTATAAAATACCCTCTACCTAAAGAAGGAAGACCAATTTATATACCAATTGAAGCTGGAGAATCCGAGTTAGCGTTTCGTTACAGAGCAGAATACATCCTTCGCAAAATAATAGAAGAATACAAGGATTATCAAAGAGTAGCAATTGTGTCACACGGCGGCTTGATCTCTAACCTTATTAAGGCGTTTCTACAATTGCCAGTTAACAGTGACTATATTTTCCCTACGGGAGACACGGGAATTCATTTACTAACCATTGAACAGGACAAGCGTATCATCAGGTTTTTAAATAGACTGGAGCATATAAATATCGAAGAAGAGGTGATTAAATGATTTTACATACATCCATTCAGGGGAGCGGTGAACCACTCTTATTTTTGCATACCGGCTTACAAACTGGAAATACAGACTTTCAATACCAGCAGAACTTTTTCAAAGATAGCTATAAAGTGTTTGCCCCAGATTTAAGGGGGACATGGTCAGTCGCCTTCTGATGATATTGAAAACTTCTTTTTAGATTCCGCGAAGGATTTATTGGAAACCATCAATCATTATCAGCTGAAAAAGATTCATTTGGTTGGATGCTCACTGGGTGCAATTGTAGCTGTACAATTTGATAGACTTTTTCCGGAGCGAATTCAAACACTCACTATTTCAGGCATGATGCCAGTTAAACCGGACAACTGGCTGGATTTGCATATGCAGGATGTAAAAACTCAGGGACAGATTTTATGGAACAATGATTTTATAAACTATTTCAATGAACTACATTCTTCAGATTGGAGAAGGTTTATTTACTTGGGGAAAAAAGAGGACTGGTATCCTTTTGAAGATATGTTAGCTATGTATCACTTCGAGTTCCCGGTCCTATACATAGTTGGGGAAATAAATATGCATGAAACAGTAGGGGCAACCATTTATCCGGAAGAGAACAAACATATTCACGTTGCTGTTATCCCTTTTGCAGGGCATTTAGTACATGAAGATCAGCCTGCTATTTACACCGATATAGTAAAAACCTTTTTAGAGTGCTCCCACAGTTAAATTATTATTTTAAACAAGTTTTTTGGCCAGCAAGCATATGCTAACTATATATGCGATATGGAAGGGGATCTTATGTATTTAAACGCGTTACATCCTTGTCCTCTCATTCGGACGATCTCTGTTAATGGGGAAGGCTCAATTACTGTTCCACCGAATTATGCGTTGTTACAAATCGAAGTTACTACGGAAGGCAGCGAGGTTGAGGAAGCCCAGCAAAGAAATGCAGCAATTATGAATCAGGTCATTCAATCCATACTAGAGCTAGGTATACCAAGAGAAAATATACAAACAGCTGCATATAATATTTTTCCGCGATATGATTTTGTAGAGGGAAAACAGGTTTTCAGGGGATATGAAGTGACTAATACCATTTCGGTAAAAATACCTGATGTAAGCATGGTAGGAAAAGTGATTGATACAGCAGTCAGAAATGGTGCAAATCGAATTTCTTCTCTTGAATTCAGATTAGAAAACGAAGATGCCTATTATCAAAGAGCTCTTAGTAAGGCTTTAATAAATGCACAATTAAAGTCAAATACAATAGCAGAAACAATGAGGCTTTCAGTTTCACCACAAGTTATAGAGGTAGTGGAAGAAAAAGAAGGAAGTCCGATCGTACCATATAGAGCGATGTTAATGGAATCATCTACAGGAGCAACCCCAATAGAACAAGGTGTAATTACGATAATAGCTAGAGTCACAGTTAAGTTTCAATACTAATAAATAATTAATATTGTGTATAAAAATACGTAATATCCATTTGCATAATACCTTTTTACAACTTATCATGTATATATAGGTAAGGAGGGTTCAGGATGGATGCAATTGATATTCTAACGAACTTAGATAACTTGCAAGCTTATTTTCAGCCTATTTTTAGTGCAGACGAGCATATTGTAGTCGCCTATGAGGTTTCTGGAAAATTACTGCATGATGAAAAGCTTATAAACTTAAACGCGTTTGCTTATGATGAAGAGGTACCAGAGGAGTATAGAGTTGAGGTCGAACAAAGAATTCTTCATATTGCTTTAGGGGAGCTTGTAGACCAGCCAAAAAACTTTGATATATATCTTCCGTGCAACGCCAATTTACTAGTGCTAGATTATGGCGAAGGTTTTTTTGATATTATAAAACAATATATCCCCGAGGAAGAGCTTTCCCGAATTGTTATAGTTATTTCCGAGCATAACTTTAAAGGGGATTTTCATCAGTTAAATAATATAGTACGTTACTTTAAAACCTATGGAATAAAAATAGCGATTAACCAATTAGGCTCAGAGAGTCATCTCGATTATATACAAATGCTAGCACCTAATATCCTTAAGGTAAATATAGAGCAGTTAAGCTATGAATCCTGGGGAGCACAGAATGACCTTTTTACATCACTTAGTTCATCGGCGCGTAAAATTGGAGCAAATATGCTTTTTGAGGGTATTGATACAGTTCACCAGCTTCAATTTGCCTGGAAAAATAGTGGCCGATACTATCAAGGGAAATATTTAGCTGAAGCAGGTACAGGGCTAATCCCACGAAATCAACTAAAGAAAAGCTTTAAGGATAGATGTCGTCAATTTATTGCAACAGAAAAACGGATATTAGAAGAGAATTACAAGGCATTGAAGGAATTACAAGTTAATCTAGAGAAAAAAGTTCAAGCTATTAAATCTTCTAGCGAGGAAGTAGAAGATTTATTGAAACTAGCTGAAGAGCTAAGTGAATACTCATTCCGTCTTTATATTTGTGACGAGGAAGGCTTCCAGACCTCGCCCAATATTGTTCGAATTGATTCGCATTGGGAGGTTGAAGAAGACGCCATTAACAAAAACTGGAGCTGGCGCCCATACTTTCTAAAAACAATTATTAAGATGAGAAATGATCAAAGTGGTGTGTTCTCTGATATTTATAGCGATATTCAAACAGGCGAAATGATAAGAACCTTCTCTGTACCAATCAACGAGAATGAATATATGTTTATTGATATTTCCTATGATTATTTATTTAAAAAGAATATCTTCAGATGAAGCCTACTAGTAGGTGAGGGTGCCTTACTATAACTAAAGAAAATCCATCTATCGAAATCTTCCCTAAGGTTTCGATTTTTTTGTGTATATTTATTGCCCAGATTAGAGCTATATTTTTCCGTTTCTTTCAAGGATATTAGGGAATAGTTACAATATGTCTGATTTTAAAAGGCGAATTATACATAAAAAGAAGGTGTTTTGACATGAATATACTTTGGGGAATTGGTGGAGTTATTGTTGTAATCGGGATTGCTTTTCTCCTTTCCAATGCTAAAAAGTCGATAAATTTACGAACCATACTGATTGGTTTAGCTATACAGATTGCATTTGCATTTATGGTATTGAAGTGGGATTTGGACGCTGGGCATTATTAAAGCTTTCAAAAGGAGTTCAAAATTTAACTGGGTATGCCAATGAGGGGATATCTTTCTTATTTGGCTCATTGTCCGATGTGGATGAGTTTGGGAGCATCTTTGTTATACAGGTGTTAACTATCATCATTTTCTTCTCAGCTTTAATTTCAGTTTTGTATTACTTGGGCATCATGCAGTTCTTTATAAAGATTATTGGAGGAGGACTTTCCAAGCTTTTAGGGACTAGTAGGGCAGAGTCTGTATCTGCTGCAGCAAACATTTTTGTGGGACAAACAGAGGCTCCTCTAGTTGTTCGTCCCTTTATTGCAAAGATGACTAACTCAGAGCTTTTTGCTGTGATGACAGGCGGACTTGCATCGGTTTCAGGATCCATTTTAGTAGGATATTCTTTGTTAGGGGTGCCACTGGAATATTTGCTTGCCGCTAGCTTCATGGCTGCGCCAGCAGGTTTGATCATGGCTAAGCTAATGTTTCCTGAGACGGAGACTGTGGAAGACACCGATTTCAAGATGGAAAAAGATGATTCAAACGTCAATGTAATTGATGCTGCTGCAAGAGGTGCCACAGACGGGATGAAACTTGCAGTCAATGTAGGAGCTATGTTATTGGCATTCATCGCCTTAATTGCTCTTTTGAATGGTTTAATTGGAGGGATTGGAGGACTCTTTGGCTATGGTGAGATAACGATAGAAGGGATATTGGGCTTTATATTCTCTCCATTGGCTTTTGTAATAGGAGTACCTTGGTCAGAAGCAGTAGCGGCGGGATCCTTCATTGGTCAAAAGCTAGTTTTGAATGAATTTGTTGCTTATAAGGCTTTTACCGATGACATGGGGAACCTTTCTGCTAAAACCAATCTTGTCGTAAGTTTTGCTCTATGTGGCTTTGCAAATTTAAGCTCAATGGCAATATTGTTAGGTGGATTAGGTTCCCTAGCTCCAAACCGGAGACCAGACATTGCAAGATTAGGGTTTAAGGCAGTTATTGCAGGAGCGCTTGCATCATTACTTAGTGCTGCAATAGCAGGAATGTTTTTATAAACAGTGATCTTCATAAAAGATGAAACGAGAATACTTTCTGTTGAGGGATTGCAGCTACAGGCTCTGGCGAAAAGTGTGAGACAGATATGACATAACAAAACGTTCTACAAAAAATAAAAATTATTTGTCGAATAATGAATTTACTACAACCTCCTATGGAACTAGCCATAGGAGGTTTTCTTTTTGGGATATACAATAGTAGCGCTACAGAGACTTTTGATTTCAACATTTTCGTACATTTTCAAACATTTAACGACAAATTATTAGGAATAAAGTCGCATAAAATTCATTGACAAAGTTATTGTTTGTAAAGTAATATTCAACAAAAGCTTACTTGTAAACGCTTAACTAAAAGGGGGTATCCATATTGGATCCTATATTAGAGATAAAAAATGTCTCTTTACAATTTGGAGGGGTAAAGGCACTAGAAGATGTCAGCTACCATATTAACAAAGGAGAGATTTTTTCGTTAATAGGTCCAAATGGAGCTGGAAAAACTAGTATGCTGAATTGTATTAGTGGTCTCTATCAACCGACTGGTGGCTCCATTTTGTACAAAGGTCATGAAATCATAAATATGAAACCCTATAATCGCACAGCTTTAGGGATTGCTCGTGCATTCCAAAATATAGCGTTATTTGCCCATATGTCTGTGCTAGACAACCTAAAGCTTGGAAGACATACATTGATGAATTCCGGACCAATTAGCGGAGGAATGTACGTTGGAAAGGCTGCAAAAGAAGAAATTGCGCACAGACAGAAGGTAGAAGAAGTAATTGAATTTTTAGAGCTTCAAGATATCCGTCATACTCCTGTCGGTACGCTGCCTTACGGTTTACAGAAGAGAGTCGAGGTGGGAAGGGCACTTGCGTTAAACCCTGACCTTATCTTATTGGATGAACCAATGGCTGGGATGAACAAAGCGGAAAAAGATGAAATGTCACATTTTATAGTAGAGATGCATGAGACGATGAATATGACGGTAGTCTTGATCGAGCACGACTTAGGGGTTGTTATGAATTTATCGGAACATATAGCTGTATTAGATTTTGGTAGACTTATTGGTTTTGGAACCCCAGCAGAAATTCAAGAAAATCCAGCTGTTATAAAGGCCTATATTGGGGAAGAAGCCGTTATTTAGGAAGGGGAAATTAAAATGGATCACAAAACATTACCCACTCTTTTAGCGGAAAGGTCTGCTAATCATGAGCAAGAGGTTGCTCTCAGGCAAAAACAGCTAGGAATTTGGCATGAGGTTACGTGGGGGGAATACAGTAAAAAAGTAAATCAATTATCTATTATATTATCTGAATATTTTGATTTTTATAAAGGGGAAAGGCTAGCAATTATAGCTGATAATCGGCAAGAGTGGGTTTATACCCAACTTGCTGCACAAAGTTTAGGTGGTGTAACGGTAGGAATCTATCCAGAATCATTACCAGAACAAGTTGTTTTTTATCTAAATGACTGTAAGGCTAGAATCGTATTAGTGGATAATCAGGAGCAGGTAGATAAATTATTGGGAATTGAAGAGCAAATACCATTAGTTGAGCAAATCATATTTTGTAACAAGCAAGGGATGAGGCATTATAAGCATCCAAAACTAGTAGACTTTGAGGATTTACTATCAGACGGCATATTATTGTTGCGAGATAAGGCAAAGTTCCTTGTTGATCCACCTGAAGAGGTTTTGGAAAATGACCCTGCAATTATTGCCTATAGTGCAGCAACATCAGGGATGCCAAAAGGTGTCATTTTAACGCATGCTAACCTAATTGATGCGGCTGAAGGTCTACTTACTATTGATAACGTGAAAACAAAGGAAGATTATTTTTCTTTTTTACCTTTCGCTTGGATTCATGAGCAAATTTTAGGGATAGTAACTCCTTTAATTAAAGGGATGGTTGTTAACTTCCCCGAACGCCCACATACAGTTTTAGGCGATCTTCGGGAAATAGGTCCACATACATTGCTGGCTCCACCTAGAGTTTATCAATCTATCATGTCTAGTTTTACGAACAGGATAGAGGGAGCAAGTAAGTTTAAAAAAACAATTTATAATTTTTTCAAGAAATTTGGGGACAAGGCTGCCCATGCAGAATTGAACAAAGAGCCAATCAATTTCGTAGACAAAGCAATGTATGTATTAGGAGATATTATTGTTTTTAGTGCCATTCGTGATCATTTAGGTTTAGCGAGAGTTAAAAGAGCTTATGTTGCAGGAGCTGCTTTGCATCCGGAAGCTTTTTACTTTTATCACAGTATTGGAGTAAATCTAAAACAAACCTATGGGGGGACTGAGGTTGCTGGTATAGCTTTTGTTCAAAGAGACAAAGACGTAAGAGCCGGAAGCTCAGGAAAAGCATTACCAAATACACTAGCTAAGATTGGAGAAGATGGAGCAGTATACATTAAAAATTCAGCTGTTGCTACAAATTATATAGGTGGAGAAAGTACGCATGATGGGGATGGATGGATTTCCTTAGGTGATTGTGGTCACTTGGAGGATGACGGACATCTTTACGTGCTAGATAGATTAGAGGATATTATTATTGCCGAAAATGGCCAAGTTATTTATCCGAGACTGATAGAAAACAAGTTAAAATCGAACCCTTACATTTTAGAGGCAGTTTGCTTTGGTCAAAATAAACCATATGTAACTGCAATGATCAATATGAACTGGAACAGTATGGGGAGATGGGCAGACAAACAAAGAATTGCTTACACAGATTATGGAGAGCTGGCTAAAAATAATCAAGTGATAGAGTTTTTGGAACAACAGGTGTCATTGTTAATGAAAGATTTTCCTTCCTTTGCAAGGGTAGAGAAATTCACACTTTTACACAGACCATTTTCAATAGAAGAAGGAGAGCTCACCAGAACCTATAAAATAAGAAGAAATTTCATAGAAGATCGTTACAGAGTGTTGATTGACGGGATGTATACAGAAAGAGAAAGTATTTCTGTAGGGTCGAGTGAGATGGATAACGTAAGAGTGGTTCAACTAAATAGAGAGCAGGAGGTGACGTTATGACATTCTTTCTTCAAATGCTTGTCACGGGAGTGGTAGTAGGTAGTATCTATGGTCTAGTGGCATTAGGGTTTGTATTAATTTATCGGGCAAGTGGTGCACTGAATTTGGCAAATGGAGAGTTTGTTATTGTTGGCCCCTATATTTGTTTAGTTTTGATGACTGCTTACCGTATCCCTTTCTTTATTGCCTTGTTAATTACCCTTATATTCAGTGCCATTTTGGGGTTAATCGTGGAAAGATTAGTTATCCGCCCTATTCAAAATGCACCAGTAGTATCTGTCATTATGGCGACAATTGGACTTTCTAGCTTACTAGGGGGAGCCGTTCATATGATTTGGGGTCACCAAACAAGAATGTTTCCTAAAATATTCCCAACAACTCCTATAAATATATCAGGAATTATTATTAGTCCTGTATATCTTTGGTCATTTGTAATTGTCATAACACTGCTCACCATATTCTTGTTGCTGTTCAAGTTTTCAAAAATGGGGATTGCTATGCGAGCAGTGGCAGATGATCGTCAGGCTGCGATGTCCATGGGCATCAGTGTGAAGTATGTTTATGCAGCAACTTGGACTATTGCTGCTGTCGTAGCAGCGGTAGGCGGGATATTATTAGGAAATATCAACGGTTTAAGTCCTACTATGTCTGCAATTGGTTTGACCGTTCTGCCGGTCGTAATTTTAGGTGGATTAGATAGTGTTCTTGGAGCAATTGTAGGTGGATTTATAATTGGTATTCTCCAAAACATGGCAGGTGGATATATAGATCCACTTGTAGGGGGAGGCTTAAAGGAGGTTGTTCCATTCATAGTGGTTTTACTCATCTTAATGTTAAAACCATACGGACTATTTGGTAGTAGAACAATTGAGAGGGTGTGAACCTATGAGGAATCTGTTTGTTAGAGAAAGTGGTAATTATAAAACTTCTTATTTAGACGATGCAAAAATGTTTGGAACAACCTCTGGCAAGATTAAAGGTTTGTTAATAGTAGCCATGGTTCTCTTGCTGCCATTAGTTACTACTAATTATTGGATTGGCCTTCTCACCCTCTGTTCTATTTCAGCGATTGGGGCAATCGGACTTAACATACTGACGGGTTTTACTGGGCAAATATCGATTGGAGTCGGCGCCTTTTTAGGTGTAGGTGGATATACCTCAGCAATTCTAACTTCCACCTATGGATTAAGCTTCTGGATTTCTTTACCGTTGGCTGGAATCGTTACAGCTTTAATAGGGGGCTTGTTCGGTGTTCCTTCCTTGAGACTAAAGGGTTTGTACTTGGCTATTGCTACTTTAGCTGCGCAAGTTATCATTTTGTTTGTCATTAGTCGATGGGATAGTTTAACAGGTGGTACTGCTGGAATGGTATTGAATCGTCCAAAGGTTGGAGACGTTTCTTTAACGAGTAATACACAATATTATTATTTATGTGTCATTATTTTGTTACTTACCGTCTTGTATGCTACTAATCTATTGAGAACAAGAACTGGAAGAGCCTTTTTGGCTGTCCGAGACAGAGATATAGCTGCACAAATAATGGGGATCAATCTATTCAAATATAAAGTAATGGCATTTGTTATTAGCTCGTTTTTTGTCGGTATATCTGGAGCTTTACTCGCACATTACACAATGATTGTGAGTCCAGAACTATACAACTTTCATGTATCTATCGAGTACCTAGCAATGATTTTGATAGGTGGCTTAGGAAGTGTATTTGGTTCTATTCTAGGAGCAGCTTTTATAACATTGTTACCTGTACTGCTAGGTTCCTTCGTTGATCTTTTGGCAGCTTTTATGCCAGACTTCTATCAGTTGTTTTCAGCTTTTAAGGATTTTGTTTTTGGAGCTGTCATTATTTTATTTTTAATCTTTGAACCAGGAGGACTCGCACATATTTGGCTCAATTTTAAGAAGTACTTTAAGCTTTGGCCGTTTTCTTATTAACTAGTTTTCGTTTTCTATTAGAAACAAGGGGAGTGTTGATGAAGTTGAGAAAAAATAATTTTGTATACAAAATATTGGGGATTCTTTTCGTGTTATTACTAGGGGCTTGTTCAGAGGAAGGTACATCTGAAGGCAGTGATGGCTCGAGAAAAGTGGTTGTTGGTGGACTATATGATATAACTGGCGGTACTGGAGACGTTGGAACACCTTACGCAGAGGGAGAAAAAGCGTATTTCAAATATGCTAAAGATAAAGGAGAAATAGAAGGCGTAGATTTGGTTTTGAATGGAAAGGACTACGCTTATTCTATTCCAGAAGCCCAAAAGATTTACCAAGAGCTGCGAGATAAAGAAAAAGTTGCTGCTGTACTTGGCTGGGGAACGGGAGACACAGAGGCATTACGTCAGCAAGTGGCTAGCGATAAGCTTCCTTTTTTCTCTGCATCGTATTCTGAGAATCTAAAAAACTTAGAGGAGAGTCCTTATAACTTTTTGGTGGCTGCTTCATACTCCGATCAAGGGAGAACTGTATTAAAGTGGATTAAGGATAACCATAAAGGCTCTGATCCAACGGTAGCATTATTGTATAACGATACAGCGTTTGGGCGTTCTCCAATCGAGGATATTAAAGCGTACGCGGCTGAAATTGGTATTAAGGTTGTAGATGAGCAAATTGTTGATGTGCAGGCTACCGAAGCACAATCTCAGTTATTGAATATGGAGAAGAAAAATCCAGATTATGCAATTATCCAAGAAACTTGGGGCGCAACAGCTACAATTCTTAGAGATGCTAATACACTGAACATAGATACCCAATTTATAGGGTTAAACTGGGCCTCTGGTGAAGGAGTTATTACAATAGTAGGGGAAGATGTAGCGGAGGGCTATATTGGTATTCTATCGCATGCTTTACCATACGAGGATCAACCAGGAATGGCTGAGGTAGAGGAATATTTAAAAGGTGAGGGAAAAACACTAGAAGATATCAATCAGAAATTTATCCAAGGATGGTCGGCTGCTAAAATTATGGTTGCTGGTATAGAAGAAGCGGCTAAAAAACATCCGGACGGTGATATTACAGGAGAAGAGATTAGATCAGGTCTTGAATCTTTAAATAACTTTGACCTTGGCGGACTTGGAGCACCGGTAAGCTTCAGTGCAGACAACCATACAGGCACGGAGCAGACTCGTCTAGGCATAGTGAAGGGCGGCAAATGGGAGCCTTTAACAGATTACTTTAGCTATAAGGACTAAAGTGGAAATGAGGAGCTGGCATGCTAAAGGTAAATAATGTAGAAGCAGTATACTCAAAAATTATTTTAGCTTTAAAGGGAACGACTCTTAATGTTCCGAATGGAGACATCGTAGCTCTTTTAGGCAGTAACGGTGCAGGGAAGTCTACGACGCTTAAAGCGATTTCAGGTTTACTTTATGCGGAAGATGGACAGCTAACTGATGGAACGATTGAATTTGAAGGCAAGTCATTGAAGGGACTAACTACTGATGTGATTGTAAGGAAAGGCATTTTCTTATGCATGGAGGGTAGACGAGTTTTTAAGGACTTGACGGTTGAGGAGAATCTAACAGCTGGGGCATTCACTCGAAAGGATCGTTCAAATATAAAAAAAGATATAGAGAAAATCTATGGGTATTTTCCAAAGCTAAAACCTTTAGCTTCCCGTAAAGCGGGTTTCCTTTCGGGGGGAGAGCAGCAAATGCTCGCAATAGGAAGAGGAATCATGGCAAAGCCAAAGCTACTGCTATTAGATGAACCATCGTTAGGAATAGCACCCTTACTGGTCAAGGAAATATTTCAAAATATAAAACAAATAAATGAAGATGAAGGTACTTCCATCTTAGTTGTAGAACAGAATGCCAATATTGCCCTATCGATAGCTGACTACGGATATATAATGGAAAATGGTAGAGTAGTTTTACAGGGTGATGCTGCGAGTCTATTATCAAACACAGAAGTTAAGGAACATTATTTAGGCATTGGCAAAGAGAAAGGTTATAGAGATAATAAAGGAGTTGGACGTAAACAGCGAATGGTTTGGTAAACTAGCTTACTATAAGCCTGGGACATTACTAGTCTCAATTAAAAGACGTGAAATCAGAAATTTGATTTCACGTCTTTGCTTTTTTTAAAGGAAACTGATTTCGAATAAAAAATTTTCTATTCTCGTTGATTGGCGAGAAAGTCATGACTGAGTGAACAGTCAAAGCTAAAGCCTAAGTATGAGCAACTAGGTGATTGAAGAAGGATCCCCCAAAAACGCCTGCTATAACGGAAACCGACCTACATTGTGTATTTTGAAGAGATTTTTGTCCCGGTCTCTTTTTATGTGCTTTTTTACACCATTTCGTTAGAAGAAAAACCGGCATATAAAAATATTTTAATAATATAGGCATTAAGTTCTATGTTTTTAGTTTAAATTTAATGAAAAAAGGGAAAGTATTAATAGTTAAATTTATCTCTTTGATAAAAAAGATATAAAAATGATTATTTTTTGTTTATTATATAAACATATCTAAAATACTAGATTTATTTACAAAAAAAGGTGTTAATATAGATATTAATTAATCTATATTAAAGATTTATAGATTATTAAAAATGGAGGTACTTTATTGTGAGAGAGCAAACGAGATATTCTCGTCTAGCCCATATAACAAAGCTGATCAATACAAAGCTAGATCTTAGGGAGGTATTGGAGCAAGTCATCAAGGCTATATCTGAGGAAATTGTTCAATGTGATTCTGTAGGAATTTATTTGCCACAGCAGGATGGACAATTTAGGGGGTTCGTAGGGAAACCCGAATATATTAATGGTTTTACGTTAGATATGCATTTGATTGAGACGGAATATGACTTGCTTGCTAAAGAAGTAATAGAAACGCAAAAAACTATATATATACCAGATACATCAAAGGATACTAGACCAGATCCAAGGAATGTGAAAGCTTTCCAGATAAAATCTTTACTAGCTCTTCCTATCTCTTTTGAAAACGAGCTTTTTGGACTAGTTTTCTTGTTCGATTACGGTACGCCGATGAACCTGACGGAGGATGAAATTCAAACCGTAGAGGCCTATGTGAATATGGCTGGGGTTGCTATTCAAAATGCTACCAATCTTACTAGAAAAGAGAACCTAATAGCGGAGAAGCAATTACTTCTAGATCATACTCGAGAGCTATCTATGTGTTCAACCATGCAGGAAGTAATTAATCGGTGCTTCTTCTATGTAGGTAAAGTATTGGGCAACTATAATATTGGCGTTCATTTATTGGATCCTATGGCTGATAAGAATATAAAGCCAGCAAGTCTCAGTCAAAATAGTGATTGGACTGAAGAAGAATGGATAAGAACCCATGAAAACTTAGAAGTAGATGAAAATGATCTCGTAATTCAAGAAGTCATTCAGACTAAAAAAGCAATTATGATACCTAATGTTTTTGTAGATAATCGTCCCAATCACGAGGCCTGTAGAACGTTTGGTATAAGGGGAATGTATCTGTGGCCATTAGTGACGATGGGAGAAGTACTAGGGGTAATTGCTGTAGTAAATTTAGATGACGAAGAAATAAACTATTCCGAGTCTGATATTCTTTTAGCGCAGTCCATAGTGGACGCAACTGCAGCTAGTCTTTCTAATATGCTTTTTATGGACAAGCAGGAAACCATTATAGAAGAGAGAACCTCGGAAATCCGTGTAAAAAATACAGAGCTGGAAAGAGTTGTTCACGAGCTACAGCATCTTAGTAATGAGAAAGAATTGATCTTAAACTCTGCGGGTGAAGGGATTTTTGGTATAGATTTGTGCGGAAGAATCACGTTTTGTAATCCAGCTAGTGAAAAGATGCTAGGTTATGAAAAGGGAGAGCTGATCGGTACGTTATCTTCTAGTGTTATTTGCGAAGAGACTGAACATTCATCCTTTGGAGAAACCGTGCAAATGTTTTGTAAGAAAGATAAAACAAATTTAGCTGTAGAATATGTTCTTTCCTCGATTGTAGAAGATGGGAATGTTATTGGGAAAGTTGTAACGTTCAAAGACATTACTGAAAGAAAGAAAATGGAGGAAGAGATTAGATACTTGGCTTATTACGATAGTTTGACGGATCTTCCAAACAGGGTCTTGTTAAATGATAAGTTAAAAAAAATACTAGAAGATAAGGAACAACAAGGAGCAGTTTTATACTTAGATTTAGATCGCTTTAAATTAGTAAATGATAGTTTAGGACATAGCTATGGAGACTTGTTGCTTAGAGAAGTGGCAAACCGTCTTCAAATAGTAATCCCGACAGATGCGATTGCATCTCGACAAGGGGGCGACGAGTTTACTGTTGTTTTGCCTAATATTCAATCTAAAAAGGACGTGCTCGATGCTGTAGAGCAGATTTCCGATATATTCTCGCAACCTTTTTCATTAATGGGAAATGAAATTTATATTAAGACAAGCATAGGGATAAGCATGTTTCCTAAAGATGGCGTGGATGTGGAAGTACTGATAAAAAATGCAGATGCGGCCATGTACAAATCCAAGGAAAAATCAGGTACGGGCTACCACTTCTTTGAACAGGAGATGAATACCAGGTCATTAGAAAGCATTAAGCTAGAAAATGCTCTATATAAGGCGCTTGATCGGAACGAATTAGATGTATATTATCAACCACAAATTGATAGTAGGACGAACGACATAATAGGAGTGGAAGCTCTTTTAAGATGGATACACCCAACAAAAGGGATGATTTCTCCTGCAGATTTTATACCAATTGCAGAGGATACAGGGCTAATTGTGCCGATTGGAGAATGGGTACTGGAGAATGCCTGTAAGCAGTTGAAAGAGTGGCATAAAGAAGGAAATGACTTTATGAGTGTCTCGGTAAACTTATCCAGCAGACAATTTGAAGAAAATGATTTAGTAGAAATGGTGCAGAGAGTTTTATCTGACATAGAGCTAGCTCCAGAATTCTTGCACTTAGAATTGACGGAAAATCAAATCATCAAAAATAAAGATTTGACCGTTGAAATGATGGAGCAACTTAAAGAGATTGGTGTAAAGATAGCGATAGATGATTTTGGAACAGGATATTCTTCGCTAGGCTATCTTAAAAACTTTCCAATTGATGCTTTGAAAATAGACAAATCGTTCATTCAAGATATTAGAGAAGATGATGATAGTAATTCAGCTATTACTAATACAATTATTACACTAGCAGAAAATCTCATGCTCAATGTAATCGCTGAAGGTGTCGAAACAAAGGAACAATTAGATTTTCTTTTGTCAAAGGGCTGCTATTTAATGCAAGGTTATTACTTTAGTGTTCCTTTAAAAGCGGGTGCATTGAAAGATAAATATTTAATTTAATAGGGGGAAATGGGATGAAAGCTGTTCGTTCTGTGTTGGAATATTTAAAGGGGATTGGAGTACAACACGTTTTTGGAATACCTGCAGGCTCTGTAAATGCATTTTTTGATGAATTATATGATATGCCGGAGATTACTCCCATAATTACTAAGCATGAGGGTGCTGCCTCCTATATGGCTGCAGCCTATGCGAAATACTCGGATCAGCTGAGTGTATGTATTGGAAGTAGCGGTCCTGGAGGTACTAATTTAGTCACCGGTGCAGCTAATGCAATGAGAGAGCACTTGCCAATTTTATTTTTAACGGGAGCTGTGCCAGTAAGTACAGAAGGCTTGAATGCATCGCAGGAGCTTGATGCGGATCCGATTTATCATTCTGTCACGAAGTATAGTGTAACAGTGAGAGACTCAAAGAATTTATTAAAGGAAATTATAAAGGCTACCAAAATAGCAGTTTCCGGTGTTCCTGGTCCAGTACATATAGCTATGCCTATTGATGTTCAACAAGGTCCGTGTGGTAACGAAGAGATTCCAACTATTTTGGTAAGGGAAGAAGTTATACCGAATCTAGACATGATTAAGCAGGCAGCTAAAGAGTTAGTCGAAAGAAAAAGTGGTTATATATTTGTAGGTCAAGGGGTTAGAAATTCAGTCGACCTATTATTTGAATTGGCTGAGATGCTCGAGTGGCCGATTATGACAACGCCTGTCGCAAAGGGCTTTGTTCGTCAAGATCATCCATTGTCTGCAGGAGTATTTGGATTTGCTGCTACAGAACAAGCTACAAGTCTTATAAATGACGGAGATGGAAAATCTCTATTAATCATCGGTTCCAGTCTTGGAGAAACAGCTACTAATAACTATAATGGTAGCCTGACTGATGGGCGCTTTACGGTTCAAATGGATTTTGATGAAACCGTCTTTAATCGCAAGTATCCGATCGATATTCCTATCCTGGGTGATATTCAATTGAGCCTTTCTGCATTAATAGAAGAGCTCAAAGCTCTTGGAATAACAAGGAAAGAAATGGCCTTTAATAGAAAAGATAATGTCCAAAGTCATGAAGATTATACTACTAAGAATGTGTTACTTCAGTTACAGTCGTTCCTCCCTTCATCTACCCGATACACAATAGATATTGGAGAGTTTATGGCTTACGTTATACATGACATGGATGTCCTTGAATACAGTACATTTGATATAAATGTCCATTTTGGAGCTATGGGTAGTGGTATAGGGTCTGCGATAGGAGCTAAGCTTGCTGAACCAGATCGTCCTACAGTAGCCATCACCGGTGATGGGTGTTTCTTTATGCATGGAATGGAAATATTGACTGCTAAGGAATACAATATCCCTGTGCTCTTTGTTGTGATGAACAATGCTCGCTTAGGCATGGTTTACCACGGACACAATCTGCAATACAAAAGGGTTCATCCAACCTTTGCGCAAGAGCCGATTAACATTGCAGCGATGGCAGCGGCTATGAACATACCTAGTGTTCGTATAGAGGAAATGGGAGACTTGAATGAGGAAGTCATAAACAGTCTCCTGCAGATGAATGGCCCAGCTGTATTAGAGATTTCATTGGTAGATAATAGTATCCCTCCAATGGGCGATCGAGTTAAATTTCTATCATCCTTTGGAAAATAATTAATATAAAAGCTCCTATCTCAGTGTTTGCGAGATAGGAGCTTTTATATAATTTTATACGTTCAAGCAACGGAGCTTTTGTATTTTATAAAAGCTTTGTTAAAGTTATGGGTTGATTTTGAATAGCAATTCTTTTTTATAGTGACTGTAAACATTAAAAAAGGAACTTTCAAATGGCTATTAAAACATAAATAGATTGTGAAACTGGGGTTGGTGACAGTTTTTCTGCTTTGTTTATGCGAGTTAATTTATTAGCGCTTTATCGATGCTAAAGCTGTTCTATTTATTGATGGGAGCGCCAGACGGCGACTCCCTCTTAAAATGTAGTCGTACCAATGGTTTCATTACGTATTTTAAAGTGAAAAAAATTTTTTTAACT
>NZ_JABAFC010000017.1 GCF_012843435.1 Psychrobacillus sp. BL-248-WT-3 | reverse complement strand
AACCGACAGAATTTGTTTTAAGCAAAAGTGTTCACTCTAAATTAGCAAAAAGTGTTCAATTCTACTTGACGGTTACACATAAGCTTTATATCAATTTGTTTAATAGTAATTGGATTTATATTACAAACCATCCTTATCCCTTTACAAGATATCGATCTTATAAGTAATAAAGAACTTTTGGAATATCAAAAAGAATATGCAATCAACTATCCCTTAGGAACAGGGCTGCTCCTTTTAGGTCAGTTTCTTATGGTTTTAGTTATAATTCTATTCATTATTAAGTTTATAAAATCTAAAAGTAATAATCAAAAATCAGATGTATAACTATCCAACTAAAATATTTGTTGTTCAACTAACGCGTCCTTTATCAAAATATGGCCATCATTTCGGTTGTTTATTTTTATATCATAAATATCAAGGTGATCCCAGATTTTCATTGTGAAATGTTACACTTAAACTAATGCAACCGTTTAGTTGAATCAGACAGAGGATTGTTATGTGTTACCAATAAGGGGGAGGGTATTTTGTCGTTTGGTAGTATAGCTTGGGGGATTTTTATGATAATTCAAGGGATAAGTCATCTAAAGAAAAGTGACTATTTCATAGGGGAGGATATAAGGACTTTTTTAGGTGACGAAAAATTCCAATCCTATCAAAGAGGTTTGGTTTTTCCATTTGTATTATTAGGTACGATTATGATTTGTATGGGAATGATTGAAAATACATTAAATATACCAACACTACTTTTTTTAACAATCTTTCTCTCTCTTAGTCTGATTCCAATAATATTAATTTTCTATAACAATAAAAAATTCACAAATCGATATATTTTTTATAAGAAATAAATAAGTATATTGTTTTTCAACTAAGGGTGTAGTGTAGTGTAGTTTAATTAGTATCAACCTGTAAGGGGCATAGAAATTTAGAGTTGCATTCTATGACAGAGCTGGCACTATAATTGAGGATTATCCAGACCATGATTGGGCTGGAATAGTCCAAAAAGCCAATTTTTATGTCCTACAATATTTTCTTTAATACTAATTCATCATTCAACGGGATTCCATCATGTCCAATTAAAGGTATGGTAGGTTTTAAATTTCGTGCCTTATTTACACCATTAGGAATTATAGATGTAATTCTATAATTTCTTTTTTGGTAAAATTTCAAAGCGTTCAAATTATCATTTGTCGTTACTAGACTTACTACATATAGCTTCTTTTGCATTGCTATGTATTCGACCTTTTCCATTAATGAAGAGCCAATGCCCTTTCCTTCTTGGAGACTATCTAATGAAATAACCTCAATTTCATTATCTTTCAAAACATAGGTAACTAAACCAACAATCTGATTATTGTCCTCGAAAATGAAGCCATCCAATTGATCACATTGATAGACACCTGTTGAAACTACCATCTCAGTACTTCCCCAATTTTCCTTAAAAAATGAGACAACCTTTTCTCTATTTTCTATCGTTATTTCTTTAATACTCATTTGCCAATACCTCATTTCTCTCCATTAATTGTTTAAGATTATTACAAAAAATATTATTCCTTTTTCCAAAACAGTCCGTATATAACTGCTCTTCCTTTAACAAAGCTTTTAACTTAAAATATATTATTCTCAACTAGTATTATTTTACCTTTAGTGTATCACTTTTCAAAAAAACAACCTATTTTTTCCCACAAAAAAGAGCCATGAAATTCATGACTCTTCCTCCTTATATTTATTTTACTGTTTTTCTTTCTTCAATCCGATAAGGAAGCACTACATTTTGTTCCTCGATTTTTTCCTTATTCATAAACTTCGTAAGGAGTCTCATAGAAACTGCTCCTATATCATACAAAGGAAGCACAACGCTAGTTAGTTGTGGACGAACCATTCGAGCAAGCTTAGAATTCTCAAAGCTAATAATTTCGATATCATTAGGAACATTTAACCCACTATCCTGCGCTCCGTGAATAAGCCCGATTGCGAGTTCGTCACTTCCAGCAAAAAATGCTGTTGGTGGATTCTCTAATTTCCTTAGTTGCTCCCACGCTATTAAACCATCGTCATACGTGTTATCGACACCTACTATTAAATCCTCATCTACATCGATACCTGCATTTTCTAACGCCTCTTCATAACCTGCTAGCTTAAAGTCACGATTAATAGGAGAAGAAATGGAACCCGATATAAAAGCGATTCTATTGTGTCCATTTTGTATTAGTCGGTTTACTGCATCGATAGCTGCCTCACGATACTCTATATTTACAGAAGGGAAAGAATTAGAATGCTCCACGGTGCCTGCCAAAACAACTGGCACATTGGAACGGTTCATCTCATGTAGCATTTCCTCTGAAATATAGTCACTCATCATAACGACACCATCTACCTGTTTACTTAAGAGGGTCGTCAATAACTGAACTTCTTTTTCTTCCTGTTGATCCGAATTGGTTAAGATAATATTATAGCGATACATCGTAGCAATATCCTCTATCCCTCGAACAAGCTCGGCATAGAACACGTTTGATATATCAGGAATAATAACCCCTACCGTTTTTGTTTTTTTACTTGCCAAGCCTCTTGCCACTGCGTTTGGTCGGTAATCTAATCGTTCAATCACAGCCAACACCTTTTGTCGAGTTGCTGGTTTTACGTTTTGATTGCCATTAACTACACGGGAAACAGTGGCCATCGATACGTTTGCTTCTCTGGCTACATCATAAATAGTGATAGTCATTGTATTCCCTCCTTTACTTATCTAATTTATAGTATATATGTAAATAATACTTTATATCCTTAATAACTTTCAATTATATAATAAAACCGACTCCTATTTAGAGTCGGTTTTGTGTCAATTTATGCATGAATCTCATGATTTTTCATGAATTTTTGGATGGAATCGTAAAACTCATCAAATTGTTTTAAGTTCATCTGTTGAGCAGCATCAGATAATGCTACCGCTGGATCTGGATGTACTTCAGCCATTACCCCGTCTGCACCAATGGCAATTGCTGCTTTAGCGGCTGGTAAAAGAATATCACGACGTCCAGTGGAATGTGTTACATCTACAAATACTGGCAAGTGCGTTTCTTGTTTTAAGATTGGCACTGCTGAGATATCTAAGGTGTTTCTAGTCGCTCTTTCATATGTGCGGATACCACGTTCACATAGGATGATTTGATCGTTTCCTTGTGACATAATATATTCTGCAGCATGGATAAACTCATCTAACGTAGCTGCAATTCCTCGTTTTAAAAGGATTGGCTTATTAATTTGTCCAACTGCCTTTAATAGCTCAAAGTTTTGCATATTACGTGCTCCGACCTGTACGACATCTACATAGTCAAGTGCCTCATCTAAATGACTTGGAGTCACAATTTCAGAAACAACCGCTAAACCAAATTCTTCAGAAATTTGTTTTAAGATCTTTAATCCTTCTAATCCAAGTCCTTGGAAGTCGTAAGGAGATGTACGTGGTTTGTATGCTCCACCGCGAATTAGCTTTAGACCTTTAGATTGGATTGCAGCAGCAACCTCTGCAACCTGTGTATATGATTCTACAGCACATGGACCAAATACAAATGATGGTGCCCCTGTACCAATTTGTTCACCGTTAATCGTTACGATTGTGTCCTCTGATTTCTTTTTACGAGAAACAAGAAGCGCTTTTTTCTGATCATCGACTTGTAATTCTAGAGCCGTTTTAAAAATTTCTTTAAAAATATGCTCCACAGTAGATTGTGGTAAAGGACCATCATTGTGTTCTTTAAGATGATCTAGCATATGTCTTTCACGAAGAGGATCATATCTATTAACACCTTGCTTTTCTTTTACTCTACCTATTTCTTGTACTACTCCAGCTCTTTCATTGATCAAACGTAAAATTTCTACATTGACCTCATCAACTCGGCTTCGTAAAGCCTCTAAATCCATTTGATTCATAGATATTTCTCCTTTCGTTTCAGCTACGACTCTTTCTATCGCCTGAAAATTGTGATACATTTTAAGATATAAAATATATTATAATCAATTAATCTAAGAATGTCACGCTTTTTATTTTAGCGATTCAACTCGCTAAAGTGTTTTATCCAACAAAGGAAGTGAGAACTTGTCATCAACCCTATTTGCATTAGATATTGGAACCCGTTCGGTAGTAGGTATTATTTTAGAGGAACGAGATGGGTCTTTCCATGTGGTAGACATCCTCGTAGAAGAACATAAGGATCGTGCGATGCTGGATGGTCAAATACATAATGTGCTCAAAGTTGCTGAAGTTATACAATCTATAAAAGAAAAGCTAGAAGAAAAGCATGGTCCTCTAGAGAAGGTAAGTGTGGCCGCTGCTGGACGTGCTCTAAAAACAGAACAAGCTGAAGTGAAAATGGATATAAAAAATCGTCCAATTTTCTCTGAAGAGGACGTGAGCAGGCTGGAACTCTCTGCAGTGCAGCATGCACAGAATAGTTTGGTGCATCCTGATATCGATAAACAATCCAGCCATTACTATTGTGTTGGCTACAGTGTACTTTATTACAGGTTAGATGGTGATGAAATTGGCAGCCTCGTAGACCAGCAAGGTGATGAGGCTTCAGTAGAAGTAATTGCTACCTTCCTACCCAGAGTAGTTGTAGAGTCCCTTATATCAGCTTTAAAGCGTGCAAATCTTGAGATGGAAGCATTAACACTCGAGCCAATTGCTGCTATTAATGTTTTAATCCCCCCTTCTATGCGACGACTGAACGTAGCACTAGTGGATATTGGGGCAGGAACATCAGATATCGCTATAACTGATTTTGGAACTGTCGTTGCTTACGGCATGGTTCCGTATGCTGGAGATGAAATCACGGAAGCATTAAGTGAGCATTATTTGTTAGACTTCCCTCTTGCTGAAAAAGCTAAACGAGCGATTAATAATAATGAATACATACAAATTCAGGACATACTTGGCTTTGAACAGGACGTAGCAAAAGATGAGGTAATTGCAGCCTTAAAACCAACGATCACAGAACTTGCTAGTGAAATATCAAAAGAAATTTTAAGGTTAAATAATAATCGATCACCAAAGGCTGTCATGCTTGTAGGGGGTGGTAGCTTAACACCTACCATTACCACTTCGCTGGAACAGGCTTTGAGTCTGCCAACTAACCGAGTTGCTGTAAGAGGTATTGATGCGATACAAAATTTAACGAAGGAAGAACATATCCCTGTCTCTCCTGAGCTAGTTACACCTATTGGAATTGCTATTGCTGCCAAAAAGTCTCCTATTCAGTATATGTCAGTAAAAGTGAACGAGCAGGTTGTTCGTTTATTTGAACTAAAGGAAATGACAGTGGGTGATGCACTTTTAGCCGCTAATATCTCTACGAGAAAGCTTTATGGGAGACCAGGGGTGGCCTTATCCATTCAGCTGAACAACCAAACAATCCATATTCCTGGTGGTCATGGTCAGGCTGCAATAGTCAAAGTGAATGGCATGGAAGCTAATACGAAAACAATTATTAAAAATTTGGACATCATAGAACTAATGGAAGGTAAGGATGGAACTCCAGGAACTGCAACGGTACGAGACCTACTGGATGAGGCAGTAGCTCAATCCTTTAGCTTTGAAGGTGAAACTCATATAGTAGAGCCAAGGATTTTTATCAACGGGGTACCATCTTCCGCTGACACTGAATTGAAGGAAAGAGACAAAATTACTATAGAGACTGTTCAAACAGTCGAACAGCTTTTACATTCTATTGGCAAAGAAATGTATATTCATAAGTTAAAACCATACACCATAACGATAAATGAAAAGAATCATTATATCCCTACTTTAACTCCTACACTTCTCATTAACGGAGTAAAAGGAAAACTGGAAAGTCCCATAAAGGACAATGATGTAATCACAATTAGCTCTAGTGAAGCTCCGACTTTAGAAATGCTTGCTAATGCATTAGATAAAAAATTAGATGCTCAAATAGAAATCACCTTTCAAAACGAAAAAGTAAAACTTTATAAGGAGTGCTCAATTGTTAAGATCGGTGAAGTCACAATTCATGCAAATGAGGTTGTGCGTACGGGTTCAATACTTGTATGGGAAGAAATAAATACTACACCATGGATTTTCCAGGACGTTTTTCGATTCTCGGAGTGGACCCTTCCCGAGAATGCCGGTTCTTTTCAAATCTTAAGAAATGGACAGCACTCTCGATTTGATGAAGAAATCTTCGGTGGGGATCATTTAGAAATACGCTTTAATTAAAGAAGAAATATAATGGATGGCATAAACCCTATAAAAACACAAAAGTGAAACTGCAATATGCAATTTCACTTTTTGTATGGCATGAGATTAAAAATCTCCGGCCTCATCTTTTGATTATTTTTTTGTATTAGTTTTAGAATCTGAAGTTTCTTCTGCAATTGCTTCTTTAATAGCTTCCGCTACTGCTGTCGCATTTTCTTCCTCATCTGTTAGCTCTTCTGTCGTTTTAGAAATGGTTTCCATGAATTCCATTGGCTCTTCGCCCTCGGAGGAAGCAGTGCCATCATCTAACGGAGAAGCAGGAGAACCTTTAATGTTTTTCACTTTTTCTACAAGCTGTCCAGATTGCTCCTGTAGCTGTTTAGATAGCTGAGTTGTTTTCTCTTTAGCAGTAGAAGAAAGATCCATTGTTTTATCCTTCAACTGACCTGCTTGTGTGCTTAACGTACCACGAAGCTCAGTCCCAGTCTTTGGTGCTAATAATAGAGCAGTTGTAGCACCGATAATACCACCAATTACTACACCCATGATAAAGTCTTTACCGTTTACTTCTTCGTCCTTATAAACATTGTGACGACTCTCGTTATAGGAAGGCATTGGTGGATAGCTAGGCTGTCCTTGTCGATCATATGAAGATTGGTTTGCATAGTACTCTTGATTAAATTTTGCATCATTGTAATTCGGTTTGTTTGATTCGTAATTTGTCATATTCCATTCCTCCAGTAAGATTATTTTACATTATCTTTTTCAAATGTATAAAAGCCTGCTTGCTCCATTGCTTTTCGCTCTTTCCATTTGTCGCGGATACCTAAGAAAATACTACTCCACTGAACAACCTGAGCGATTTTATCTTCGTTTTTTTCTACCTCTGTTGTAACAGAAGTAGATAAACGTTGAATCGAATTGTTGAAGCCATTAACAGATACTCCTACGTTCTTAACTGCGTCTACCACAGTATTTAGCTTTTCAGATTTATCTTGAATATCTACAGCTAATTCATTCGTTTTATGCAAAAGCTCTGCTGTTTCTTTTGTCACATTTTGTAAATGCGTTTCTAAGCCATCCAATGTTTCTGCAACATTGTTTAAGGTCTTTTTCACGGAAGACAAAGTTACCGCCAGGCTTATACATAAGATTAAAAAAGCAATGGCTGCTACAATTGCCGCTATGTATAAAAGATTTTCCATGTGGACACTCCCCATTTCTTGTTATGTAATATTTTTACCCCAAATGAATCAAACTAAACTTCTTACTCTATATACTATACTACTTTTTTTTGAAAACTCCTCTAAAAAATGCTTAATCTACATAAGAGATTAAGCATTTTTATTAATTATTTAGTTTTTTTTCAAATGCTTGTTGATATTTTTGGACATCTCCTGCGCCCATAAACATATACACCGCATTTTCATGATTAAGTAATTGCTCCACGTTGTCTTCCTGAAGGATATGACTACCTTCTATAAGATCACCCAGCGTTTCAATCGTTAATGTACCAGTATTTTCTCTAGCAGAGCCAAATATGTCACATAGGTATACTTCATCAGCCAGGCTTAAGCTTTCCTTAAATTCATTTAAGAACTTTTGTGTTCTAGTGTACGTATGAGGCTGGAATATTACTACAAGCTCTCGGTCTGGATACTTTTGACGAGCTCCTTGGATCGTTACTGAAATTTCTGTAGGATGATGAGCATAGTCATCAATTATCACACGATTTTCTATAACAGTCTCAGTGAAACGGCGTTTTACACCTTCAAATGACTCCAAGCCGCTCTGAATTACCTCTGCAGGTACTCCTTCATAATGACATAGAGAAATAACTGATAGTGTATTTAAAATAACATGATCTCCGTACATTGGGATGGTGAAGCGATGATAGAACTCGTTTCTTACAAATACGTCAAAGGAAGTTCCCTCTGTCGTCTTTTCAATATTACGAGCAGCAAAATCATTGTGTTCGCCAAATCCGTAGTAGACTACTGGCACAGATGCTTTAATACGTTGAAGATGAGCATCATCCCCACACGCTATAATACATTTTTTAACCTGCATAGCCATTTCCTGAAAAGCATTAAATACGTCTTCAATATCGCTAAAATAATCTGGATGATCAAAATCGATATTGGTCATAATGGCATAGTCTGGGCTATATGCCAAGAAATGTCTGCGATACTCACAAGCTTCAAATACAAAATTAGAGGCGTTTTCAATCCCTTTACCTGTACCATCACCAATTAGATACGCTGTTGGACTATATCCACTTAAAACATGCGCCAAAAGCCCTGTAGTTGATGTTTTCCCATGAGCACCAGTGACAGCTATGGATGTAAACTGGTTCATATATTCCCCTAAGAATTTATGATAACGGACTACTTCCAATCCTAATTCCTTCGCTTTGACGATTTCTGGGTGAGTATCAGGGAATGCGTTCCCAGCGATGATTGTCATATCTTCTGAAATGTTATTCTCATCAAAAAGCAACACATTTATATTGCGTTCATGTAATGGTTTTTCTGTAAAAAAGTACTTTTCAATATCTGATCCTTGCACTTCATGACCTTCATCATGAAGGATTTGTGCCAACGGGCTCATACCCGATCCTTTAATCCCTGTAAAATGATACTTTGTCATACGTTGTAAACCTCCTGGGATTATTCCCACTTATATACATTGTCTAAACGTTCGTCTATTAGACGTATTCCCCATTATATCACTTTTTAGTACGTAATATTAATAAATATATTTAACTAAAAATTTGGTCTAAAGTGTCGTTTTTCAGTAACACTTCTCTCGCCTTACTGCCTCTTTGCTCCGAAATGAATCCAGCCTCATGCATAGCATCGATTAGTCTAGCAGCTCGGTTATAGCCTAAATGGAATTTTCTTTGAAGCAAGGACGTCGAAGCAGTGCCCTGTTCTACAACAAATCGGCAGGCTTCCTCAAATAAATCATCTTGCTCAGCTGCAACCTCAGACTTTTGAATTAACTCATCCTGCTCAAATATATATTCAGGAGTACCTTGACTTCTAGCAAATTCAATAACACTTTCAATTTCCTCATCCGTTACATAGGTACCTTGAATACGGACTGGACTTGACATACCATTTCCTTGATATAGCATATCCCCGCGACCAAGCAATCGTTCGGCACCCTGTTGATCTAAAATAGTACGTGAATCAATTTGAGAAGATACCGAAAAAGCAATTCGAGTCGGTATATTCGCTTTGATCAGACCTGTAATGACATCCACGGAAGGACGTTGAGTTGCCAAAACGAGATGAATACCACAGGCTCTAGCTTTCTGTGCAATACGGCATATAGCATCCTCGACTTCTGTTGGCGCCATCATCATTAAATCAGCCAACTCATCTATAACAATTACTAGGTATGGCAGTTTTTGAGCAAACTGTCTTTTTTCAGTCGCCAAAGTATTATATCTGCTAATGTCACGCACACCAATATGAGCAAATAACTGATAACGTCGTTCCATCTCCTCGACTGCCCATTTAAGTGCTGCTGTTGCTGCCTTAACATCTGTAATAACAGGGCTCACTAAATGAGGAATATGGTTAAATGGAGCAAGCTCTACCATTTTTGGATCAATTAACAATAACTTAAGCTCATTAGGTGTTGCTTTATAAAGGAGGCTTACAAGTAAGGAATTAATAAATACAGATTTCCCTGATCCTGTTGCACCTGCAATTAAACCATGTGGCATTTTTCTTAAATCAATAGTCACTGGTTTACCAGTCAAATCTAAACCAAGCGCTGATTCTAAAGGAGAATCTGATTCCTTAAAGACATCTGTATTAAGTACCTCCGAGATTCGAACAGCACGTGATTTTCTATTAGGTATTTCAATACCAATAGAACGCTTCCCCGGAATAGGAGCTTGTATACGAATATCCTTAGCAGCTAGTGCAAGCTTTAAATCATCTGCCAGATTACGGATTTTACTAACCTTCGTACCATGTCCAACTGTGATTTCAAACTGTGTAACTGCTGGACCTTGGACCATTTGGACAATCTCTCCACTTACTTGAAAGTACGAAAGTGCTTCTACTAATGTAAAAGCTTGATTTTCCATCCATTCTTTATCCTCATCCTTAATTTCGGGTGGTAACAGGTAACTAAAGGAAGGTTTTTCATACGTAGATTGAGGTTCCTCCTCTAATGGTGGATTAACAGCAATTGTTTCCTCAATGACTACTTTCTCCTGTGTAGGAGCTTCCATTGGTTTTTCTTCCACGACAGAACGGTTAGATGTTGGACTTTGATAAAGAGGGATTATTTTATTTTCTAGTTTATTCAACTTTTCCTTATCTGACTTCAGCATCAATACGTTAAAAGGTCTAATTTTTTCTTTTGACTTAGTTTCAGTGACTTTAACGTCTTCTTGTTGTGGTTGCAGTTTCTCTACTTCCATATATTGTGGCTGATTTTCGTCCTCTAATACCTGTTCTTTCAGGTCCTCTACTTCAACTTCTTGTTCTCGCACTTCCTCTAATGGACCTTCTATAACGGACGAAGGAGAATCTAGTATTTCAACAGCGTCCTCTTTCTCTAATACTTCTGTAGCTGCTATCAGTTCCACCGTTTGTTCTTCTTTTAAGCTAGGAACATAGCTTTCTATTTCGTTATTCATCGGCTCCAGTTCTTCTTTTTTACCTTGCTGCTCTAGCTCAGAAACAGCATATTCTTCTATATTGTCAGTTTTCTTCTCCAATATTTCGTCTGATGTTGTTACCATTTCCACCGCTTGCTCTTTTTCTTTTGGTGTAGGTACATAACTTTCTACTTCTATACTCGTTGACGTAGGTTCTTCTTTTTTTGTAAGTTCGTCTAAAACAGGAACTTCTGGCTCTACGATCACATCACCTTTTGGCTCGTATAATTCTGTAGTCGTTACTAATTGTTCCGGTTTTTCTTCTTTCAAAATAGGAACAATTGGTTCTACTTTTTTATTCGTTAAAATAGTAACTTCTTCTTTATCAACTTGTTCCTGCTGGTAGCTGTTACGAAGATTACCTTTTGGCTTATTATAGCCGTACACAGGAGAAGGCACCTGCGTAGGAGTGAAAGGCCGTTTTTTCTTTTCTATAATAGGCTCGTCCACTATTACTTTTTCCACTCTTTTAGTAGTTGGTTGTAATTTTCGTTGCTGCCATCCCTCATAAATGGGAGGTGCTTCATATATTTTCTTCTCAGGCTTTATCGGCTCAGGCTCTATAATTTCCTTTTCTTCCTTTGACCCGTACAAAAATTCATTTTTTTCGCTGTCCGATATTAATGGAAAACGGAAAGGAGTACGTGGTTCTCTTGGAGATATCTCCTCTACTTCCTGTTCTTCTATATGTTCTTCCTCATTATTAGAAAATAACTTTTTAAACCAATTCATTTACATCACTCTTTCTACTCGATACCTCTATTTTACCAATAATTAAGGTATACGTCTGTTAAAAAATAAAAGATAGTAGAAAAAAAGCATACCTATTAGGCATGCTTAAGAACTTCTTCTTACTTTTATGATACAAAGGCACTTCCTATTTCATTGTTATCTTCCAAAACAAGAATCCCTTTTACTTCTGGAGCGTTCGGTAAAGCTAGCTCTCTTGCAGAGCAAAGCATACCACTAGAAGCGATGCCACGAAGCTCTGCATCCTTGATCACCATACCAGACGGCATGACTGCTCCTACTTTAGCTACTACTACCTTTTGTCCAGCATCCACGTTTGGAGCTCCACATACAATTTGTAGCGTTTCGTTGCCCACGTTTACTTGACACACCTTTAGTTTATCGGCGTTTGGATGTTGTTCTAATGATTCGACTAAACCAACTACAAACTTAGGAGATAAATCGACCTCTAATTGGTAGTTTACATTATTAGTATTCAATACCTCTTGAATTTTAGCCACAAGCGCTTCATTTAGATCAACTTGTCCGTTTGCTTCTAAAGGTGCATATTTACTGAAGCCAAATATGTTAATGGCAAGAATCTCAGAAGTTTGCGCGTCCTTGACAAGCGTCACATCTCCAATAATGTCAGTAGTAACCTTTTCTGTTTTTTCAGGCGTGATTTGGATTAACAAAACGTCACCTACACCAGCTGCGTTGTAAAAAATATTCATTTGTCTTCTTTCTCCTTTGTTACTCGATTTTTAGCCAAGATAAAAATAGGCTCTAAATCTCCCTTTTCGTATATAAAAGATAATGAGGTGATCGGCACAGTTCCTACTGTAAAGAAATGCATAGTCATTTGAGCTAATACATCGTAGCCTGTCTCATTTCTTATATCACCAATAATCATAACATCTTGATGGGGTACAGAAACAGTCATATCTCCAGAAATCTGTTTTTTCATATCTTTTAGAAGCGATTCGTTCAATATTCTGCTTGCATCATAGCCATCATTATTGTTAAAAAAGTAAAAAGTATTACCGGCAACTTCATCTGTCTTATAATTTGTTTTTAAGTTTCTGACTTGGAAAAGAGCTCTCTCACGTATTTCAGTCTCACGCAAGCCCCAGCCTGATAACATTTTCTCATCTATTAAACGATACGTGTTACCTAAATCTAATACATAATAGATTCTTGTTTCTGCTGTATGATCCTTCGTAACAAAACGATTGCCCTCATTTGATTTTAAAGGAAAGGATGTTGAACGAATAACTGGGTACACAGCAAAATTCGGGTCCAGCAGTCCCTCCATCTCCTTTTCCATCGCTAAAAACGTTTCTAATATCGTGTAAACTACCTCATCTATTGCCTTTTCTTTTTTGGTCTCATATCTTGCCAAAATCGGAGGAATGGATAGATCTATTCCTTTTCCTAGTTCCTTATGCGTTAGGCGCAGTTTGTTTGTTTCACGATTGTAATCATACGTATATTTATCTTCTGAAATTTTTGTTTTAAATATGTTTATTAACTCAAGAGCTTTCAAAGTATCCTTCCTTTCACAATTCTTTCGCTACCTATGTGCATTCTATCTTTGGGGAGCATATAAAAACAACTATTATGTACTAAGTACTACTCCTATTTACAAAATGTAAAAACGGTTCACAAATGTGAACCGTTTTCTATTAAATAGATTGAAGAAATGATTCAATTTCTTCTCTTGTTTTGCGATCCTTGCTTACAAAACGACCTACCTCTTTACCACGGTCATAGGCGACAAAGCTCGGAATACCTAGAATATCTAACTCCACGCATAAATCTATAAACTTGTCCCGATCAACTGAAATAAATTGAAATTCAGAAAATTGTTCTTCGATTTCCCCCATAAAAGGATCAATAAAATGACAATCAGGACACCAGTCAGCGGTAAATTTAAATACAACTCTTTCATTGTCTCTCAATTGTTTAAATTGTTCTATAGAATTTAGATTTTCCATGTTACCCCTCCTACTTCGTTTGAATAGATCTTACAATCGTCATCATCTGTTCTAGATTATCTGATACGTCTTTCTCTTTGGAAATCGTAGTTAACTTAGTTCCACCTATACTGGATACCAACTCATATCTATCTTCACTATTCTTCAGAATCGCTGCATAACCAAAACGATTGTCCGCTTCAAAGGTCTCTTCCTTAATAATATTTATATTCTTATTAGACATCATTAAGTCGTAATACAATTTACTCGTAGACAATTCATTTGGGTTTATAAACAAGATATAAGAGTCTTTTCCTTTTGATAGTAGAATATTAGTTTCATCAGAATCTTCTTCAACAGAATATCCACTTGGTAAAAATAGTTTAATGTCATTTACTTCTTTGTTAGGATCTTCAGCATCCTCCGTAAAAGCCTTCTCTGCTTTTTCTAGGCCTTTAACAGCTTGTTCATCTAAAGATGCACAGCCTGCACATAAAATGACAACTAGTGACGCGAGAATTCCTCGCATCCATTTTCTCGTCAATTTCGTTCCTCCATTCAAAGCATAACTGCTATATATTTTATCGATGATTTAATTTACTTGCAACTAGTATAGCTTATTGTTCTAGATAGGATTTCATTCATATAAATCTATTTTATCATGCTTTAGCTTTAAAAAGAGTTCATATTGACCTATAAGTAATAACATGATGTGCTCAAACATATCATTTCTTTTTATTATACCATTAGTAAATACACCAATAGCTCCTTCGTTGTGACGAATCCCCTGCTTGTTGGTATAGACGTCCATTATAGGACCTAGTTCCCCTCCAGCTCTCAGCTGCTCTGCAATTTCCACGGGTAATGGTACACCAGCTCCAGTAGCAGTAAACACTTCCCCTGTTTTGATTGCTAGTGCTCCCCAGTTGCAAATGTACATAGTTCCATCGATTTCTTGTACTCCACCCTCTAATCCAATACTGAATGTTCCATCTAAAATATCCATTGCATGTTTGGCTCGGTTGATAGCACCTTGTCTAGTCACCTCATTACTCATTGGTTGGTCGGACACTAAAGAGGGCACGTCCTGATTTATAAAAATAGCATTGGGATAATATAATCTCCCTACTGTTTCTACTGCCTTAGTTTTAGCTCTATTATTAGTTGCAATCAGTATTTTATGCATCATTTCATTTCTCCTTCTTTAAAACAGAAACTGTCTTGGCCATAACTCTAAAAAAAAAATGCCACAAGGGCATTTTTTTATACATTAGCTTTAATCGTTTCTAGAGTAGTGCGGTCACACGCCTTAACTAGCTTCACGATTAATTCTTTCGCTGCAGCGTAGTCATCAGTATGAATGATAGATGATGATGTATGAATATAACGTGAACAAATACCAATAACTGCGCTCGGAACTCCTTCTAGTGAAGTATGGACACGTCCTGCGTCTGTACCACCTTGGGAGATAAAGTACTGATAAGGTATGTTATTCGTTTCAGCCATATCTAATACAAATTCTCTCATACCTCGATGAGTAATCATAGATCGGTCAAAAATACGTAGAAGTGTACCTTTCCCTAATTGACCAAACTCATTTTTATTACCAGAAGCATCATTTGCTGGACTAGCGTCTAAAGCAAAGAATAGATCCGGCTTAATCATATTTGTCGAAGCTTGTGCACCGCGAAGTCCAACCTCTTCCATTACGTTTGCACCGGAATATAGCATGTTCGGTAATTGTTCATTTTGAACTTCTTTTAATAATTCGATTGCCAGACCACAGCCATAACGGTTGTCCCAAGCCTTCGCCATTATTTTCTTATCATTTGCCATTGGAGTGAATGGGCAGACAGGGACAATTTGATCGCCAGGCTTGATACCCATACGTTTAACATCCTCTTTGTCATCTGCACCCACATCAATTAGCATATTTTTAATATCCATTGGTCTATTACGAACCTCATCACTCAACAAATGAGGTGGAATGGAGCCTATTACTCCTGGAATTGCTTGGTTATACGCAATGATTTCTACACGTTGAGCAAGTAAAACTTGGTTCCACCAGCCTCCCAGTGGCTGAAAACGAATCATACCGTTATCCGTAATACCGGAAACCATAAATCCTACCTCATCCATGTGTCCAGCAACTAAAATCTTCGGTCCATTTTCGTCACCTTTTTTTACCCCGAATATTCCACCTAAATTATCCTGTACAATTTCATCTGAATATTTAGTTAGTTCACTTCGCATAAAGGCACGAACCGCATGCTCATTTCCTGGCGCTCCTGGTAACTCAGTTAACGTTTTAAATAACGCGCGTGTTTCTTCATTCATTATTAAAGCCTCCTAAAGCCTCGTAAAGTTAATATTCACTCTTTAAATACATTCCCTCTCTATTGTAATAAAAGATTGAAGGGTTTACTACTAATAAATTTCGACATACGAAAAATTTTACGAATTCCATTTATATGATAAACTAAAATAAACACAAGGGAGGAATTAGAATGAAATTAAGAGACTATATGATGGGATTAGGTACAGGAGTTGTATTAGGTATTGTTGCAAGTCAGGCTGCCACTAAAATAAATCCAAACAAACCAGCAGATCTAGTGCTTAATAATATAAAGAACTCCTTTAAAGAAGAAGGTCCAATCGATGGGTCCTGGATTTATATGAGCCCAGAGCCGTTCCAAAAAGAAGCAATCCGTTTTGAAGTGTATAAGGGCGGAATATCTAGAATTAAAAATGGAGAACTAGAGCAATTTGAATTTGCAGCTGACTCTAAAACAGGTGCTGTAGTAGACATAGCAAAGGTTTAATCATGTCCTTTTAGTTATAAAGCATAAAACCTCTTATTAGGTGTAAATTATCCGTAGGAGGTGATGTTTCATGAGTAGTAAGAACAACAAAAAAACCATGAATAAAAGAACACATAACAGCCAGGAGCTATACAAAAATCCTACAGTTAACCCCGATACAGAACTCGGGATAGACTTTGCCGAAGTCTCTAAAAATAAGGTGACAAAACATATTACAAAAGAATCGAATAAATAATGCAAAGGTGAGTTTAATAACTCACCTTTTTTTAATTGTGGAAGTGTTGCGCATATGAGGCGAAGTATTGCGGGAATTGGGTGAAGTGTTGCGCCTTAGCTCCAAGTGTTGCATATATCAAAAGTGTTGCGCCTATACTCCAAAGTGTTGCGAGAAATGAGTGAAGTGTTGCGCTAATTTGGGTAAGTGTTGCGAGTATTGCTTCAAGTGTTGCGCATACGGAAAGTGTTGCACTAATTCACAAAGTGTTGCGCATAATACTTCAAGTCTTGCAGAGTCCTTAAGAGGGTGCGCGCCATTACACCGGAATTATTATCCAAATAATTGAAACATTCCTTCTCTTTCTAACGTATCCCTTATTAGAAAGCGAGGTGAATTTTTCAAAATGGGTAAAAGTACAAATATAATTTTTGTAGTCCTTCTGAGTTTTGTGATCAGTTACATTTTATCATCAGCATTTGCTCACTATGGTTTAAACACATCGAACTTAATCACCGGGTTCATCATAATTGGTTTGACACTCTCTGCTGTTTCTTTGTTTGGAAAACTATTTTCTGAAAAAACAGTTGTAGGAGAATAAGATCTTCACTCAAAAAAACCAGCTATAAATGCCAATAGACATTTATAGCTGGTGTATTTTTAGGAACGCGTTCTCTCTAATTTTTCTAGAACTTCCTTGCCATCCGTGGACCATTTAATCATACGGTGATAGGCATCATGGTAGAAGCTGAACCAATAATTGTTTTGTAATGCTTCGTGGACCCATTTTTGCTTAGCAAATACCGAGGTCATTGGGTAGTCATCGTAAGCCAATACCCATAATGGATTTTGATGTGCATGTGTTGGCATAAGGTCTGCCATATGGATGATTGTTTCATCCTTTTGCTTTAATAGCACAATACTATGACCATCACTATGACCACCTGTATGAATCATCTCAATATCTTCTAAAAGCTTAATAGAATCCTTGAATGTAATGACCTGTGATTGAATGGGCTCCCAGTTTTCCTTCCAATATGTATTGCTTGAACGGACATTTGGGTTCTTCATTTCATTCCACTCTACCTCTGAAACATAGATGGAAGCATTCGGAAAACTGGAAACTAATTCTCCATTTACCCATTTAGTTAGTCCACAAGCATGATCGAAATGTAAATGAGTCATTAAAATGATGTCTACATCCTCTGCAAGCAGACCTAGCTCGACCAGATTGTCATCTACCACTGACTCATCTGTAATGCCATAATTTCTGATTTGCTTGTCTGAGAACTTTCCAAATCCTAGGCCCGCTTCTAGCAAAATGTTCTTCCCTTTATGTTGAATCAATATTGGATCGGAAGGAAGTTCAATTTGATTTTTTTCATTGACCGGATATTTCTTTTCCCATAAAGGCTTTGGCACTACTCCAAACATGGCTCCCCCGTCCATATGTGTCGTACCACCTTTTAACCAAGTTAATGTCATCTCGTGAAATTTATACGTATCCATACTTTCATCCCCTTTGAATAGTATTGATCTTTTATTTTTGGCTAATAAATCTAGCCTCTAGACGATAGATTGGTTGACCTTTTGCAGAGAATTTCTCTTCATATTCAGTCATAATATTATCTTCTGGCATATTCGCATGTAAATCAAGCGATACATACGTCAATAGCATTCCATAGGCTGACATGCTTGTTAGAGAATATTCGAATAGACCTCGATTGTCTGTTTTGAAATGAATCTCAGCATTGTCTACTAAAATAGATTCATAAAGCTTTAAAAAGCCTTCATGAGTTAAACGTCGCTTTGCATGTCTAATTTTTGGCCATGGATCAGAGAAGTTTAAATAGACGCGGTGGACATCATTTTTTTGAAAATATTTTGCTAAGTCCGCACCATTAACTTTTAATAGACGCAAATTTGGTAAAGGCTGAGCTTCTATTGCATTTTCTAATGCAGAGACAATGACACTGTCATAAAGCTCGATTCCTATATAATTGATGTCGGGATTTTGTTTTGCCATTCCAGTTACAAATTGGCCTTTCCCAGTTCCTACTTCTATATGAAGTGGATTTTCGTTATCGAACACTAAATTCCATTTTCCTTTTTGTTCTTCCGGATTTGGAATCACTATTTCTGGATGAGAATTTATAAAATCCTCGGCCCAAGGTTTGTTTCTTAATCTCATTACCTTAACTCCTTTTACTTGGTGGTTTTGCTAATTTCCATGCATTATGCTCTACTCTAAATGTATAGATGCTTCCAGGAATTGTCATACAGGAAAATTCTCCGTCAACGTGCCCATACACTTGATCATTCATTTGAATGGCAAACTCGCTTGCCTGAATTTGTTTAACTTCTTTATAAGCCGTATGTTTGCCATAAAACACTGTGCCAAATATAAATAACAGCTTAGCCCGCTTCAAATGATGCACAACGGTTAGTTCAATTAAAGCATCGTTTGGTATAGAGGAAGGAGAGATTTTCATGCCTCCTCCAAAATAGGGTTGATTACACACAGTAATAAACCAAACATCTTCAAACTTTATCGTATCTCCTTGATTTAGTAAAGAGAAAGAGAATTTTTTAAACTTAAATAACTCTTTCACAAGATACAGAATGTACACTAATTTACCTAATCCTAGTCTATTTAACCACTTTTTCCATTTAGATTGATTGGCTGCGTATACAACATGTGCATCAAAGCCAAAGCCCGCATTATTTATGAAATGAAACGTATCTGAATTAGTGTGTAATACACCGATGTCCATCTGTTCTGCTGTCTGATACTCTAAAACATATTCTGTTAGCTGCTCGAGTGTTTGAAACACAAAAAAAGCCCGAGCAAAATCATTTCCACTTCCAGCAGAAACAACTCCAACTCGAACATGATTATACCCTATAGTACCTGAGAGGATTTCGTGCGCGGTACCGTCTCCACCGATTGCTATAATAAGAAGAGGGTCTTGGCTAGCTTCTGCATATTTTTTCGCTATATCGGTTGCATGCCCACTATATTCAGTTTTAAGAAGCGTAAAAGCGAAAGGGAGATGGTCTTGCCATGACTCCCAAAGCTTTTTAGCTCTCCCCTGACCTGCTATTTCATTAACAACAATTAGTACATCATTCATTTTCTATCTCGCTTTCCAGCTCCCAGCTTGCCCTAGAATAGGAGGTTGTCTGAACCAGATTAAGTAATGCCTGCGCTGCCTTAAACTGCATATGCTTCATCGGAGATGGAGACGATTTTAAAGCTTGAAACCATGCAGGAAAGCTTCTAGTATCTACTAATTGAGTCTGATAGGCAGAGCCTGGATAATCGATGTAACCATTTCTGGATAGAACTACTTTTCGGATAGGCAAATCAATATCTTCCTTTTTAAAAACCTGCAATAGAATAGATTCCATTCTATTAAGACTGATAATCGGACTTAATACCTTACTTTCGCTCTTTCCACTTTTCTTCACCCAAAAACGATCCCCACTTCCGATAAATGCATCCAAGTCTCTGCCTTCTAACATGACTATACATATAATTTCAGTAGGCAAAACGATAATAACATCTAATTCCACAGGGGCTTTTTTCAGTTTAAGGATTGGGTAATAAAACAGAAAATAATTATCAGGTAATTGTAGTGTGAGAAGTCGTAACAAGCTATCTCTCATATACTTTGGATCTACATAGGATTTTTCCATTAAAGTAGAGCTAGCCCATTTTAATTGAAAATGAAATAATTGGTCTAAATACATTCGTCGTAGCTCTTCTTTAGAACTCGGGTTATAAACAATATTAGGTTCGAAAAAAAGAGTAGTAGATTCTTCTGGAACTTCTTGATCCTCTACCTCCTTTTCATCCAATATCTCTGTAGAGGTTTCTTCTTTGTTTCGAGAAAACAATTTAGAGATAAAGGATTTTTTTTCCTCTACCTCTAAATCCTCCTCCTGCTCCTTCTCCATCCACGATGTATCTAGAGCTCCTCTTTCATAAGAAGCGTTGACTCGCTCCCATTGTTGTTTTTTTAAACGAACAAATTGAGTAGGATACCGCTTTAAATCAATTTGATAGCGGGATATATAATCCTGTAATTTGACTAACTGAGCCATTCCATTACCTCCCTCTCACACGTTTATACTGGCAAATTGCTCGTAACGTGGAGTGCTTGCAGGATTTATTTTGTAAATGATAAAATCGCGAACTTCAAAGGACTGTTTCTCCAGGTTAAACGAATCGTACATACAGGTCTCAGTTGACTTCCATTTTTTCGCAACGGTTACATGGGCATGGAAGTCCTTTGAAACGTTTAACTCTATATACCCCAGAACTTTTTGCACAACTGCATGCTGAAGTCTTTGCAATTCCTCATTTTCATCGACAGCGACATAAACTACTCGAGGGGTTTTAGCACTCCCAAAATGGGCTAGTCCCGCTGTTGTTAAAGTAAATGCTTCCCACTTTATCTCTTTCAAGGATTCGATTAAGTCTGCTAATATAGATTCATCTACTGCAGCTAAGTATGCCAGCGTAATATGAAGGTCCTCAAGAAGAGGCAACGTTTTATGTGTTTCATGCATATTAGTTGCCTTTCTAGCCTCTATAATAGACCTTCCTATTACCTCAGGAACTTTAATACCTATGAAATAATGGTTGCTCATACATTTAAAGTCGTAGGAATTTTTTGTTCAAAGGCTTTCTGGAGCTTTCTTGTTAACTCTCCAGGTTTTCCGTTTCCAATAACATTCCCATCGATTGAGATAACTGGCATCACCTCTGCACTAGTTGAGGACATGATGAATTCATCCATTTTCAGTGCTTCTTCTTTAGTAAACGCCTCTTCCACTACCTTTAATCCAATCTCTTCACAGCAATCTAACAATACTTTTCTAGTAATACCATTTAAAATCAGGTTGCTCACTGGATGTGTATACAAAACACCATCTTTAATGCCGTACATGTTTGAGGAAGAACCCTCTGTTACCGTATCACCACGATGTAAAATAGCCTCAAAGCAATCTTTCGTAACAGCTTCCTGTTTAGCGAGTACATTGCCAAGTAGGTTTAATGATTTAATATCACATCTTAACCAACGAACATCCTCTACAAAACAAGCCTTAATCCCACTTTCAAGCTGAGCAAGTGGACGTGTTGTTTCTTTCGTATAAGCTGTCAGCACGGAGCTAACTGCTGGATTAGGAAAGTTATGAATACGAGGGCTATCCCCACGTGTTACTTGTAAATAGATTTGACCATTTTGAACTTCATTCGTTTCAATTAGCTCATGTATCATTTGATGAAGTTTGTCTTTCGTATAAGGAATGACTAAGTTAATTTTATCAGCACTGGAATACAGACGATCAATATGCTCAGTCGCAGTAAATAAATCTCCGTTATAAATTTTAATAACTTCATAAATACCATCGCCAAATTGATAGCCTCGGTCTTCAAATCCAATCTTCACTTCATTTTTTTCTACGATTTGGTCGTTCCACAAAATTTTTGTCATAATTATTCATCCTCTCCTTATTTTTTACCAGCAAGCTCCACTATTGCATCTGCATAAATCGCAGTGGCTTTTATCAAATCCTCAATGTCCACATACTCATCTACCTGGTGAGCTATATCTGGTCTGCCTGGAAACAACATCCCAAACGCAACGCCTTTTTTTAGCACTCGCGCGTATGTTCCACCACCGATAGATAATAGTTCTGCCTTTTCTCCTGTTTGACGCTCATATACCTTTTGAAGGGTTTGAATCAGTATATCCTCTTTATCGACATAATGTGGCGTAGAGTTAGAGCCTAAATCAAGTGTTATACCTGTATTTTGTAACTTTTCTCTACAAGCACTTAGTTTTTCCTCAAATGGATAGCTAACTGAATAACGTAGACTTACTTGAGTACAAGAGCCTTGGGCAGGTGCATAATGAATAACTCCTGCATTTAATGTAGTTTCACCAGACACTTCATCTGCATAGTTTAAGCCTAATGCATGACCTCTGCTTTCTTCCCCGAAAGCCATAACAAGGAACTCACAGAATGCTTTAGAATGTGCGGTTAAAGGCAATGACAACAAAAATTTAGCAAGGAGGATTCCAGCGTTTACTCCATGGTCTGGCTCCATAGCATGAGCAGATTTACCACGAACTAGCACCTTAACAACTGGGCCTTCTGGAAGGACTTCGCCAGTAATTCCGTGTTCACTTGCAAAGTTATTAAATTTTTCTTTAATAGAATGAACCCCTCCAAAAATATAAGCGAATGCTTCATCTGGAACCATATTTGTACGCTTACCAGCCTGGAAAAACTGGATTGTTTCGGTCTCAGAAGAACCTGTCTGAGAAAAGATTAAATTAGCAATTCCTTTTTCTGCATTGATAATCGGAAAGTCAGCATCCGGAGCAAAGCCTAGGTCAGGCATCTCTTCTTTCTCAAAATAACGAGTCACACATCTAAATCCACTTTCTTCGTCTGAACCTATGATCAGCCTTACACGTTTCGAAAGCTCAATCCCAGATTCTTTTACTAGCTTCATCGCCATCCACGCCGCAATCGTAGGACCTTTATCATCAATTGCTCCTCGACCGTAAATGCGATCATCTGCAACAACACCTTCAAATGGAGGGTAAGTCCACCCTGTCCCTTCAGGTACTACATCCACATGACAAAGTATTCCTAACAATTCCTCGCCACTGCCCATTTCAATGTGACCAGCCATATTGTCTATATTTTTTGTAACAAAACCTTCTTTTTCCCCTTCGTTTAACATATATTGTAGTGCCTCTAGTGGTTTTACACCGAAGGGAGCTTGCTCTGTAGCCTCTTTTTCATCTAAAACACTAGGTATTTGAATTAAGGCTTGAAGCTCTTTTATAATATCCGTCTTTCTTTGTTCTGCTATATCTAACCAGTTCATTGTAATCCTCCTATGTACTATTGCATATTTCTTATTTTACACTTATTTTATTCAAACACACAGTAAAAAGAAGGTTTTTTTGACTGCTGTTAAGTTACTACATTATTTGTTCTCATTAACCAATAGAACCATACAATACTCCACCTATTTGTGGTTATTCATTTATCAATATAATTTTATTTTGTTACATAGAAAATTCAGTTATAACGGCTTTTTCTACTAGTTTCATATAAATTTCATGTATTTTTTTGTAAATAATCAGTAATTTTTATAGAAATTTCTTTGCAATTCTACTATAATAAAATTGTCAGACAATATAATTCTGACTACCAAAATTGTAAAGGGGCTGTCATTTGCAATACTACTGTTGCTTTTCGCCCAAGTCGTCCGCTAGTCTTGCCACGAGATATCAAGATGAAGGAGTGGTTATTTTTGAAACCTACTACTGATCGGATGCTCACTCGAATCAAAGATATGTATATGTTCATCCGAAACAACGGAACTGTTACTACACAAGATCTGGTCGATGAATTTGGCATCACTCCTCGAACTATTCAGAGAGATTTGAATGTACTTGCGTTTAATGATTTAATCATTAGCCCAACAAGAGGCAAATGGACCACGACGAACAAACGAGTTAAAATGACATCTTAGATACACCATATGAAAAAGAATGACCACGCCTAGGCATGGTCATTCTTTTGTTATAGACTTAATAATTCCTCTTCCGTTAGCTCTCTGTAGGACCCTTCTTCCAATGACTCATCTAGCTTCAAAGCACCCATAGACAACCGTTTTAAATATACGACTTCCTTATCTACTGCCTGGAACATTCTTTTCACTTGATGGAATTTACCTTCTGTGATGGTTAACTCAATTTCAGAAATTTGGTCACTCTTTAAAATAGTCAGGTAGCCTGGCTTCGTGTGATACCCATCATCCAAAATGACTCCTTCTTTGAATGCTACTATATCTTCTTCTGTTACTCTACCTGCTACTTTCGCATAATATACTTTAGGGACATCCTTCTTAGGAGACAATAATCGATGTGTTAGCGCTCCATCATTAGTTAAAAGCAACAGTCCAACCGTATCCTTATCAAGTCTTCCGACAGGATAGGGCTCAAAATGCTTAACATCATCATCTAATAGGTCAATTACAGTTTGATCTCTAGAATCCTCCGTTGCAGAAACTACTCCTGGTGGCTTGTTCATCATTAAGTAGATAAACTCTCTATATTCCACTATCTCTCCATAAACTGTTACTTTATCCTCTAATTCATTGACGTGATTAGATCCATTTTTAGCAACTACATCGTTTACTTCAATTGCCTTTGATTTAATAAGAACCTTTACTTCACTTCTTGTACCGTATCCCATATGAGATAGAAATTTATCTAATCGCATTTATTTCTCCTTAAAGCCTAATTTTTTCGCAATACGTGTAACTTTCTCACCTAGTAATTTCTGAGCTAATCCAAGTCGAAGCGTCACATAGCCATAAAAGGCTGCTCCCACACCAGCACAAACTATAATAACTAGCAGCGCCTCCATTTTACTATCGATTACAAATAGGTTTTGTAACCCTGACTTTACTACATACACAAGTACAAGCATAACAGCATTGATGATGAGGATGAGAAGAATTCTTCTTGCTACCATCGTAGACTTATAATGCAACGTTTTTCGTATCGCAAACAAGTTCAATCCTATAGCTACTAAATAACCACATGCAGTCGCCATAATTGCACCATCTGTTTCAAATGCTTTGATGAAAGGTGTGTTTAACAACAGCTTTGTCAAAATACCTAATAAAAGATTTAAAATGATCAGCTTTTGACGATCAATACCTTGTAGGATTGCAGTAGTCACTGGATACAAGGCAAATAAAATGGCTACCGGAGCATAGTGTGCTAACACCGTTGAACCGGTTTCACTCTGTTCATAAAATAAATGATAAAACTCCCCTGATAATACAGCAATTCCCAGGGCTGCTGGAACAGTAAGAAATAATAATATTTGAAATGACTGATCGAGCGATTTTCTCACTTGAAGAAAATCTCGTTTTGCATAATAGCTCGTAATGTAAGGTATTAAAGCCATGCTAAATCCAGTAGCCAACATCACGGGAATCATTACCAATTTATGTGCAGAGAAATTCAACATTCCTAATAAAATATTGGAAATATCCCCGCTTATACCGATAATAGACATAGCACTGTTAAAGGTGATCATATCGATGAATTGGAAAAGTGGGTTAATAACCCCAACTAGAGCAAATGGAACCGTATAAACTAAGATTTCCTTGTAAATATTTCTAAGAGAAACATCCGAGCTCGTTTTACCAGAATCATTCATCATTACATTAAATTCAGGTCTAAGCTTCTTCCAATACCAATATAGAACGACCATGCTCGCCAATGCACCAAGGAAGGCTGCAAATACTGCAAAGGAAACTGCTGTCTTTTCTGTGCCCTTCATTATGTATACTACAAAAAAACCTCCAGCTAACACAAACAGAATACGTACAATTTGTTCCCAAAGCTGTGAAATCGCAGTAGGTGTCATACGCTGATAGCCTTGGAAGAAACCTCTTATTAAACTCATAAGTGGAACAACTATAACCGCAAAGCTGACATATTTTATCACTGAAGCTACGTCACCTACAGAAAAATCAGCTTCATCATCCTTAATAATCATATGTGCAATAGGATCTGCTAAAAAGAAAAGCAGTAGAAATCCTAAAATACCAGTGATACTCATTAAAAGCATGCTGGATTTCATTAGCTTCCTACCTGTCGCATAGTCCCCTAATGCATTGTATTTCGATACAAACTTGGAAACCGCAACCGGTACCCCTGAAACTGCTATTGCTAGCATGATTGAATAGGGAGTATAAGCGTATTGATAAAGGGCAATGTACTCTTCGCCGATTATCTGATAAAAAGGAATTACATAAAGAACTCCTAAAATCCTGGATAATAAGAGACCAACCGTTAAAATCATTGTCCCTTTTAGTAAATTCGATGCCATCTAACCCGTCCAATCCTTTAAAATGTCTATATTACAGTTTACAACTGTCTCATCAAAACTACAATCATGTATAATAAAGAAAAAAGTGAAAGTGTGAATATACTATGTATGACGTAATAATAATTGGTGGGGGTCCCTCAGGACTTATGGCCGCTGCTGCAGCAGGTGCTGAAAACAAAAAGGTTTTATTGATCGAAAAAGGCAACAAGCTAGGAAAGAAATTAGCAATATCTGGCGGAGGACGATGCAATGTTACAAATAGGCTTCCTCAGGAGGAAATTGTTAAGAACATTCCCGGAAACGGTCGTTTTTTATTTTCCCCGTTTTCCGTTTTTAACAATGAGGATATTATCGCATTCTTTGAGAATTTAGGTGTCCCATTAAAAGAGGAAGACCATGGTAGAATGTTCCCGGTCTCTAACAAGGCAATGGATGTTGTGAATGCCCTTCTGGACGAATTAAAAAGATTGAAGGTAGATATTAAGCTAAACGCTCCCGTTGCTAAATTATTAATGAACGAAGAAAAGATAATCGGAATTCGATTGGCAACAGGCGAGGAAATTACTGCTGGAGCAGTAGTAGTGGCTGTTGGCGGTAAAGCTGTTCCTCAAACCGGCTCTACAGGAGATGGCTACCCGTGGGCAGAGAAGGCTGGTCATACGGTAACTGATTTATATCCAACGGAGGTGCCTCTGTTATCTAGTGAGACCTTCATCAAATCGAAGGAGCTCCAAGGCTTAGCCTTAAGAGATGTAGCTGTTTCTGTTCTAAATAAAAAAGGAAAAGTAATCATTACCCATCAAATGGACATGCTCTTTACACATTTCGGCTTAAGCGGACCTGCTATTCTACGTTGCAGCCAATTTGTTGTAAAGGAAATAAAGAAAAATGGTGGCCCGGTTTCTGTAAGAATTGATAGCCTTCCCCACTTGAACGAGGAAGAAACATTCCAAACACTTCTGTCTTCTATTAAAGACGAGCCTAAAAAAGCAGTTAAAAACGTCTGGAAAGGATTAGTTCCTGAAAGGTGGCTATTGTTTTTGTTAGAGCAAGCGAAAATTCAAGAAAGTGAGGATGGCCAAAATCTTTCTCACGAGAAGATAAGATCTCTTGCCCATCTTTTTAAACAATTTATCGTTAACGTTCACGGCACCCAGCCACTAGAGAAAGCTTTTGTTACAGGCGGTGGAGTTTCCATCAAGGAAATTGAGCCAAAAACGATGGCATCTAAGAAAAAAGAAGGATTATATTTCTGTGGTGAAATTTTAGACATACATGGATATACTGGTGGCTACAATATCACCTCTGCCCTTGTTACTGGGAAGCTAGCCGGGATGAGTGCTGCAAAAAGCCTTCTAAATTAATTGGATAAAATTTGGATTCTTTTATAAGAATGCATTGAATTTTTAAATTATTTATAATACAATGGTCTTTAATGAGCGATGACGAAGAGTAGTAATCATATGTGACGCCATAGAGAGCTGACGATTGGTGCAAGTCAGTGCAAAGCATATGATGAATGGGCTTCTGAGTTCCAAGGCCGAAATGGCAGTAGGCCTTGGCGTTTGTCTACGTTATAGGACTAGCAGCTAATCACTGCAAACAAGTGGATTACAATAGTAATCAATGAAGGTGGCACCACGGCTCTCCGTCCTTTTTGGATAGAGAGCCTTTTTGTATTCTTTTGTAAATGAGCCGAGCTGAGAAAGAGGAGAGTGTAGAGAATGACAGTTGAGACGAGAAGCTATGAAATGAAAGAAATCCAAGGAGATATGATGACTCCCATCTCCATTTACCATGCACTAAAAGGAAAAAAGAAAATGCTATTTGAATCCTCTGCTAAGCATGAGGAGAGCGGTCGGTATTCGTTTATCGTACTTAATCCGGTTGCAGAAATAATAGGTAACCAGTATCACTATGTCTTTACAGATGAACACAGAAAAGAACACACAGGACATGGTATTTTAGAAAAACTAAAAACCATTCTCCCTGAACACAAGGAGCAATACCCCTTCTCTTTTTTTGGAGGAATGCTAGGTTATTTTGGTTATGAAACCGCATTTTACAGTGAACAGATTGGAGAGTATCTCCCCGATGATTTAAATATGCCTGATATACATGCTTTGTTTTATGATACCTTTCTTGTTTACGATCATTTGAAACAAACCATAACTATTGCAGCAATCGATTTGTTCCAGAACGGTCGCACTTCTAAAAATATGATGGATTCGATTAATGAAATATATGAGGATCTTCAAGCAAGTGCTTCCCACCAAGAGGAGGAGTTAGCACAGAAGCTTTCTTTTAAGCCTTCGATTCAGAAAGAAGAATTTAAACAAATGGTAGAGAAAGCTAAGCAACATATTGTACAAGGCGACATATTTCAAGTAGTGATTTCTCAGCGTTTTAGCTCCCCTTTCACTGGGAATCCTTTCTCTCTTTATCGACAGCTTAGAACTTCTAATCCGTCACCTTACATGTTTTATATGGATTTCGGAACGTACGTCGTTTTCGGCACCTCTCCCGAAAGTCTTGTAAAAGTAAAGAATGGATATGTCACGACAAACCCTATTGCTGGTACAAAGCCTCGTGGAAAATCTCCCGAAGAAGATCAGCAAAATGCTGCTAGTTTATTGATAGACGAAAAGGAAGTAGCAGAGCATCGGATGCTTGTTGACTTGGGAAGAAATGATATAGGTAAAATATCAGAAATTGGTACGGTCCAAGTAAACAAGTATATGCAGATTGAATTGTACAAGTACGTCATGCATATAGTTTCAGAAGTAACTGGTCGTTTAAGAAAAGACACTCATGCGTTAGACGTTTTGGCTGCCTGTTTACCCGCTGGTACCGTTTCAGGAGCTCCTAAAATCCGTGCCATGCAAATTATAAACGAATTAGAATCTATAAAGCGCGGAGTATATGCAGGAGCAGTTGGTTATATTTCAGTTACAGGAGATATGGACCTCGCCTTGGCCATCCGAACAATGATTGTAAAAGACCAGATGGCTCATGTTCAGGCAGGTGCAGGAATAGTATATGATTCCATTCCGGAAAATGAATATGACGAAACCTTAAACAAAGCAAAAGCACTATTGGAGGTGATTCGATGATCCTTCTAATAGATAATTATGATTCCTTTACGTACAACCTTTATCAACAATTAGGAATGCTTGGGAAAGATGTTATGGTTGTCAGAAACGACGCTATTACCATTTCAGATATAGATGAGCTTCATCCAGAAGCAATTGTCATCTCTCCTGGTCCAGGTAATCCATTAGATGCAGGTGTTTCTATTGAAGTGATTCAAGCATTATATAAGAAGTATCCTATCCTAGGAATCTGCCTAGGTCACCAATCTATTGGGGCTGCATTTGGAGCAAATATAGTGCAGGCTAGAACAATTATGCACGGTAAAACCTCCACTATATCGCATACACAAAATGAATTATTTTCCGTCTTTGATAGCCCTATCTCCGTCATGCGTTATCACTCTCTAGTAATTGAAGAGAACAGCCTACAAGATTGCTTTGAGGTACTGGCTAGAGCTGAGGACGACCTGGAAATAATGGCTATTAAACACAGTGACTACCCTCTGTATGGATTACAATTTCATCCAGAGTCTATCGGAACTGAGCAAGGGACTCTACTGATGAAAGGTTTTATAGATACGTTAAATTAACCTTCGAAGGGAGATTTTAATGGTAGCTGCGATTGGTATTATTATTGTTCATGTTGTTGGGTTACTTTCATTGAAATTCATGTTTCGAAATGAAGAAGGCGCATCCTAATTTTTTATAGGAAAAACAGACATAGAAATATGAATAGAAGCTATGAAAAATTAAATGCTTTTATATAAGGGAAGTAGAATTGATTTTCGCTTTCGGCGGACGCTTTTTAGCGGGGGGAGCGATAAGCCATCACCCATCGCATACGCGCGTGGTTGTGATGTCTTATCTGTCTCCCTCCTCCCGCTGGAGTCGTCGCCTGTCGCTACAATCAATAACCTGTGAATGCTCGTGTTTAATAAGTAAAACGTTAATAGTGAAAGCAATGGTATATATAAAACAGAAACGATGGACAACCATAATATTTAAGGGGTTTATATAAAATGCGATTTAATGCAGTGGATTTGAAATTTCCATTATTTTTTAATTTCTTTATCATGTTAGTTGTTTTTATATTATCTAAATGGTTGATTTTCTTGGTCTTAGCTTTCATGTTTCTTATTTCTACACAGCTAAAATACCAATTTGTTATAAATGATCATCACTTGTCTTTTATAGTTTCTCTATTTGGCTTAGATATTTCCCAAAGAAAGGTGAATAAAGAAAATATAAAATTAATTGAATTTAAAAGAATAGGCTGGCACCAAAAGTCAGTGTTTGTTAGGTTAAAAAAAGGATTTACATGGAAAGTTTTTCGTTTTCAACCAGATAATTTTGATGAATACTTAGAGAGCTTCGCTACTACTAACTCAATAAAAATAAAAAGGCATAAAAATTATTGAATTCTTGGGTGCTTAGAAATCTCTTTTTATTATTGAACTATATCTATAAGTTAGGGGGACCATTCAAATATTTGAGAAGTTTAATTTCGATATAATTTATAGTGAACGCGATGATTTCACTCCTCTAGTGGTCATGATGTGTGGTGTAGCTGGTTCCGGCAAAACTACATTCTCACAACAATTAGAAAAAGAAGGCTTTGTGCGTCTTTCTATTGATGAGGAAATATGGGCCACTAATGGTCGGTATGGGATCGATTTCCCGATGGAAAAGATTGAAGAATACAAGAAAGATGCTGAAAGGAAACTGCGGAATTATTTAATTAAGTTAATTCACGATAATCGGCAGGTAGTAATTGACTTCAGTTTTTGGGATCGTGCAAGAAGGAATGAATATAAGCAACTAATTGAAAAGTCCGGCGGTAAATGGAAGCTTATTTATTTAAAAGTTCACGCTGATGATTTGCGTGAACGGCTTAAAATTCGAAACAAACGCTTTGATGCTAATGCTTTTCCTATTACAGAAGAAATTTTAACTTCCTACCTTAATGGATTCGAAGTACCAATAGGTGAAGGAGAAATTGTAATTGATAATTAGTTTATCAAGCCAATACAAAAAAGCTGCTTATCTCACGAGGAGATTAAGCAGCTTTATTATTTATTAAATTACGATGTTCACCATTTTACCAGGTATTGCGATGATTTTTTTGATCTCATTGCCATCAATCCATTGTTGAACCTGTTCAGATGCTAAGGCTAATGCTTCTAGCTCATCCTTCGTAGCATCCTTAGAAACGACAAGCTTCGCACGAACCTTCCCTTTAATTTGGACCGGGATTTCAACTTCATTGTCCACTAGCTTCGACTCATCAAACGTCGGCCAAGATTCATAAGCGACAGACCCCTCATGACCTAGTATGCTCCAAAGCTCTTCAGAAATATGAGGTACGATAGGAGAAATAAGCTTAATGAAGCCCTCTACATATTCTTTAGAAATTTTCTCAGCTTTATATCCTTCATTGATGAATACCATCATTTGAGAGATTGCTGTATTATAGTGCATTCCTTCGTAATCCTCTGTTACCTTTTTAACCGTTTGGTGATATACCTTTTCCATGTTGTCAGATGAAGTATCGCTTACTTTAGGGCTTAGCGTTCCTTCCTCTGTTACGAATAGTCTCCAAATACGATCTAGGAATCGACGTGAGCCGTCTAAGCCGTTTGTGGACCATGGTTTAGAAGAATCAAGTGGTCCCATGAACATTTCATATAAACGAAGTGAATCTGCTCCATGGCTTTTCACGATATCATCAGGATTTACTACATTTCCTTTTGACTTGGACATTTTCTCGTGATTTTCCCCTAAGATCATTCCTTGATTGAATAACTTTTGGAATGGCTCTTTTGTTGCTACAACACCGATATCATAAAGGAATTTATGCCAGAAACGTGCATATAGCAAGTGAAGTACAGCATGCTCTGCTCCACCTACATAAAGATCCACTGGCAACCATCGTTTTACTAGCTCAGGGTCAATAAGCGCTTCGTCATTATGTGGATCGATATAGCGAATATAATACCAGCAGCTACCTGCCCATTGAGGCATAGTATTTGTTTCACGACGTCCTTTTTTACCAGTGACTGGATCTACTACATTTACCCATTCTTCAATATTAGCTAATGGAGACTCTCCTGTTCCACTTGGCTTAATGTCAGTAGTCACAGGAAGCATAAGCGGAAGCTCTGATTCGTCTACTGGAGTAGAAGTTCCATCTTCCCAATGAATGATTGGAATTGGCTCTCCCCAATAACGCTGACGGCTAAATAACCAGTCACGTAGACGGTAAGTAATTTTCTTCTCACCTTTTCCATTTGCTTCAAACCATTCAATTGCTTTAGCGATTGCGTCTTGTTTATTAAGTCCATTTAAGAAATCCGAATTAACAAGTACGCCATCCTCTGTGTAGGCAGCTTCTTCAACATTTCCACCAGAAACTACTTCTACAATTGGAAGATCAAATTGTTTTGCGAACTCATAATCACGCTCATCATGTGCTGGAACTGCCATAATAGCACCAGTTCCATATGTCGCTAAAACGTAATCAGCGATCCAGATTGGCATTTTTTCACCACTAACTGGATTAATTGCATAAGCACCAGTGAATACACCTGTTTTATGCTTAGCAAGATCGGTACGCTCTAAATCACTTTTCAATTTAACTTGATCTTTATATGCTTGCACTGCCTCCATTTGCTCTGGAGTTGTAATAGTATCCACTAATTTATGCTCAGGTGCCAATACCGCATACGTTGCACCAAAAATCGTATCGGGACGAGTTGTAAATGCTTGGAATGATTGATCAGTATCCGCAACTTCAAATGTAAGCTCTGCACCTTCTGAACGTCCAATCCAGTTACGTTGCATTTCCTTTAAGCTCTCAGGCCAATCAAGGTCATCTAAATCCTCTAACAATCTATCTGCATAAGCCGTAATACGAAGAACCCATTGACGCATTGGACGACGTTCTACTGGATGTCCTCCGCGCTCGGATAGCCCATCGATTACCTCTTCATTTGCTAGTACTGTACCTAATGCTGGACACCAGTTTACCGGCACCTCATCCACATAAGCTAAGCCTTTTTTATAAAGCTGAATGAAAATCCATTGTGTCCATTTGTAGTAGGAAGGGTCCGTAGTATTAATTTCACGATCCCAATCATAGGAGAATCCAAGATCCATCATTTGACGTTTGAATGTTGCAATATTTTTTGCAGTGAACTCCGCTGGATCATTACCAGTATCAATTGCATATTGCTCAGCAGGAAGACCAAAAGCATCCCAGCCCATTGGGTGAAGTACGTTATATCCTTGTTTGCGTTTATATGCACTTAAAATATCTGTTGCTATATATCCAAGCGGATGTCCAACATGCAGTCCAACTCCAGATGGATATGGGAACATATCTAATGCATAAAATTTTGGTTTGGAAGGATCGTCAATCATTTTATATGTTTTATTTTCTTTCCAATACCTTTGCCACTTTTGCTCAATTGCTTCATGATTAAAGCTCATTTTTCTTCCTCCTTCAGGTAATGATGTTGTCTAAACCGTCATTTTACCAATAAAAACAACACCAAATAAAAAAACTCGCCCCTTAAAAAACTTAAGGGACGAGAGATATACTCACGCGGTACCACCCAAATTAGTGGAAAATTCCACTCAACTTGTCTCCTTAACGCGGAAAACGGTATAAGCTACTAATCGTTCACTTATACAGACTCAAAGGCGAGTTCAATAATTCGTAACACTAACTTGCACCATACGTTAGCTCTCTTTAGAAACGAGTGTTATTTACTATTCCTTGTCTTAGTCGAAAATTATTTATGGTTATTGCATTAATTCTAATTGAAATGAAAAGAAAACACAAGATGCACTCTCATCAAATATCGTAGAAATTAGAAAATTAAATAGCTACATTCTCTTTTACGTCTTTAATGATTAAATCAGCTTCCGTAGCATCTATAATATCTTGCACAGAATATCCCTCAAATACTTCTTTTAATTCTAGCCCATCTTCTGTTACTTCAATCATTGCCCGTTCTGTTATGATTTTATTCACAACGGCTTTACCTGTTAAAGGAAGCTCACATTGTTTTTTAATTTTTGCAGAACCATCCTTCGCGCAGTGGTCCATAATTACGATAATTTTTTTGGCACCATGCACTAAATCCATTGCGCCGCCCATTCCTTTAATCATCTTACCTGGAATCATCCAGTTAGCTAAGTCTCCCTTTTCGGAAACCTCCATTGCCCCTAAAATTGCAACGTCTACGTGCCCCCCGCGTATCATGGCAAATGACTCAGCACTTGAAAAGAAGGAAGAACCCGGAATGGTAGTAACTGTTTCCTTCCCGGCGTTGATAAGATCTGGATCGACTTCTTGCTCAGTTGGATATGGCCCGATACCTAAAAGACCATTTTCTGATTGAAGCACAACTGTTTTATCTGGAGATATAAAGTTGGCAACTAAGGTTGGAATACCTATTCCTAAATTCACGTAGTTCCCATTTTCAATTTCTTTTTCTGCTCTTCTCGCAATTTTTTCTCGTGTATTCATCCGAATCTCCCCCTTATGAACGTGTCGTTAGACGTTCGATTCTTTTTTCCTGTTCTGCTTGGAACAGACCTTGGACATAAATACTTGGCGTATGTATTTGAGCTGGATCTAAATCGCCTGTCTCAACGATTTCTTCTACCTCAGCAATTGTAATTTTCCCTGCAGCAGCCATCATTGGATTGAAATTTTGAGCTGTTTTGTTATAGATTAGGTTACCAAATTTATCTGCCTTAGCTGCGCGAATCAACGCAAAATCTGCTCTAAGTGCTTCTTCTAGAACGTATTCCTTGCCGTCATACATTCGTACCTCTTTCCCCTCTGCAACAACCGTCCCTACACCTGCAGGAGTAAAGAACGCAGGTATTCCTGCTCCACCAGCACGAATTTTTTCTGCTAAAGTACCTTGAGGAGTCAACTCTACTTCAATCTCTCCTGAAATTACTTGTCTTTCAAACTCTTTATTTTCCCCTACATAAGAGCCTATCATTTTTTTTATCTGTTTATTTTTAAGTAAAAGGCCTAGACCCCAGTCATCTACTCCACAGTTATTAGAAATTACGGTTAAATCCTTTACCCCTTTTTCAACTAACGCTAAAATTAACTGTTCTGGAATACCAACAAGTCCAAAACCACCTACCATCAACGTCATGCCATCTTCAATACCTGCAACGGCATCTTTTGCTGAATTGTATATTGGTTTCATGCTCCCCATCCCCTCTCAAAATAATTACTACTCTATTATATTCTCAAAAATCCAACAACTCCGCAAATTTTTTACATTAATCTCTAATTTTACAGTCGATTTCTATAACATTAAAATAGGAGTAAAAACCTCATTTTTCGAATAATACTAATTAAAATAAATCGGAGTCTCTCACTATCTTCTTACCATCTACGTAACTGTTCCATTAAATTTAAATTTTCTTCAAGATCAAGCATTCAAGTCTATTCCATGCCATTCACCAAAGATATTACGTGTTGCTAAATCTCTTAATCACTAAACTCGAAGTCTTCCTTCATTTCATATAGCTGAAAATAATCCTCCTTAATCACAATTGAGATAATAGTTTCCCCTTTACTAAAAAAATGGACATGCCCATTTTGTTCACTTTTTAGCTCTTCCCAACCCCAATTTTTAATTTCCTCAAAGTATTCTTTAGGTCGATAAAGTCCTTGTTCCCCACCAATATTCTTTAAAATATACTTTTCACCCTTTTTAATATTAGGATTGTCAAATTGATCTGTGCTTGATTGTGCATTAGCTGGTACTGGAATCTCTTCATTTATTCCTGCTTTTTTATAACCGCTAGCATCGTTAATCGATGGTGAACATCCGAACAACAACATTAGGCAAATGACGCATGTTACATATTTACTTATGTTCATTAAATCCCCCCTAACATTACTTTAATAAGTTTCTTAGTTTATAAAGTTGATATAGAGCTCTTTCAATATTAGACTCTTAGCCAGCCTCGGAACCCCCTAGATCCATAGTAGGAATCTGCTCCATTGTGGTACATAAAGACAGTATCATAGCGACAATCACAAAAGATAGCTCCACCAAGTTTTCTAATATTGTCAGGTGTTTTTACCCAACTAGAAGTCTTTAAATCGAAATTTCCAAGTTTCTGCAAATCTCGGTATTGTTCTTCTGTTAAAAGCTCAATACCCATGTCTGCAGCCATTTCTACTGCGCTATTTTCAGGTTTATGTTTTTTTCTTGACTCTAGTGCTTCCCGGTCGTAACAAACACTTCGACGACCTTTTGGACTTTCTGATGCACAATCATAGAAAATATATTCGTCGTGTTTCATATCGTATCCAACGACATCCGGCTCTCCACCTGTTCTTTCCATCTCATTAAGAGACCACAGTTTTTCTGTATGAGCTTCCAGCCTTTTTTGAACTTTAGACCATTCCATTTCTGTATGACGATTCATATTTGCCTCAAAACGATATTTTAATATTTGGAGTAGCTCTTCACGTTGTTCCGATGATAGCTCTTTATGTTTTTGAGTCACAATCGTTTCTCCCCTTGTCATTAGTGATTTAACCATTTAGAAAGCTATTAGCGTTGAGTTAGTATCATTTTCATCAGTTATATATTCTATGTTTGTGTAGCCAGTAGCTAATGCCTTGGAGAATATATGCTGAATGGCTAGTTGATCCTTTGAATAAATGATTACGTCTGAGCAATCTACCAGCAGGATTAAAAACTGACATTCACTTTCCATAAATTCTTGATAAGTTGCGACTTCCCTTACATCAGCCCTTTTTGGAAATCCCTTTAAATCAACAAATATAAGGTAATAATCTTTTTTTGAAATTTGTTTCCATAATTCTTCACCATTTATTGAGGAGCTATTTGGAAACAGAGGGTTTCCTAAAGTATTATTTTCAATAAAATATGATTCTCCATCACCTATTTTCCAAGTTAATTCCCTAATATTAATACACTCTAATATTTCCCATAAATGTTTGCCATAAGAATTTGGAATTTTAAATGATATACCTCTCACTAGTAATCCCCCTAGCTCTTTTTTAATAACATTTGGGCTATCGAAAAAAAGTCTATAAAGCTTTGCTCAGGTCGGTGTTGATTATTAAGAAATGATATAAGAACAGTGTTTTAAAAGTCATTTCTCTCCTTGCAGTAAAATAACCGTTAGCTTACCAAATTTCGCTTATTCAGCCTTTTTAAAATAAACCAAGCAACGATTAAATAGAGAACGTACAAGAAGATGGCAATTGCTTGATTTAATAACCATGGTATAGTTGCTAAAAATACTTCTGCTCCAACAGATTGGAACCAATCCAAAAGAAAAAGGAGCAATATAAGACTAAGAACAAACATAAAGAAAAAGCCGTTTTTGTGGTTTTTAGAGATTTTCATAATTGCAAAACCTGAAAAAAAACTAATAATACCTATGACCAATAAAATTATGAAAAATATATTCACAACCGTTTGTATATCCATATTCTACATCACCCTTCAACATAATTTATCAGTTACTTCATAGATTCCTCTCACCTACTTATTCGACTTGTGGACTAAATAACCTTTCATTTTATTTCCAAAGTTTATCTTTATATTCGAAAAAGGCCTAAGCCACTAAGGACTTAGGTCTAAAATATTTTAGCTTTGTTAAAGTTATTGGTTGATTTTGACTAACCATTCTTTTTTATAGTTACTGTAAACATTAAAAAAGGAACTTTCAAATGCCTAAAAACATAAATAGATGATGTAAATGGGGTTGGTGACAGTTTTTCAGCTTTGTTTATGCGAGTAAATTGATTAGCGCTTTATCGATCCTAAAGCTGTTCCCATTTATTGATTGGAGCGCCAGACGGCGACTCCAGTGGGATGAGTGAGACAGATAAGACATCACAACCGCGCGCGTTAGCGACGGGTGATGGCTTATCGCTCACCCCACGGAAAGCGTCCGGCTGGGGCGGAAATCAATTCTACTCTCTGATTTAATATTTCTTTGCATCCTAAATCAACCATAACCTTTAACATAGCCAATATTTTTAACCTTTCTCATTCAAGGCTGCTTGTTTTTTTAATGGTATATCGTATAGTAAGCTGGTAATAATTGAAATAAATATTAGACTGGCTAAAATTAATATCATGACTGGAGTGCCATGCGCTTCAACTAAAACTCCTCCTATTAATGGTCCAATCATACGTCCCACGGTCGCCATACTATTTACAATGCCTTGGTAGAAGCCTTCCCTGCCTTTTGGAGCCAGCTGGCTAGCAATAGTTGGAACTGCTGGCCAAACGAACATTTCCCCAAAAGTTAGAATAACCATTGCCGTGACAAACATCGTATAGTCTTCCGCAAATGCTACCACTATAAAGGAAATCATGAATATGACAAGCCCTAAAATCATCTGCGTTTTTATCTTATGTTCTAAACGATTAATAATTGGTTTAATAATCGGCTGCGCAACCAAGATCAGTATCCCATTGACCGTCCATAAAAGACTATACTGCTTTAATGTAATTCCTAAATCTAGTACATAGGTTGATATAGTCGAAGTCCATTGAACATAAATGATCCAAGTAAGCATATAACCAAATGTTACAATCATCATTGCATAAAAAGGTGCCATTTGTTTAATTTTCTTCTCTTCTCCTAAAATAGAGGCCTGATGGTTTGAAACGTTAGACATGTTTCCATAGAACTGACGAGCGATAACAAAAAAGAACACATAGGCGAGTAGATTTGCTCCAAAAATATTATTTATATTATGATCTGCAACTATTCCAGCTAAGGCTGGACCAATAGCAACACCTAAGTTTTGAGCTAAATAAATAGCATTAAATGCTTTACGTCCACCTTCCGGCCATACATTCCCCACCATCGCATACATGCTTGGGAAGATGATACCACCACTAAATCCGAGAATAGCGACTAGCCATACATATTCTGGCCAATCATGCCAAACGGTTAGCGCTGCTAACGAGAGTATGGATAACAGAATTCCAAACACTATAGATTTATAGCCGCCTATTCTGTCAAATAAAAATCCGCCTAACAAATTACCGATCACACCGGTTCCAGCGTTTAGCATCAACACTAACCCCGCCATCGTTAACGATTGACCAAGGTAGTCATGCATATAGATTGTATGTAAGGGCCATAAAAATGAATTCCCCAGTGTATTAATAAACATTCCAATAATTAAAAGCCAGACTGCTTTTGGCATCAATATTCCTCATTTCCTTAGACACTCAAAATATTGTAGCTTTTTTTAAACTGCACTTCAAGATAATTAAATCTACCAAGTCAAAGTTTCATGATAAAATAATCCTGTTAAGGAGTGAAAATAATGAACAATAACTTTCCATTCCCTTCAGACGGGAAGAGATACTTTACATGGAACCGATATTTGCGCGATACCTTTGATATGAAAATTTTCAAGGTGGCGCTTGATGCAGGGTTTGATTGTCCAAATCGAGATGGCACGGTTGCTTATGGTGGATGTACATTTTGCAGTGTTGCTGGTAGTGGCGATTTTGCAGGTGACAAAGTAGATCCTATACCAGTGCAGTTTGAAAAAATTCGAGATAAAATGCATGAGAAATGGAAGAAAGGAAAATATATTGCTTACTTTCAGGCTTATACGAATACACATGCCCCCCTCCCTGTGTTAAAAGAAAAGTTTGAAGCTGCTCTAGCACTAGAAGGAGTTGTGGGGATTTCTATTGCGACTAGACCTGACTGTTTACCAGATGACGTAGTAGAATATTTGGCAGAGTTAAATGAACGAACGTTTCTTTGGGTTGAGCTCGGACTTCAAACAGTCCATGAAAGTACAGCAAGGCTAGTTAACAGAGCCCATGATTTTAATACTTATATAGAAGGAGTCTCTAAACTAAGAAAGCATGGTATCCGTATTTGTACTCACATTATAAACGGGTTGCCATTAGAAAATAGAGAGATGATGATGGAAACAGCCAGAGAGGTAGCTAAGCTAGATGTTCAAGGGATTAAGATTCACCTTCTGCACCTATTAAAAGGAACTCCTATGGTCAAGCAGTATGAGAAAGGCATGGTCGAGTTTATGGGACGAGATGAATATATCCAGCTGGTAGCTGACCAATTAGAAGTTCTCCCGCCTGAGATGATTATTCATCGTATTACAGGAGATGGTCCTATTGATTTAATGATTGGGCCAATGTGGAGTGCCAACAAATGGGAAGTGTTGAATGGAATCGATGCTGAACTCGCTAAGAGAGAAAGCTATCAAGGAAAACTATTTACGAAGACTGGTGAGTTATTATGAAGCTAAAAAGAATTCTTCCCTATGCAAAGGAGCTTCTTCAGGATGTGATAAAAGAAGGAGATACGGTAGTTGATGCAACTGCTGGAAATGGTCATGACACCTTATTCCTTGCCAGCTTAGTTGGCAATCAGGGACATGTATTTGCATTCGATGTCCAAACAGAAGCAATTGAATCGACCTCTGAAAGACTGAGTAATGCGGCTGTCAGAGATCGTGTCTCTCTAATTTTAGATAGTCACGGCAATGTAAGTAATTATATTGATGAACAGATTTCAGCAGCTGTCTTCAATTTAGGCTACCTACCTGGTAGTAACCATGAGGTAGTTACTAGAGGTAACTCCACTATTCAAGCAATTACATCCTTATTAGATCTTCTAAAAATTGGAGGTCTCATTGTTTTAGTAGTTTATCATGGACATGAGGGTGGTAAACAAGAAAAAGATGAAGTCATTTCTTTTGTTCAACAACTCCCTCAATCTTTCGTTCATGTATTATGCTACCAATTTCTAAACCAAGAAAATGACCCTCCATTTATCATTGCCATAGAAAAAATGAAGGACAGGTGAATATATGGATGAAGGGTGGAGAAACTAACATAAAAAGGAGATTACCATGCCAAAAATTGCTTCCGTTAGTACATATAAACCTCCATACTCCCTAGAACAATCCAACATAGAACAATTAACGAAAGAGCTTTTTCAAGATAAAATCCCACAGCTTGAACGCTTGCTAAAAGTATTTGAAAACGGTGATATCAAATCGAGAAATTTTTGTGTACCACTAGAGTGGCATCAAACGAATCATTCATTTGAAGAGAGAAATTCTCTGTATATTGAGCTTACTACCAAATATAGTGTAGAAGTAATCCAAGCCTGCCTTCAAAACAGTTCTTTCCTAGAGAAGAACGTCTCCCCTGAAGAAATTGATGCTATTATCTTTGTAAGCAGCACTGGAATATCTACTCCAAGTATCGATGCGCGGGTGATGAATCATCTTCCCTTCTCAGACAGGCTAAAACGTATTCCATTGTGGGGACTAGGCTGTGCAGGCGGGGCATCAGGCATAAGCAGAGCATTTGATTACTGCAAGGCACATCCTTCTGACAAGGTGCTCGTTGTTTGTGTTGAGCTATGTAGCCTTACCTTCCAACCTAATGATTATTCTAAGAGTAATCTAGTCGGTGCCTCTCTTTTTGCAGATGGAGCGGCCTGCGTGTTAGTTTGCGGGGACGATGTGGAAATTGGAACCAAAAGACCCGTACCTCATATCATTAATACAGCGTCCAAATGGATGCCAGATTCTGAAGATGTTATGGGCTGGGAAGTAAAAAATAGTGGCTTACATGTAGTATTCTCGAAAAGCATACCGACGATTATCTCCAAATGGCTTGGCCCGTTTATGCACGAATTCTTGAGCGAGGAAAAGATTACGAGTGAGGATATCGTTAACTTTGTTGCTCATCCAGGAGGAAAAAAAGTGTTAAAGGCGTATGAGGATACCCTTCATCTATCCGAAGACCAAACCGCTACCTCAAGAGAAGTGCTAAAAAATCATGGAAATATGTCTTCTCCAACGGTTCTCTATGTATTAGAACAATTTATGCTTAAAGAAAGCGCTCCTAATGACTATGGCATGCTAGTCGCTCTAGGCCCTGGTTTTTGTGGCGAAGCAGTGCTATTAAATTGGAGGGATTGATATGTTATTTTTCATCGTTATAGCACTAGTCATAATTCAGAGATTAGTCGAAGTAGCTGTTGCTAAGAGAAACGAGAAACGAATGCTAGCTCAAGGGGCCTACGAAGTGGGAGCTTCCCATTACCCTTACATGCTAGCACTTCATATAAGCTTCTTTCTTTTTCTAATTGCAGAGGTTGTTTTACTGGATCGAGGAATTTCTCCATTATTCCCAGTATTTTTATTCGTTTTCTTGTTAGTCCAATTACTTCGCGTGTGGTGCCTGACATCTCTCGGAAAGTTTTGGAATACCAAAATAATTATACTTCCTGGCGCTAACGTAGTTACAAAAGGTCCATATCTATATTTCAGACACCCTAACTATATTGTTGTTTGTACCGAAATCCTGTTACTTCCCCTGATGTTCCAGGCATATTTTACAGCACTTGCGTTCACGCTATTAAACCTTGCAATGCTTTCCGTTCGGATTCCATTAGAAGAGAAGGCTTTAATAGAAGCAACAGATTATGAAGAAGCATTAAAAAAGAAGAAGATTTCAGCTTCCTAGCTGGTATCTTCTTCTTTTTGCTTTTTAGATTAAGCTTGTTTCGTTACAGCCTCTTCGACTGCGCGAGCGACAATATAATGGACTGCAGGATCTAATGGGTTTGGTATTAGCTCACCCGGTCTTGTATAATCCACAATTGCCTTCGCCGCTGCAATCAGCATTGGATACGTGATTTCTTTAGCTCCAGCGTTTAAAGCACCTTTAAAAATTCCTGGGAATCCTATTACATTATTTACTGAGCGACCATCTGCAGCAAAAGCTGCTCCAGCTGCAATCGCTTCAGATGGAAGGATTTCTGGATTAGGGTTAGAAAGCGCTAATATGATTTGACCTTTTCGCACCATCTCCGGTTTTATCAAACCTTGAACACCAGTAGTAGCTACGATAATATCACAGTTCTCCATCATTTCTTCTAAAGAATTCATTGTCTGACCACCGTACTGAAGCAGACGCTCTTTTGCCGCTTCCTGACGATCCAATCCATATACATCTTCTACTCCATAGGCCATTAACATACGGCATATAGCTAATCCAGCTGCTCCTAAGCCTATCTGACCAATCCTTGCCTTTTTGATGTCTACCTCGGTAGCTCGACATGCAGAAAGTATAGCAGACAATGCTACCACTGCAGTTCCATGCTGGTCATCATGCATAACAGGGATCGGAAGCTCTGCTTTTAATCTTTCTTCTATTTCAAAGCAATGTGGTGAACCGATATCTTCAAGCAATATTGCACCAAATCCTTGGTGAATATGCTTAATAGTTTCTACTACTTCGTCCGGATCGCTCGTATCTAATAGAATCGGTATACCGCTCAATCCTACAAACTGATCTAACAGTACAGATTTCCCCTCCATTACTGGCATACCTGCAACAGAACCGATGTTACCTAACCCTAATATAGCAGTTCCATCCGTAACAATAGCTACTGAATTTCCGATAGAAGTAAAATATTGAGCCTTGTCTGGTTCATTGACAATCTCCATGCAAACACTAGCAACACCAGGTGTGTAGATTCTTTGAAGGTCCCCTAGTGAACGAACGTCATATCTGCTCTTCATCGCAATCTTTCCACCTTCATGCGCTTTCAACACATCATCACTGATTGCTTGAATTTTCACACCGTTTCCAATAGCTTCTATATTACTTATAATTTTTTCAAAATCTTTTTTAGACTTGCTTGTAACAGATATGTCGCGAATAGTAGTTAAAGCACCACTTTTTAAAGTTGTAATATCCCCTATATCGCCTTCTCCCATTCCAATGGCAGTTGCTACCTTAGCAAAGTTACCAGGTTTAGAAGGTGTTTCTACTATTATATTACGAATAATATGTTGGTTTTCCATAGTTTTCTCCTAATCTCTCACTATTTTTGAATTATATGATTATAACACAAAAATTCTATTTGTTTGATAATGAAACATTTAATATAGATAAAAGTGATAGTTAAGTAAGTACTTTCCTCATATATGTAACCCTTCTCTTTAAAATTACTTTTTCCGCAATCACAAAGTGGTATAATTAGGAAAATATAGGAGGTCATTATGGATATTATTACGTTAATCATTATTTTGAGTTTAATCATGCTAGGAGTAATATCATTCACACTTTTTATAAGAAGACTATTAATAAATACCACACCAAGATCGTTTCATACCTCTTCTGAATCAGATATTGATAAAAAATTGGACAAAATTATCATGCTGTTAGAAGACAATAAATATTCAAAATAGAAACACTGAACATAATTAGTCTCCCTTTCAGGTCTTGAAATAGTAAGCATATCTTTGATATAGAGGTAAAAACTTGTTCGAGCGAAGAACCATAGCGAAGAAAAACCACTAAAATTCTACTGTTCGTAAAATTTTAGTGGTTTTTTATTTCTAAGGTGGCTTTGTTCTAGTCACTTATTAAGGTTTATTATATTTTTTAACTTTGTTAAAGTTATTGGTTGATTTTGACTGAAAAAAATTTTTTATAGTGACTGTAAACATAAACAAAGGTACTTTCAAATGACTATTAAGAACATAAATAGATGATGTAATTGGGGTTGGTGACAGTTTTTCAGCTTTGTTTATGCGAGTAAATTTTTTAGCGATTTATCGATGCTAAAGCTGTTCCATTTATTGATTGGAGCGCCAGACGGCGACTCCTACGGGATGAGTGAGACAGATAAGACATCACAACCACGCGCGTTAGCGATGGGTGATGGCTTATCGCTCACCCCGAGGAAAGCGTCCGGCTGGTGCGGAGATCAATTCTACTCACTGATTTAAGATTTCTTTGCATCATAAATCAACCCTAACCTTTAACATAGCCTATTTTTTTCAAATGATGGATTATTCGTTTGTATATTTTAAGGAATTGTAATTCAAATTATACATGTCCTTCGTTTCGATTGAAGCATTTCTATTTGTACTTCAGTTTCTAGTGGCCAGTTAATTATTACACGATATACCCGATGGATCGTAATACATTATTAATGAAGGAGTGGGAATACGTAAATATTTCTTCCCTTTCTGGCTCTAGATACAAGTCATGAAAGCAATTCTTCCATTCCTTAAATTGATAATCCGAAAGCTCTTGTTTTTTCAGCCATACTTTAGCAGCTGCTGTATCCGTAATTTTATCTCTTTCCCCTGTCATCAATAGTAAAGGAACATTAGGAATAGATTCATGATATTGACTTACCGTTTTCATCTCATTTTCCAGCTCTTTATACCAGCCATGTGAAATTATTGTTCGATAATAAGGATCATCAACTAGATTTTGATAAGCGCCGTAGTTTCTAGTGAGTTCCTTGAGCTGAATATCGTGGTTTATCTTTTGCTGTACGGAGATTTTAGCTAAAGTCTTCGTCCATTTAGATGGAAGCTTGTTTAACTGTAGCCATGGCGATGTCAAGATAACACCTGCATACTGGACCTCTATTTTATGTAACATTTTCATCACCAGCGTTGCCCCAAGACCATGTCCAATGATGAATATAGGAAGATCATAGGAAACTGCCACCTGTACTGCTTGTTTTATGTATTCTTTGTAAAGATCAAAAGATTCATCATGGATCGTTTTAGCTCTCACCAACTCCCCATGTCCAGGTAGATCTCCCATTACTATATGGCAATTAGAGCTTCTCAATTTTTCGATTAACCAAGCATAGCGTCTGTGATGCTCATAGGCACTATGAACAATTATTACTACTGCTTTTGCTTTTTCATCTGATTCCCATTTCCACATGTTCAACATACCTCATTTCTAAAACACTCTCCACGTACTATTTATTTCCTTCTTCCCATTTGTTTGATAGGATTAATTATATTCTAATAAAATAAAGGAGTGTGTCTATTTTGATTTATCCTTACAAAGATAAAAAACCTTCGATCGATGAATCAGTTTATATTGCTGATTATGTCACAATTACAGGGGATGTTACAATCGGACCAGAGACTACAATTTGGTTTAATACGGTAATTAGAGGGGACGTTGCCCCTACTGTGATCGGAAGTAGAGTAAGCATTCAAGATTTAAGTTGCCTACACCAAAGTCCCAATAACCCACTAATCATTGAAGATGAGGTCACTGTCGGCCATCAGGTCACTTTACATAGCTGCACAATCCGAAAAGGTGCTTTAATTGGCATGGGTTCCATTATATTAGATGGCGCTGAAATAGGTGAGGGTGCTTTTATTGGAGCAGGAAGCTTGGTTCCCCAAGGCAAAAAAATTCCACCTAATACGCTTGCTTTTGGAAGTCCAGCAAAGGTTATACGAGAATTAAATGAGGAAGATAAAAAAGATGTCCAACGAATTATTCATGAGTATGCGGAAAAAGGACAATACTATAAATCAGTAAAACCAATTTAAAAATGTTTAAGAAACTAAAGTATTCTTATATTTTATATAATTTATACTCATTAATCCATTAAGAGTAAACGCACCCAATTATTAATCTCCTTTAAATACACTTAGTTCTCAGATCATCTGTATAAAAGTATAAAAAGAACAGAAGGTATTAAGAGATCAATCTCTTAATACCTTCTGTTTTTATAAGAGGCATTCTGTAATAGAAGACTCTTTTATAGACCAGCCTTTTGCTTTAATAGCTCTGCTTTGTCTGTTCTTTCCCATGGTGCATCAATATCTGTACGTCCAAAATGTCCGTAAGCAGCAGTTTGCTTGTAGATTGGGCGACGAAGGTCTAACATTTTAATAATGCCAGCTGGGCGAAGGTCAAATAGCTCACGGATATAAGTTACCAAATCTGCTTCGGATACTTTACCTGTTTCAAATGTATCAATAGCAATTGATACAGGCTGTGCTACACCGATTGCATAAGCAAGCTGTACCTCACAACGATCAGCAAGACCAGCTGCAACAATATTCTTTGCCACATAACGAGCTGCATAAGCTGCAGAACGGTCTACTTTTGTTGGATCCTTACCAGAGAAAGCTCCTCCTCCATGACGAGCATACCCACCGTAAGTATCTACGATAATTTTACGACCTGTCAAACCTGCATCCCCTTGCGGACCACCGATAACAAAGCGACCAGTCGGGTTGATAAAGTACTTTGTTTCGTCTGTTATTAAATTAGTAGGAACTACTGGTTTAATCACATGCTCTTTTAAATCTTTTTGAATTTGTTCTAACGTTACTTCCGGATGATGCTGTGTGGAAATAACAATCGTATCGATATGAACTGGATTGTTATTTTCGTCATATTCTACTGTTACTTGTGTTTTACCATCTGGTCGTAAGTAATCTAATGTTTCGTCTTTACGAACCTCAGCTAATCGGCGAGCTAATTTGTGGGCTAGGCTAATTGGAAGTGGCATAAGCTCTGGTGTTTCATTACAAGCATAGCCAAACATTAAACCTTGGTCCCCAGCTCCGATTGCTTCAATATCAGAATCAGACATCGAACCTTCTCGAGCTTCTAGTGCTTGGTCAACTCCCATAGCGATATCAACCGATTGCTCATCGATAGCTGTAAGAACTGCTGACGTTTCTGAGTCAAAACCATATTTAGCTCGCGTATATCCAATTTCTTGAATAGTAGCTCGCACTACTTTTGGAATGTCTACATAAGTAGAGGTTGTGATTTCTCCAGCAACTAAAACCAAACCTGTAGTAACTGTTGTTTCACAAGCTACACGAGCGTTTGGATCTTCCGTTAAAATCGCATCTAAGATAGCATCTGATATTTGGTCACAAATTTTATCTGGATGACCTTCTGTTACTGATTCCGATGTAAATAATCGTCTTTGTGTCAAAAAAATTCCCTCCTATGTCCTGCGAGATTTCTCTCAGGAATTGATACGGTACTCATTCCCATGTCAAGCCTATAGTAAACTTGAAGCCGTTTCGGACTTGGCACACAAGGATTTAGGGCGATGTAATATAAAAAAACCTCTCACTCACGTAGTTACATGAGGAAAGGGATTAATATCATAAACACCTTTCACTCTTATCAATCAAGGAATTTCACCTTGTATCAGGTTTGGCACCTTTGTAACGTAAGTATAATTACAGGTTGCCGGGTTTCATAGGGCCTGAACCCCTCCACACGCTCGGAATAAGAGTATCCGTTCAATTCACCATCATACGTATATTAGCAAAATAAGTCAACAGGTAAATTTGTTATTTATTCACAATTACTAAAAAAAATCATTTTTTGAGCTTTAATTAGTGTAGACTATTTAGTTTAATGTGTTATACTATTTCACATATCAACGAAAAATCCTCTTTATGATGTTTCCGTGAAGAGCTAAAAACTTTAAATAAAGGATGGTAATACTATATGAATTCAATCGATACTGTGAGCGAACTGAACGAATTGTTAGCTGGTAACAACATTAGCCTGCAATTATCAGTACCACAATTAGTGGAAAAAGCTACGTCAAGAGGAGAAGCAGTACTAACTTCCACTGGAGCTGTTAAAGCAGAGACGGGCAAATATACAGGACGTTCTCCAAAAGACAAGTATATTGTTGATGAACCTATCTCAAAAGACAAAATCGATTGGGGATCTGTAAACCAACCTATCTCATCTTCGCACTTTGAAGCATTATATTCAAAGGTTATGAACTATTTAAAGGAAAAAAATGAACTATTCGTCTTTAAAGGATACGCTGGTGCAGACAAGGATTCACGTTTAAGCATTCAAGTAATCAACGAATACGCGTGGCATAACCTGTTTGCTCACCAATTATTCATTCGTCCTTCTGAAGAGGAGTTAATATCTCATAAAGCAGACTTCACTGTCATTAGTGCTCCGAACTTCAAAGCAAATCCTGCTGTTGACGGAACTAATTCAGAAACTTTTATCATTGTATCTATGGAAAAACGCATCGTTTTAATCGGTGGTACGGAATACGCAGGAGAAATGAAAAAGTCTATATTCTCTATTATGAACTATTTATTGCCTGAACAAAATATTTTGCCAATGCACTGCTCTGCTAACGTTGGAGAAAAAGGCGATGTAACATTATTCTTCGGTCTATCAGGTACTGGAAAAACTACATTATCTGCTGATGCTGGAAGAAAACTAATCGGTGATGATGAGCACGGCTGGTCTGATAATGGCGTATTTAATATCGAAGGCGGCTGCTATGCAAAATGTATCGACCTAACAAGAGAAAATGAACCACAAATTTTTGACGCTATCAAATTTGGTACTGTTTTAGAAAACGTAGTTGTAGACCCTACTACTCGTACTGCTGATTATACTGATAGCTCTTTAACTGAAAATACTCGTGCAGCTTATCCAATTCAATATATAGATAATATTGTGGATCCATCTGTTGCTGGTCACCCAAATACAATCATCTTCTTAACTGCAGATGCATTTGGAGTATTACCTCCAATCAGTAAGCTTACTAAAGAGCAAGCAATGTATCACTTCTTGAGTGGATTTACTTCTAAGCTTGCTGGTACAGAGCGTGGAATTACTTCTCCACAACCTGCATTCTCAACATGCTTCGGTTCTCCATTCCTACCATTACATGCAACTGTGTATGCTGAAATGCTTGGGAAGAAAATCGATGAGCACGGTGCTCAAGTATTCTTAGTAAACACTGGTTGGACTGGTGGAGAATATGGTGTAGGAAGCCGTATGAAGCTTTCTTACACACGTACGATGGTTCGTGCAGCAATCGAAGGTAAATTAACTGATGTAGAAACAACTAAAGATGCAGTATTTGGATTAGATATTCCTACTAGCATTGACGGAGTTCCTTCTGAGGTATTAATCCCTCGTAACGCATGGGAAGATAAAGCGGCTTATGATCAAAAAGCATCTGAGCTAGCTCAATCCTTCCGCGAAAACTTCCAAAAGTTTGGAAGCGTCTCTGAAGAGATATCACTAAAAGGCGGTCCTACTGCTTAATTCAATTAAAACTTAAGCGGCTAATGCAAAAAAAGCCTACTTCTAAAAACAAAAAGCTCTGCAATTTTACTCTGAATGTAAAATTGACGGAGCTTTTTTTGATTAAAGTTAAATATGTCTAATGGGTTTGTGTTGGAGAGAAAAACGAAAAACACAGTGCCGTTTTGAAGTGTTTCTATTATTGGATATTTTTAGAAATATTGAGAAATTTATGATAGTATATATTTAAGATTTTAATTAATTTGGAGGTGAAATTAATCTATGTTGACAATCTTAATAATTATTGGAGCTTTTTTAATGCCGATATTAGCTATTATTTTTTGTCTTAACCTAATAGAAATAATAAAAAAAGTAAAGAAGGATGAATCTACTACTAAAAATACATTTTGGATGACAACATCTTTTATTCTAATTGTATGGAGCATTTCACTTAGCGCTTTATTCAGTTTTACTACTAATACCCAATAAGATAAGAATATTCTTTTAAACACCTGTATAACTAAAGAAAAAAGCGCTTAAATTCTGAGCGTCTTTACTGTTTTCATATAGAGATTACATTGTAGAAATATCTGCTGTTTAAGCCAATTATCCTCTATACACAGCTAACTATTTCCTAGGAAATCCCCTCTCCTGAGTCGCTTATGCTTGGACTCCGATCATAAACCTAAGCACTACATCTTAATTAGATTATTTTCCATAGAATTTGAAGAAACCAAACGGCAGAATATATACCAATGAATAGGTGGTTCTCTTAATCAGGGGCCTTTATAGATCTATACTAATCTCTTAAAATTATCAAAAGATGGGAGTCGCAAAAATGAAGAAATGGTTGTTTCTAATGTTATTTTGCATCACCTTAATCCTACCTGCTTGTTCTCAAAGTGAAGAAGACAAACAGGAATATTTGGGGGTTATTAGTGAGGGGAAAGTTTTGGGTTATGAATACACTGTAATAAAAGAGAAGAATAGTAACTTATGGAAGGTTAGATACAAAGAGGATATAACGATTATCGAAGAGAGTACTGCCAATAAAGAAGATTTATTAAAATTTAGGAATGCTGTAATTGACAGTAAATTAGTATTAGCAAAACTTATTACATCGGTATCATATTTATTAATTGTTACTATTACCACGCTTATCCTTTATAAAAAAAATAGAAAGATGCTTAAAGATGGCAGCGCAATGATAACTATTTTTGTAGGCATTGCTGTGTATATTGCCTTTAAAGCGTCTTTTGATTTAAGCAGTTTATTACACGACACTAAATACTTCTATTTGACCCTTACTATTTAAATTAAAACAGTGTGAATGTCCATCGTCTTTGTCATACGTACAACTCCATATGAAAGAGGTTATGTTAATGAGAATGAATGCTACCTTTCTACTCCGTTTTAAGGCCTTCATGATTGATTACATTTTTATACTAGTTTATTTAGCCCTTCTCTTTGTGATCAATGTATTCTTGTTCCCATCTTTACAAGCGTTTTTCAATGGTTCTTTAATAGTAGCTCAGGTTACAGGTTTTTTAATGGTAACTTTTCCAGTGTCGCTATATTTTATAGTTTTTGACTCACCTATTGGAGGGCAGTCTATTGGAAAAAGAAAAACTGGTATACAAGTGGTTTATAAAAACGGAGAAGCAATAACACTCTTCCGAGCAACTTTTAGAACCGGCCTAAAATTTTTACCATGGGAGTTGTCACATTTCCTTGTTTATCGGCTCGTTTATATAGGTGATGGCGAAATACCACTCTCCTACTATCTGGTTGGTGGACTGATTTATACACTTATGTTTGCATATATTTTGACCGCCATTTTTACTAAGAAAAAACAATCTCTTTATGATATTCTGGCAGGAACAGAGGTTGTTAGGAGATAAAACTTTAGTGGAACAAGGGGGGAATCGATTGAAAAAACTCTGCTTAGCAATATTCACAATGGTGCTGATATTAGTCATCACAGGCTGTTCCAAGCTTGAACCTATGACGTTTGAGGAGATTTACTCAGGAGACTTAACAGAAGTATCCAAAATAGAGATTAGACACGGTAATGGAGAACTTAAAGAGATTACAGATCAATCAATTATAAACTCTTGGCTTGATAGTATAAAAAACATAGTATTTGAACCTTCTACAAACCAAGAGGGGCAAGTTGGTTCTCTATATAATGTTGATCTTTTTAACGGGAAAAATTTAACCCTCTCCTTTTCTACTACACAAATAAATGATTTTTATTACAATGAAAATGAGCAAATATTGGAGAAATTACATTCTTTGTTCAATGAAAATTAAAGCTCGTACTAATATGTAATAAACTGAAAAAAATAATAAGAGGTAACAGACTAAGTCCATTACCTCTCCCCATATATAAAGGAATACTATTCCTCAAAGTCGTCATGATATTCCATTTCAGTTGAAATTGGGAATATTGCTTTTATCTCTTCAGCCTTTTCTTCATCTACGTTTGAAAAAATGATTTCAGCTCCATATTGCCCAATCTCTAATTGTTCTTCCCCATTTGTGTTGAAAAACATGGTGAACCATTTCAGTCCCCCGATTGGATCTTGAGAATAATTTCGGAAAAATAATCTGTTCTCATCGTTTAAATTTACGGTAAAAACCTTCATTAACCCTTCATTCAGTGCCTCAAAGCTTTTTTCGGAAAGCTCATTGACTACTTCCTCTTCTTCAGCCCAGCAATGTATCACTACTTCCGAATACTCATTCGTATACTGATCCCATAAGTCCTCCCAAAAGCTTAAATCTATTGGGAACACCGTCTTCTCCTCTAAACTCATTGACTCTACTTTAACAACTAACTGACCCACTTATTTGCCTCCTCCATGTTTTTTCATCCATATACACACGTCCTTCACTACTTGTCGATTGACTTTAGAAGGAAAGTAATGTGTGTAGTCTGGATAATACCATGTCTCTACAATTTTGTTATACCCTATTAAAGCCTGTTCTAACACTTTTGCATGCTCAATTGATACATTCACATCTTCTCTCCCATGAATGATTAACACAGGTGCATGAATTTCTTCGATTTGATTTAATACATTTCTTCCCTCATATTCTTCCTCACGGTTGGAGGGAGTTCCACCTATTACGCGCTTCATCATTCTTCGCATATCCAGTCTTTCCTCATATGTGAGATAAATATCAGATACTCCCGCCCAGGAAACAAGCGAGCTGATGTCTTCCCTTATAACAGCTGTCCATAAGGCCATCATGCCACCCCTAGAAAAGGCAAATAGATGGACTTTGTCGGGGTTGCAAAATTGTTTTAATACATCCACCGCATAAACGGCATCCCATCGATCCTCGCCACCAAACTCATCTCGTCCTTCTCCGCCTCGATTTCCACGGTAATAAGGGGCAAAGACAACAAGTCCTTGAGAAGCAAATTGAGCAATTCGTGCAGGGCGAACCATGCCAACGCCTTGGATCCCTCCTCTGCAATACAGCATTCCATCATAATTTCCCTCTTTAATCGGGTATGCTAGCATTCCTTTTATCCGTAAGCCACAGGACCAGTATGTAATTTCTTTTAAATACACGTTCGGATTTGGAGACGGATACACACGAATTCTATCAATCGTTCCATCTTTCTTCATAATTCATCACCTCTTTAAGGATGGCTTCCATTCCTTTGTCCTTCATATGAAAGCTTAAATTCGGACAAGCTTCTAGATCTTTTGACGTGAGCCAGACTGCTCCATCTGTTTCATAATGTACTGTCTCTGTATGTATATCCTTCACCTCTGCTATAAATACCGCCTTACAAAATGGTTTCACATCATGAACTACATATTCGGCAAACCATTCTAATCGGTATACTGCTACATTCGTTTCTTCTAAAGTTTCTCGGATAGCAGCTTCCTCTATAGTTTCATATACCTCTTTTTTACCACCAGGAAACTCTATCCCTCTTTTAGGATGGTTAGTTAGCAACCATTTATGACCTTTCTGTGCTAAAACGAGCACATGCTGAGGCTCTATTGAAAAGTTACCTTTTTCAAAACTAAGATCCACCCTATATCCATTTAAATCATTAAAAGAAATCATGTATGTACTCTCCCTTGTATTTCATTGCTTGATGTTGCTGTTTGACTTATATTTACTTTAAAAGTTTATCATAGGCAAATAAAAAAAGGTTTAGCATAAAACTAAACCAGGAGTCTAAATAATAATAAACAAGTAAACAAGCATGATTCCTAAATCCGCTATACTATGACTGACAATGGATGGAACAATAGTATGAAATCTTGAGCGAAAAATGCCCCACATAATTCCTGCAAGGAAAACCATCAAGGTAGCGAAAACAGGTATATGGAAAATAGGCATGACCACTACAAAATGATATAGGGCATAAAAAAATGCCGTTATAATAATTGTAAGCTTTGATCCAAGTCGATGTAGTAATCGGTCATACATAAACCTTCTCCAATAAAACTCTTCTAATATAGGGTTAATGAAAATAAGGAAAAGTACAAGGAAAATTACTTTCGCTCCTGTAAAATCCCATTGGACAAGAGCTACTTCCAAGCCTTCTTGATCTATAGCTATCGATTGAAGCAAGTAGGCAAAACTATAAATAGCTATTAAGCAAATAATTCCGCTTATAATCCCCACAGTCATCGAGTACTTCGGTTGAGGGAATAGTAAACGAGTACGTGATTTCCTTCTATAGCTTACTAGGATTGGAACAACCAGTAACCAACCATAGAAGAGCAAAAATGTAATGGCTATATTCTTTATAAGGACAAGACCTAAAATGATCATGATAGTAGGTCCAATTAGTAAAATCAGCTGTTTAACCATATACCCTCCTAATTATTTCTAATTTATCATTAGAAAAAAGACTTGGCAATGCACCAAGTCTTAACCTTCCCACTTTTCTTGCTCCTGTTGTTTATAATTTTTGCCGCCTTCTTGACTGTTTTGGCCAGCGTTAACCTTTGCCTTATCTTGTGGAGAAAGATGTAAAAGGGAGCTTGCATTGCGGTAAGTAGTTGTATCGTTACCTTTACCATTAACATTTTTAGTCATTACAGATGCCTACTTTCTTTAAAAAATGGAAGCTGTTCAATAAATGCTTGAGATTCTCTGTCACTAAACTCGTGGATTAGAGCATATAGTTTCTTGATTCGGTTGTCATATTCTTCATTAGAAAAATCATTACTATAATACTTTAATGGCACATGGGCTCTCCAAAAGGTATTCATGTCTTTGTGATACAGCTGATAAAACAAAGTTTCAAAAACTGGGATAATATCCTGCCTTGCTGTTATTTCATATTCCCATGGCGATTCATCTGGATACAAGTATACTCTCCGTTGACTCAACGAAACGTAAGCTTTAATTTCTGTCATATCACACATCCTTTTCGTGTAGTATGTTCCCAAAACAAAAAAACATGCACCATATAAGGTACATGTTTTTCTCTTACGCTTGTACGTCTACTACTGTCCCTTTAAAAGGATGTGTAGCAGGTTGAGGCATACTCTCTAGCATTTCCACTGCTGCTACAGTTTCCATATTAAGTGCATTTTTCATAACACTCATTTGAACTGTTTGTTGTAGCTGTGCTAGCTGAGAAGACATGATGGAGTTAATATCCAAAATAATTCCCCCTTACAAGCTTATTATCGACATAAAGTTCAGTTATTCCATTATTTATTGGAATCCCCTAAAAAGGCATTTAGCATCCATTGGTGTTTCTCAATTTTTTGATAAATCGCATTTAGAATGTCCTCTGTCATATCATCCTCGTCCTTAGCTGCCTCTTCCATCCCTTTTTTCAAGGATTTCATAATTTTATCATAGTCTTTCACAACTGTTTCTACCATTTCCTCAGCAGTTTCTTTATTATTTGCTTCCTTCACCTCAGAAAGCTCTAGATGCTCTTTTAACGTAGCAGTTGGCTTTCCTCCTAAAGTTAATAAGCGTTCTGCTATTTCATCCATATTTAAAGTTGTTTCGTTATATAGTTCTTCAAACTTTGCATGTAATGTAAAGAATTGCGGTCCTTTTACATACCAATGAAAATTATGTAATTTTGTATACATGACTGAAAATGTTGCTACTAGATTATTTAGTTCTTTATTTAATGCTGCTGACATAATTTTGACACTCTCCTCTAGAATTATAATTGCTTTCTCTTTTCATATACCTCTTATTTTCTTACAATAAACATAAGACATTAAAATGGAGTGAGCAAATATGGTATTTTGGATCTTAGGTATAGCAATTATATTCAGTATTGTTGGTTTTACCTTTCTATATAAATTAGCAACAAAAGAAAATATATCCGCTATTGACCCTAAACCGAAGGATACAGACGCATGAAGCGAATCCTATTAAGTATTTTTCGCTTCTATCAAAAATTTATATCACCATTGTCTCCACCTAGCTGTCGCTTCTATCCAACATGCTCTCACTATGGAGTGGAGGCAGTAGAGAAACATGGTGCCATAAAAGGTAGCTACCTAACGGTTAAACGTATATCTAAATGTCATCCATTTCATGAGGGTGGATTTGACCCAGTTCCAGAAGAATGGCCTTTGAAGAAAAAATAATTCAAAGGCTATTTTTTCTTGCCTTTTTGAACAAAATACTGTAAGCTAATAAAGTTCTTATCCATTAAAACGTAATCATTACTATTTAGAAAGGTTGATAAATTTGAAACGTCTTTTCCTATTATGCATATTAACGTTTATTTTATTCATCACTGCTTGTGGGAAGCAAGAAGAAGCAACCACGGCAGAAGGTGGCCAATTAGATATATACACAACTGTTTATCCGCTCCAATATTTCACCGAACGAATTGGAGGAAATGAAGTAAAGGTCCAATCTATTTATCCACCAGGTGCCAATGAGCATACATTTGAACCTACTCAAAAGGACATGATTGCTCTGGCTGACGCTGATTTATTCTTTTACATCGGTTTGGGCCTAGAAGGATTTGTAGAAAATGCAAAAAAGACTTTAGCTGAGGAAAATGTAGAAATGGTAGCCGTAATTGATGGCGTGCCAGACAGTGCTTTAGAAGTGAACGAGGATGAGCATGACCATCATGATAAGGAAGGTACAGATGAACATGATCACGAAGGTCATGAGGAAGATTCTGCAGAAGCAGACGAACATAATCATGATTCAGAGGAAAATGGAGATGGACATGAAGGCCATGAACACGGAGATACCGATCCACACGTATGGATTTCTCCAAAAATCAGTCAAGATCTAGCTTTAACAGTAAAAAACAAGCTAGTCGAAGTTTCTCCAGAAAATGAAAAATTATTTGAAGAGAACTATCAAGCACTTGTTAGCGAGCTTCAACAATTAGATACTGACTTTGAAGAAATGTCTCACGCTGCATCATCTAAAACGTTTTTTGTTTCCCATGCAGCATTTGGTTATTTAGCTGACACATATGGCCTAGAACAAATTGCTATTGCGGGCTTAAACTCTCAGCAGGAGCCTTCTCAAAAGGAGCTAACTAAGATCATTGACATGGCTAAAGAGAAAAATGTAGAGTATATTCTTTTTGAACAAAACGTAAACTCTAAGCTAACAGAAGTCATTCAAAAAGAAATTGGGGCAGAAAGCCTAGTGCTCCACAATCTAGGTGTCCTTTCTAAAGAGGATATAGCAAATGAAGAAACTTACTTTACTTTAATGCAAAAAAATCTAGAAATTTTAAAAACAGCTTTAAATTAGAAAGTTTTCTAGTTAGAAACGCGAGAATGTTGATATAACGACATTCTCGCGTTTCTTTTATTATGAAGAGTCACCTATATTAGTTGCTCTACTGATATTATTGGTGTGACCGACCGATTTTATGGCAGAACCGACCGATTCCTAATTTATTGCCATCCACTTTCTAATTATGAAAGTCTATCTAAGTTATGAATCCGTAAGTACTGTTTTATTTCATCGTATAACGCTTCGACTTCTTTTGAGCTATCTAGCCGCAGGATGGGACTTTGGGATAGTTCCATTTCATAGCGCTGTGCCACATATGTCCCTCCTTGACTTTTATCGGTTTCCGTTAAGTAGGTTTTGCACCATTCTATAAAGTCGTTCGTATATAATCCATGCTCGTCTAGCCACGATTGTTTACTAGTTTTACGGGAAATTTCTCTTTTTCTTATGCGGTCCATTCTTTCATTCTCCGGTAAAGACAGAAAGACTAAAAGTTCTCGATTGGAAAAGCCATCAGGATGCCATGAAAAAATAGAGCCCGAGACTACATAACACTTGTTAGAAGTAATATCTCGCTGATACATTTCTCTTCTTATTTCAATTGGGTTATTTTCTAGAAACGTATCGTCCTTCCACAGATAGGAATCGGTATCGATCCATTTTATTTGCTCTCGGTGTGCAAAATATTCACCTAATGTACTCTTCCCCGTTCCAGATCCACCTATAATTTGAATTCTCATACGTTTCCCCTCCTCATAGCAAAAGAATAACCCGTAAAAAAAGCCGAGAAAGCTGTTCTCTCGGCTTTATAAATATTCATGAAGCTTTCTTCTTAAAATTTTATTGGAAGCATTTCTAGGTAGCTCCTCGATAAAATAATAACGGACAGGCTGTTTATATGTAGCAAGCTGGGGTTTCATAAATGATTTTAATTCTTCTTCGGTAACCTCGCTCTTCAGCACAACAAAGGCAATCGGTACGTGTCCCCATTTATCATCCTGAATACCAGTTACTCCGGCTTCTTTTACAGCACTATGCTTAACTATGGCCTGCTCCACTTCAGCAGGATAAATATTTTCCCCACCCGAAATGATTAAATCTGATCTACGGTCGACGACGTATAAATAACCTTCGTCATCTATATAGCCCATATCTCCCGTATGGAGCCACCCATCATCCTGTGGATCCGTGGAAGCTGCTGCTCCAATATAACCCTTCGTAACATGTGGTCCTTTAATACAAATTTCTCCTATCTCCTTTTCTCCTGAAATACGTATTTCTGCGAAAAAGAGTGGCTTTCCTGCTGAGCCTAGCTTACGAATAGCATCCTCACTAGACAATGTCGTAGTTTGTGAGGACGTTTCCGTCATACCATATGTCTGTAAAACAGGTATCTTACATTTAATCGCTCGCTCCAAGTAATGGAGAGGAACAGGCCCTCCACCGACTAGCATAGATTGGAAAGTATCCGGGAATGTTTGATTCCGTTCCTCTAACACACTAATCAATCTTTCTAACGTTACAGCGACAACAGACATTCTAGTAACTGTTCCATTTAAAATTTCCTCTATAGACTTATTTGCATCAAACTTTGTATGGAGGCTGACTGTCATACCATATAGAACGGAACGCATTAGAATAGAAAATCCGCTAATATGAAACAATGGCATTGCGCATAACCAGCAATCATTAGGCTGAACACCTAAATTTAAAGCAGATCCCATTGCACTCATCACATGATTTTCTAGTGTTTGTCGAACACCCTTTGGCTTCCCTGTCGTACCAGATGTGTACATAATAGTGATTGTTCTATCCTTTGGCCATTCAGCGTCTATTTGAAATTGCTTGTTTGAGGCTCCTGTAACCTGATTAAAGGATATCCGGTTACCATACATCAAACTTCTATCTAACCGATCGACTAATAATACGTCAGACTGACTATCATTTAATTGATAAATCAGCTCGTCCTCTGTTAAACGTTCATTAAGCATGACTAGCTCACAGCCTAATTGCATGCAGCCATGTAAAACTGTCACTAGCTGTGGGCTGGACGACGCCAATATGGCAATTCTCATCCCTTTGTTAACACCTAATTTATGTAGCTTCTCGGCAAAGTCTATTGCCTCCTGCTGTAATTGTGAGAATGTCCATTGTTGGTCTTCAAATATGATAGCTAATCTATTTGGCGTAAGACTTGCTCGTTTAACCAAGAGATTAGGGTACATAATAAACAACTCCTTTATTAAGTAAAGCACAAGCAAATGCATTTCTATCTTTTAAAAAAAGCTGCCCTTAAAGGACAGCTTAGAGAAATCATAAAATATCTTACTAAATCACGGGAAACGTGGGAATTGACCGAAGTCTGGTTTACGTTTTTCTTTAAACGCATCGCGACCTTCTTTAGCTTCCTCAGTTGTGTAATAAAGAAGTGTTGCATCTCCAGCTAATTGTTGAAGACCAGCAAGTCCATCTGTATCAGCATTCATAGCTGCTTTTAAGAAACGAAGTGCGGTTGGGCTCTTTTCTAGCATTTCCTCACACCATTGAACAGTCTCGTCCTCTAATTGCTCATAAGGAACAACAGTGTTAACTAAGCCCATATCTAACGCTTGTTTTGCATCATATTGACGGCATAGGTACCAAATTTCACGTGCTTTCTTGTGACCAATGATACGAGCTAAATAGCCTGAACCATATCCAGCATCAAAGGAGCCTACGTTTGGACCAGTTTGTCCAAAAATAGCATTGTCCGCAGCGATTGTTAAGTCACAAACTACGTGTAATACATGACCTCCACCAATTGCATATCCAGCTACCATAGCTACAACTGGCTTAGGAATTACACGGATTAAACGTTGTAGGTCTAGAACATTAAGACGTGGGATTTCATCCTCGCCTACATATCCACCATGACCTCGAACCTTTTGGTCTCCGCCTGAACAGAAAGCTTTTTCGCCTTCTCCAGTTAAAATAATTACTCCAACGTTTTTGTCATCGCGAGCACGAGAAAATGCGTCGATCATTTCCATCACTGTTTTAGGACGGAAAGCATTTCGCACTTCTGGGCGATTAATCGTTACTTTAGCAATTCCATTATAGAATTCATATTTAATGTCCTCATATGTATGTAATGTTGTCCATTCACGAGTCATCTTACATCCTCCTTCAAAATTATATCCTCTACTATTGTAGCAAACAATTTGGGATTTTCCACATGAATTGCATGGCCCACACCATTTATTATTTTCCAGTCAGCATTTGGTAATATAGCTAACATCTTTTTAGCAATTTCACAGAACTTCTTATCTAGCTCTCCCGTTAACATGATTACTGGAAATTCAAGAGAGACTAGCTTATCCCATAAGGAAGGCTGCACTCCAGTGCTAAAGCCCTTCAAGCTATTCGACAAGCCTATTGCTGTTTGAGACATTCGCTCTTCTCTTATCTGTTGCTGCTTCTTCAGTGATAAACTCTTTTGCGAATCAAACAAAGGAATCTGCTCCCAGTAATCTGTAAATGCGAGAACACCGTCTACTAGAATTTTTTCAGCTAGCTTGCTATCCGCTGATTTTCTTTGTATACGTGCTTCCTCATCCTTTAAGCCTGGAGAACTGCTTTCAAGTATTAAACAGTCGACCTCATACTTACTTGCATAGGCAAGTGCCAATCTACCACCCATAGAATACCCTATAAGCGTAAAATGATCCCAGCCTATCTGTTGGATTAGTGCATGTAGATCCTCCACCTGCTCCTGAGCAAAGTAACGACTCGCATTTTCAGGCTTGTCACTTTCCCCGTGGCCAATTAAATCAATGGTTAGCAGTTCAATAGAAGGACCTAGAGAAGCGATAACTTCCTCCCATGTCTTACTAGATCCAGTAAATCCATGCAGAAGGACCGCCTTCTTCTTGGCGCCTGTATTGTACCTTTTAACTTTCATCTGAATGGACCTAACGGTTATTAAGCTTTCCAAGTGACATCCAGCTCCTTAGTGATTGCTGCCCAAAGCTTTCGATGAGTTTCTGTATTGTTTTGTCGATCCGTACGAACTTCAATCATACGTATATTCTTCGTTTTATCCTTACTTAAGACAGCTTGAAAATCTTCCTTAGTATGTACTACATCATATTGAGCATCGTACATAGTAGCAATAGCTGAAAACTCAAGCCCTGTAGGTGTCCCGAACAAATGCTCAAAGTAATTAGTTTCCGTAGATTGTGGCAAGTAAGAGAATATGCCTCCTCCATCATTATTCATAATAACAATGGTTAAATCTGTTTCGCTAAAACGAGTGACAATTAATCCATTTACGTCATGGAGAAATGCCAAATCCCCGATTAATAGATAGCCAGGTCTTTTAGTTGCTGCTTGAATACCTAAAGCCGTAGATACGACTCCATCAATCCCGTTTGTCCCTCTATTGGCATATACATGGACATCCTTATAGGTTTTATTGAAAAAGGTGTCTACATCACGTATAGGCATACTGCTACTTGCTATTAAATCCGTTTTGTCTGGAAGTCCCTCAAATAATGTTCCTGCTAACGCACCCTCGTCGGTTTGCTCTGAAATATACGTCTGAATATGATTCGTTGCTATATCATTAGCCTTAGACCATTTTTCTAGATAGCTAGATGATTGCTTTTCTTCTATCTGTAACCAAAGAGATGACGGATCTACTTGTAAGTGATGAGTTACGACATGAAGAGAATCTCTAAATAATGGGCTTTCATCCACAGCTATAAAGGTTTTAGGAGGGTTTGCCTCAAGAAACTTCATAAGCGGCTTAGAAACCGGCTGAGCACCAAAACGAATGACTGCATCAGGGATAGCTGATTGCATAAACGCTTCACTTTTTAAAATAGCGTCATATTGGTCTATACATAAATGCATACAATCCATTGGCACATTACTTCGAAGCGTCGACAATGGATCCGCTAGTACTGGCCATTGTATAGCTTTCACAAACTCCCAGAAACCTACTGTTGAATTTAGGGAATCCCCTACAATAATAAGTCCCTTCTCTGTGTCTGTTATTAACTGAGTATACCAATGGATGCATTCTTTACTTGGCATAAGCCTCCCTAGTTCTGTTTGCTGCATTTGAGACAAGGAAGCTGGCCGATCCATTTCTAACAATAGCGGCTCCCGAAACGGCACGTTGATATGAACTGGTCCCATCGGTGCAGTCCTTGTAGAAGAAACTGCACGATGAATATGTCTCTCTATAAACGCAAGGCTTTCTTCTCTTTCCTCAGGTAAAGGAAAATCGACCGACCATTTGACATGCTTACCAAATAGGTGAATTTGGTCTATCGCTTGAGGAGCGCCGACCTCTCTAAGTTCATGTGGGCGATCCGCTGTCACAATAAGTAATGGTATTCTTGCATAGTATGCTTCCACTATCGCAGGAAAGAAATTCGCAGCAGCAGTTCCAGAAGTACACAATAGAACTACAGGATTCTTTTTCGCTTTGGCAATTCCTAAAGCAAAATATCCAGCAGAACGCTCATCAATTTGTCTATATAAGTTAAAGCCTGTCGATTTTGCAAAACCATATGCTAAAGGAGTGGATCTAGATCCTGGGCATAGTACGATATCCTCTATGCCCGCTTGTCTAATAGTTTCTACAAATCGATTTACATAAGATGTTAGAAAGCTCGCGTTAGTCATTCATATTTCCTCCCAAAGTTCGAAGCATTGGTCGGAATTTGACTCTCGTTTCTTCAAACTCTTCAAAAGAGGTAGATTCTGAAACTAAACCGCCCCCAGCATATAAGTACGCGTATTGGTTTTCTATGAGAGCAGAACGAATACCTACCGCAAACTCTCCATCTCCCTCGGCATTCACCCAGCCGATTGGAGCGGCATAATAACCACGGTTCATTTGTTCAGATTCTCTAATAATCTCAATAGCCTCTTGTCGAGGTTCACCACCAAGTGCTGGTGTCGGATGCATAGCTTCCACAAACTCGAAAAGAGAAGAGCTTCCTTTAATTTTCCCCTCTATAGGTGTAAATAAATGCTGAATATCTCTTATTTTCATAAGCTTTGGTCTAGCTGGAATCTTAACCTGCTCACAATACTGCTCAAATACTTTTCTAATCATCTGAACAACATATTCATGTTCCATTAAGTTTTTATTATCCGATAATAGCGCATCTCCAAGCTTCTTATCTTCCACTTGGTCTTTTCCTCTTCGAACGGATCCAGCCAAACCAGCAGATTCAACCTTGCCATTTTCCAATTTTACTAATCTCTCTGGAGTCGCCCCAAAGAAAGTCTTGTCTTCTTTCTCAAGACCAAATAAATAACTTTCAGGTTGCTCCATCGATGCATTGTAAATTGCTGTAGATGGTGAAAAGATATCATCAAAGGTTAACTTTAGGGAGCGCCCAATAACTACCTTGTTTACTTCCTTATTACGAATTCTTTCCGTTACAGTTTCAACCGCTGATAAGTATTCTTCCTTTAATCTATCTTCTCGTTGAAGAAGTTGTGGCTTTTTATGGACCTTCAGTTCTTTCACTTGAGCTGTATGGATTAAAGTATCTCTTTCTATACGTAAGCGCTCAAAAGCAGCAGAGCTGTCCTCTTCCTCTGTAATATGATGAATACTTACAAAAGCCTGATCGTCCTGTATAACTAATTGAAATGTAGCCACGGCAAAAAAACTAGACGGGAAGCTATTCCATTCCGATGATATATTGTTTGAAGGATCGAAAGAGAATCCACCAAATAGAATTGGAGACACATCTGCTTTCTCTATTAATGAACAAGCACAAAGGTCATCCCATTTTTGAGCTATATCGCTGTATCTATTTTTCTCTAAATCATTAGACAGTACATAGGCGTGTCCAAGTCCAACCAATGTGAACGTTTTCTCTTTGTTTTGCCAAAAGAATCGTTTCCCTTTATAGTAATCCTCCCCAGCTTCAAAAAAAGCATGAGCAGACATTCTAGATACTTCTATTGTTTCGGTATAAAAACGTAATGTTGATTTATTTTGCCCGGTGGTGTTCGGCATATATATGACCTCCGTATAAATTACCTGCTAATTTAAGTTCATGTTTTATTACTCTACCCTTTATCATACAACTTTCTCCACGTTTCGGCACACATTTAGCTACAAATGTATGCTAAAATTGAAGTTGATTCTTTAAAAGGAGAGAAATTTATATGTCACAAGAACTACAAGCTGATAAAGGCTGGCGTATATGGTGGAAGTTAACAAGACCACACACGTTAACTGCATCGTTTGCGCCTGTCTTTTTAGGTACAATGATTGCCCTTTATTACGTAAATATTGATTGGCCTTTATTCTTAGCAATGCTCATTGCGTGCTTGTTTATACAAGCTGCTACGAATATGTTTAATGAGTACTACGACTTTGAAAGAGGTCTAGATAGTGAAGAATCTATCGGCATTGGTGGCGCGATAGTCCGCAATGGTGTTAAACCAAAGACCGTGCTTCAATTAGCCTTAGTACTATACGTCCTAGCCGCTCTGTTAGGTATTTATATTTGTTCCCAATCATCTTGGCTTTTATTGATCGTTGGAGCCGTTTGTATGCTCATTGGATACTTATATACTGGTGGACCTTACCCAATAGCTTATACACCGTTTGGAGAACTATTCAGTGGTGTGGTTATGGGAATGTTTATTGTTTTAATTGCTACATACATTCAGGTAGGTTCTATACCAAACTTTGCCTTGTTCCTATCTATCCCTAGCACTCTGCTTGTCGCTGCTATTATGCTTTCTAATAATATTCGAGATATTGTAGAGGATACAAAAGGCGGTAGAAAAACAATGGCTATCTTAATAGGTAGAGACAATGCTATTAATGTGTTAGCCCTATTTTTTATCGTTTCTTATGTATGGATCATCTTATTAGTAATACTTCAGATTCTTACACCTTGGGCTTTACTAGTCTTACTAAGTGCAAAGAAACCAATAGATGCTATAAAACTATTTAAAGCAAAAGAGAATCACCTCGAAGTCGGATTAGCAATGAAAAACACCGCTCTTACGAATACCATTTTCGTATTTCTTTTAGGAATTGGCTTGTTAATAGGATTTTTACTATGATGGTCAGTCAGGAAGTTAACCCTTCCTGGCTTTTTTATTTGTGAAGTTTAAGTTAGAGGTTGCAGAAGTGTAAACGAAGAAAGAAAAGTCTAACCAAATAATTGATTTCGCGTAGTTTCTTTAGAATCGGACGGTTTTGTTTAATAATCGGTCGGTTAGGCAAAATAATCGGTTGGTTCTCTTCAATAATCGGTCGGTTTTACCTGATAATCGGACGGTTCTCTTCAATAATCGGTCGGTGGAAGAACTTTTAGAAGTAAATCTCTTCACAAGAAGATAATGCCCAAATGCTATAATGGATCACTTTAGTGTAATCGTTCTGCTAACAATATTTGAAAGGAAATTCACGAATAAGTGCAGCATAGATTCACTTTTCTTGATACTTCTTCCCGCCTGGATTTACAATGTTATAACAATCCTTACATATCATAAAGGCACAATAAAAAAGACAACCACCGAAGTGATTGTCTTTTTACAGTTATGACCCCTACGGGATTCGAACCCGTGTTACCGCCGTGAAAGGGCGGTGTCTTAACCGCTTGACCAAGGGGCCTTATATATGGCGGAGAAGGAGGGATTTGAACCCTCGCGCCGGTTGCCCGACCTACACCCTTAGCAGGGGCGCCTCTTCAGCCACTTGAGTACTTCCCCATATATATGGCTCCGAAGGTAGGACTCGAACCTACGACCAATCGGTTAACAGCCGATTGCTCTACCACTGAGCTACTTCGGAATAATGGTGGGCCTAAATGGACTCGAACCATCGACCTCACGCTTATCAGGCGTGCGCTCTAACCAGCTGAGCTATAGGCCCATTAATTGGAGCGGGTGAAGAGAATCGAACTCTCATCATCAGCTTGGAAGGCTGAGGTTTTACCACTAAACTACACCCGCGTGATAAATGGTGGCTCAGGACGGAATCGAACCGCCGACACAAGGATTTTCAGTCCTTTGCTCTACCGACTGAGCTACTGAGCCTCTTCGATTTATGCTAAGCGGCACAACTCTTTGTCAGCTTCACTCACTCATTCAGTCACGTACTTTAGTACGCTCCTTCTTTCGTTCGATTGCATCCTCGATTTGCTTGCTTATCCTAAATCTCTAACATATTGAATAATAAATGGCGGTCCCGACCGGGATCGAACCGGCGATCTCCTGCGTGACAGGCAGGCATGTTAACCGCTACACCACGGGACCATTTGGTTGCGGGGACAGGATTTGAACCTGTGACCTTCGGGTTATGAGCCCGACGAGCTACCGAACTGCTCCACCCCGCGACAATAAGAGTAGTTGAAATTTAAATCAACTATGTATTTAATAACTTTTCCGTCTTCCAAGCTTACTTGAAGTCGACGTTATGTATAATTTCCCACTAACAATAAGATGGAGGAGGAAGAGGGATTCGAACCCCCGCGCGGTATGACCCGCCTGTCGGTTTTCAAGACCGATCCCTTCAGCCAGACTTGGGTATTCCTCCGAAAAATTATGTTGGTGGACCTTGCAGGACTCGAACCTGCGACCGGACGGTTATGAGCCGTCTGCTCTAACCAACTGAGCTAAAGGTCCTTAAGATGGCGGCAGAGGGAGTCGAACCCACGACCTTTCGGGTATGAACCGAATGCTCTAGCCAGCTGAGCTACGCCGCCAGGAACTTTAAAAGAAAATTTTATATTTGGTGGAGCCTAGCGGGATCGAACCGCTGACCTCCTGCGTGCAAGGCAGGCGCTCTCCCAGCTGAGCTAAGGCCCCAAATTTTTATTAATAACTGGTCGGGAAGACAGGATTCGAACCTGCGACCCCTTGGTCCCAAACCAAGTGCTCTACCAAGCTGAGCTACTTCCCGTATATATATTGGCGCGCCCGGCAGGAGTCGAACCCACAACCTTCTGATCCGTAGTCAGACGCTCTATCCAATTGAGCTACGGGCG
>NZ_JABAFC010000016.1 GCF_012843435.1 Psychrobacillus sp. BL-248-WT-3 | reverse complement strand
ATATTTTCGTAATTTTGCATAATGATCATCTCCTATAGGAAAGTTATGGTCATTTACACAAAATTTTATACGTTCTCAAGAGTTGCGCAAAAAGGGGAGGATGCATCGGCGACTTGGAGAACCTTGCGGAGATGGAGCGGAACCTTGCGGAGACAGAGGAGAACCTTGCACAGATGAAGTGAAACCTTGCGGAGATGAAGCCAAACCTTGCGGAAACAAGCATAAACCTTGCAGAAAGCCTAAATCCCGTCCAAATACGGAGTAAATCCCACTCCCACTCTCCTCATCAAAATCTCTTATATACTTCCATACGCTAATTTAGTATTATTTAACAAATTAGAGTTGTAAATAGGAGGGTGACAGCTATAAAAAAGCTTCTCATTGCGAGTACCTTATTTGCCTTCTTTCTCGTTTATGTAATTTACAATTGGAGCCAGGATCCCACGGAGGAAGATGTCTTGCGGAACACGAAAAATTGGTCGTCGAGCGTGGAAGAGGTTTACGGTATTATACAGCAAGATGGTGAGTGGTTAGCGTTTTATAGGATTCCGCATTCTATCACGGTCGTCGCTAGGCTAAAGCAAAATTGGATGGGTACATGGAAAATGATTAATTACTCCGGGCAAAGAGGGGTTATAGCAAGTGTGGGTGAGATTCTTTCAGAAACAGATGACCTAATTCCTTGGCAAGCAAGCGGATATGAAAATGGGTACATTCTTCTCATGTCCATAGAAGACCCTCACATTGATGATTTAGTGATAACGGCTAATGGAAAGGAATATAAGAATATTTCTTTTATTGAACTCGCAGGAAAGAGATTTGTTTTATTAGACGTGAAGGGTACATGGAATTCCTTTTCCTATCAGGCTCTTTCAAAGGATGGAGAGGTCATAGTAGCCTATCCAAAGTAAAAGAGAGCAGGAACCCACTCCTGCTCTCTTTCTATTAAAATATATACGGCCCGACCAGGAAAAACAGGACGGCTAGGTTCATAAAGGTCGCGTATATAACCATATACGTGTAATCATCTTCTTCCGGCTTATAGCGGGCAAGAAGTAATGGTACGGTCGACAGCAAGCTTCCGGCGATCAATAAAACAACGAAATGCCAGCTTTCTGTAATGAAAGGGATGTTCGCAATTGTTGTCTCGACCTTCGTGAAGCGATATAGGAAGAAAATCTGTAATATCAACAAAGATACGACATGAATGATAAATCCAAGCGTATACGTTCTTTCAAATCTAAAACGATTTAAAACCGCTGTACTTATATACGAGATCGCAAAGGCTAGGATGATCCAGGCGAAGCCGAACAGGACGAGCATTAAGCCGTTAAAGGATTTGCTGAACTGGGTGTAGGCTGCCTGCTTGTAGTCCTCTTTTGCGATTTGTTTACTTTCCTCTATTTTACTAGGTTCGGAGGAGGCATAAACTAATTCTCTTTGAGAGCCGTTCATTTCTAGAAAAGCGACCTCATCTTTATTTAAGATCACTGGACGCTCGTATCTTGTACCTGCCTTCGTTAAGGAGGTGGCAAGAACTTTACCGCCAGCTAGCTTGCCAAGGAATACTTGGTTTTTATTGCCGGCACGGGTCGCGGTAAAGGCTATTAGCGTTTGTCCGTCCTGCTGAAACAGCGTGGCGTGCGTAATGTCGTCTAGTGTGCGACCGTCCTGCTCGTGATGGAACGATAGCTTCGACAGCTGTATGGCTTGGTTTGGTGACAGGTCAAAGGAAGCTTGTTGGATGACCTTTGTCTTCGCACCACCGGAAACCATGGTTGTATCCATGAGCAGCAGGAATTCTGCTGGGGACTGCTCGATCATTTGAATAGAGGATACTAGACTTGCGGTACTCGTTAGCTGGAACAGTTGAACCGGCTCGTTTGCTAGATGATAGACGGCGAAGCGATCTCCTTGGCTTTCCTTTGTGATGGCCAATATGTGATCCCCGATAATTTTTACATCGTAGATGGGCTCGGCCACATCAAAAGACTTCTCCTGTCCGTTATCCAAAACGGTTAGCTGGCGGTCCTTTGTCCAATAGACAAGCACATCTCCAGATTTCACGAAGTTTTGTACGTCCTGAGCGATTTCCGTGTCGTCATGCATTAACATATAATTTTTAATAAAATAAGATTCCGCCTCGTTGCTCCAGACATTCGTGCTTGAGCTAGATAAAGCGAGGTTACGAGACTCCTTACAACTCAAATCTAAATCACAGGATAGAATGGCCTGCTCCTTGAAGTTTCGAAGCGTGATCACATAACCATTTTCCTCATTTAAAACTTGAAAATTGGAATAATTGTTTGCAGGGGTTTCCACGGAAAAGGTTCTGCTCCAATTGTCCGATGGTAGTCTCGTTTCCTCCTTTAATGTAAACCAATACACGATAGCGATTAACGCTAATAAGATAATGCTTGTCATAGCAAATAATTTTTTGTTCACAATTAATCTTTCCCATTCTCTATGTATTTGACAATATAAACCATTAAATCTTTCTTATTTCATTTTAACGCTAGATTATGAGAAAATATATGATATTATTTAGATAACTACTTTAAAGTTGATAGACTGTTGTCAGTTCTATTTAAATTTGGTAAAATTATATTGTTGTGATGTTCTAATCGGGAGGTGTAACAATGAATACATTATTAATGACATTATTAATCATCGTCTCGCTTGCTTTGATCGTAGTAGTATTATTACAATCAGGGAAAAGTGCTGGGCTATCAGGAGCCATCTCCGGGGGAGCTGAACAACTCTTTGGAAAACAGAAAGCTCGTGGTATGGATTTGATCTTACATAGAGCGACTATCGTGCTTGCTGTATTATTCTTCGTATTAACGATAGCTGTTACGAAATTTTAAAAAACGAATGTATACGCCTAACCATACTTTCAAATGGTTAGGCGTTTTCTTTTATATTTGGGCATACATAAGATAAAATTAATAAGGGAAAGGTATATACTAGTAAAATAGCAGTGTTGATGGAAACAGGAGGTTTTATTGGAATGCGCATCACAACACCAAAGCCGTTCTTCTTTGAGGCTGGAAAGCGAGCGGTATTATTACTACATGGATTTACTGGAAATTCGTCCGACGTGCGGATGCTGGGACGTTTTTTAGAAAAGAATGGCTACACCTCACTTGCGCCGCACTATAAGGGACACGGTGTGCCACCAGAGGAGCTGCTCGAAACAGGTCCAAAAGACTGGTGGAAGGACGTCATGAAGGCATACGACCGCTTAAAGGCAGCTGGCTATGACGAGATTGCGGTAGCCGGATTATCGCTTGGAGGCGTATTTTCGTTGAAATTGGGGTATACAGTGCCTGTAAAGGGAATCGTAACAATGTGCTCTCCCATGACCATGAAAACGACGGACGTTATGTTCGAGGGCGTCATAAAATATGCAAAGGAATATAAGAAATATGAAGGTAAAAGCGAGCAGCAAATAGAAGAAGAAGTAGAGAAGATACGCCAAAACCCGATGCAGACATTGGGCGAGCTGCGTGAATTCGTCTACGAGGTCCGCGATCATGTGGATCATATATATGCTCCGCTTCTCGTTACACAGGGCAAAAAGGACTCGGTGATTGATATAAACTCTGCGAACTATATTTACGAGCAGTCGGAATCACTAGAGAAAAAGCTGAACTGGTACGAGGAATCTGGCCACGTTATTACGCTAGGACCAGAAAAGGAAACGCTACATGAAGATATATTAAACTTTTTAGAATCGCTGGATTGGAATGTGTAAAATAGGCCATTTCCGCACACGCTGAAAAGGGAGGGATGTTTAGATGGAAAATATGAAAGAACAATTATTAGAATTAATGAATTCAGAAGAATATAAACCGATGACCACGAAGGAGCTAGAGGACCATTTTAATATGACCGAGGCCGATGACTTCAAGGAGCTAGTTAAAACACTAGTGTCCATGGAGGACGCTGGCGCAGTAGTCCGTTCACGTTCTAATCGTTATGGTGTCCCATCTCGCATGAATTTAATCGTCGGGAGCTTCATCGGTCATGCAAAAGGCTTCGGCTTTGTGACGCCGGAGGAAAGTGGAATGGATGATATTTTTATTCCCCCTACAGAAATTAACGGAGCAGTAAACGGTGACAAGGTGCTTGTACGCGTATCGAAGGAATCTTCCGGAGACCGCAGAGAAGGTACGATCATCAAAATAACGCAGCGCGGGATGACACAGGTTGTCGGAACGTTCCAGGACAATAAAGGCTTCGGCTTCGTAATACCAGATGACAAGAAAGTGCCAATGGACGTATTCGTCGCAAAAGGCGACACATTAGGTGCGGTAGACGGTCACAAGGTAGTCGTTGAGATCACGGACTGGCCGAATGAAAGAAAGTCTGCAACAGGGATCGTAACGAAAATTCTTGGTCACAAAAATGATCCAGGCGTAGATATTCTATCAATCATCTACAAGCATGGCATTACAATCGACTTCCCTAAGGAAGTAATCGACCAAGCAGAAGCTGTGCCAGACCAAATCGCAGAAGGTGATTTAGAGGGACGCAGAGATCTTCGCGATGAAGTGATCGTGACGATTGATGGAGCTGACGCAAAGGACCTGGATGATGCAGTTACTGTAACGAAGCTGCCTGACGATACATATAAGCTTGGCGTACATATAGCAGACGTAAGCCACTATGTAACAGAAGGATCAGCGCTTGACCGCGAGGCATATGACCGCGGAACGAGTGTGTATTTAACAGACCGTGTTATTCCGATGATTCCACATCGTCTATCGAATGGTATTTGTTCACTTAACCCGCAGGTCGATCGTTTAACGCTATCCTGTGAAATGATCATCAACGGCTCAGGTATGGTAACATCCCATGAGATTTTCCAAAGCGTGATCCGTACAACGGAACGTATGACTTACTCAGACGTTTATAAAATTTTAGAAGAAAAAGATGAGGATTTAATCGAACGCTATAAGGACCTTGTGCCAATGTTCGAGAACATGGCAGAGCTTGCTGCAGTGCTTAGAAAGAAACGCGAGGAACGCGGAGCAATTGATTTCGACTTCCCAGAGGCTAAAATTCTAGTAGACGACGATGGCTGGCCAACAGAGGTCGCTATTCGCGAGCGTACGGTGGCAGAGAAGCTGATCGAGGAATTCATGCTAGCTGCCAATGAAACCGTTGCAGAGCACTTTAAATGGATGGATGTGCCGTTCATTTACCGTATCCATGAAGATCCTAAGCCAGAAAAGCTTCAGCGTTTCTTCGGCTTCCTAACGAACTTCGGCTTAGTAGTGAAAGGTACAGGCAATGACATTCACCCGAAAGCACTTCAAGAAATCATTGAAAGCATCGAGGGAATGCCAGAGGAGCCAGTTATCTCAACCATGCTTCTTCGTTCCCTACAGCAGGCAAAATATTACGGGGAATGTCTAGGTCACTTTGGTTTATCGACTGAGTTCTATACACATTTCACCTCTCCGATCCGTCGTTACCCTGACTTGATCGTACACCGTCTGATCCGTACGTATTTAGTGAACGGGGATGTATCATCCGCAACGGTTAACCATTGGGGTGCTATCATCGACGATATCGCAGAGCATACGTCAAAACGCGAGCGCCGTGCAGTAGATGCAGAGCGTGACACGGATGCACTGAAGAAAGCGCAATATATGGCCGATAAAATCGGTGAGGAATTCGAGGGTATCGTGAGCTCGGTTACGAACTTCGGTATGTTCATCGAGCTTCCAAACACGATCGAGGGTCTTGTCCATGTGACGAACATGACAGACGACTACTACCGCTTTGACGACCGTCAAATGATGATGATCGGGGAGCGCTCTGGTAAGCAATTCCGTATCGGTGATGAGGTGACGGTAAAAGTCTCTGGAGTAAAACCAGAAGAGGCTGCAATCGACTTCGAGGTTGTCGGCATGAAGAAAGCATTTGGCCGCAGCACGCGTAAGGAAAGTCCAAAGGTCATCCATGCATCGAAGAAGGGCTCTGGCAAGGACAGAAAAGACAAATCACAGCCAGGACCGAAAAAAGGACCAAATCAGAAAAAGAAATTCTACGAGGGCGTTGCGAAGAAGTCTCAAAAACGCAAGCGACCAAAGAAAAAATAAAGAGGGAGCGGCCTAGGTCGCTCCACCTAGCTTTAGACAGGGGTGAAAAGAATGGCAAAAAAGCATGACGACAAGCCACTCGCACAAAACAAGAAGGCCAATCATGACTATTTTATCGAGGAAACAATCGAGGCAGGTATCGTCCTACAAGGGACCGAGATCAAATCCATTCGTAACGGGAAGGTGCAGCTAAAGGACGCATTCGTGCGTATTCGCAACAACGAGGCATGGATTTCCAACATGCACATCAGCCCATACGAGCAGGGAAACCGCTTCAACCACGATCCGCTGCGTTCTCGCAAGCTATTACTGCACAAAAAACAGATCAGCTCGCTGATCGGCGAAACAAAGCGTGAGGGATTCACCATTGTACCGCTCAAAATGTACTTAAAGAACGGCTACGCGAAGGTCCTAATCGGTATCGGTAAAGGGAAAAAGGATTACGATAAGCGCGACACATTAAAGAAAAAAGAAGCAAAACGAGACATCGAGCGAGCATTCAAGGATGCACAACGCTAAGGCACTTCCTCGTTATCTGGAGTGGAAGTACGTACCACTTGAATTTTGACCTAATTTGATGTATAGTTATCAATGTAACGAAGCTTACATTATTCCATAAACGGGGACGTTATGGATTCGACAGGGATAGTCTAAGCTTGAGTTGCGCGTCAGAGGCTCGGCTCTGTAAAAACGGACCTTATAATAACAGGCAAAACAAACAACAACTTAGCATTCGCAGCGTAAGCTCGGATCTGCTTTATCTATCCATCGCCCATGTGGCTAGGTAGAGCTCACTCTTAGTGGGATACGGTTGGCAGTGCCACTTGAGCTGTCAGCAAGAGATTTCCAAGTTAGCGTACAGGACGCCCGCTTATCGGCATAATGCTACGCGAAACTTCAAATAGGTAAGATACACGCGTAGAAGCTTAAGTGTTAGAGTTTCTGGACGCGGGTTCAAATCCCGCCGTCTCCATATTTAGAAATCATATGATTTCATACAGTGTTAAAACCCTTGATTTTCAAGGGTTTTTTCTTTTTGTCTATGTCATCTAGTTTCAATGAATATCAATTGAACGTAGTCAATTTCGATAGGCAGAATCCATTAGTTTGCCTTCTCCAATGCCCATAGTTTAGAATATCTTGGACAAAAAAACTAACACTCTGCTAACTTACTTTCTCCAGCTGCTATTACATCTTCACGAAGTCGTGTATTTCTTTTCCATCAATAAAGAAACCTTTGAATAAAGAACACCAAAAACCTTGCGGTATTCAGGAAACACTTGAGATAGAATAGTGTTCGTTTGTCACAATCTACTATTGTCTCGATAGCTTTCTAAGATTTAAGAGTTGAATCCCTCTTTTTTTATGAGGTTCAGAATTTAGCATCCATAGCATCTGTTTTTACCTTTCTTTAACTAGATCTCTTCGCTTAATAAGAAATAATAGGGTTAATCAAGATATATAAACCTTGTTCTCCTCTAAATATCCATATTTAATTTTGTTCTTTACAATGGTAGTGGGTAGATATATATATATATATATATATATGAAAAAGGATTTGATATCCACGTTGATTGCAAAATCAATTACCTTAGCTGCATAGGCTTTTACCATACGATACTCTTTAGCTTCTACGGCAATCCCCTACGTACTTCTGGAAAATCTACATATTTCTAAAAAATTACTCTCAACGAGATGAAGAGTTTATGCTCACAAATTCTACACCATTAATTTCTCTGAAATCATAAATCATTTAAAAGCCAATGGAATAAAAATTGGAATAGTTACTCGTTCTAAAAAAGCGTATGCTGAAAAATTACTGGAATTATATAACTATGATTACGATATGTTAATTTCAAGATTCAGTTGTTTTAGAACTAAACCTTTTCCAGATCCATTCATCTGCTGTGCGTAATATATTTAGATATATGATATTCGTGTATATAATATATATTTAATAAATTGAAATACGAAGTTCAAAATAACATCTATAATTATTTGTGATACCATATAAGTAGATTAAATTAGACGGTGATTAAATGAATCAATTAAAAATATATTACATAGATTTTCCTGAAAAAACGATGCAATATGATGTCGGCACAGTGCTAATTAACAATGAAAATAACCAAGTGCAGAATGCCGAAATTTGCTGCCTATTAAATGCAGAATCCTATGATATTGCAGACTACAGCGATGAAATTTCGATTTTAGTCGATGATAATGGTTTTTATAAAAGCGGATTGCCAGTGTGGAGTATCAAAACACCAGATGGCATTAGTTTAGAATTGATTGGCAAACTACTCTTTGTACGAAATATTGAAACAGAATATAGCATTGATTTCGTAAGCATTAAAGCAGAAGATATTTTTGATTTTCGAATTGGACTGAAAATTGAATTGAAGGGGATGAAAAAATAAAACGAACTGGAATTATGATTCCCAGTTCGTTTTATTTATAAATTAAAAGAAATTTGTGCAATATTATGTGTTTCTTGCGCGTCAATTTCTTTGATGGTTTTACCCATTTTTTCGATTAAATGTGTCACAAGTGCATTCCCCATACAGAAGTAGCGCATGCGATCATTCATTGTCGCTGTCCAATTGTCTGGAAAGCCATTTAATCGTTCGCACTCTACAGGTGTTAAGAAACGTTTTCGTCCATTTACCTCTACAATATGTGAGCTACGATTTATTGTACCTTCACTTGTCAGCATTGTACGCCCAGGTAAATCAAGAGAATCTACAGGAGACATGCCACCTTCTGAAAAAATGTATTTATGGCCATCTTTTGAGGTACGTTCGATTTTTTTAGGCCCACGTAAATAAGAAAATTTTTCAATGGCTGCTTCAGATAAATAAAATTTTTCATCTACTTCTGATTCATCTTGAAGGATTTCTTTTAATGGAATGGCTTGTGGATTCAATGCTTCCGTGTGTATTGTATGAATCTTTCCATCAATCATCACACCAGCTGGATGATAGCCAAATGAAAATTCATCAGAAACTTTAAGGATATCTTTTGGTAATTCTACTTTTTCATTGCGGTTTTTGTATACTTCCTCTTTTACTGGGAAAGTGGAGGCGAAAAAGCCTTCTTTTAATAAAATTTCAGAAGTCGTTTTTTCTAATTGACGTTCTGCAAAAGCGAGTGATTTGTCATAAGCAAAAATGAAAATACGTCGACGGCGCTGTGCAGTACCATATTCTGCTGCGTTGATGACTCGCCATTCTACGATATATCCTAAGTCGCGAAAAGTCGCAAGCATAATCGAAAAATCACGACCACGTTGTTTAGAAGGAGATTTAAGAAGCCGATCCACATTTTCAAGCAGAATATATTTAGGATGTGAGACTTCCACAATTCGTTTAATTTCCCAGAAAAGCACCCCTTTTTTCCCTTCAATGCCTTGTTCTTTTGATAAAGAGCGAGCTACCGAATAGTCTTGGCAAGGGAAACCACCAACTAGTAAATCGATATCCTTGTCCTCAAATGTTTTATTTGATACTTTACCAATATCATCATTACAATTAGTGCTTGATGGAAAGTGTGAGTTATAGCATTCAAAAGCATCTTGTGCTTTTTTTGACGGTTCCCATTGATTAGCCCAAACAGTATCAAAAAGCTCTTTATCTGCTTTTTCCAGCCCTACACGAAACCCACCAACGCCAGCAAAAAGCTCAACTACGTTTAAGTTTTTATTCATAAATTATTATCCCTCTTTCGTTATTTTCATTATATAAAATTGGGATAAAAAGATCAACAATTTTATCTTATTTACATTTATTAATATCAACTAAATACTAATTCTAACACAAAAAGACAAATCAAAGTTTATTTAATGACTTATATAAAATCAATATCCTTTAGCATCTTAACAACAATACTACCTTTCATCCATAGATATTGAGAGTACATTCTAATACCGTTGAGTTTAAATGTTTTCTTAGATGCATCGGTGCCAGATCCACGTACAAAAAAGTCGTAATTTTTAGATTTTGGAAAGTTAGGTGCAGTCATTGGTAATTTTGTTTTTGGAGTAAGTCGTTGAATTCCTTTTTTGTTGAGAATAGGTTCTTCTTTTAACTTATGGTTATTTACTAAATCACGTATTTCTTCCCAAACAACCCTAATATCCTTTTCTAAAACATTTTCAGCGATTACTAAACGTTTGAAGCCGATAAATTTGTTATCTAATAATTTTGCATTAGAAGAAGGTTCTTCAAATATACTGCAAAGAAATTGTTGACCATTAAAATAACTGTACAAAAAGGATTCTTCATATAATACATCTAAATTAGTCCATTCTTCAAAATCAATTTGAAATAGCTTCATATCTTCTGTACGAGATCCTTTTTTAGTTTGAACAACTGTTTTTGGAATAATACCAATCTTACTGAATAAATCAATTTTACTTAGTTTTGTTGCTTCTCCACCAAACATTTTGACTAGGATTTGTTCAGTGACACTTTTAGAAACATTGCCATTAGCATTAAATTTTATATCAATATCTAGTTTATTAATTAATTCTTGAACAGTGTTGTTCTTATATAATTGAGTGAGACGATGTAATTCATCATCGAGTTCGTTAAATGTTGAGTATGTTTTATCCAATTCTTCAAAATTAATGCCAAAATGCTTTTGTACAATTGTTGATACGGTTGTTCGTTTTAAACGGAATCGCGGAGGATTCGGATGTTTTGGAGCAGTATCAATTAGCATCAGATTTTTTCGCAGTTCAGATGAAATTCGATGATATTCTGCTTTAGGCTCTTCATATGTATCTTTTAAATGTTGAATAAAGTCACGGACGATTAACCAGTCATTTTTTAGTATTTCTATATCTTTTTCTGAGAACTCATGAAAATGATAACCTTTAATGATGAAATTAGCATATTCAGCTGCTGAAACAGTTATTGGTGAATCGTAATGGTAATAAACCAATAATAAATGTTCTAACTTATGCCAGAAGCTAGATGTTTGGAATTCTTCATCCGTGATGCTTCCAGGAGAAACAGATGTGATAGACATGGGTTCTTTAGCTTCATAAATAAATTCACTTTCTCTTTTAGGTTTACGAATACCCGTAGTTTTTAATTCTGTATCAATGCCATCTACAATAAGATCAGGTTTTTTGTCTGAGTCAGCTGGATATCCTAAAATCGATTGTTCAACAACATCTCCAGCTATGCCCGTGATTTTAGGTGAAGTTATAGTCCTAGCAAATACATTGTTAACATCAACATCGCCAAGTGTTTTGCCGACCGCATTGCTTAAAATCCTATCTAATTCTTTTCGTTTGAAATTATGTAAGGCCATTCGAAGGACTCCTTTTCATATTACGTTATGTATATAATACGCTAACTGTTTTTCAAATTCATTAAACGTTCTATGAATCTTTGAATCTATTTATGTTCTATAGAATAGATTTTTAGTTTACTAAGTGTTTTAAAAGGATTATGGTGTATTTAGATAGACGAGTAGGCAGGGCAGTATGTCTAAAGTTGAAAAGGAAAAACCTTACTATGAGACAGAATCTGAACAGATTTTAAAAAACGAGGTACCCTTAAGGCATATGAATATAGTCAAACACAAAAATATTCAAAAGAAAGTCATCTATATACTGAAATACAAAGTGAAATTGGAGATGAAAGTATTCATCATATTTCAATGATAAATCAATTAATTTAGCAGGTTAATAAAAACGTTTATAAAAAATATCTGAATTTAAGAAAGATATGTTTTTATATTTAAGAAGGAGACAATAGATTTGAGGACTTTAAAATTATTCAATAAATATACTCGAGAAGATGTACATGCAATATTTGATGGTAGCACTACGAAATTTACAAGAGGTGCTGGTGTTTGGGGCCTCCATGGTATTGTTAAAATACCGAACCGAGAACGTGATTTTGTTTTCTTTGTAACAATTGGACAAGACAAATTGGGTGTGGAATTTAAAGAAAATATCACTAGAGATGGTATTTTGACTTGGCAATCTCAAAAGAGACATACCTTAAATCATCCTCGAATTTTAGAATTTATTCATCATGATCATACGAGACACAATATTTATCTATTTTTACGTACTAGTAAGAAATCAGAGCCATTTACTTATATGGGAAGACTAGCTTACATTGCACATAATCAAGATGTAGAACAGCCTGTACATTTTAAGTGGCAATTACTAGATTGGGATGAAGAAGAACCCGTACAAGATTTAATGTTAGATACGACCGAAGAAGATGTAGTTGATGAAGAAATAATTGGTAATCAGTTGATTGAAACAGCTTTACCTGAGCCAAAAGAACGTAGAGAACGTGTGCGTAACTTCAACTCTAAACATGTAGATTTTGTGGGGAAGCAGAAGGAAAATAAAAATTTAGGCTTGTCTGGAGAACTGCTTGTTCTAGAATATACTCGTTCTCAATTAACTAAAGCTGGTCGTCAAGATTTAGCAAATAAAGTAATACATAAATCAGTTGTAGAAGGCGATGGCGCAGGATATGATATTGAATCATTTAAAGAAGATGGCTCACCACTTTACCTTGAAGTAAAAACGACAAAAGGCGGGATTAATTCGGAGTTTTTCATTTCGCCAAATGAATTAGCTTTTTCAGAAGAACATGCAGACTCATTTCAATTGATTAGAGTTTATGAATACATTAGTAATATAAATAGTGGGAAGTTTTATAAAATAGAAGGAAGTTTGAGTGATAAGCTAAATTTGAAACCAACACAGTATTCGGCAAGGGTTTAATAACTTATTATATTGAACTAACAAGTATTACTAGAAAAATAGTAAGGAGGATAAAGTTTTATGATATTCCATCCAGAAGTTAAAAATAAAATAGATATTTTTAAATCTGGAAATGTTTATCAAATTTCTAATTTTTTCTAAAAGATTACTCTTTGGAAAACAGATAATTTCGAGAATTTTTGAGTGATTTATTAGTAGCTAGTAGTGACATATAATAACAATTATCATATGTTAAAATGTAAAGAGTGTTGAGAAATTAGGTTTTGGACCTTTTTTAGTAGTAGGTGATTACTCTAGCTCTAGTACCTGAAAGAAACGAATTGTAATAGATGGACAGCAACCTTTAACGACCAAAGTGATATTGAAAAAAATAGCGGAAGCCAAAAAAGAACTGAAAAATCGTGGCCGAAAAAAGAAAGAAGAACGGGAACAATGTGTGATGGAAAATGTGGAAAAAGAAGGAGTCTTCCGCTTACGGAACAAAGTGGAAACAACTCAATTAAATATGAATTAGCCATAGGACGACTTAGTATTGTCATATTATGAATAAAGGGGGGAGTATTTCGAAAACACAACAGGATGTAATGGTTTCAGCTTTAGCATTGCTATTTAAACTGCGTGTAGTTGAAGGGGAAGGAAGAAATCATTTCAGCATTGAAAAGTCCTGGTTACGATGAATTATATAGGTTAATTGAAGCAAAATATAAGGGGTTAGTTGAAAGAGGCATTATCACTGAGTAGTAAAGTACACAGACAGAGTGAAGCTGAAGAAAACTTGTATAAACACCCATATTATTAAAAATATGTAAAAAGAGTTCTTGTAGCTTATAGACAATAAAAACCTATTGATCCAATAATGTTTGGTCAATAGGTTCTCTATTTTTTATTGATATGTGTTAAAATACATTCTTATTGTCACTATAAGGAATTTATTTCGAGTTGAACTCAATAAGTTTCCTTATTTTCAGCAACAAGCAACGTCCTAACTTCCATTTGTTCCTCATATACCCGTTTAACACGCTCTTTTAAATAATCAGCAAGTGCATCATCGGTACAATATATATAACACCCTTTTTGACCTCGTGTCATTAGAGTACGATAAGTGTTTCTTATAATCTGGTCAACCTGTTGAGTCGCGTCTTCTGGTTGTTCCTTCATTTTTTTCTTAATACCTTTAATGGATTGATCTGTTTTTGCTCGTTTGGTATAGTCGGTTATAACTCGTCCATTTTCATATCGAAGATCATCTCCGATAATCACTCCTACATAGTCAAATTCTAAACCTTGGCATGTATGAATACAGCCTGCCTCATAAACAGAAGTATCACTGAGGGCCCATATATCATTTCCAAGGTTCCAACTAATGGAGAAGTTATGATTTGGAATTATAATATCATGGACATCTTGACTATTTTTACCGTCTGAAATCCATTCCCAGCAGTAGCCAGCGACTATACGGGCTTTATTGTTTAGTTTATTCTTTTCGACTATTATATCTAATAGCTTATTCGGAGTGTCTAGAATCTGGAAGTCATAGTCCATTCCTAAGTCATTTTCATTTGCTGTTTCGCGTATTTCTAGAACATCGTCTAGCCAAGCGATATACCCGTCAGAACCATCACAGCGGAATTGAGAGGCTAGCTCTCCTTCAAATACCTTTACTCCCAATTGATCTGCAAATTTCTTGATTAACTCCACACTACCTATATCCTTCATCGTTACCTTTTGGGCTTCATCTATAAAGAAGACACTAAATTTGGAGCTATGCATTAGCTCCTTTACTTGGTTCTCGCCAAGATTGCTAAAGAGACCCGATTTTTCGTTTAGACGATGAGCCTCGTCTACAATTAACATATCAAATTCGTTTTTATCTGCAGCATGGAAGCTACCTGAGCCTTTAAATAAATTATCAATGCTTTTTTTCTTCATAGTTCCTTTAAGCTTAGCAGCGTATACGTCTCTGGGTGCGCTATTTTTGGTCACATACATAGCAAAGTAATCGTCCTGTATCATTTGTACAAGTAAGTTGATTGCTAGTACTGATTTTCCAGTGCCGGGTCCGCCCTTAACGATAAATACGCCCTTTTCGTCTGCGGTAATACAATCCTTCGCATAATGCAAAATTTGCTCATATACGACCTTTTGATCGTCAATCATTACAAATTCTTCATTGCCTTGGAGCATATTTGCCATACTATCCTGAAGTGATTTGGAAGGCTTGATTCGTCCGTTATCAATTTTAAAAATAATATTATTCTTATCTCCATATTTAATATACTTTTTGATATAGGAACGAAGCTTGGCCATTTCACCTTTACGGAATACGGGTGCTTTTTCTATATGCTCGGCATAATGGTTGTCGGTAAGCGGGTCATTTTCCTGTATTAAATAGTTGTGAAGGTAAGCACAAGGTTTTAGGTTTATGGGTATTTCTCGAACGTCTTGATTGAAATCTTCAATTAGGGAAGCATAGCTCCACGCTTGGTAGGAGGGGTGGGTAGTCTGACGTGTACCACCTCCTAGAAAAGTTTCGACAACAACCGCATCCAATCGTTCATTTTTTTGAACGATTTCCCACTGCTTCAATTCCACAATAACTGCATGATCATTATTACCATCGTTCCCAGCAATTATAAAATCAACACGTTTTCCGGTATTCGGAATTTTAAACTCAATAGCTACTGCAGCATCACGGGGTATCTCTCTGTCTCGAAGAACATTTGACATACGTTGGAGAGAATGATCCCAAGAACGAATCTCACTGCGCGAGGTTCTACCTATTTTCTTTTGATAAACATCATATAATCGATCTACAATTTTTTCATTTTCAACATCTGCTAAAAAACCAGTTGTGGTCGATTCGTAAATAATCATTTTGATACCGCCTTTTATCATTAATTCATTGAATTATTATACGAGTAATCCTTAAGTAAATGCTATTGATTTTTCTTTTGAACATTATACCTTTGATTTTGTAAAAGTGTAATTAATATAACAAAAAATATTTGGGTGAAATTTACTGGAATTACTGAAGATTGGTGAGTTTAATAGTCTCGTAAAAATAGTTATGAGAGAGATAGGTTTTGGCTTGGTCCAGTTGTCTCCATATATCTAGATTATATGATTTATACAGTGTCAAAACCCTTAGTATTCTAGGATTTTTTCTTTTTTTTCTATTTATATAGTTGCAATGAGTCAAAAGAACGTAGTCTAGACTCAAAGATTCATATAATTTATGAATTTTAACAATGCTCCTCTTTGCTTTTTGCATCTGTAATATATACTACATGTTGAAACAAGTGGCTACCCATAGTTACTAGTACAAGAAAGAAAGGATTTTTGCGTACAAAAGCCTCTCTTATGCAAAATATTAGTTTTAGTAAATTAAATTAAAAATATTCCATAATATACTATAAATATGTATAATAAAAACTATGTATATTTATATAGTAATTTTTTGTAAAGGAGGAGTTTTGTGGTAGAACAACTTTACGACCATTATGTAATAGAACATCTGAAAAAACATAGTTTTCGAAATATTAAAGAGCTTCATACATATATTAATGATTATTTTTTTCATCACTATAATAAATGTTATCTCGTCAAAGAAAAGTATTATCGGCTGTCTGTTATTGATGCCTATAGATATGAAGTACGGTTACAAGAAATTGATGAGCATGGAGAACTATTACTTAATGAACGTGGCAAGGTGAATAAATTAAAAATGAATATAGATAAATTTGAAGAAATCGCAGAGGTAAGATAGCTTATTAAGATATATTTGGAAACTTAAAACATAATCATATTTTGGATAGTTGTAAATGGAGGGTAATTATTGGGCAATTTTAATAGTGATTTAAAGGCAGAGGAAGAGCTGGGTAAATATTTGGATAAGTATTTCTATACAAGATATAAACAATTAAAAAATGTCGTCAGAATCAATGATGGTAATGAGCAGTATTCAGGGATTGATGTAAAAGCAAGATTGAAAGAAGAAAATATATTTATTGATGAGAAAGGTTATCTAAGTATTAATATGGTTGGTTCTACTTTTGCATTAGAATTAAGTTATTTAAAAGAAAAAAAACGCAAAAACGGCTGGTTATTTGACAAATCTAAAATCACAACTCATTATTTATTTTGTTGGAACAAGCGTAATGATAATATTAAACATCAAGATGTTAAAGAAAAAGATTTTCATTATATTATTGCGATGTTAGTTGATAGAGAAAAACTGTTAAGGTACTTGCAGGATACTTATCAAATAAATAAGATAACAGCTGCTTCAAAAGTAGAAGAGATTTTAGAAAATGATAAATCAGGTTCATTAGATACGCTAAATGAAGAAACAAAATCAAAATATTTCTTTTCAACGCACCTATCAGAAGAACCCATTAATATAGTAATGAATAAAAAAGAATTAGAATCTATTTGTGAAAGCTATTTTCTAGTAAAACGAACAGAACTTAAAGCACTTTAATTTTTTTAAGGTTAAGGGGATTAGTTTTAGATTAGCGAAAGTGTTCAATGTTATTTACCAGAAACTGTACTTTTTATATTAGTGTTTACAAAAATTCTTATTCAACTAAAATATAAGTTAATGTAATGTAATATATTCAAATAAGGAGGTTTAATATGGCTTATAAGATATTTATGAAAAATAAATATGATGGAAGTCTTGAAGAGGCTGATGATGAAATATATCACAGTAAAGAGGATGCTGAATATGCTTTAGACGAAGCAATAAATAATTTTATGACTGGGGCCGAAGTTCTTGAACTGTCTGGAGAAAGCTATGATGAACCAAATAATTATGAATTTATAATAAAGAAAATTTAATTTTAGGTAAAAATGTTAAAGTCACAACCAGGAGCGTTGATCCAGTATAGGGATTAACGCTCTTTTTGTTAAATTCTAAGGGGGTTCATTGTCATTTTTAATAAAGCTTAACTTAATATTTTCAAACCTTATTAACGGGAGCAAAATAGTTATCTTATTTCCGTTTATTTTAGTTGTTGGAATTTAATTAGTGAGAAGGAAATTTAACAATTTAGAACATAATTAAATATATTGAAGCATGCAGATTAATTACTGCCTAGCTCTAGTACCAAGTGTACTAGAGCTTTTATAATTCTAAAATTATTTGATTTGATGACATTTTAATGTCTTATATAAATGGTATAATATTTATAATAATTAGTCTAAAAGGAGGTGTCGTTATGCTTAAAAAAGGTCAAACAGTTAAAATTATCTCGAGTGGGAAAATAGCTGCCGTAATTGACGTACGCTCAGTGCAGCAAGAGACTCGTTATAAAATGCTTGTTGATGGACAAGTTAAATGGATTCATGAAAATCTAGTAGAGCAATATGTTGATTTGGAAAATCAAATAATAGATAGTGGTTCTTTTTTTATAGATAGTTCGTTACGAGATTTTGAACAATTTAAAACATGGTTGAAATTACATAAGCCCTTTAATGGGCAAATATATAGTTATTTAGGATCGAAAACAATTTTTAATCCGTTTCAGTTTAAGCCGTTATTAAAATTTCTTGCACCATATTCGATGGAGCGGCTACTCATTGCTGATGAGGTAGGTGTCGGCAAAACAATCGAAAGTGGCATTATTATGACAGAGCTTATGGCACGTCAAAAACTTAGCTACAACGCGCCGATTTTAATCGTTTGTCCAAGTATTTTAATGCAAAAATGGCAATATGAAATGTCAGAACGCTTTCAATTGGAATTTACGATACATAATCGACATTCGTTTTTACAATTTATAAAAGGTGTCTATCAAAATGCGACAAAACGTAATGATATGATTGGGATTGTATCGTTTCAAACGATACGTTCAGAAGAATTTATTGAGCTATTTGAAAAGCTTGAAGTAGATTTTCTAGAGCCGATTTGGTCGCTAGTTATTATCGATGAAGCTCACCATATGCGAAATAGTGGAACCAACAGTAATCGCATTGGAGAAAAGCTATCGATTTTAACAGAACGACTAATTATGTTAACAGCAACACCACTTAATTTGAAAAATGAAGATCTCTTTCAATTAATGAAAATACTAAATCCATTAGAATTCGATGATTTTGCTTCGTTTGAAGGATTATTACCAATCGTTTCGTTAACTAATAAATTACGTAAGCAACTCACAGCTAAAGAAATAGAATTTGATGAAGCGCTCAAAACGATTACAGAGCTAAAAAATCATTTCCAAGGAACAATTGATAATCATGAGGGCATTCGAAAGCTTGAAATGGCTTTATTGAACAAACAACCCCTCTCAACAGAACAAATAGTACGCTATGAACGACTTATTGCGACACTTAACCCGCTAGACACATCATTCACACGAACGTTAAAGCGAGAGGCGATAAAGGATACGGTTATCCGTGATGTACAAAAGTTACCTGTCTATTTAAGTGATACAGAAAAAGCACTTTATGAAGAAGTACATGAGCTTGCAACAGAACTCTATTTAACACTTGGCGGAGATGCCCGTGCTATTGGTTTTATTAGCAATATGCCAAAGCGAATGGCAGCAAGCTGCTTACCAGGAGTGAAACGCTATGTAGAAAGCGTATTACAGAAGAAAATGTTCGAAATCGAGCAGCCATTAGAGGATTTAGAAGATGAATTAGAACAATTACAGGATAGTGGTCAACTGAAACAGTTACCACTGACAATTCAATTAGAGAAACGACTTCAACAGTTAAGCAATTCATTACAACACTTAACGGAAGATACGAAATTTACTTTACTATCGCAGTATATTGAAAAACTATTTTCGACAATCGATAACAAGCGCATCATTATTTTCTCCTTTTTCATTCAAACCGTTCACTATTTACAGCAGCAATTTGAGAACTTAGGCTATAAAACAGCCATTATTACTGGACAAACACCATTATATACAAGTAAACAAGCATTAGGCCGTTACGATATTATTGAACGATTTAAAAAAGGTGAGATTGAAATATTAATTGCGAGCGATGTGGGGGGAGAAGGGCTAGACTTCCAATTTTGCCAAGCGCTTATTAACTATGATTTACCATACAATCCAATGAAAATTGAACAACGCATTGGACGAATCGACCGTTTTGGACAAAAGGCAAATAAAATATATATCGCCAATATGTATTTAGCTGACACAGTAGATGAACGCATTTATGAGTTGTTATATGAACGGTTAGATATTATTCACCAACATATTGGAACATTTGAGCCAATTGTCGGTCAGCAACTGTATGACTTACAGCAACAGCTGTCATTCGGTACGCTTTCTGAGCAGGAAGCAATTGACCGACTGCATCTAATCGAACTTGCTATTGAAAAGGAAAAGGTTGAAAAGGAGCAGTTTGATCAGCAACGCCATCATTTTTTAGGAGATGAAGAGCTATCGTCGATGATTATTGGTATAAGTTCTAATGACCGACTCATTCAACCGATTAATGCGCTGAATTTTACCAAATACTTTTTACAGCTAGAACAAGTTCCATATAGGTCTAAGCCTAATAAAAGTATTGAATTTAAATTGACCGAGAAATTACGAGAACAGATGCAGCAATTTATGAAGCTACCAACGATGGTTGGCGCTACCAATGAATTTCATGCCTTATTAAAGCAAGACAAGATTCAGCTACAATTTAATATTGAAACATTATTTGAAAATGAAATTTTTGTTCCACCGACAGGCTATTGGACACGTTTTGTAAAGCAACAGCTTGATCAAGCAGATAATATGTATAAATTATTTTCAATCAAAATACAAAATACAGCACCAATTGAGCCTGGGACTTATATATGCTTTATTCATCAAATTGAATGGCTGGATTTGAATGAACATTATGAACTAAAGGCAGTATTATACAATTTGTCGACGGAAGAAATCACGCTTCAAGATGATACGATTTTATTTGAGCGACAAATAACTGGCTCGGGTGAGGAGTTTTATGAAATTGAAGATATTCATGCCATTATGATGACGTGTAACGATTTTTTAGACGATAAACTACAGCACTTGCAAAATGAACGTAACATTGAGTTGAGAAGTATTCAGTTTACGAGAGAAAATGCCTATAAAGAACGAGAGAAACAAAAAACTGCGATGCTTCAAAATCGTTTAAAACAACAATCGTTAAATCCCGTGTATAAGCGCTTAATTGAAGGACAAATAGCTTCTGAATTAAAAAGAACAGAGTTGAAAATTGCTAAGTTGTATGAGCGCATGTCAATTGCTTATACGAGTGAGCTGGTGGGTGTGTTACTAATACAAGCAGGAGAGTGACGATGTGAATATTAAAGAGCAAATTCAACAGCTACAAGTGCAATTTTTTGAAGCTGAAACAGAACAAGAGGCGCTACATCACTTATATAGGTGGCGAAAAGATTTTGATAGCCAAATTGAAGGGTACATGAATTCGTTAAAGGTACTTGGTGATACAACTTACGAAGACCGTAAGCACTTTTTGATGGAACTTATTCAAAATGCTGATGATGCGCAGTATGACGAGCAACCGGAAATTTTCTTTGAAATATATGATGATAGCTTACAAATTTCATATAATGAGCTCGGTTTCCGTAAAGAAGACGTGCTAGCGATCACCGATACGGGCGGATCTACAAAGACAGCAAGTAAGTTAAATGCAAATTCTTTCATTGGGGAAAAAGGGATTGGCTTTAAATCTGTATTTGCTTTAGCGCAATATGTAGAAATTCATAGTCGCAATTGGCATTTTCGTTTGAATCGTGGTGAGTATATTATTCCACATCTTTTGCTAGATGCGCCATATGAAAATGGGACGAAACTAAAAGTCGTATTTTCTGATCAAAATTCAATTAAGATAATTGCGAATACGTTAAAAGAATTACTAGAAACGAATATTGAGTCATTTATCTTCCTACAACAGCTACGTAAATTCCACTTTACCGACTATCGTGATGGTCAGGAAACGAAGAGTGAATTAGAAATTGTGCAGACGAGTAATCAGCATTTTGAATTACGCTCAAATGTCAAACCTCAGCCGCTTACTTATTTGAAATATGAAGAACATATGATTTTTCCTGGGCATTTAGTTGGTAAACGGTGGGAGAGGCTTGGTTCTGAACATGATTTAAAAAGAACGGTGCAAATAGTTGTTCAAACAAATGCGTCTTTAATGAATAAGCGAGGTCGCTTATATAGCTTCTTACCGACCGAAGTGTATTTTGATATGCCAGTATTTATTCAAGTGGACGGCCATTTAACTGCAGATCGTGCAAAATTACATGATCCAAATTTAAATGAGTGGAATCGCCATTTACTACAAAACTTGCCGAAAATATTACGTAATTTCATTTTGTATTTAAAAGAAGATGATCAAATGGCACAGCAATTGCCATATGTAGTACCGACAACCATTTTACCCAATCAGTTAGAGCGGGTATTAAAAAATTTAAAGCAAGAACTTTTTAATATTAATTGGATTCGTACGAATGCCGGCTGGTCTTCGCCACGTGTTGTAAAACGTACTGAGTTATATATTTTACAAACATTTCAGCGGGAGCCTGCATTTAAAAAACTTTGCGAGTCTTTTTACGTTCATTTTCAGATGCATGATGATTGGCAAATCCAAGGTGATTGGCAAAAAACATGGGCTAGTTATGAAATTGGGTTGTTAAGAACTTTAGATTTATTAAGAATGTTTGAAGAACAAAAGTTACCAATTTTTTTGTTACAAGATGATCAATTTCTAGCAAACTTTTATATGGAGTGTAAAGACATAACTTATAATCGTAATTTAACAAATTATCAACGAGTACAGCTATTTTCGAATGCTAAAATATACCCGTTTGATAATGGGCAAATTGAGAGCTTAAAGAACCCAGAACATGTGCTATGGATGAGTGGACGGACAAGTCGTGATTTCCAAGGTGTGAAAAACAATTCATTTAAATTTATAGATTTTGAGTTTACGCGAAGCATTTCATCTAGCGATCAAGTTACAACAAGTGCTGAATTAAAACGTCAACGTAACGAGGCGTTTAAAATGATTTTACAATTTTTGAATTGCCAAGAAATGACCGACGAAAAGCTAATATCTGACTTCCAAATACCTTATATATTATCAGATGAAGATGTAAACAATCGCTACAATATGTTACACATCCTATTTAAGCAGTATGTTAACAAACGTACGTATGCGGATGATTATATTCAACAACTTGCTCGATTACGTTTTGCTAAGTTTAAATCAATAGATGGCAAATTATATACGATAAATGAATTGATTCTGCCGGATGTTTGTCATTTTGAACCAGAAGATGATATTTATGCGACAGTTGGATTACAACAATTGTATATTGACCACCAACTTTTTGAACTAAAACTTGACGATGAAATTCAGCTAAAAAAATTGCGTCAATTTCTGATATATATGGGTATTGCATATAAGCCGCAATTTTTATATCCCCAAAAAACGTATCAAAGTGTATCAGTACTCAAGCAAGATAATAGAGCTTTGTATAATTACTTTATAAATGTAGTGAACAATGATTATACGTCTGGGAATAGGATTACGTTTACATATGTAGTATTAGATAAAGCTACACGTCTTATATTAATGCAGGGTGAAGTACCTACTGTTATTGCAGACTCATTGTATGAGGCATGGAAGCTACAATATGAGGGACGTATTAGAAGTTTTAATGTTGACAATTATAGAGAAAATCCGCCACCAGGTAGTGTATTAGCGAGCTATTTACGCCGCCAACAGTTGAAAAAAATTATTCCAGTGAACGAATGGGCAGGTATACCGAAATCTATAGTACCACTTCGTACAATAATAGGTAACGTAGCTAAAAGTACTGAAGTAAGATGCATAAAATCAAAAAAGCATTTCCAAAAAATGAAGCAATTTGTTCCACTTGTTTATGCAGAAAACTATCATGAGCATTTTTTACAAAGCTTAAACGTCAAAGAACTTTCTGTACAGGATGTTAATGAACGATGGCAACAAGTCGGAACATCAATTTCTAAAAATGAGCTAGTAGAGCTACTAATTGAATTGCATAAAAATGGTCTCTCTATTATTGACGCATTACTATTTGATGAACAAACAAATAGTCTACGCCCAATTACAGATTTCAGACTTGGTGATTCCATTAATGAAGATATTCCATATATTACGGCACAATATGGTGATCTTGGGATGGAGCTTGGAAAAGCAGTTAACTTAATAGAGGACTCTGCCATGCAACCACTCATTGACAAAATTGAGCAAGCATACTATGAAATGGTGGATAATGGTATTTTTTACGAGTTATTTAAGGCGTTTAACCATTTAAATGATAAAAATCAAAACTACATTCGTTCAGAGCTATATATTATAAATAATCGTGCAATTCGAAAGCCGATTGTTATTTTAAGTAATGAAGCACTTTATAATGAACTGAAATTACATGAAAAATTCGTCGTACACATTCCTAGTAAGCAAGTTGAAATGAAGTATTATACTCAGCTAGCCAGCTCATTTAATTTTATTATAGCTTCGACTTTAGGGGAAACAAAAATTGTCGGTAAGGAAAGTTATCCGAATGAGTTAGCTAATGTAGTCGTTTCAATTTTTGAACAGTTACAAATCGAATTAGAAGAAGATGAAACATATAATTTACAGCAAAAGTTACAACGTTTTGGTGGCTTAAATAACATTCGCAACAAAATTTTTACGGTCAAGGGTGTTGAAAAGCATATTTACGGTTATAGAGAAAAAGTACAAGTTCCGTATTTTGACGAAACTACATATAACTTATATGTGCAGCAGGCAACACCAGTTCAATGTGCTATTGAAATAAACCGTGCAATTCAATTTATGCCTCAAAAATTTGCAGTAAGGGAATTTAACAGTATTTTTAAAGCACTCGAAGCGGAAAAGAAAAAGGTACAAGTAGCTGTCGCGACAAAAAAAGTAGAGAGTACAGGAACAGGACAAGTACCTAATGAAGTATTCGGAAAAAACGAAATAACTGAATCGCATATTTTAGAGCAGCAAATAGGAATTGAGGAATGTCATCCAGACGATAAGGGGTTAGTCACGGAACCAATAGAAAAAGCTTCATTTAAAGAACAATGGTCTGATATGTTATTTGTAGGTCAACAGCAACAAGAAGTAGCGGCTACTCTTTGGGAAGAGGAATACGTAAACGAAAATGCACAAGGCGAGGTAGCTGCATTAAACGAAGCGATCCCTCAAGTCAGTACTTTAAAAGTTGTCGAAAAAGTACAAAAGGTGAAAAAACAAGAAGCGCTTCAAGAAACAGCAGAAGTACGAGCATTTTTAAAGCAGCAATATGACGGTCATTGCCAAATCTGTTTGACGAAGCTCCGTATCAAATCAAAAGAAGCATATTTCGAAACATATCGCATTGTTGAAAGCTCCAAAAGTGGTGTCTATCAAAATGAAAACTATAACGTTCTTTGTTTATGTCCGAACTGTCATGCTCTAGCAAAACACGGTGGTGTTCTTAACATTCAAGGTATTTTAGAACAGGCAGAGCTTTACTTAACTGGCAACGCATGGTCTTATGAGGTAGTAGAACTGTTTAAAGAAATGTATAAGGCAACAGTTATTCACAATGATGATCCAAAAACGCTATATTTAACTGGTCAACATTTGAAGTTTTTTGCGCAGTTGGTGGAGTAGTATTTGGCAACATCCGAATCTTTTTCCCTGCACAATCCATTTCAAATATCCAGATAAAAATTAAGCAGAATAAATCCCCCAAAAATATAGAAAGAGGACTGATTTAGTTCTACTTATACAAAATTTAATATGTATAAATTTATAAAAAAGCATATCGATTTAGATTCGTTACTAAGAAAGAACGAGTAAGTAGAGATTTTTTATATAAGCAATTAAAAGAATTAGCTAGTAAAGCAGAGAATTTCCCGCGATTATATCCAAGTAAACAAATTTAATAATTATGGTTCGTTTTCAAATTAATATACCTAAAAATTTAAAGACAATAATTTATAAATTAATAGCCCATTATTTAGTTAGTAAATAACGGGCTGTTATTGTTAAAATCTTTGCTCAACAGGAATCCTATAAGTCATTGCTTTATATAATGGCATAATTAGATCAAAGGTTTCTTCTACTTCTTTTAAAATATTTATATATGTTTTGATTCGTACATCATTGGTTTCATAAAAGCGCATACAAAAACTTTCGTAGCCTGCCATATCGTATTTTCGGTAAAATTTGATAAATTGCTCGGCTGAATGTAAGTCAATTTCAAATTTATTTACAGTACGATCTTCACGGTTACTATAAAATGTCCAAACGAAGTCATAGCCTTTAATACTTTCATATACATTTAATATCTCTTGTTTTACTTCATCCCAGTGCTCATCTACATAGTGACAATCCACCCCCTCATTAGCTGTGCTATGGAACATCCCGATATTAAGACCTTCCGAACCGATTGAAAGTTGTAAGCAGGCATGCTTATGAAATTGTTCAATGGGCGAAGATTTTCTTCCAAATCCAGTAGTGCCAAATGGGTTGAGTTCAGATTTGTGCTTCCCGTAGCGCATCCATATCCCCGTTACACGTTCAAAATTGTAAATAGAGGGGACTATGCCGCTTGTTAAATGTTCTTTCTTATAATGTGGATATAAGTCATTACGAGAAGTGAATGTTTCGATAGCTTCATTTAGTTCGTAAAGCTTTTGTTGAGTAGCTTTACGTCGCTCTTTCACTTCTGCTGTACCACTACGCCAATATTCCTCGTTAAATACTCGATAATCATCCACATTGAAATAAAATTCGGATAGGTCAGGATAGTGACTTTCGATACATTGTTTTTCATAGGCAACTTGCAGCTTTTTATTGAGTTTAACTTGTGCTTGATTGATTTCTTGTGAAGGTTCTACTCTAGGTAATTCACGATAGAAATTATTAATTTCATCATTTACAGAAACACAGTTTTGCCATAGGTAATCCCAAAATGATTCTAAGGGTGGTTCGCTACCTACTGATTTTGTCATTAGCTCACTATTATTAAACAAGCCGCCCTCTGTTAAGTTAGCAGAGCCAGTATACGTTGTAATTATATTCTTTGTACGTACTTCGTAAGCTTTGCTGTGTAAAAATGGCTCGTGCACAATATGGACTGTTGCAAATGTTAAAAGAAATTCTAGAATTTCAGCAGGCTCTTGCTCATTGAATTTAGAACTACAGTAGATTTGAATATGCTCTTTCTCTAATTCAAGCCTTTTAGATAAGGTTTGCAAATGCTTAGCACCGTTTAAAGAAATATAGGCACTAGCAATATTGATCAAATAGATATTTGAATCTAATAATGTTTGTTTCAACTCTTCATAAAATGCGTTCTTTTCCCACATATATTGTGTCATTAAATTTACCTCCGTTAATTATTAGTTTTATAAGTTCGTTGCAGCATTCCCATTCGTTTAGCTTTATAGGCACAGTTGTATGTACTATTTTTTAGGCTTTCCTGATAAGCCTGTCTTCTTTCCACTGCGCTTTTTCCCGTTGTTCTGTTTTTAATTGTTCTTTAAGTGCTTTTAGCTGACGTTTTAGCTCAGTTTTTTCTTGATTTTCTAAATAGAGAATTTTAGCTTGTTTTAGTTTTTCAGCAAACCTATCTTGATTTTCCATCTCTATCTAGCTCATCAAACATCATAGGAATAATTTGTGGGTGACGAGGCGCATCATTTTTTTAGTTGTTCATAATTTTTTGAGCGTGCTTCACTTTTTTGGTGGTTCACAGCCTTCTCCGTGCGATCTAGAACAGATCCACACTTTGAGTTTTGCCTGACAATAAGGGTGAATAAATATACCAGTATTGGCATTTTACTTGTGATTTTTTAGGATAAGTCTTGTGGGATGTAGTCTATCCGTTGGTTGTTTACGTTTGGCTACTCTTACTAGTAACCCCCTATAAAATGAAATTAATAAGTTATACGAATTGTTTAAGTAGAAGTTTCAAAATTTCATTGGGCACATGAAAGATGAGATGGAATATAAACATTTAAAAACCTATGATGCATTAAAACAACCAGTTGATATTACAATGATTTTTTATAACGAGTAGAAGACAAAGGAATCTAAAAAATGACTCCGGTATAATACCGAAGCCATCTGATAGCTACTTAAGTAGAGTTGCCTTTATTATACTGTACAGATTTAGGACGGAGTTCATTATTACTAAATTAACTGTTATTTATTTTGTATTTTTATCTTCGTCATTTCAATTCCGATAGATTGGAGTACAAACATTCCAGAAATATTGTTTTGAAACATTTCATATAAGAATGATACTCAAAAATAAAAAAACTATTTTAGCTTACCTCATATGACATTTCAATAAATTGTTTGGCCTTTTGATAAACATCATATAATCAATCGACAATTTTTTCATTTTAGAAGTGGCATTCTTTTCTATAAATAAATTTTGTTCATTAATTTTGAGTCAAACTCTGTAATTATTTTTGTGTTTTCATTGTATGTAAATAAGCCAAGAGAGGCTCGTGCTCGAGTCATGGCAACATATAGAAGACGGCGTTCAACGTTCCAGTCAAATTCTTCGCCCAATTTTTCTGCTTGTATAGGGTCTACTAGATCTACAACAAAAACATAATCAAATTCTAAGCCCTTTGCGGTATGGAATGATGTGATATGGATGCCTGGCTTTAAATGGGATCCATTTTCACGGTTTTTAATAAGGTCATGGCTAAAGCCAATGTCATTAAACTTTTGACGTAGCCCTTTTTTAAAAGTCGTTGATATGCGGCTTCCCCAGTATCTGTCCCAGTTACGGATTAAAACACCTACTGATGCTTGGGGATCCTCCGATTGAATTAGTTTCAGGGAACTTATTAAAGCTTCGTCATGAGCGTCCTTAGATTTTAAGATGTAAAGCTTTGGTACGTCGCCTTCGATGTCTGGAATTGAAAGTGCAGTATATTCCTCGTCCTTTCGTATCTCATCATGGGCTTGTATGCTTTCTGCTAAAAGCACGATTTGCTTTGTGGAACGGAACGAAGTACCTAACACCTTTGTGCGTCCACCTAAAATGTTTAAACCAACTTCGCTCCAAGTGAAAGAAGTTGAATAAATTTTTTGTCCTAAATCGGCACCGACAGTACTTGTCTTTTGAGCGGCATTAATTAAAACTGTTAATGCTGTTTTTGGTAAATCCTGTGCTTCATCGATAAATATATGATCCATTTTTTGAGAAGTTGGCAAGTCATTTAAATTATTGTAAACATATAAAGCATCATCATCGTAGTCATGTCTACCGTTCTTTTCTATCTCATACATTGTGTAAATATCAAATAAAACTTCCCGGTCCGTTTTTGAAACATTGACTTTGCCTCCGCGTCCCCGTCTAGATGCACCTATATATTTCTCTTTTGTTGTATTTGCAGAACCTTTAATCCAACTAATCTCTTCTAATACGAATTCTATAAAGCGCTCATCTTTAATAAAGCGATGATTTGGATAAACAACTTCTAACTGCTCAAAAGCCTTATCTAAAATAACCTTGCTAGGATTTTTATTATTCTTTGCTGTTAGGTATCTTACACTTGTCATACTGCGGCAAACTGCAGAAATCCACTTATTAAAATTTATAACTTTAATATTGTCGAAACCTGCTTCGTTTAGTTGTTCACTAATAGCCTTTGATAAAGGTTCACCATAGCAAATGAATACAATTTTATCATTTGGATACTTCCTTGCTACTTTAACTGCCTTCCCCATAAGAACGAGTGTTTTGCCACTGCCTGCGATACCCCTTAATAGCAATTGTTTGCCTTCGTAGTTAACGGCTTCTGTTTGACGTTTTGTAAATTCTACCTTGTCTAAAATAAATGGTTGTTGTTTCATTAATTTTCCACCTTAATATATATCATCTTCGTCATCATCATCTGCATATGCTAAAAAACCATCACTGCGATAATAATTATTACGTATTTCTTTGGCATTTGAAATTTGTGCATGAATTGCCTTCGCTAACAGTTCAGAATTAAATTTAGTATTAGTTGCTTGCCCCTGTAACTTAGACCAGCCGGTTGAAAGGGAGGTCCAAAAATGTTGATTAGTCATCAATATCCTCCTTCAGATCTATACCATGTGTTACTGCTGGGCAGAGGTCGTTGTGAGGGCAGAAACGGCAATGGTAGCCTGAGATAGCATCAAAGGATACTTGCTGCTCAGCCATTAATGATTCCTCGATGGCTTGTCGCTGCATAACTGCCTTTTCAAAGAGAGTATCTCGACTTTCATTTTTCAGGCCAGGGAATTGGAAGTTTTTACGGATTTCTGACACGTAAATCTCTTCATCGACCTGATTTTGTTGAAGTGTTCGCTTATAGGCATAATTTAAAGCATTCTCTAATTCTAGTCTTTTCTTTAATGAAATCCACTGAGGGAAGAAAGCATCGAGCTCGTTGTATAGTATATTGGCATCATACTTTGCAGATTTACCACTAATTTTAATTAACTCTGTAAATAAAAATATTTGTATATATTCGCTACGGAACACTGGATACTCCTGCATTAAATAGCTATAGTAAAAACGTTTTGGGCATTGAACGTACTCGGCAAAGAAATCATTATAGAGTAATGTTTGATATCCGCTTTCAAGCTCGTCTTGTGAATAGACCACATCAGTTAACTGGCGAGTTTGCACATCCATTTTCTCATGGATTGGAGGCGTATAATTTCTAGTAGGTAATTCTAATTGTCGTATATACAAAGCACTCTTTCGTTCATCTCGTCCGATAAAATAACGAATCCAAGATAAATGTAGGCGGTCCTTAGGAATAAAGCGCAGCATAATATAAAATAAATATCTTGAAATATATTTTTTCGCATCCGTACGCATATAATCATAGGAAATACGTGGTACACGATCACCTAAAGCTATCCACGTTTCCTTTTGTAATGGCCAATGGAAAGCCTCCACAGTTAATGGAAGAGAATGTTCGTCTAAGCCACTTACATATACTTTGTAATCATAATCTACGTTTCGTTGTTTAAATGCTTCCCCATCAATCTCCATAAAAGGTCGAATAAGCTTTTCATCTTTTTCATCGAATTTTCCACTTAAATAAAGGGAAACAGCTTCGTGTAAATCGCTATAAAGAAGGTCCGATTCGGATTTTATATAGGAAAGGCGAGTTCGTAAATCTTCAACAAGCTTTTGTTCCACATCGTTAAAGTTTTGTCGAACATGTCCTATACGTTTATTCATCAAGAGTTCTAACTTCTTGAAATGACGGTTAATTTTTGTTCCAGTCTGCCCACTTTCAAATAGCTCATTACAAATATCTTTAATCTCAAATAAAAACTTTATGATGTCATTTAAACGATCGGTCTCCATCGAGAAGTGGCTATTTTTTGTAAAAGGACTACGTGTGCTTTTTTGTATTCGGGATGCATCTACGGGTAGTGGGAATTGCTTCTCTATAAATAAAATCTGCTTCTTCAAATTTTTAAGTAAGGCAATCCACTGATTTAAGGTTTCTGCTCGTTCTACATATGCCTCTATATCTTTTAAATCCTGTGTATAGTTACGTGCATTTTGTCTAGTTTCACTGTTATAGAGCCATCCTGAAGTGAAAAGTTCATGTAGTTGATCATACGTTAGACGATATTGTCCATCTTGATAAATTTCATGGATGGTAGAGAAGAAACGTCCTACTGGGTATGTTAAAAAGTTTCTATTTTTTTGATCCAGTTCAGGGTAGTGATTCAATAAAAGCTCATTCATCTCACTTGCATTTGGTGAAAATATATTAATTACCTTTCGCCTAGAATCCTTCTCTACGGCTGGATAATTTGGATGAATAACATCTTGCGTAAAATCAAAAAAGTTCGCATAGCTTAAGACTTCATGGGAACCCTTTTTAAAAGTATCATTCCCATTCTCATAAACTCTCAAAAATAAGTCTGAGATATGGTTTGTCATGGCAGATGAATCCTTTGTATAAGGAATAGCCTCCCATCCATATTTGGGCTGTATAAATAGTCGCATGAAGCTAAATGTACGTTCATATTTAGGCTCATAGTATAAAAACATAACAACTTTAAATGATTTCTTGAGTTGCTCTAAGAAAAACTGCTGCTCAGGTGTAATGAAGTAAAAACCGTGTAAAAAAATTATCGGATTTTCAAGTAGAGAAACACGTTTAGGATCTGATATAGAATTAAGTGCATTATATAACTCATTAATAGTCAGTTGTCTTTTGTTTAAATGATTACGGTAGTTTGCATAGCTGTATTTACTTCCTGCAGTGCCATTATCAACTGCAGTCCAAATTTTCAGAAACATCAATTCTTTTTCAGATACATTTTGTCCACGTAAATCCATATCAGTAAAGGTATCTTTTAAATCATCTGGTTTAACTCCAGATTCAGCTAGCTTACGCATAAGCATTACAAGTCCCTTTGTGTTTAAATGAAATGAATCGAATAGCTTTTCTGAAGGAAAAAGCTGTTTATTTTCTTGCAACCAACTAGAAAGCTCTAAATATTGCTCAAGCTGTAACTCACTTGAGTTCCAAGTTGGGTATAGTTTTTTCATTAAGTCGTTAAGAGAGCACAAGTTATTGTAACGTGGATAAGCTGTACTAATACCTGCACACAAATTAGACGAGGCACATATATGTATGCCACTTTCTAAATGTTTGCTTAGAGGGTGACTATCCCAATCTTGCGGGTTAGAATATGTGTGAGTTTGTGTAGTCATCTTCTAATCCCTCCTAAAATATCAGCTTCTTTTAACAATTCCGACCAGCTATTATTTATGTTATTTGATGGAAGTGTAATAATTACCTTCTGCTCAGCTCGTGTTAACGCTACATAAAGTAGGCGAACTTCTTCTTTTCGAGCCTCATTATTTTCTGTATCTTTTAATAAATTGAAATAATTGTTCTGGAAATTTTCGATACGCCAACCAAACTGGCGTTTTATTCCTTCTTTTAGGTCAATCCCATCTTGGATAAAGTATTTTGGCTTGATTGTATTGTAAGGTTTATTTGTAATAGGCAAAAATATCGTATGATACTGTAACCCTTTTGAACGGTGGACAGTTGAAATAACAACCTGTGCTGTATCGGATTCAAAAGTAGGTTCATTTTCTGTACGGTTTGTCTTCATTTGAATTTCTAGCCAATTACTAATTATCGGAATTGTCACTGTATTTGTAGCAAATTGTTGTTCTATAATGGTTAATAAGTGTTGCATATTTAGTTTATAGCGCTGAACTTGTAGGTGTACTTCTTGTTCCGAATGTTGTTGCTGCTTATAGTAATTTTCTATACGGACGTAGAAATTTTCTTCACGCATAATCATTTGTATTAAAGTAAGTGGCGAATAATCACGAACTAACTCTGCATATTTTGAAAAATTTTGTTTAACATGCTCATTTAAAAACTGTTTCAAACGATTTTTATTTCCTTGGGTTGCAATAAAGTTTTTATTGTTCAGTTCATAGCCGAAGTATGGTGTTTGTAATGCTTCGATTACATACATAGGTTGATCTGCATACTGTAATGCTAATAATAATATATGTAAATGTTTTACTGCATCACATAAGTAAAATTGGCCGTCTAAATTTTGTATCGTTGGTATATCTAAAGTAGTACACAATATTTTCATTGTACGTGCTTGATTATTTGTACGAACCAAAATCGCAAGCTTTTCTTTTCCTTTTAGTTGTCTTACATGTTCTTGCAATAGCGAGCTATTAACAGCATCCATATTGCTATAGCTATACTCCTTTATATGCCACTCGTTCGTGTAAGAGTGGATATTACTAGTCAAGCAATCTTTTTCATTGTATGTTAAATCTTGATTTTCTGAGCGACCCCAATTGGTAAAAAGTCCATGCATGCGTTTTAGTAGTGTTTCTGATGTACGATAATTGTGATGTAACGTGTAGGGGAGGAAGGTTTTTTTTGAACGCTTAATTAGTTCCGAAAACGCACGGTAATCTGAACCTCTAAAACGATAAATAGCTTGTTTTATATCCCCAACCACAAAAATTTTATAGTCTAAAATTTCTTGAAGCTTTGCGATGAACTCAATTTGCACATCATCACTGTCTTGAAACTCGTCAACGAATAAGTACTTTCCAGGCGCTAATTGCTTTAATACCTTATCATTCTCAGTAAAGGTTTTTAATTTACGAATTAAATCACCCATCGTAATAGATTGGTGTGCTTTCTTTACTTTTTCTAATTTACACTCACATTTCCTAAAAACTTCTATTATTAAGTTCTGTAATAACGTATGGTTCGCTTGTCCAAAATCTAAATCTTTAATCTCCTCTAGTGACAAACCCTTTTTCTCCATCTCTTCCCACATATTAAGTAGGATGGTGACAAAATTGTAGTAGCGAATCTTTGTATTTAAAAAATCGGTTATGGCGATAGATGAAAAATACTCATCTAAAATCTCAAAAATAATTTTTTGTTTCTCGTATTTAAAAGAACGTATTGATATATCTGTACCGTAGCCAAGTTCATGAGCTAATGATTGTAGCACACCTTTAGCAAAGGAATGAATCGTACTAATTTCTACGCTTGAAACATCCTCTGCAAAATTTAAAAACACAGCCTGATTTGTCAATTTATAAAGAGTCAATAAGCGATTCTCTAAACGCAGTTTCATTTCACTTGTTGAGTCATTTGTGAAGGTAATCATACTTATCTCACTTAGCGGTATTTGCTCATTTAAAAGGAGGAATAAAATTCGATCAACCATTACATGTGTTTTCCCGGTCCCAGCTCCAGCAGATACCATAATGTTTCGGTCGTAGGGTGCATGAATAATGGCAAATTGACCTGTATTAAAGTTTAGGAAAATATCTTCGAGTTCTTTCAATCTGTCATCTGTAATATCACCATCTAAAATAAATTCATTTCTATCAGTGAATGTCTTAGTAGATTCTTCATATATTAAAAGTTGGAAGTTATCTATAAATTGACAAAATGTTTCTTTAAACTCCACTTTAAAGGTTTGTTGAGATAGTACATATATCTTTAAACCCTGTGAGAGCTTTGTCTGAATCACGTCAGCATAACCTTCAGGAATAGTATTTAGTAAGTGTAACTCTGAAAAACGGGCCTGTGCGTATGAGTTACTTTCATGCTTTGAAGGAATCATAAAGTAGTCTAAGACGTCCTGCCATTTTAAGTCGTCTAAAGGGCGTAGCTTTAGACGGTTAGCAAATGTTTGAATAGTCTCATAAAATACGACTTCATTTAATAGGTCGTCCTTTAAAATAGGTCGTTTAATATACTCCTTCTGCAGATCCTCACGAGCATCCCATTCTGCATAACTAATATTTGGTAATACGACAAAAGCATGTGTATTGAAAAGGTTATGTAGCATGCATCGTTGATTTAATATATTCCGTGTATGAAACATTTGATTTTCAACCTGCTTTTGCGGACTGACTGTAAAAGAACCTTGTTTTCCTTCACATAGCCAGTTTGTCCCACGAACACCTTTAATTTGGTTGATTTTGTAGGATTTTACTTCAAAAATAAACATGCCTAATTGTTGATGAAAAAATAAAATATCAGGTTCATATCTAAACGCTTCATTGAATGTATTTATAGGGAGTTGCTGAAAAGTAAAGGCATTTTCCTTTTCAAATGTGGATTTTAATAATGAAAATAAAAGCTCTTCTTCTGAGTAACCATACCCATTTGATTTAACTGGAAAAAACATAAGTAGCACCATCAATCTCAAGAAAATTTAACTAAACTATGAAAAAATTAGTTATACGATTATACTATATTATACTATAATGCAGAGAACTATGGTATTAGTTTGTTGGGAAATTCAACCTAAAATATTAATATGCATTGCATATCTAAAATAAATTTCTAATTATTTACAAAAAAATAATTGATTAGTATTGCGTAATTTGATCTGTTGTCATTCTAATATCTTCTTTTCGGTATAACTAGGAAAATAAAAATGATAGAATTAATATATACTGCACTATGTGTTTTCATTAACTACAAATACAGGAGAATATATCTATGAATGAGAGTGAAGAGTTAATCATTTTTTCTCAAATTGAGATTGATGATAAGATATCTAAATATAAAGGAATGAAGGTTTCGGATCTCAAAGAGAGTTTGGCTATGCCATTAAAGGATAATAAAGCCTCTTTTGTACAGTTAGCTCGAAAGATGATGGATATAACAAATAGTCAATTTAGTTTATGTGATAATAGAGTTGATGCTGTTTTAAAGACAGTTCGCTTAACAGGTATGGAAACACCAGCAGAAGCCATGTCATTTATGCCAGTGAACTTTAAAGAATGGTCCGAAGCATTATGTTGGGAAAGTAGTTCACTATATAGATACTTTAATAAAAAGATATTAGTATTATTTATTTTTCAACAATATCCCAATGGTCAGCGTGTTGACGATAGTGAAATGACTTTTTTAGATGCGAAGGTTTGGAAGATGTCAGAATATGATTTAAACCATGGTCTTAAAGAAGTTTGGGAAAGAGTTCGATATTTAATCAATGCTGAGAAATTAGAAATCACTCCAGTGAAACAAAAAAATGGGAAAATTATTAATAAGAATAATTTACCTTCTGGTCAATTCAACTCACTAGGACACTTGAGACCAGGTGCTATAAACGGTGATGATAAGATATTGTTGCCGAACGGGCAAAGAATTGTAAAACAGAGGTTTTGGTTTAATACTCAATACGTTAAAGAAATAATAGATTTATAGGAGATGCAAAAACATGGAGAATATCAACTTATTTGATTTGTATAAGAAGGGCTTTGTTAAAGAAGGCGGCCATAACGTTAATGTTCCAATCAAAAAGGCAAGTGGAGAGAAATATGATGGAAGAACGTATGCGATTCCACTCAAATATCTATATTATAATGAGCAGAATGGTAGAATAGGAGTCTCGCTTTCTGATTATGAAAGTACCAGCGGTAAATTAGTGCCAGGGCATGATAAAGAATATAACATGGTTATTCAAAAGATGTTAGCAGATGATACCGATGAAATGACACGGAAAGAAATGGAAAGGTTGAAGAGAGACATTGCCATTAAAGGTCAAGATGAGCCAGGCTATGTTTTAAGTGATGGACGAGTAATTGATGGGAATCGTCGATTTACTGCAAAACGATTACTAGAACAAGACCCTTCCATTACAGAGCAGCAATATTTTGAAGCAGTTATCTTAGATGATTTATCAGTACATAATCATGATGATCAAAAGAAAATTAAGTCACTTGAGTTACAAATCCAATTCGGTAAACTTGGTAAAGTTGATTATAATCCAATTGATAGAGCTATTGATGCGTATAAAACGATTGTTAAAAATAATATAATGAGTGTCGCAGAATATACTGAATTTGCCGGATTGAATTCAAACGAAGTTAACAAACGTATTCTGGAAGCTGAACTAATTATTAAATTTTTGGAGTTTGCTAACACAAATCCGGACAACTATGCTCTAGCAAAACAATTAGACTTAGATGGACCGCTACAAGATATGATTCCCCAGTATAAAAAAATTAAAAACTCGGAAAATCTAGATCAACTATTAAATAGTTTGTTTGCGAAAATAATACAAATAAGATCATCCAAAGAAGATTTTAAAGCCGAGTTTAGACAAATAGTGAAAAATGTTGTTGGTACAAAAAATGAAGAAATATTTATTGAAGAGATGGAAGATGCAACAGACACTATAGTAGAAGCATTAAATAAAGAAGAGGTCATAAAAAATAACGTTGATTTATTTACCACATTACAAAATAATCAGGAAGCTATACAGGCTTTAGCAAAAGTTCAAACAATCTCAACCAATCATTCTGAAAAAGCGAAAAACTACAAAGAACAAAATAAACCAGTCAAACTCGCTGAAAAGGCAATTAGTAGTATTGAGGCTATTGATAAGAGAATTGTTGAAGGATTACCTAAAAGTGAAAAGGTTAAATTAAAGAAAAGTTTTGAGGAGTTAAAATTAAAAATTGATAGTCTTTTGTCTGAGGAGGGCTAAATTTTGTTGAAAAATTTGCAAGGCCGTCTCAAATCTAGTTATAATTCAATGATTCAAAATGTGGCAGAGGAGTTCTATAATCCAGTATTGGCAGAATCTATCAGCTATAAAAGAGTAAGTGGATATTTTTCAAGTAAGGCACTTTCTATATACGCTGAGGGATTAGATAGGATTGCAGAAAATGATGGATATGTACAATTCATTATATCTCAAAATATTTCAAAAAATGATTTTGAAGACATTAAGTTGGGTTACCATGAGCGTTCGAAAGCAGAATCCCTATCGCAAAGTGATAAACAACGATTAGGGAACTTGGCTTATTTAATTTCGCAAGGCAAAGCAGACGTGAAGTTTGGCTTAGTAAAGAACGGATTGTTCCATACTAAATGGGGCTTGTTCGAAGATGGGCAAAGAGATGTAGTTTATTTTAATGGCTCTCTAAATGAGACAGCTAATGCTATAGAAAATAATTTTGACTCATTTGATGTTGATATCTCGTGGGATGTAAGCGGCAATGTACGTCAACGTATTGAACAAAAAAAAGAAGAGTTTTCCCGTTTATGGAATAATAATTATCCTGGTGTTGAAGTAGTTGATGCAACAGAGATTATATATCCTTTACTACAAGAATTTGATATGGGACGGATACAAAAGATACCAAATCCGAAGCATAATTCAGTCATCTTTGATATGGATGAGAAGCATTTCTTTTTTATCGATAAAAGTGATGAGGAAGTTACCTTGCTAAAGACGTATAAAAGCAAATTTACTTTTTATGTAGATGAAGATAAAGGCTACCCTTTTTTTAGAAGAGATTTAACATATAGAGAGATTGAAAAAATTATTGAGTTAGCTAATAAGCAAGCGATTAAACGGCAATTTAACTTTATAGTATCATCACGAGTCGATAATTTTATTAATGCTCAGAAGTATTCAATTGAAGAATATAGGAAATCGGGATTGACATTAAAGGAGCAAGATAGTCGCTGGCAAGAAGAATTTATAGAGTTTATGAAAGTTGTTGAAGGAGAAGTTGAACGTCCGCTTAAACCATTACAACTACGATCTGCCATGTACATGCTCACTCAAAAAAGGGCTGCTAACTTTTCTGTACCTGGTGCTGGAAAAACAGCTATGTTATTGGGGGTCTTTGCTTATCTAAACAGTAAGCAAAAAGGAGAGGTAATAAAGCGAATTTTAGTAGTGAGTCCTATTAATGCATTTTTGTCCTGGAAAGATGAGTTTCAGTCAGTGTTTCAAGGTAAAAAAGAACTTAGGTTACTTAGTATTCATGATCAGTCTATAAACGGTAATAAATATGCCTTTGAAGCACAATGGTCAGCAGCTAATTTGATATTAATAAACTATGAATCGCTACCTAAGTATAAAGAGTCAATAATTAAATGCCTATCGAGTAATTCAGATACAATGCTTGTTTATGATGAAGTACACCGTATCAAAGGAGTGCAGGCAAAGCGTGCAATTGCTGCTTTAGAGATAGCAGATAAAGTAGATTATCGTTATGTATTAACGGGTACACCTATTCCAAATGGATATATAGATATTTATAATTTCTTGAATATTTTATTTAAAAAAGAATACAGTGCTTATTTTGGGTTTGAGCAAAACATGTTAAAGAATCCAGATGGATGGCAAGTAGAAGAGATTAATGAAAAATTGAGTCCATATTTTTGGAGGACTAGCAAAGAAGATTTAGGGGTCCCACCAGCCGACTTAGACTATATTATAAAGGTTGTTCCTTCTGCAGAACAACTCCGACTAGCAGAAATAATTTATACGACAGCCCAAAATCCATTAGCAACTTTAATAAGAATGATTCAATTATCGACTAATCCAGAAATTATAAATCAAGCGATAAACTATAGCGATTTGGGGTTTAGTGAATTTGACAGTGATTATCAAAATTCTTATGACCAGATTAGTGGAAAGGTAAGAAAAGAGTTAGAAGATAGTATTCATGCCGCAGCCATTGGTGAAGTAAGCGAATGGGATCTAGCTAATGTGAACTCCCCTAAGTTTGATACAGGAATTAAACTTGTAATTGATATAGTGAAAAAACATGGAAAAGTTGTTGTCTGGGGATTATTTGTTAACACTTTAAATAAGATTACTAATACATTAAATGAAAAAGGAATTAATGCAAAAGTTATCTATGGGGCTACACCTCGTGATGAAAGAGAGGATATCATTAATACATTCAAAGAGAATACTGATGAAATACAGGTATTAGTATCTAATCCCAATACTCTAGGAGAGTCAGTATCCCTACATACAATTGCACATGATGCCATTTATTTTGAATATAATTATAATCTAACTTTTATGCTACAGTCTCGAGACAGAATTCATCGACTTGGTTTACAAGAAAGACAAGGTACCAGGTATTATTATTTAATGACGGTCAGTGACAGAGAGATTTATAATTTTATTGATAAAAAAATTTATGATAAATTAGCAGAAAAAGAGAAGAGAATGAAGGAAGCTATTGATGGTGATTACCTTGTTCCTGAGTTTGTAGATGATGAGATTGAGGAAATGAAGCGAATAATTGAATCGGAACGTACATTTTAATAGTTGAGGCTTATAAACGGAAGAAATTATACTTTCTTTGAATATTCCTAATTTCCATTTAGCGTTTATGGTTTCGTAAACAAAGAACCTTCTTAATCCATTAAGGATTAGGAAGTTTTTTTTATGACTAATACTACAAAAAGTAGTTGTAAGAGGATGAAAGTATAAATTAACTACAGAAATTGGAAAATTAAATTTTCAATGAAGAAAAGAGACAAATTACCTAAAAATAATTTCGATTTACCTATAATTTAATCTCTCCTTTACTTCGAAATGTAGCATAAAGACTCATTAGATTGAAGTCTTTTAGCCTATATTTTTTCTTTTAAATACTATATAATTAATTAGTATTACTTGATTGGTAGGATTCAAATTTTGTTGGATTTTAAAGTGCCACGGAATGCTGCAGACATAAGTACATTTAGCAATTTGAAAAGTATGCGAACAGAGCATCTACAGCTTTCAACGGCTATTCGTAATGTAGTTGCCGATTGCTGCAAGTCGTACAACGCTTGCAGCAATCGGTCAAACAGTCGTGGGTGCTGCTGGAGCAATTCTGAATTTCTATTATTTGGTGCATATGAAGGTGTTACTCAGGCAGGGAAAGTGTCGATTTAATCAAAAAACAGCTAGCAAAAAGCGAATATGTTGAGTTATGCCAAGCACTAAATGCATCACTAGAAAAGATGATAACGTACCTAAATAATAAGTGCGCTATTAAAGAACGTAAATGGGCCAATCTTTCGGGCTACTTACCTGATCAAGTAGAATTTGTCTATTCTAAATACCAGGCTCAGCGATTTACACTGATTGACAATGTAAAGAATGAGCTAGTAACAATACAGAGGGATATTACTAAAAATCCATCCATTAGATGCTTTTGAGAATATTATTTCTGTTCTTGGAAAAGCAGACATTCACCTTGATTCCTTGATGGATGAATTAAAATTGGTAGAAATAGCTCTAAAAGTTATCATCGTAAACTTTAGATGTATCAAATCTTTAATTAGATTAACGAAAAGCGGTATAAAAATAATAAAAAACAAGAATAGGAGTTATAAATATAATGGCTAATTTTATGCAGCAACAGTTGAGGAGTCAAGAACGTATCGAGAACTTATTCAACTATGAACATGAGGATTGGTTTGGTGACTTAACCAATTTAGAAATAGCTTTTTTAGCCGGTTACATAGAACTCTATGAAAAAAAGCCACAAGAGTTTTTAGAAAGGTTAGCTAATATAAAAGAGCAGCGTACCTATTTTAACTTTTTACAGAAGACCGCAAAAAAAGCTAAAAATAAACGTGAATTAGTTGAAAAGTTTTTTTCACAAGTCTCAATAAATGAGATGATACAAGATGTAAATTTAATTGCACAAACTTTTGAATATGTAGTGGATAACCAAGTAGCACAATATGTGATAGGTAATCGCAATGAAGCTGAAATTACTGCATATAGTGAAAAAATTATACAACAGGGTAAGTTCTATATACCTTGGAAAGAAGAAAAAATTACTATTACAGTTCAATCAGTTATTTATTTTATATTTGCGAATGTCATTTTGTATGAAGTGGATGATAGTCGTATTATCGGGTGTGAATGTGACTACGAAGAAGCGTTATTTGCTTATGCTTATGCAGAGGCTTTACAAAAGGAAAATCTGACGAGCTTTTTTATTTTGCCGAATAGTAACTTTGTAAAATCTACTTTATTTGCAACAATTGCTTTTTCGAAATCGCTTCGGTTTTTAGGTGATGTACTTGAAATACAAGAATTAAGGGATAATGAAGATTTTATAGCCAATACAGTAGACCAAATTGCTAGAATATCAACGAGAAGACAGAATGTATTTTATGTATGTTACACGAATTATCTGAAAAATAAAATCGGAAAGTTGGAGCGAAATGGAAAACAACAAATAATCAAGCACAATGATTTACAAATAAAATTGGAAAAGCAAAAGGAAAAGTATGAGCAACAAGTTGAAAAATTTCAAAAATTAAAGCAAGAATTGAACGAAAAGACAACTGCAACTGCTCAAAATCAGCAATTAGAAAAAAGTTTAAACGAGGAAATTATCTTTTTAAAGAAACAAATAAAAACCGCTAAAGATGAGTTAAAGGCTGAACAAAAAAAAATATTAAAAGAGCAAGGAGTCATTCAAAAAGAATACGAGAAACAATTAGTGGAAAACCAAAGTTTAATTAATAATATTAGTGCTTTACAAAAGCAGTTAACAAATGAAAAACGTCAAAAGCTTCCATTTGATGAGTTAACTTTTGAAAAGTGGTTACAAAAAGGACAGGAGCTACTGCAGGGATTGTCTGCGACAGAAGAAGTAGAGTTAAAAGGATTTATAGATCTGGCTGAAAATATTTTGCTGGAACGTAGCATGTCTCAATCGAAAAGTGAACTTGCTACAAATCGAATAGGATATTGCCGTGTAGATGAGGAAGGACACTTCATCAATTTTGGTGACGATAAGTGGATGAAAGTAAATTCTATTCCTTCTTCTATTTATATTAGTAATGGGCAATTTGCGGAAGTTACGAAAGATATAGAGCTGGTGGATACATTTGATTACTACCATTCGGAAGGACCTGCTGATACTACCATTGCTCACTTTGCTATTGTTGAAAATCGTCATAATGAGGCATTTGCAAAAGTTAATGGTACAACAAAGCAAATTAAGTATCGTGAGGGTATGTTCATTATTGATAAACAAGTAATTAGTATTAATCAGCATAATGAATTCGTAAGCTATTATCAAAATAGGAAAATTACTTTGGATGATTTACTCCCCTCTATTCAGCTAAAAAATCACGAACCGATTTATGTATTAATGGCTTTAGCGAACGGTTATGTCGTCCGTAGCCTAGACGATTCGGAACGTTTCATTCAAATAGAAGAACCATTACTTGCTCATAGCTCAATTATTCTGGATGAAAAGGAAAACGTCCAATATAAGGACGCAACCGGCCTGATTTGGAAAAGTTCTAGTATATATAAGAAAAAATTATTAGCATCAGTATCAGAAATAGATTCTGAAATATATGTACTAAAATCAAACCAAGAATATGTGCAATTACATGATGTCCCTCGAGGATTAATATTAGAACTAGGAGATATGATTTGGATTGATGAGTTTAATCGTTTTATTGAAATCGTGCAAGTAGAAGAGAATTACGTATCTATCGATACGATTGAAAAACAATTTATTGATAATGGTAGGAGAGTTACGAGAAGAATAAATCGAACGACAGAAGTGAAGGACAAAGAGTTGCTGATTATCGGAAATGTGCGTCTTTCTGAACGCTACAAAAAGTATTTTGGCGAGTTTGGCTATGGAGTTGAAGTAGTGGACGGTGCAGGGCCATTCGAAAAAATTCGACAAGCATGTTCTAAATACAATACTATTTTGTATTCTACAGCATTCACTAGCCATAAAAACTCTGGAAAGATGAAAAAAGAAGTATCTAAACCTTTCGTATTATGCCATTCCACAGCACCTAGAGTGATGCATTCGACGTTGGAAATGATTGGTTGAACAATGTTTTGAGTTACGGTAGTTATAATGTAAAGACATTTTAGTAAAAAGAGTAAAAATGATTTACGGCTTGAGTTCTAAATTTCATGGAATTCAAGTCGTTTTTAAATTTGAATATTAGTATCAATCTATATTAGAAAAAGTCTTTGGAGGTAACAGCTAAATGGATCGTAAGATAAAAAGACCAACGAAGAGAGATCTTGAAGAGCTAGAGAAGTTAAAACTACAGTTGGTCGAACTCAGAAAAGGAAATAACGGTGTGCGTGTGGAAAATAAACAAAAGGAAATTGATAAATTGAAATTCAGAGCAAATATATTTAATGATAATGAAAAGGTTGAATATATTAGAGAACTAATGGAAAACGCATTTCATGCAAAATCAGATATTGTTCAAGATAGAAATGTAGCAGGATTACAATATAAATATATTTTAGAATATGACAAAGAAAACCCTGAGGCCAATTACAGATATGCATTTATAAAGTATCAAAAGAAATGCTGGATAGAAGCAATTAACTATTTTCAAAAGGCGCGAGAAATACATAGAAGAGGAGTTTTGAACTTCCCTCTAACCGAAGATCAATATATTAAATCAAAACTTTTTATTGGTTATTGTGCAGCACAATTAGCTAAAGAAGCAATAAAAGAAGCCGCTACACTTGAAGAAGGTATCTTAAGTATGGAAGTAAAAGGAATTAGCATCGAGGATCTTTTAGACAATTTGAAAGATGCAATTAGTCGAACAAGTATTAGTATTATAACAAAAGATAGTCAGACTGGAATCTCTCAGGAAGAATATGAAGAAATCATATTTAGTTTAGAAAATCATCAATTATTACTTAGTTTTATAGGGGACACTCCTTTTATAAAAAAAGGATATAGTGAAAAAATAGAACTTGGAGGAAAACTAAGCAACACGCTAAAAAGACTTCTTTTAAATAGCAGAAATGATTTGCCTCTTACTCTACAAGAATTGAATGAATGGGTGGAAGGGGAAGAAGGCGAGGATAATTTAAAGTGGGACAACTACCGCAGTCGGGTTCGCTTACTGAATGAAGCGCTAGTAAAAATCGGTTATAACGAAAATCAAATTTATGCTATACGAGGAAAACAGAGATATGCCATAAAGCATCACGATTTTATTATTGCGCTTGGTGAAGAACATCATATATAAATAACAGTCATTTTATCAAATCATCGATAGAATGGCTTTTTTATATTCTGTGACAAGCGTATCACAGACGTTTATATATACTACTAACATAAACCAAAAGGAGAGATGCAGCATGCAAAATACACAATGGGAAATACTATTCACACGATACGGAATCCAGATTACAGCAGCAGATGGAGGATTCGACCTATCCCAACTTAGCGAAGAAAATAAAAATTTTGTTAGACTACTATTACAACAATTAGAAGTAGATTTCTATATGAATCACTTCATTCTTTTCATCGAGTCATCCCCTGTTTCTGAAACAAGTTTCGTAGGCAAATTAGAAGAAATGACTAATGGAGTAACAGAAATGCTTTATCCTGTGAATAACTTACCATTTGCAAAACTAGACACGTACATTGCCGCAATGGTAGCTCAGTTAAATCGCTTAGGATGTTTGACAACTATATCCTGCGATGGTCATGATAAACGTTCTGCAAATATAGGCTTTCAAACTGTAGAAGGACGTAAAAAAGCTCATATTTTATTTGATGCAATAGACTTGCCGTTTCGTCACCACAATCGACAAACTCAATTCCGTGTAAATCGCAAAGAGCTACCAACATTTGCAGAAAAACTTTCAGCGATTACGTTGGAACATGCAACACAGATATTTGAAGAATCTAATGCAATTATGGATGTGAAAGAATTTGAAGCCCAACTGGAAACAATATTGTCTATTCCAGGGGCTAGTGGCAATGAAGGAAAAATTCGCAAACATGTTGTCAGTGAAATCAAACCTTATGTAGATAGACTAGCAATAGATCATTATGGAAACGTGTTAGCAACAAAAAGATTCGGGAATGGACCAACCGTGCTATTAAATGCCCATCTGGACACAGTAGAAGAAATTAGAAGTAATAGAAAAATAATAAAGGAAGAGAACATTTGGAAGTCTAGTGAAGGTATTTTAGGTGGAGACGACCGTGCTGGGATAAACGTAATATTAGCGATAGCCAAAACTATAACAGAGAAGAACTTTAATGGAACAATCAAATACGTCTTTACTGTAGAAGAAGAGATTGGATTAGTAGGAGCTTCTGAAGTAACTGAAACATTCCTATGGGACGTAGATATGGCCTTCGTCATTGATCGCAGAGGAACTAATGACATCGTTACATCTAAAGCAGGCTATGTCCCATTTTGCACAGAACGATTTGGTCGAAAAATTGAACGAATTGCAAGGAATGCAGGTTTATCTTGGTGGAAAACAACAGCCGGTGGTTCCAGTGACACAGCAGTGTGGGCAAAGAACGGAATCCAAAGTGTCAATCTATCAGCAGGTTACAAATTTGAACACACTGAAATGGAGCAACTAGATGTTAAGGCTAATTATGAAGTGTATAGATTGCTTTTAGAGATATTGGAGAATAGCAATAGATTGATGGATACAGTGAGAGAGGCTCGGGTTGTTAAGCAAGAACAATTAAATGCTTAGTATATGAAGTAGTTGATGCTGGTTTAAATCAGAGTGGTATAAGAATTGGATTCCTGAAATGGATTGCTACTCAGTCGTTATTGAAGCAAATTTTTTAATAAAGTTATATTATTAAAGTATGATAACAGATAATATCATTAATGAGATGAGGAAAATAATCATGAAAGTAGAAGATTTATACGAATTGGTTGATGCAGTACCTGAGAGTAAATGGGCTGATGTTCAAAGATATCTTAAAGTTAAAGCAATAACTTCTAAAGCTCCAACTGATGAGGAGATTGAAATAATCAGAAAAGCTGGAGAAAAGTATGGAAATGGTGAATATTATAGAAATGCAACTATTGACGAGTTGCGAGCTGGATTTAAAAGAGTGAACGAAATGATTATGAATAGAGAAGAATTCAATGCGATATTTGAAGTGAATGTATCAGAAAAAAGATGGGTAGCTTTAAAAACGTATTTGAGAGACTTGAATCAACCAGATGAAATGCCGACTGCAGATGAAGTAGAACTTCTCAGATTGTTTGAATTAGAGAAGAACAGCCCAGACTTCGTAACGTACACACTTGAAGAGGTCATGGAAGGTTATATTGACGACTGTGAAGAACTTAGTGTTATAAAAGTGATGAAAGAAGACTTACTTCAGTCGATAGATAGTATGTCGGAAGAACATATAGTACTTGTCAGCAAGTATGTGGAAGGACTATACAATGATTCAAAAATGAATAAATAAAATAGATATTCCTACTATTTTTCTATTCATTTAAAATTTGATGTAAGAATATAATTTTGAAAAATACCTTAGAAGATAGTATTTAATAAGAATTCAAAATAATGACGATGCTTGATAGGCAAACAACCTATCAAGCATCGTCTCTTTTTGTATGGTGATTACTTTGATAGAAAAAATAAAAGGAGCCGATAAAACGGCTCCTTTATTATTTGTTCTTCATAGGAAGTTTTCATTTCAGCAAACCAATTTCATCGTACCTTCTGCTTCCTCATCCACTGAGTAGCAACCCACTTCTCACCAGTAATCACTGGTGCGCCCCCATGCAAAGTCAATTCATTTAAAGCTTGATCATTATAGAAGTACTCGAAATAAACGGCCATCCCTTTTTTAGGCGTTACGGTAAAGTTTAGCTTAGGGAAAAAGGTTTCTCCTCCTTCTTCTACATCATTTAAGTACATGACAAGGGTACTGATTCTATTATTGTTTGCTGCCTTGCTTGTTGATGAAAAGAAATCAAAATGAGCTTTATACTCCTGACCAGGGGTATACTGAAGGATTTGAAGGCCTTCTCCGTGTTCGATCGGTATATTCATAACAGCTGAGATTCTTTTTTCTACTCTAGCGACAATCGCATTTTCATTTTCTTCAATGAACGTACCACTGCTTGTTCTCTGCTCATTTACTTCGCGTGCTGCGCCAATTTTGGATCGTTTCATTCGGTCCATCGATAATCTGATCAGCTCATCGCATTCCTCGTGGCTTAACATATTTCCTAATACCACTACTAATGGTTCCTCTAATCTAGCGACTATATCAATCTCTCTATCTGTCATTATTTTATGTCCCATGTGATCAAAAATCGTTTGCTCTTTCTTTTCCGTTATTAACATCACAACACCTCTTCATCTATTTATTTTTGTACATATTTCATTTATATAACTAGGATAAAAATGTAATTTTATTACTTTTTATGGAATTAATTTTATTCAATTTTATCATATAATTTATATGAATCTAAACTTTCAGAATATTTTATTGGGATTATTTTTTTACATATATTAATGGTAATGGGAGAGGAAATATTTACTGTAAGGAACAATTTGTTTGTGCCAAAGGGTCTAAATAAATTTGAAAATTACATAAACCTCTGAATAGGGAAAACCCGTTTATAATAGAAAATGATATTTTAGACGGAGGTACATGTATGCAGAAGTGGATAGGAAATCGACCAACAATAGGTCAGAAAGCCTTAGTGACAATGTATGGAAAAGTTTTAGAGCAAGCACGACATACCGTTATAAATTCAACGGATACTGTCTTAAAAGTGATAGAGGCGGAATTTGATAAGAAAAGTGGCAGGGATGTAAATGGAGTATTGGTATTAACAACGACATCTATCCTGTTTCTTTCCAAAAGTGAAAATATGGTTTATACACATGACCAGGTCAGTGATGTCCGTGTTCAGAAAGAGAACAAGGATAAAAATGAGTGGCAGCTAACAATGAGTATTGGATACATACCACGTAAATTTGATGACATTAAAATTAACGATGACAGCAAAGAGTTTATTGAAATCCTTAAACATATCGTCCATCATAAATCAGCCAATGTACTCACAACGGTTACCCATGATTTCGAAAATTTCTTACACGCAGATAGATTAAATGACTTACGGTCTAATAACGTGAAAATAACAGCATTTGTTATGAAGAGAGATAATCTTGGTCATGCAAAAAATGGAGAGAGACTGCTAAGGGAAAAACATAGAGATGCGAAGCTAATTGCAGAAGGCTACTATCAAAGTGCAAAGAAAAAGGGCAACTTTGTTTTAGTGGAAGATACGGATATTTTAGTTTATGAATATGACGACAAGGAACGAACAGCAACATTAATGAACAAATGGCCATTTACGTTCTTTTCTCATGCAGTCATAGACCAGTTCGCGATGAAAACTGTAATAAGCAGAGAAGAAGGAGATCTAGTTTTAACTAGCTCGGGTAAAAAGTTTGTCGCTCTTTTAGTGGATGCTAAAATTGCATTCGTGTCAAAAGAGAGAAAATGGTATCAGAAGGTGCTTGGCTTCCGCAGTGGGAAGTGGTGGAAAAGAGCAGTTGCCTCGCTTATGTATGTATTCGGCTTTATAATCATTCTTGCGTTAATTTTTGGAGAAGACACTACTGAAACAGACGCTATTACTCCAGATACGAAGACAGCTGATGAGGAATCTAAAAAAACAGATGCTGAAGCAGACCGTTTAGCAGAGGAGCAGCAAAAACAAGAAGAGGCAGACCGACTAGCTGAGGAGCAGCGCAAGCAGGAAGAGGCTGCTCGTTTAGCAGAGGAAAAGGCTAAGCAAGAAGAAGCAGACCGCTTAGCTGAAGAGCAACGCAAACAGGAAGAGGCACGTTTAGCTGAAGAGCAACGCAAACAAGAAGAGGCTGCACGAGCGGAAAAAGAACAAACAACTAATGTATATTATAAAAACTGTACACAAGCTCGAGAAGCTGGTGCAGCGCCAGTTCATCAAGGAGAACCAGGGTATGGTAAGCATCTTGATCGTGACGGCGATGGCATTGGCTGTGATAGATAAATTTTAGGAAGTAATTTCTATAATATATTAGAAGAGAGTATTTAAACGATTGTCGTTTGAATACTCTCTTTTTATTTGCGTCCCTGTGTTAGAAACATTCACGTTAGTTCAAACAAACTTGAATGTTGTGAAATTCATGTTTGTTTCTGACACAGGGAACATACAAATGCAAAACTATTAACATTCCTCAGTATTCATATAATAAAAAAATGATTAATGTTAGAAAGTGTATGTTATTGATACAATTTGTAGAATTTTAATATATTTTGTAAAGGAGAGAAATGATGAAAAGAAAAATTGGTAAAGAAGTTATGGTTGTGATTTTATTGGTTTCCACTATTTTGTCATTTGCACCGATTGCACAAGGAAAAACGACTTCCGTTCAACAATCGATACATTCATTAGAAATAGAAATGAAGAAAGCGGCTCTGTCTTATGTACAACCTGCTTTAAAAGGAGAGCTTGCCACTAGTGCTTCTCTTGACCCAGTGCTCAATAATGTTAAGAAAAACTATCAAACAACTCGAAATGTCATTCTCACATCTAATCTTTCAGCAAAAGAAAAACAAGAGAAGCTAAAAGAAATAGAGGCATTGTATCAGGAGAAAATAGGGAAGGGCCTAATCCCTTACGTCGATGCCTATAACTACGCTACGAAGTACTTAGATCCCTTATTAAAAGAAATAAAAGAAGCAGAGGCAAAAAAGGACTTTCTTGCAGTTGAAAAAGCCTATCACAAGCTATCAGTGCAACTTAAGTCAAGAACGTCTATTTTGTATCGTGTAACAGGAAAAGCACCTCGTGACCTTTTGTTAGAAAAATATAAAAAGCCAGCAGATCAAAAACGTGACGAGCTGGTAGTTCCTGTGACAATTATTATGAAGCTAACAAGCGCCCAACAATTATATCAGGGTGGAAAAAAAGAAGAAGCAGTAAAAGTGATTAACGATGTTCCTACCCTCGTAGCCAAATTATCTAGTAAGCAAGCATTTCATCAAGCATTGATAAAAGAGCTGGAGAGGCTTCAAGCCATCTACTCCCCAGTCGTTGTAACTTCGGTATACCCAGCAGTTACGTCTGAAGGGGGCATGTTACGTTTGCCTACAAATCTAGCAATCCTGCCAGACGATTCCCTTGTTATTTCTGATCAAGGAAATCATTTAATTCGTCGACTTAGTAGTGGAAATCTTTCTACCTATGCAGGAATGATTTTGACAGTAGATAAAGATGGTTCTGCGCATGGGGGCTTGCATAACGATGTAAAGGATAAAGCCATTTTTTCTACTCCCTCTGGACTTGTAAGTGATTCCAAGGGAAATGTGTATGTAGCAGATACAGCAAATCATGTGATTCGTAAGATAACAAATGAAGGACAAGTGATTACCTTGGCAGGAAATGGCCGTCCAGGGTTAATGGATGGAAAGTCGACTGCTGCTAGTTTTTATTTCCCGCAGGATCTTGCTGTTACAACAGATGGCATAGTATATGTGGCTGATACTTTGAATCATGTGATTCGTAAAATCGATACAAACGGTAACGTTACGACGCTTAATGCACCTTCCCTGCGTCCAGTAGAAATTGCTGATGGAGTAATTGAGAGTGCGGGAGATTATCTGGATGGAACACTAAGCCAAGCAAAGTTTAATGAGCCTTCTAGTCTTGCATTAGACGAGAAAGGAAATCTATATTTGAGTGATACAGGAAACCAAGTAATAAGATATATCGATTTCTTAACAAACAAAGTGACTACTGTTGCAGGAAATGTATCCTCATCAAATGGATTATATGGAGACAGTGGATTTAAAGATGGTGATGCTTTAGCTTCTCAATTCTCCATACCAAAAGGAATAGCGGTTACTCCAGAAGGTGGTCTATTAATCGCGGATTATGGAAATCATGCTATTCGTTACTACTATAAAGGTACAGTAAGTACTATCGTTAAAGACTTGCAGTTCCCGTCAGATCTTGTAGTGACTAAAGAAGGAACAATCTTTGTTACCAATAGCCATACCAATCAAATTATTAAAATAACCAAATAACGAGAGGAGGAGAAGACTTGCTTAGAGAAATTAAGAAATTTAGTTATATGTTTTTGATGAGCTTACTTGTAATGATAGCAGTGTTACCTAATGTGACCGCAAGTGCTAAGGAGAATAGATTCTTTGTTGTTCAAGAGATAACAGGTGTTGCGTATATTCAAAAGGCAGGAAGCATGAAGTCTATTCGAGCAGCTATCGGAATGAAGCTTCACCAAGGGGATCGGATTCGGACAGAGGAAATGTCTAGCATTCTATTACAGGCAGAAGATACGAAGGATAACGTAACGATTGGGGAGAATTCGGATATTTCCCTAGTACATTTACATGAAAATGAAGGCTTTAAAATGACTAGTTTAAAAGCTTGGAAAGGTACTGTCTATGCAGATGTTACCCCTGTTAAAAATAAGAAGGACCGTTTTCAAATAATGTCGAGTGATGCAACTTTTCATGCAAAGGGTACTCATTTTGTTGTATACATCAATCCGGCAACAGGATTGCCATCCATGTTTGTAAGTGCAGGAACGGTGGGAGTAGAGCAGGGAAGCAGCCCGAATAATGGAACGGTTCCAATATTCCCTACTCAGCAAATCTCACCAGGACTGACTCCTAATTTACCAGACGGGGTACATGTAGTGGATCTGGATAGTTTCCTTCAATCCGCTGGGCCAACCATTATAGAGGAACTGATAAGAAATAAAGCACAAATAGATGAAGAGAATAGAGCATTTATTAATAACATGAACAAAGGTGAGATGAATTTAGATTCGGATATTGATTTCCAAAGGTATCAACAAAACGTAGATAATTTACTAGCCGGTCTATTGAAAAGCGCAATTACTAGTGGGCAGGTTTCTCCGGAAGAAGCTAAACGTCTAATAGAACTTTATAATAACAATAAGTCACCTGGCTCCGTTGATTTCGATCGAGCTCCAGTTTTACAAATGAGTGATGAAGAAAAAAAGAAACAACAAGCAATTAAGCAGCTAGAAGAACAGAGAAAACAACAACAAGAGGAGTTAGCACGAAAACAAAGAGAACTGGAAAATCAAAATCAAGCGCTAAAACAACGACTAGAAGAAGAGAGAAAAAGAAAAGAAGAGGCAAATCGTTTAGCGGCTGAAAAAGCAAAGAAAGAAGCAGAAGAAAGATACCTCGCAACTTTAGCTGAGCAACAAAGAAAAAAAATGGAGGACCAATTAAAGCAACGAGAACAAGAGAAAAAAGAGCAAGAGGAGCGACGTAATTCACATATACCGACGCCACCAACCCCTCCACCAGCTCCGACTCCACAGCCACCTTCGGACGGTGGTGGAGAAAACGGCAATACTCCAGTTAATCCAGACGTGGAAGCTGCTAATCGTATAATGGTTAGAATAAACAGCATTCCCACTCCATTAACACTTGCATCAAGAGATTTAGTTGACCATGCAAGAGAGGGGTATAATGCATTAACAGATGCTCAGAGAAAGCTAGTGACAAATCTTGAAAAGTTAATCGCTTATGAGCTGGAAATAGAAAGATTACTTAAGAATCAAGAAATCATGCCTCGAATTGTTTCAGAGATTGAAAGAAATATTCATCAAATTCAAGAGATAGATAATGTAACAGAAGCAAGTTATTTAATGGAAGAGACAAGGCTAATGATCAACAGCTTGTACGGAGATAGAGCACTTATCTCAGAAGAATTATTTAGCTATTTTGAAGAGACAGAGGTTAACTTGGTTGAAGCATTAATATCTAATTTGGTTGGCTTCAATGATGAATATCAATTGGCTGAAGCCAGAGAAAAATGGGACCAATTAACTTCGGAACAAAGAAACTCTGTTACGAATAAAGGTGTTTTGTTTGAAATGGAAGTCCAGCATTTAACTAGAATGGTGATAGAATTAGCTGAAATGGACGCGATTTCAATAGATCACCTTGAGCAAATAGATTATATGAGGCATCTTTTTGATCGATTGGAAGAGAGCCATAGAGGAAATATAGAAGAGCATGTTAAAGAGAAAATAGAACAACTGGTAGCGGAGAAAGTAAATGTACTTTCACAAGAAGGAAATTTAGATGAGTATATATCTCGATTGTCCCATGGACAAAACCAGCAAAATATACACTTCTTACTAAGTATTTATCAGCAAGAAAATCTAACTGAAGCACAGCTGGAAAATATATTAAGTGCATTGGATATGTATATTAGAGAAAGAAGTATTTATCATTTCCAGACGGAGTCCCTAGATTATTCAAAGAATTATCAGGTTGTATTTTTGTCTGATGGGAATCATGCCGTTTATATTCCTCTAAATACTCATTTTGATAATATTAATGAACTAAGGGAATATGTTAAGAGTTACACAGAAGGAAGAATTTCAGTAAATATTATTCTGGATGAAGAAAATTATTTGTATGCAAAGGCAAGCTTACCAAATGTTTATTTATCGAAGAAGTCTCTAGAATTATCGGTGGAATTCTAAGAGGGCTTTAACTCTTCTATGGTTATATCTAAAAGAAATGTAAATTTCAATAAAGTTAATTAACGAGTATATGAACAGAAACGTTCATATACTCGCTTTTTTATGTAGTTAATTTAATTAACAAAATAACTAAAATGGTAATACGTTATCTTTAATCTTTAATTGTGCTATTTCACCAAAATGTGTTCTGTGTTATTAATGTTGTTTTCTATATGATTAAGAAGTAAAAGCACATTTTAATGAAGATGTACTTTTTATGATTAATAAAAGGGATAGGAATAGATTTATTCCATGCCATTCCTCTATTTTAGATAAAATACAATCAGCAATATCGATTATGTTAAATCGCCCAGTCTTTTTTTCTTACAAAACCTTGACTTCTCAATCTAATGTAATGTAACATATAAATTACAAATGACATATATACATTACATTCAGTTCGGAGGCATTTATGGTTAATCGTATGAAAATTGCTAGGATGGAAAAAGGTTTAACGCAGTCCGAGTTAGCTAAAAGAATTGGCGTTACTCGTCAAACGGTAGGGTTAATCGAAAAAGGGGATTACAATCCGACCCTTCAGTTATGTATAGCGATCGCTAAAGAGCTAGATAAAACATTAAATGATTTATTTTGGGAGGAATAGATATGCATTTATTACAATGGCTTTCGACTGATGAATATAAACAAAAGGTGATTTCCAAGATATTAGTAGAGGGGGCAATCCTTCAATTTATCCTTTCCTTTGTTATGATTGCTGTCTATCTATTTACAGACATGGAGCCTCTATTTTTACTGCTGATCCCTTTTGCTGTATTTTTATTTTATTCTTTAGCTAGGTACATATTTTCAGGCATTGAATTTGCAAATGTCTTTACAGCAGATGAGGTAAGGGCTGCTAAAAAGCGGAATCTATTAAGCTCCATAGCCTTTTGTGTAGGGATGAGTCTTCTCTCTATTTTAATGGGAAGATCGATGCTCGATAGTGTGATGGTTCCCCTCATTGCTGGGATACTATGGTTCGTGATGAATTCTATCTCTCTTAGAAAGTCTGTTCAAAAGAATGCCGACTTATAAACGTAAATCACACTCCTGTTTCCATTGAGATAGGGGTTTTTTTATTTGTAAAAATTGACAAAGTTGAGCGCTGATAGAATAATAGATGGCATGATACCATCTGCTTTAGGTTGGTTTAGGGGGAAAAACTCTTTCACCGTACCAAAATTTAAAGGACTGATTTTTAATGATGCGCAAATATGCTTTCTATATCGTTCTCGTTTGCTTTGTTGCTTTTTATATTCAAAAGCCGTTATTTGGATTAATCCCAAATACAGTTGCAGGCATTATACAGGATAAAAAAGAAGAGGAGAGAATAGCTGAATTTCTAAAGGATTATAGCAAAGTGGATGTACAACATGTGACCATTCACTATATGGACTTTGATGAGGAGCTATTGCCAACGACGAAGGTCGCACTCGAACGGGGGATTGAGCTTAACAATGAAATGCTAGGCCAGTTCAATGATTCGGTCGATTTAATCATTTTTCCTAATAAAGCTGATCGGATTAATTTGTTTGGCATAGGTCATTTTATAAATAATAATGATAATCCTTATTATAATACGGTAAATATATTTCCGGCGGATCGAGAGGAAATTTTTCCAGACATGGCACCAGCTGATTTACTATACAAAAATGTGATTCATGATTATACGCAATTTGTAATTAACCAGAGATTGGATGAGCTATCGCTATCTGTAAGCTATATTCCTAGTTGGTTCATTGTAGGAGTGGGGGAGTATATTAGTAACGTTGGTAAGGAGACACCTCCTTTAGAGACTGAAGCAGTTCGTTTAAGCTCTCTTAATTCCAAAATAGCTGGACTTGGAGATGATGATGAAAATGCCAAGTATAATGGCTATGTTCAGTCTCACTTAACGATTAAATACCTAGTAGATGAGTTTGGACCTGGCATTATCAATGAAATTCTTATAGAAACGGAGGAGGAAAAGAGCTTTAATAAGGCTTTTCCGACTATTACAGGAATCGACTTATTTTCTGTACCAAATATCTATTAATTGCTAAACACCCGTTAATGGAACACTCTAGCATTAGAGTGGCTTCATACGGGTGTTTTTTTGATGCGGAAGGCTTGATACAACGGTTAAAAATGTCTTTTCTCGGTTACCCTAAACGTACTAAATGAACGTGGAGGTGTAACAGATTGGATAACATGGCAAAATCAAATCCTCCAACATTGATGGCTGAGCTATCCAAAAAGTTTGAGCCTTCTAGTGATATCATGCTGAAGCCCCTGCAGATCGGTGATAACAAGGTTTATCTCTTTTATTTGAAGACAGTGGTAGACGGCAATAAACTCCACACGATCGTGATTAAGCCATTTTTTGAAATGAAGTCTAATGAGAGCTTTCAGTCCTATATCGAATCGTTACCAGAGCAGGTTGAGATGACGTCAGGAAAAGAGCTGCAGATCAAGCTGACAAAAGGTGCTGTCCTCCTATCTATAGAGAACCGTTTATATCTGCTGGATATTAAGCTGGTCAACTCAGATGCTGTACAGCAAACTCTGATCGAGCCGACTGTTTATGGTCCACAGTTAGCGTTAAGTGAGGATTTAGATACAAACCTGAACATCATTAGACAGCGGTATCATACGCCTACTCTGATGATTGAAATGCATGATATGAAGGAAAAGTCACGTCCACAGGTTTCGATTATGTATGATGAGAAGACAGTGAAAAAGTCTGTTCTACGTAATATTAAGAAAAAATTAAACAGCTTAGAAGCTCCACTTATCCAGTCAGCGGGAGATTTGCAGCTGCAGTTGAATGGCTCTAAGGTTTCTCTTTTTCCGACGTTAATATTGACGGAGCGCCCTGATCGGATAACCTATAATCTTGCAGCAGGAAAGGTTGTACTGATGATTGATGGGAGTCCACAGGCAGTAATAGCTCCTATTGTATTTTTTGACTTTATGGTGTCTATGGAGGATAGCTATCATACCTTTTGGATTACTACCTTTACCTTGGTGCTACGATATTTGGGCTTAGTTATATGTTTGGTTTTACCTGCTATGTATGTTGCGGTTACGTCCTATACACCAGATGTCCTACGAACGGAGCTTGCCCTCACGGTAGCGGGGAGCAGGCTTGGAGTTCCTTATCCATCCTTTGTCGAGGTAATTTTCATGCTGCTATTTATGGAATTTCTAATAGAGGCAAGTATGCGTCTGCCTAAAGCAATCAGTGCAACAGCTACGACAGTTGGTGGTTTAATTCTAGGCACTGCTGCTACAGAGGCAGCCTTAACCTCTAACATTATGATTATCATCGTCTCGGCTGTTGCCATTACAAGCTTTGTTATTCCCATTAGTGAGATGAGCTTCGCTATTCGGATATGTCGTTACTTGCTGATTTTCTATACAACGCTTTTTGGCACGATAGGCCTCATACTAGGATCGCTAGGGCTTTTGATGTTCTTAACCAACAAGAGAAGCTTTGGAGAGCCTTACTTAAAAATGTATTGGAAAGGTGAGAAAAAGGAAATAGGGGTGACTACAAAAAATGAATAGGTATCTGTATTACTTCATCATTGTCACGATGGTCACCAACATCATTGCGTCTGTCCCGAGGATTTTAATGGGAGAAAGTAAAAATGGCGTAATCCTTTCCATGGTCATTGCCGTCATTGTTGGACCGATTCTGGTCAGTGTCCTTGTAAACCTTTTCCGTCACTTTCCGAATATGTCCCTTCCTGAAATTCTAAAGAAAAGTACTTCTAAATGGTTTTACTATCCGGTGTTACTCTACTTTGCAATTTCCTGGTATCTGGCTGGTTTAATAACACTTGTCACATATGTCCTGCTTTTTAATACGTTTATTTCTTCGGAGACCTCCATTGTCATCACGACTCTTGCGTTCTTATTAATAATATCATTTGGGGTGCTGATGAAGGAAAAAAGTGTCCTATATACTACCGAGTTAGTGGTAGTTATTTTCCTACCGGTTATTTTCTTTTTAATCATGAAAGTATATACCGATCCCCGTTTGGACTGGGATTATATTATGGTAGCTGCCACGCATATTCAGGAGCTTCCAAGCTATAATGCAATTTCGGCAGCGGCCTTTATTTTTATTGGTGTAGTAAACTTGTCAATCTTTAATAAATATATGAATTTTAACAAAAAGTTTGGGTTAAAACAAATGCTCATCCTAGCACTTGCTGGAGTATTTACTCTCTTTACAACGTATTTCGTTCCGATTGGCTTTAATGGCTTTGAGCAAATTGAAAACTTCACCTTCCCTTGGGTGACAACGAGTGATGCTGTACGTTTGAAATTTGGAATAATTGAGCGTCTCATCTTTATTTTTTTAATTGTCTTTTTAGGGGTGGCATTTATTAGTCTGCTAATACATTGGCACGTTTCTCTCAAGCTATTTGAAAGTATTGTTCAGATAGAACGATTGAAATGGAAGGGAAGAAACCTGACTTCCTATGTGCTTGTTATTATTTTTGGAGTGATAGGGATACTTGTCACTAGGCAAATTAGCGAATATCAGCTATTGAAGTTTACCCTCTTTTTTTATAATATCCTTCCAATATTTTATGGCTTTTTAATCGGCAGTCTGCTCATTGCTAAGAGGAGGTTAAAATCATGAGGGTAAATATCAAACTTCTTGTAACTATTCTTCTGATAGCTAGTTTTCTTACGGGCTGTGGTTTTAAAGATATCGATAATCGGATATTCGTGACAGGAATTGGGATTGATCCTTCCGAGAAAGAGGAAGGTAAATATAAAGTAACACTGAAGCTTGCTATCCCAGTTTCGACCATTCAGCAGGAAAAGGAGCCCAGCTATCAGTATTTGGTTCATGAAGGCGATAATATAGAAGAGGCTGTCCGCATATTGGAAACACATACCGACAAGACGCTTGAATTTGGACATACTAAAATAATTCTCGTCAATGAAAAGCTCTTAGAGGGTGATATAAAGGAGTTCATGGACTACCTTTTCAGAAGAGGTGATATTCAAACGATTGCCTGGGTCGGTGCAGCGAAACCAACTGCTGAGGAAATACTACGAACGGAGCCTAAAGGCGAATCCGCAGTCATTTCACCTCTCTCTAAATTTTTTGGGAATGTAGGCACCGAAAGCCCTTATATTGTCTCTACGTACTTATATGAATTTAGAAGGAGCTTTTATAGTGAAGGTATTGACGCGGTTCTACCAATCGTCGAGTCCAATGAGTCAGGTTCTCAGCTGATTGTAAATAAATCAATCATCGTAAAGGAAAAACGGGATTCATTTCATTTATCCTCTAGCCTCACTAGAGATTATAATGCTCTTGCCAATAATATTGGTGGCTATAGCGTCAAATTGGAAACAGATGAATTAAATTTAGTACTGAATCTAATTAATGTAAATATGAAATACAAGGTAAATAAAAAAAATGCTCAGCCAGTATCCATCAAAATCAATGTAAAAATGGATGGTGTAGTAAGTCAGTCAGACAAGAGACTGCATGTGGAAAATCTAGATGAGTACAGTAAGTTAGCCTCCAAGGAAATAAAGTCTGAACTAGAAAAGCTATTTACTATGTTACAAGAAGAAGAGCTAGATCCTTTTGGCTTTGGACTTAAATATAGAACCATGCAGCTCTATGAGAAGGACATGTTTGATAAATGGGAGCAGGCTTATCCTAACCTACCATTTGATTTGACTGTTGATGTCTCCTTAAAAAGCACTGGAACGATTCAATAAATACTGTGTGATAAATATCATTGTTAGTGTACATTCAAGTAGTATATATTGAACTTGAACAGTATGGATTTATATTAGTGAAGGTATTTTCTTAGCTAAAAGGCTAAGACTAATACAGTATTTTTAACATTGTAGCATCTCTTTGGTTTTGAAGAAAAGAGAACTATAATAGGGTTGTAATCGTTTACTTTATTAATAAAAAATATGATTCTTGGAGGAATTTATAATGGGTCGTTTAACGGATAAAGTTGCTATTGTTACAGGTGGAGCACGTGGAATGGGTGAATCTCACGTACGTAAATTTGTAAGTGAAGGCGCGAAGGTTGTTTTCACTGATTTAAATGAAGAAGGCGGACAAGCGTTAGCAAAAGAATTAGGAGAAAACGTTTTGTTCGTGAAGCAAGACGTAACAAAAGAAGCAGATTGGGCAACTGTAATCGAAGAAACAGAAAAAGCATTTGGTCCAGCTAACATTTTAGTTAACAATGCAGGTATTAGCATGGCGAAACCTCTAATGGATATGACAGAAGCGGATTACCGTAAAATCGTAGACATCAACCAAGTCTCAGTATTCCTTGGAACAAAGGCAGTTGTTCCTTCTATGGAAAAAGCTGGTGGTGGCTCAATCGTCAACATTTCTTCTATGAACGGATTAGTTGGTGGAGCAGTTGGATACACAGACACTAAATTCGCGGTACGTGGTATGACGAAAGCAGCAGCTCTTCAATTAGCTCACTTAGGCATCCGCGTGAACTCTGTACACCCAGGCGTAATCGAAACACCAATGGTAAGCCAAGGCGACGCAGTAGAACTGATTAAAGAATTCGCTAAGCACATTCCACTTAAACGCGTTGCACAATCAGAAGAAGTTTCTAATCTAGTCCTTTTCCTAGCATCTGACGAATCAAGCTACTCAACAGGATCTGAATTCGTCATCGATGGCGGATTGACTGCACAGTAATAAATGATAAAAAGAACTCTCCAGTAGCCTACTGGGGAGTTTTTTCTGTTTGTGTATACGCTAGGGGGCATATCATTCGGGTGACCGACCGATTATTAGGGTTGACCGACCGATTATTTGGCTCGACCGACCGATTATGAGCAAGAACCGACCGATTATTTAGGATAACCGACCGATTATCGCCTAAAACCGACCGATTAATAAAATAAGCAGACTAATGATTGATCAACAACTACCAATTTTTAATTAGCAAGCAAGCAAAATCCTCCTTCCTCGTTATTTGTTCACATTTCGGACAAAAAGTATTGACAAAAATGTGAACGAGGTGAATAATAATAGTTAAGAGGGGTGTATTTCAAATGGAATCATACGTAAAAATGTTACACGCTACAAAAGTTGTAGGTGCAGCCTTGTTAACTATAGGAATTGCTGTCTTTTTATATGGAACATTCGTAAGTGAATATAGCACGATAATGGGCGTTGGTATCGGAATCGTCATGGGAGCAGTTTTCACATTTATCATCGGCATGATATTGGTTGCTTCAGAGGAAATGATCTCCAAACAATTGAAAAAAGAGAGTGTCTAAACAAGAGATGCTCGTAAAAGGTATTTAGAGGATCCACTCTAGATGCCTTTTTTTATTGCATAAAAGGGATTAGTCTAGCAATAAAAAAAGAGCGCCTATAGTAGACGCTCTTTCTATATTACATATCCCAAACCATTACTAGTAACGTACCTAAAATCGTAAATAATGCGAGCAACAATCCATAATACACATTGACGTAAATGGATTTTTTGTCTTCCGATTCACCGGCATGCATGAATACGACAAGCTGTAAGCCAGCCTGTGTAAACGCTGTTAGTAGTAAGACGGTCATTCCAACTCCGAATGACATATCCATGAAGTACACCAACAGTGCTACTGCTGTAAGCACTAATGAAAACGCAAAGCCCATTACTTGTTTAAGAGGGAATAATTCTTTCATATTACATCATTCCTTTCAAGTAGATGAAGCTGAAGATGAAAATCCAAATCACATCTAGGAAATGCCAATATAGTGAGAAGATAAATGACTTATTAGCCGTTTCCGGAGTCAAGCCACGTTTTTTGATTTGAAGGAGAATAAATAATCCCCAGAACAAACCGAATGTTACGTGCAAGCCGTGTGTTCCTAGCGTCGTCAATAAAATCGCAGTGAAGGCACTAGTTTGAAGTCCAGCTCCAACATGCACATAGTGCATAAACTCATAAATTTCTACTCCAAGGAACGCTGCTCCTAGAAGAAGAGTGATCGCAAAGAAAGTCATCGTTGCTTTCGTACGATTCAATCGCATTGCATGAATAGCAAGTCCGATTGTAAAGCTACTCGTTAAAAGTAAAAGTGTTTCGATTAACACTGGTGTTATTTCAAAAATTTCTGCACCAGAGGGACCGCTACCTACGCGGTTCTCTAGGGTGAAGTAGGAGGCGAAAAGTGTTGCGAAAAGCATAATTTCCGCTCCGATGAAAATCCAAAAGCCTAATATTTTTAAGCTATTTTCTTCTGTGCTGTATTCTAGTGGAAGTGACTTATCTACCTTCATTTTTTAGCACCTCGCAATTTTCTTTCCGTTTCTTCGATTTCCTCTACCGAAATATATCTTCCGTGATCCTGTTCAAACGAACGGTAAGCTAGACAGCCTAAAATACCAATCAATGAAACAATGGCAAGTGGCCATATACTGAAGACCATCGCAAATCCAAAGACGAAGAAGATACAGCTCATGATAAATGGTAAACCGCTATTATTCGGCATGTGAATTTTCTCAACTTTTCCTTGGAATAACTCATAGCCGTTTTTCTTAGAATCCCAAAATGCTTGTGTTGAATCAACTTGTGGTGTAACTGCGAAATTATACTCAGGTACTGGAGTGTGAGTAGCCCATTCAAGTGAACGTGCATCCCATGGATCGTCTCCGATATCGCGAGAAGCATAACGGATGCTCCAGTAGATATTGTAAACAAGTAACGCGAATGAAATTGCCATTACACCGGCTCCGATGAACGAAACCATATTCCACATTCCAAAGCCTGTTGACTCTGAATATGTGTACATACGACGTGCTTGACCGTCTAATCCCGTAATATACATTGGGATGAAGGCAAGAACGAATCCAATAGACATTAACCAAGCAGTCCATTTTCCTAATCGCTCGTTTAACATGAAACCGAATATTTTCGGCCAATAGTAAGTAAGACCAGCTAGCATTGCGTAAACAACACCAGGAATAATTACATTATGGAAATGGGCTACTAAGAACATCGTATTATGATATTGATAGTCGGCTGCTGACATAGCAAGCATTACTCCTGTAACTCCACCTAGTGTGAACAGTGGAATGAACATGATTGAGTAAAGCATTGGTGTCGTGAACTCGATCTTCCCTTTCCAAAGGGTGAATAGCCAGTTAAAGATCTTGACCCCTGTTGGAACAGCAATTGCCATCGTTGTGATGGAGAAGATACTGTTAGACAGTGGACCTTGACCCATTGTAAAGAAGTGATGGGCCCAAACGACAAAGGATAGAAGAGAGATCACTACCATAGAAGCAACCATCGACTTATAGCCGTATAGATTGCGTCGTGCAAAGGTGGAAATAATCTCACTGAATATACCGAATGCCGGCAGGATTAGGATGTAAACCTCTGGATGTCCCCAAACCCAGAACAGGTTGGCCCAGAGCATATCCATACCACCATTGTCTGTTGTAAAGAAGTTCGTTCCAAACAGTCGGTCCATCGTTCCCATTGCAAGTAATACAGTTAATACAGGGAAAGCGAACACGATAATTACGTTAGCGATAAATGCTGACCATGTGAACATTGGCATCTTCATTAGTGTCATACCAGGTGCTCTCATTTTCAGTATCGTTGTAATAAAGTTAATACCAGTCATTAACGTACCCAGACCAGCTATTTGTATTGCGATCATATAGTAGTTCGTACCAACAGAGGCACTGAACTCGTTACCTGCTAGTGGGAAGTAGGAAGTCCATCCTGCATCAGGTGATCCACCTACGATGAAGGAAATGTTGAATAATCCCATACCCATAAAGAACAACCAGAAGCTAAGTGCATTTAAACGTGGAAACGCAACATCTCTAGCTCCGATTTGTAATGGAATAACGTAGTTAAAGAAAAAGATGATAAACGGCATTGCCATGAATAAAATCATTACTACTCCGTGCGTGGAGAAGACTTCATTGTAATGCTGTGAATCTAAAAATGTGTTTTCTGGCACCGAAAGCTGATAGCGCATCATAATTGCGTCTACGCCTCCGCGGAAAAGCATTAGTAATGCAGATAGCAAGTACATAATACCAATACGCTTATGGTCTACAGTAGTGATCCATTCGCGCCACAGGTATCCCCATTTCTTGAAGTAGGTAATACCTAAAACTATCGCAAGCATCGTAAGGCCGATACCGACCATGGATGCATATATCAAAAAGCTTGGATGTGGTACGGCAAAGCGATCAAAGAAATCCATACTTTTGTTTCTCCTTTCAGGAATCTATAGCTTGGACTATAGTAATCTGGTAAACCTTCTATTAATGATGAGAATGCTCGGATTCTTCATCGGTATTCGTTTGTTCATGATTCTCATGCTCGGATTCCTCCATGTCATGATGCTCGTGATCTGCATCCTCTTCGTCTGAATCATGGTCGTGACTAGGAGCAGGGGAGAATTCTAAATGTGTTCCTGTATACGTAGAGCGTCCAAGATGTCCTGGCTCTAATAACTCTTCAAACTTGTCTTCTGTAAGTGCTGGTGCAGTTTCATGTACTTCCTCTACCCATTCCTCAAAATCAGCATGAGACATAGAGGTAACGTCAAAGATGTTTTCTGCAAATCCGGATCCACTGAAGTTCGCATTTCTTCCCATGAATTCGCCTTCCACATCAGCTGCTAGGTGTAAGGTAGTAACCATGTCAGACATTGCATACTTTTGTCCGCCTAGCTGTGGAATCCAGAAGCTAGTTATTGGTCCATGTGAATATAATTTAAACTCAATCGCCCGATTAGCGGGGATATATAAGTAGTTAACTGTTTCGATATCTTGTTCTGGATAACTAAAATGCCATTTCCAGTTGGAGGAAGAAGCATAAATGATTAACGGCTCTTGATCCTCATAGCCTTGAGGTGTCGACTCAACGATATAGTTACTTCTTACCGATACGATGGAAAGAAAAATAACGATTAAAATAGGAACCCCGACACAAATTGCTTCCACAATTGGATTTCCTTCTATATGAGGTGGCTCATAATCCTCACTTTGCTTAGAAGCACGGTATTTTATTAACACAAATACTAAAATAGCTAAAACGACAATTACGATCCCGGACATCAGGAAAATAGATAGCATAATATCATTTGCCTGTGTTTCGGCCTGTGGACCTTTAGGATCTAAAACAAGTAATGGCTCACAGCCTGTTAACACAGTGACAATAGTGAAAACCATCGTCAAAAGAGTCCACTTCCATTTTAATTTCATTGTTGTACTCCTTTCCAATCTATTATAAAAAGCTCAAATAACTAGTATTGGTTCAAAGAATTTCTCTCTGTGCCTCTATCTTATTACCTTCCATTTAAAAAAACGAACAATAAAACCGGACTTCACAAATTCTTCAAGAAGATTTGAACGTTCTTTTACACAATTGTAAATGTGACAAATTTATTCAAAAAAGCGTTGGAAACCATAAAGGATTAGTTGATGAAAGTTGACGCTTTAGGCTTGGGTGGCAGCTAGGGAAAGGGTTTTCTTGGAAGGGGTTATTGAGTTGAGCCCATAAACTACCTGAAGGTGTCCCATAAACAAAAGAAAAGCGCCCGTAAAAGTAATAAAGCGCCCATAACCAGGCAAGAAATGTCCCATAAAGAGGGTGAAAAGTGCCCATAAATAGGTCAGAAGTGTCCCATAAAGTTATGTAAAGCGCCCATACCAGTGAGTACCGCCCATAAACTACCTGAAAGTGTCCCATAAACCAAAGAAAAGCGCCCGTAAAAGTAATAAACCGCCCATAACCAGGCTGGAAGTGTCCCATAAAGAGGGTGAAAAGTGCCCATAAATAGGTCAGAAGTGTCCCATAAAGTTATGGAAAGCCCCCATACCAGTGAGTACCGCCCATAAACAGACTAAAAGTGTCCCATAAACCAAAGAAAAGCGCCCATAAAAGTAATAAGCCGCCCATAACCAGACTGGAAGTGTCCCATAAAGAGGGTGGAAAGTGCCCATAAATAGATTAGAAGTGTCCCATAAAGTTATGGAAACCCCCCATACCAGTGAGTACCGCCCATAAACTACCTGAAGGTGTCCCATAAATCAAAGAAAAGCGCCCGTAAAAGTAATAAAGCGCCCATAACCAGGCTAGAAGTGTCCCATAAAGAGGGTGGAAAGTGCCCATAAATAGGTTAGAAGTGTCCCATAAAGCAATGAAAACCGCCCATACCCGTAAGGCCAGCCATAATTTTCGAGTAAAAAATAGTCGTATTTCTAACTAAGTATGGATCGCTGCCATTCGGAAATAAGTCACTCATATATAATCACCAAATGCAAAAAAAGGATATAATTGTTATAAGGTTTTTATTATTTTGTTAGGAGGTTTAAGGAATGGCTGAGCTACATAAAAAGAGTGCGCATGATACCCATTATTGGAAGGCATGGGTGTATCGAAAGAAATTGTATGTGGAATCTGGAATCATTGGGGTTAATAAGAATAAGGAAGAGATTCAGCTTGGACTTTTTGAAAATGGTAAGAAGCGTCTTGAAAGATTAGTAGAGGAAAAAAGAAATCAAGGGTTTGTGGATAGCATGGGGCCAGAGGAGCTTATCATTCATATCTATAATAATGGAAGTTGGTCACATGAAGATTTACAAAATGCGAGTATGGAGCTTTGTAAGCTGATAGAAAAAGAGCTAGATGAAACTGGTGTTGGATTTACCGATGGTGTGGGTATAGGTGACGATCAGATGGTGAATATATTTTGCATGGTAGATGATTTGGATATAGCAGTTGAAAAAATTCGAAGTGTAATTTCAGTGCAGAAGCTAATAGATAATAATGATATCTTCTTATATGAAAGGAACGTAGAAGATATCAATCTATTAAAAACAAGGGGATAGTTTTGGCGACTATATACAAAGGGGATGGAGACAAATGAAAATTTTAATGATTAAGAAGTCCGGAAACAAAACGCTATTTTGGAATATATCCGAATATCTATTTAGAGGTCCAATTACTATTGTGAGTGGCACACTTGGAATCCAAGGTAAGGGAGAAGAGCAGAAGTTAAGATTTTGGGAGAATCGTAAAAAGTTCATGAAAAGCCTAGCAGATGAGAAGGCTAATCAAGGCTATCAACTGGTGGAAGAAAAGGATTTAAAGAAAGTTTATATTCAATATCGATACAATGAGGAGAACGAGGAAGAGTTTGAGATGACAGAGGACAAAAGCCATATGGTAGAAGAAATAGTGGAAGAAGAACTAATGTACACTGGCAACGGGTATGCCTATGGATCGGAAATCGGAGCGGGAGCAGGAACAAGCACATTTCAAGTTTTAGATATAGAGATTGCGTTTAATTCCATATGGAAGCTATTATCAGAAAAAAAGCTAACAGAAGGCGTGGAAATAGCTTTTGAAACTGATGAAGGAAGCTATGTATCCTTATATCCAAAAGGGGCAGTATTTGAGCTAGTATAAGTAGTGAAGAAAGCACGTTCTATGCTATAATAGGAGCCTTAGGTAGATTAGGAGCAGATGATCCCGGTTGAAAGGAAGTTTCCGAAGCTTCTTCCTTTATGTTTATTCGGAAGCTATGTCGGAGGTGTCATGATGAATAAAAGATGGACGATTGAAGAAATCCGTGAGTATGTGAAAAAGAATTCAACCAGTGAATTACTGTCGACAGAATATAAAGGTTTCTCTCAAAAATTACAGTTTAAATGTTCCTGTGGAAATGTCTTTGAAAAGACTTTAACAAAGTTTAAAGGGAGTAACCAGAAAAGCTGTACAGACTGTGCCCCAATAAAACCATCACGTTAATTAGGAAGAGAGCTGCTTTATTGGCAGTTCTTTTTTTATGGATAAAAAGTCCATACATTAAAAAATTTGCGGGTAGGATGAAAGCCCATTTTAACATTTAATGTTAAATAAATACAAAAATATTTTCTAAATACATTTTATTACCTATTCATCCAATAATGAATACTATTTTACAGTAATTATGTTAGAGTAGAGAGGAAAGGGAGAGATTAAAAATGATTAAAAAAATGATTAAATTAGTATTAGTAGGTGTGTTGGCATTGGGAATTACGGCGACCGTTAACATATCTGCTGAAGCAGCTACACATAAGGTTATGTGGGGCAAAACAGAATTAAAGGCAGGACAAATTGGTAAGGTAACCATTTTAGCAGACACGGATTTAGTTAAAATCGGTTCAAATGGATCACTTAGCAAGGTTCGCACTCTTAAAAAGGGCGATGAATATAGAGTTTACACGTATAAGGGGTCAAACGGCGGCTTATATGGATTAGGTGCAAGTAGCTTCGTGCAAAAAAGTACAAAGTTAAAATACGAAACACCATCTAAAAGCAAGCTTGCCTTGTTGAACAAGGAAGTACACGGTGGAATCACCCCAAAAGCTGGTATGAAGCTTACGTATTCACCAAGCTTTACGGAGCCTACAAAGAGAGAGTTTATTACAAAAGTTGAAAATGAATTTGGTGCAAATCGTACTCTTCTGACGATACCGGGCCAGGAAATTGGTGGATATGTGTATAACGAATTTACTTCTGACGAGGGAGATTCTACTATAACATTTGGTGTAAATTATACAGATTGGGGTCTATTTAATGTACAATATCCTTTAATTGAAGGAAAGCAAACAAAAGAGATAGACTATGATGGAAATGATAGAATAATTTATAATATCAATGTAATAAGTACAACTAGCACTGTCACAGTAAAGGCAGGTACCTTCCAAAATGTTGTGATATTCAAAACTAACGCGGGTTACACTTATTACTTAGCTCCTGGTGTTGGAATTATTAAAATGATAGGCAGCGATGGAATCTTAGACGCTGAATTAATTTCGTTCAAATAATATAAAAGCCAGACCAAGCGAATTCAGATGGTCTGGCTTTTCTTATTGTTTAGGAAATTATAAAATTCTGAACCTGTGGATAAATTGATGTCTAGCTCCGGCACCTTGCCCCTCGGGGTCAAATGGGAAAATACTGCTCCTGGACAAGCTCGTCGCAAACAAGAGCGTTTGCGGTGGCTCGCTTTTCTTATTGTTTCTAGAAAAATGGATTAATTGAAATGTGTATAGTCACAGTAAGAGATACTTTTCTCGTAGCCTCACTCCCTAGAAAGGATTTCAATCAGTTCTGTTGACTTACTCTTGTCTAGTTGAGAATACTTATGTTCTCCGTAAATAATAATTTCCACTGTAGAGTTTGGGCTGATCCACAGGCTATAAACTAATCCTTTTGCTTTTGGAGTTAGAAAAGAAAATCGGTAATCGGGAGGACGTACCATTTCTACTTTTGCATTTTCCCAATCCATCATATCTATAATCTCTTTAACTTTCTCAACATCCTCGTCATTCGTGATATCTTTGAAAACCTCGTATTTATTTTCATCCCCAATACGCTTTTGAACTTCTATTTTTTGACCTTCTATATTTTGAACTTCGTCTTTTGTAGCATTCGAACAACCCATTATAAATAGTGAAATGAATCCTATGAAAATAATGAAAGATTTAGTGATTCTCAAGAGTTATTTCCCCCCTTTACAAAATTAGACGTTATCGCTTAAAAAGAGTCTCAAATGATTTACTAAACAGGCAATTTAATAGATTTACAATAAATAAAAGGCCATAGACAACTCGTCTACAGCCTAAGTGAGCGGTTTATTTAGATGCATCCTATCTTAATTTATGGACAGCTGGATATGCTCAATCCACAGTATTAGCCAGTCTTTGCTTTTTAGATTTTCTAAAGTAGAGAAGCTCATAAATACATGGAATTACGATTAAGGTTAGTAGGGTAGCCATTGCCAATCCTCCAATTACAACGATTGCAAGACTTTGTGATACAAGGATACCTGACTCGGCTTGCTTAAGTAACAGTGGGAGCATGGCACAGATGGTCGCGATGGCTGTCATAAAAATTGGTCGCATTCTAGTTGTGGCAGCTTCAACCAATGATTCGCGTATCGTCATTTTCTGTTCATTTTGCTTCACTCTGTCTAGCAAGACAATGGCATTCGTTACAACAACTCCAATTAGCATAAGTGCACCAAGTAGAGCAGTTATATCAATGGAAATACCACTTATTACGATTCCAAGCACAGCTCCAATTGCTGCTAATGGTAGCGAGAAGAGAATTGCAATTGGTGTGCGAATGGATTTGAATGTTATCACCATGATTAAAAATACTAATCCAATGGAGACGAGCATCACTAAAAAGAGATCCTCAAATTCATCTGCCTGCTGACTACTAGAGCCACCTACAAATACTTCTATATCCTTTGATATTTCTATTCCTTTTTCGCCCTCACCATTTCCGAATATCGCCACGTTTATTTCACTAGCAATTTCAGAAAGTCTAGCTGGATCGACATCTGCAGTAATTCTTAGATAGGTTTCCCCATCCTTGTGCAGTAGGGTAGTGGCAAGCTTTTCAGACTGTAGGGTTGCCACAGAAGCTACCGGAACAGCTCCCTCGTTAGTCCTGATCTGGATAGATTCTAAATCATTTGGTTTTTCTATATTTAACAGTGGCTCGAGCATAACTGCTTTTTCCTTGCCATCTATATTAATGGTTCCGATCGGTGTTTTATTTAACATTACACCTAATTGTTGAGCAATTTGCTCTGTATTACCTTTGGAAGGGTCAACAATAAGTGAGTAGACCGTTTTCTTTTCATCTTGATTTGTAGTGACTTTATTTACGCCAGTAATAGGTTGAATTTTTTCTTGAATAGTCGGCGCAAGCTTTTCTAAGCTTTCGATATTCTCTCCGACTAAATCAATATTAATATTAGTACTGGAGCCACCCATCATAAATGAGGCTTCTGTCATTTCAAATGCGGCACTTGAAAACATTTCTCTTTTTCCTTCAATCGACTCCATCACTATTGGGATATCATTCTTATCATGTAATAAGATACTGAAGTAAGCTTCCGTTGAAGAGCCCACCGCTCCATATTGTGCTGCCTCCGAAGGAGTACCTACTTGCGCAAAAACATGTTCTACCTCATCCATTTCGAGAATATAAGATTCCATATCCATCATTTTTGACTGCACTTCCTCGGCAGCTGTGCTCGTTGGATAGGTTAACGTGACGGTTATATAATCGGAAGAGGAACTATTGACTGCTCCTTTTGGTATTAAAAAGTATGTGGCGATGGAACCGAAAAATAATGCTGCGGAAATCAAAAAGATGACCCACTTATGATTCAACGACCAGGTGACAAGCTTTGGAAAACGAGTAGCGGCCTTATGCTCTGGTAACTTCGTGTTCTTCAATAAGCTAGCACTCATGATAGGGACCACTGTTAAAGCAACTAATAGAGAGGATAACAGCGAATAGGTAACCGTTAGAGCAAAGGGTAGTAAAAAATCCTGTAAGGAACCATTTAACAAGCTCATGGGAAGAAAAACAGCTACAGTCGTTAATGTCGAGGCGGTAATGGCAACTCCAACCTGCTTCGTGGCATCCACAACCATTTGAACACTAAACTTCTCGGACTGCATCTTCCGAAAAATATTCTCTATGACTACTATGCTGTCATCCACTAATCTCCCAACTGCAACAGCGACACCACCAAGCGTCAAGATGTTCAATGTAACACCAGATAGCGATAGTAAAAATAAGGTCAGACATAGCGATAGAGGAATCGAAATAATCGTAATAAAGGTAGACCGAATGTTACGAAGGAATATCATGATCACAATAGTCGCAAACAAAGCTCCAAGTAAAACTTCCTTCATCATCGTGTGGACAGAATTTTGAACCAAGTCCGAGGAAGAAACATAAATGACGGATTCTTGCTGCGTATACTTTTCGTTTAATTCCTTTGTTACTTTTTCAACTTCCTTACTGATCGTCACTGCATTGGATGTACTATCCTTTGTAATACTAATATCCAGTGTATCCTTGCCATTAAAATGACTCATAAAAGCTGAATCGGTTGCTTCCTGAATATTAGCAATGTCCTCCAGTGTTACTTCAGGTACAATGGTCATTTGCTTTAACTTATCTAAGCTAGTTACATCACCGATGACCTTAATATTACTGACTTGACCGTTTACCGTCTTCTCTCCAACAGACACCGCAACATTTTGTCCTTGAAGTATAGTTAAAACTGATTCAATGGGAATTTGATTCTCCTGCATTTTTTCCATATCCAATTGTACCGAAATGGTTGTATCATGTGCCCCGTATAAATCTACGTTGGATATCCCTTTGATTTGCTCATAGCGTGAGATGAGTGTGTTCCTTGCAAACTCCACATTTTCAGAGGAAAGTCCATCCTCAAACGTAACAGCGATATTCACAATAGGGATCATAGACGTATGCAGCTGGGAAACTACTGGCTCCGATATACCGGAAGGGAAGGAAATGTGTGCTAAAGCTTCTTGTACCTCCTGTTTTGCCAGCTTCATATCATATCCAGATTCATAGACAATATCTACATGTGAATATCCATCCCCTGTTCTGGAATAGATGGAAGACTTCCCATTTAGACCGTTTATTGCGCTTTCAATCGGACTTGTTACTTCAGTTTCCATTGTCTTTGCATCTGTTCCTGAACCCATCGTTATAATGGTGACCTGTGGATTATCCGCTGAAGGTAAGAACTCCATTGGCAAACGAAAGTAACTAATCACCCCAATTACTAAAACTAATACGGTCAATACAGCTATTGCTGCTTTGTTGCTAAATGCCCACCTGGTTAACAATGACACACTTGACTCCTCCTTTTAAATGAAAACAATGTGTATGAGTGCTCTTGATGTAATTTCTTTATAATTGTATAAAAATGGCAAGAATATCACATTGTTCGTGAGGATGAATTGTTACTAAGACCAGGGGCTGAAACGGATGTAATACTTAAGGTGAGTGAGCCGAAAGATTCCTGCCTTTAGTATGATTAGTCGGTGAGATGCAAAAAGCTCCAAGCATGGATCGCTTGGAGCTTTAGGTGAATTAGTTTAACAGTACGTCATAATTTAACTTCCATTATACAATTAACCTCTTGGAATCCAACCTTCTTATAAATCTCTTTGGCAAAGTTGGAGGCAAACACATTTAATCGGACCGCTTCATAGCCTTGTTCTTTAAAATAGGAGTTTCCTTCATTAATGAGGATTTTAGAAAGTCCCTTTCCTCTATGGGCGGGCATTACATAGATTTCATATATAAACCCATACTTGTTGTCAGTAAAATAGTCTGTATTTTCACCTAACATGATCCAGCCTTGAATAGCTTCCTCTTCTTTAATCACTAAGTAGAAGCCACCTTTATCTATAACGCCTTGAAACATGGCTATTGCCTTCTCCTCAGAAATTTTCAGTTGCGTTGCATCATATGCAGAGCTTACTGCATGAGAAAGAATAAATGAGACATCCTCTTTCGTTGCTTTTGTAATCATATAAATCCCCCTCGTATATTAGTAATAAGAGCTCTTTCCGATAGAATTTCCAGTTGATCCGGACAGCTGGAGGATCTGTTGG
>NZ_JABAFC010000015.1 GCF_012843435.1 Psychrobacillus sp. BL-248-WT-3 | reverse complement strand
GCGAGGAGGCAGCTCCTCAGCCACCGCAGCTTTTATCCATTTGACCCCGAGGGGCAAGGCGATGGAGCTAGACATGAAGAAAAGCGCAAACGCCTATCTCTGCCCCGACAGGCAAATGGGGAAATGCGAGGAGGCAGCTCCTCAGCCACCGCAGCTTTTATCCATTTGACCCCGAGGGGCAAGGCGATGGAGCTAGACATTTCCTAAACAATAAAAAAGCGGAAGCATCTCAGTTAGTGGATGCTTCCGCTTTTGTTTCATATGTATAGTAGGAGCCGAGTGATTTTACTTCACACCCTAAAGCTATTAGCTCTTCCATCGCACCTTTCATCATAGGTGCTTTTTCATTTTCAAGCACATCGATAATAAAAAAGTACTGTCCTAGCCCCGTCTTCAACGGACGAGATTCAATTTTACTTAAGTTCAGCTGACGCCAAGCGAATACGGAAAGAACTTGATGTAAAGCACCAGATCGGTCATCTTTTGGCAATGTAATCATAACCGTCGTTTTAATTTGTCCATTATGACCTATTTCTTCAATACTTGTTTTCGTCTTTGAAAGGACAAAGAAACGAGTATGGTTAAAATGGAAATCATGAATATTTTGTTCCACGATTTTCAGCCCATATTCTTCAGCAGCTGAAGTATTAGCAATTGCAGCAATACATTGATCACTGTGCTCCGATACATATTTGGCTGCAGCTGCAGTTGAGGATGCTTGCTCAAGTGGCACCTTACCAAATCGGTAATACAAATATTTATGACACTGGGCCAAAGCATGAGGATGGGAATAAATATTAGAGATTTCTTCCCATCTTTTTTCATTATTTGGATGAACCATTAAATGCTGTGCTATCGGCGATAGAATTTCTGCAATCACATAGACGTTAGCTTCGTGAAACAAATAATCTATTGTTAAAGGAACTGTCCCTTCTAGCGCATTTTCTAATGGCACTACTGCTATTTCAACTTGACCGTTGCTTACCATCTCAATACACTCTGGAATCGTACGGATAGGTAACAATGGTGCCTCTGGAAATAATGCCTGTGTTGCTAAGTGGGTAAAAGATGCCTCAGGTCCAAGAAAAGCAACTTGGTGATTAATCATACACAAACACTCCTTAAAAAGCACCAGAACTAATTATTTCTGCTGATTCTACAAAGTCTAGTCGCTTCATTTCGTTTATAAACTCGTCTAATTCCTTTGCCATGGCTGTTACATCCAATGACAATGTCACGCTAGCTCGTCCCTGTATCGGGATTGTTTGGTGAATTGTTAAGACATTGCAAGCATAATCAGCCACTAGGGATAATAATCGTGCAAGCGTTCCTTCTCGGTCCTCTAACTGTAAAAAAACAGTTAAGATTCTTTCTTGTACAATAGAATGGAACGGAAAAACCGCATCACGATATTTGTAAAAAGCACTACGCGATAAATCGACTTCTTTCACAGCATCCCAAATCGAGGAAACTTTCCTCGATTGAAGGAGATGCTTAGCTTCTAAAGTTTTTTGCATTGCTTCTGTCAACACATCTTCTCTCACTAGAAAAAATCGTTGGCTTGTAACATCCTTCATGCGGTTTCCATCTCCCTATTCGATAAATTCAAACTCGAATTGTAACAGTCGTACAGTATCTCCATCTTTTGCACCACGTGTACGAAGAGCATCATCGATACCCATTCCACGTAATTGTCTAGAGAATCTGCGGATAGAATCTTCTCGACTGAAGTCTGTCATTTTAAATAATCTTTCTACAGTACCACCAGAAAGTACAAATGCACCATCGTCATCTCTAGAAATAACAAAGTCATCCTTAGAAGCTTCATGCTTGTACATGACAGATGTTTCTGTTTCTTCTTCCTGCATATGCTCTAATGGATACTCAGGAGCATCTTCTAAGATATCAGCTATAGCAAAGAGTAATTCCTGTAAACCTTGACGAGACACTGCAGAAATAGGGAATATTTTTGCATCTGCTCCCACTTTTTCTTTAAATGCTTTTAGGTTTTCCTCTGCTTCAGGCATATCCATTTTGTTTGCTACTATAATCTGAGGACGTTCAGTCAATCGTAAATTATATTGTCTTAATTCCTCATTAATCGTTACATAATCCTCGTAAGGCTCGCGACCTTCCATGCCAGACATATCAATAACATGTACAATTACACGAGTACGTTCAATATGACGCAGGAATTGATGTCCAAGGCCTACACCTTGATGAGCACCTTCGATAAGTCCAGGTAAATCAGCCATTACAAAGCTGCGGTGATCTTCCGTTTCTACTAGCCCTAAGTTAGGTACAATGGTTGTAAAATGATACGATGCTATTTTAGGCTTAGCCGCTGATACTACAGAGAGTAATGTAGATTTACCAACACTTGGGAAGCCTACTAGTCCTACATCAGCTAACACTTTTAATTCTAAAACAACATTTAACTCGTTTCCTGGTTCTCCTTTTTCGGATAACTCAGGTGCTGGATTCGCTGGTGTTGCAAAACGTGAATTTCCACGTCCGCCTCGTCCACCTTTAGCAATAACAGCTCTTTGTCCATGCTCCACTAGGTCAGCGATAACTTGTCCAGTTTCCTCATTCATCACTACAGTTCCTTCTGGTACTTTAACAATTAAATCATCCGCGTTTGCACCGTGCATATTCTTACTACCACCGTGTACTCCTCGGTTAGCTTTAAACTGTCGCTTATATCGGAAATCCATCAAAGTACGTAATCCTTCATCTACTTCAAAGACTACGTTACCTCCATTTCCTCCATCGCCCCCAGCGGGACCTCCCATAGGAACATACTTCTCACGACGGAAACCAACCATACCATCTCCGCCATCTCCACCTTTTACATACACCTTTACGTGATCGACAAACATTTATTTCACTCCAATCTTTCCTTTGCAACTAACTTAAATTGCAGGTATCCTACTGTGTTGTTCAGTCTTTCCATAGTAAATAATTCATGATTCGAATATTCTATCCAAGAGAATGGAGACCAATCTCCATTTACTTCAATTATAACTTCAAGTAATTCATTTGAATGGATATGAACCTTTAGAATCTGTTCTTGATAGCCTTGCAGCTTAGGATAAATTGTTTGCACAAAGCAATCGAGAATATTTTCTAATTCATAATCGAACATTTCTAATCCACGTTTGGACACAGATGTTTGAATTTCTAAAGTCATCTGACCATACGTTATAGGAAACGTTTGCAGCCATTCATTCGTCTTTAACAATCCTAAATTGTTTAAATCGAAGAATTGGGCGCACTTCTTTGAATACCTATGAATTAATTGTTTAGCCTCTTCGGGTCTACCGATATCCAAATTCATTTGAATTAAATGCATCTGATTTAAAAAATCATGCATGGAATGACGAAGTACTTCGTTAATTGATATATTTTTAGGATTCATATTAGTATACACGCTCCAACGTTTACTATCCTTCTAGTATAACAGGTATAGAATTATTTTGTGCAGGAGTATGATTACTTTTTTGTTATTTAAGAAGGTTATGTTAAAGTAGGTTGATTTATAATGCAAATAAATCTTTAAATCAGAAAGTAGAATTGATTTCCGCACCAGCCGGACGCTTTCCGCGGGGTGAGCGATAAGCCATCACCCATCGCTAGCGCGCGTGGTTGTGATGTCTGATCTGTCTCACTCATCCCGCTGGAGTCGCCGTCTGTCGCTCCAATCATTAAATTCATCGGTAAAGCGCTATTATAAAATTACTCGGATAAACAAAGCACAAAACTTTCTACATCCACATCATAATCTACTTATGTTCTTAAAAGTCAACTTTTGTAATGTTTGCAGTCACTATAAAAAAGATTTTAGTCCAAATCAACCAATAACTTTAACAAAGCTTTTTAGAAAATAAAAAAGGACTGCATAAATGCAGTCCTCTTATTTTGTAAATTAAGCTTCTTGAGCTACAGGATATACACTTACTTTTTTCTTGTCGCGGCCGAAACGCTCAAAGCGCACTACACCGTCAACTTTCGCGAAAAGTGTGTCATCTCCACCACGGCCAACGTTTTCACCTGGGTGAATTTTTGTACCGCGTTGACGGAATAAAATTGATCCGCCTGATACGAATTGTCCATCAGCACGTTTAGCGCCTAGACGTTTCGATTGAGAGTCACGACCATTTTTAGTCGAACCTACTCCTTTTTTCGATGCGAAAAACTGAAGATCTAATCTTAACATATGTTCCACCTCCTACTTTTTGAAGGTTATTTTTATATACTTAGCGTAATCTTGCTCAATCGTTTGTAAAGATACAATCATTGCCTCCAATATTAACTGCATGCTTGCAGCTTTTTCAGAGCTTTCAATGCTAGGTACTTCAACATATAAATACCCTCCGTCACCATTTTGCTTAATAATAGGAGTAATTTTTGTAAGTGAGATAATGGCATTCACTGCACCAAATGATACAGCAGAAGCTCCTGCACAAACTAAATCCTTCCCATGTTCAGCAAAATCAGCATGTCCTTTCATTTCAAAGGAATGAATAAGACCTGATTGATCTCGTGTAACAGTCACTTTAATCATATTATAAGCTAATAGATTCTACTACTAATTTAGTATATGGTTGACGGTGACCTTGTTTTTTACGATAGTTCTTTTTAGCTTTGTATTTGAAAACGATGATTTTTTTAGCTTTGCCGTTTTTTACAACTTTCGCTGTAACTTTAGCACCTTCCACGAATGGAGCACCAACTTTAACATCATTCCCACCTACGAATAAAACTTTATCAAAAGTTACAACTTCATCAGCGTTTACATCTAATTTTTCAATATAGATTTCTTGCCCTTGTTCAACTTTGATTTGTTTACCACCAGTTTCAATAATTGCGTACATTTACCTGCACCTCCTCTTAGACTAAGACTCGCCTTACAAAAGGTGATTCGATTACTCGAATGCTTGAACCTTTTCAGAGCGGTTGTAGCAACGGGTGCTGCTACAAACAATAACATTAAAATGTTAACACATATAAAAAATCGAGTCAAGCGTTTTTCGTCATTCGATCAAATGCTAGCTTGTACTTTCTAAATCTCCAAGAAGAATAATTTTGTATAGCAATAAACAAAAAGATTAGCGATACAAATAAACCTTTAGGAAAGTAGTACAGACTGGTATAAAAGATTAGCATACTGATCCATAGAGAAAAACTGACTAACTCGATATAAAAGTTCGGAAATATTGAATAGATAACGCGTCCGCCATCAAGTGGATAAATAGGAAGTAAATTTAATCCTAGAATTACTAGCTGCGTATAGGTAAGTAGCTCCACCTGTGGAAAATGCAAAATTAGACTTAATAAAAGAAGTAACAAAGTAACAAAGGGTCCTCCAAAAATAACAACAAGTTGCTCTCTCTTTTCCCATTTAGAAAATTGTTCGATTTTAATTTCTCCTCCATACGGGAGAATCGTACATGAATATATTTTCCCACCAACTAGCTTTGCAGCTCCTAAATGACCTAATTCATGTAAGATGAGAGAGCCGAAAACGATAGCATAAACTGCAATCTCTCCAGATAAATAGAAAAAAAGAAGAAAGGGGATCATAATCGGATGTATACGGAAAAGCCTATTCTTCATAGTTTAAAGCTAGCCAGTCAACGATTTCCGTCGTATCTAATACTTCCCCATCCTTCTCTACTTGCACATACAGTATATCTCGCTTTACTGATGCAAATATTTCTCCAGCGCTTACAGAAGTATAGGGTAGCTGGAAGAAATCCTCCACAAATCCATAAGTAACTGTTTCTCCATTGTCGTACAAAATAGATATAGTCTTGCCAGTTTTCTTTTTGTAGCCAGTAAATATAATCAGACCATTTTCAGAAGCTCCAATTTCCTGTGAAGCAGAGAGCGACAGAACTGCCCCCTCACTATATGGTTGAATAGTGCTATACTCCAGTACTGGATTTTCTAAAAGCGGTCCACTCACTGTGACTACTTCCTCGTTTGGGGTAATCCAATCTCTTACTTTTTGATACATTTCTGTAGGCTTTTGAGGAGCTAAAAGTTTGGAAGCATAGTTAGTAGACAGTGCATCATTTTCTTCTAATTTGTCCATCGCGATAAAAGTAAATACTAATAGAAATGCAAGAACCCATTTTCTTTTCGATAGCATAACATTCCCCCTAAAAAAATATATGACTATCTGTCCCATTTCATGATAGAAAAATGGAATTGCTTATTAATTTAACCGTTTTTGTTTAAGAGATAAAAGTTATTTATGAAACTAATAGCGAGTAGACTCTGATTTACGTTCCAGACGGGCGCTTTCCGCCGCATGGCCTCAGCCTCCTCGTCGCTGTGCTCCTGCGGGGTCTTCACCTCATGCTTTTCCGGCTTGAGTCGCCGTCTTCCACTTCACTCAAGAACTAGGGAGGTTTTTGATAAGGCAAGCTTGCTTCTATTTATGAATTTATCTATTTTATATACTTTTAAAAGCATTAATAGCGAGTAGGCTTTGATTTGCGTTCCAGACGGGCGCTTTCCGCCGGCATGGCCTCAGCCTCCTCGTCGCTGTGCTCCTGCGGGGTCTTCAGCTCATGCTATTCCGGCTGGAGTCGCCGCCTTCCACTTCAATCAATAAGAAAGGCTCGAAAAGTAAAATCAGTAAAGTCGACTTGGTAAGTTTAAATTCAGTAAAAACACATAGAGTAGTGATTCGCCTTTAAGCAAAAGGATGAGTTAATTAAAGGCTAGCAGGATAATAAAGAGATAAAAAACAATGATACATGAGTCTTAAGCGAAAATTGAAGTTGTTAGAAATACACAAACAAAGAAGGCACTTTCTGTTCAAAATAGAACAGAAAGTGCCTTCTTCTAATGTCTCTTATTTTCTTATTTAGCAAAAATAGATTTTAATTTAGATATAACGCCTTTTTTAGGGGTATCCATTGACATAAGTGGTACGGATTCTCCTAGAATGCGTCTTGCAATGTTTCGATAACCAAGTGCAGCACGGTTAGATGGGTCCATTACTACAGGCTCACCCTTATTGGAAGATGTAATAACATTCTCATCATCCGCTATGATCCCTAATAAATCGATGGATAAATGTGTTGTGATTTCATTAATATCTAAAGCGTCTCCACTTTGCATAAGATGCTGGCGGATTCGATTGATAATTAACTTTGGAGGATCGATAGCTTCCTCTTGCTCTAACAAGCCGATTATACGGTCTGCATCACGCACAGCTGAAATTTCAGGTGTCGTGACAACAATAGCTTTATCAGCACCTGCAATTGCATTCTTATATCCTTGTTCAATACCAGCAGGGCAATCTATTAATACATAGTCATAATCTCGTTTAAGCTCTGTAACCAGTTCTCTCATCTGTTCAGGATTGACTGCATTTTTATCCGTTGTTTGTGCTGCTGGCAAAAGGTAAAGTTTATCCTCAAAACGTTTATCCTTTACTAATGCTTGGTGAATCTTACAGCGACCTTCCACAACATCTACTAAATCATAAATAATTCTATTTTCTAGTCCTAGAACAACGTCTAAGTTTCTAAGACCTATGTCTGTATCCATTAAACAAACTTTCTTACCTTGCAAAGCCAATGCAGTACCAAGGTTAGCAGTGGTCGTCGTTTTACCGACTCCTCCCTTACCTGAAGTTATTACGATTGCTTCTCCCACATTAGCTTCCTCCTTTAAATGTCGATAAATTTGGTCTTATTAATCTAAGCTCCTGTAAACGGTCAATTGCGATAGAGCCATTAGTATGTAAATAAGCACATTCCATTTCGGGTTGCTCCGATAAGACACTTAACTCATCCGTCATCGTTTCTATAACATTATCAATTATTAGATGGGTTGCCTCTAGCCAGGAAGCTGCGATGACTGCATTTTTATTGCCATTTGAACCAGCATGTGCGATGCCCTTTAACCTTCCAAGAACAAACACATTTCCTCCAGCTACTACTCGTCCATTCGGATTGACATCTCCAATGACCACGAGGTCGCCCACTGCTTTGATGACTTGTCCAGACCTTACAATCCCAACATATGTCTCTGACTGATTTTCTAATAATCTTCTATTACAATCTTCAACGGTCATTACTTCACTCTGTATTTTAGAAACACGGAGATGTGCCGTCTGTTGTACACAATTTATAATTTCTTTTGCCTGTTCGTCATTACAATATCGATATCCAAGTTGTAAGAGTACTTCTGCCTGGCCTTCAAAACCTTCATCAGAAACCTTTTTCGTTAATTCTTCTAAAAGTTCTGTGTATGAACACTGATCGTCTAAACGTAATACAAGGCCCTCTTTCGTTCCTTTAATCGATATTAACTGCTTTTTCGTCAATCAAGTCACCTCAGATCTACTGTGAAACCAAAAAATATTATTTTTGAAGAAGTAATGCTTTTTGATTAAAACGGTATAGAAGAATATATTTAAATAACCATCCGAACATCAATATAAAGATGAGGTTCGCCAACATTGTTGGTAAAAGATTATGTTCATAAAAACTACTAAATGTCATGATTTTAATACCAATTGCTGTATAGAAAAAGAATAGCAATGTCTCTACTACTGCCACTAAAACTAGCGACAAGATAGTAGCTACCAGCAAGTGTTGGTGTATAAATTTTACTATAAAACTTGCTACCAAGCACATTAATGGGTAAATAAAAGAATATAATCCAATAATATCAATGAAAAAGACATCGTACAAGAGCCCAAACAACAATCCATATAACATTGCCCTTTTTTTATCATAATAAATAGAAACAAAAATCAAATATATAATTAAAAACCTTGGTACTAGTGTATAAAGTTCATTATTTAGCTCGATTGGCGAGAAAAGACCAAAAATCGGTTCCATATAAAATAATAGAACCGAAATGAGCACTACTAGATATCGCATCATGAGCCATCCCCTGCCTCTTTCTCGGCAGCCAAGTCAGCCTCCGTATTAGCACCATCAGAACCATCTACTCCGTTCATAGAACGATTTGCGATGATTACATGGTCCAATATAGAGAAGCTTGCCTCTGGTTTAATGTAAGCGAGTTTAGTCAAACCATAATCATCAGTGGTAACCTCAGTTACCTCACCAACTAAAATTCCTTTTGGGAATATTCCACCCAAGCCTGAGGTAGTAACTTTCTGTCCTTTTTTCACCTCAAACTCCGAATCAATTCTCTTCAGAACTAATTCTTTTCGTTCTTCGTCAAAGCCTTCTATTAATCCGAACACTTCTCCCTCTTCGCTTGCAATGACAGCTGATACACGATAATTCGGGTTTTGTGTAGATAAAAGCTCAACCGTAGAGGTATATGGAGTAGTTAATATAACCTTACCAATTAGACCTTTGGCAGTCATTACGGCCATATTAGCTTCTACTCCATGAATCTCTCCCCGATTAATGATTATTTTCTCTTCCCATTGATCGGGATTACGAGCAATAACCGTTGCTTGGATAGGGTTGAAATCACGAAGGTCTTCTTTTTTATCAACTATTTCTTGTAATTCTTTTTTTTCGAGCTTTAAATCATTTACTTCTGCTTGTAAGGAGGCATAATCTTCTAATCTTGCTTTCAATCTTTTGTTCTCATCATATGTATTAAGTAAAGAATCTATATTGTTAAAAACACCCGTTACATACTGAGTCGGTTTGGAAAACAACGTTTGTCCAAAACCGACTACATCTTTTACTAATTGTTCTGGCAATGATGCATGATTTCGATCGCGCAATGTAAAGCTGATAAGTGCCACAAGAAAAATCATCCCTACAAGTAGCAAGATTAATCGCTTATTTGAAAAAAACTGTGGCATATCTCACTTCCCCTTAACCTTTTGTTTGTTGACGTTTCAATAATCCCATATGATCTAACGCTTTACCAGTTCCGATTGCAACACAATCTAATGGGTTTTCAGCGATAAATACTGGCATATTCGTTTGATCACTAATCACTTTGTCCAGGTTACGAAGTAAAGCTCCACCACCTGTAAGCATAATGCCGCGCTCCATTACATCTGCTGAAAGCTCTGGAGGAGTCTGTTCTAATGTTTTCTTCACTCCATCAATGATAGACGCAATAGATTCGCGCAATGCATTTGCGATCTCTTTTGATGATATTTCAATTGTTTTTGGTAACCCCGTCACAAGGTCACGACCACGAATATCCATAGACTCTTCTGCTTCCATAACACGTGCAGATCCAATTTCCATCTTGATTGCCTCTGCAGTACGTTCACCAATTGTTAGATTGTACGTCTTACGAACATAGCTTGTAATCGCTTGGTCCATTGCATCCCCGCCAACACGAACGGATTCACTCGTTACTACTCCACCAAGAGAAATAACAGCAACTTCTGTAGTTCCTCCACCTATATCAACGACCATACTTCCTGTAGGTTCCCAAACTGGAAGATTAGCTCCGATTGCAGCTGCAAATGGCTCTTCGATAGTCAATGCTTCACGAGCTCCTGCTTGCTTTGCAGCATCAATTACAGCACGTTGTTCTACTGAAGTAATACCAAAAGGTACGCAAATCATGACATTGGGCTTGCTCCAAGACATTCCTGATGACTTCATCGCATTTTTCAAATAGTATTCTATCATGGCTGAGGTAGTATCAAAATCAGCGATAACCCCATCCTTCATTGGGCGAATCGCCACAATAGAACCGGGAGTACGACCAATCATATTTTTTGCATCGTTACCTACTGCAACAATGTCACCGTTTTGTACGTTTTTTGCTACTACGGAAGGCTCTCTTAAAACGATGCCCTTCCCTTTGATGAAAACAAGCGTATTCGCTGTTCCTAAGTCTATTCCTACATCTCTTGATCCAAATCCAAACACTATTTTTTACTCCCTTTCTAATCTAAACAAGTTTCACTTATTTTAAGTAATAACACTTATTATAACGGAAAGAAAGAAAAATGCACAGTGTCACATATACCCCTTTTCTTTTAAACTTATAAATTGATGGTCTCCTATGATTACATGGTCAAGAAGCTCAATACCCATAAGCTTTCCCGCCTCCATTAGTCTCTTCGTTACATCAATGTCTTCACTTGAAGGAGAAGGGTTTCCTGAAGGATGGTTGTGAGCACAAATAATGGATGCAGCGGAACGTTTTACCGCTTCTCTAAATATTTCCCTAGGGTGAACAATGGAAGCGTTTAAAGACCCGATAAATATCGTTTGCTTGTGTAGTATTTGATTTTTTACATTTAGGAATAAAGTTACGAAGTGTTCTTGCGTGAGGGAGGTCATATCTGGCATTAAATAAGTGGCTGCATCATTTGGGGACCTTATCGTAAACTTCTCATTCGTTTTTTGCTGGGATAATCTTTTTCCTAGCTCGACCGCTGCTAGAATCTGGACAGCCTTTGCTTGGCCAATTCCTTTAACCGTCATCATTTCTTCCAGCGTAGCATTTTTTAACTCTTGAATCTGTTCAAAAAAACCCAATACTCGATTGGCAAGATGAAGAACAGACTCTTGCTTCGTTCCAGTACGAAGCAAGATTGCAAGTAGTTCTTGGTTTGATAAGCTTGAGGCGCCTTGTCTAATCAGTCTCTCTCTTGGTCTGTCCGCTATATGTACATCTCGGATCATGAGAGCGGGAGGAATTTTAACATTCATTCCGAAGTCTCCTTTTCTAATTGGATGACTTTCAATGTTAAAAGCGTCTGGAACAAACGGCCTAGCGGTAATCCGACTACATTGTTGTAATCGCCATTAATTTTCTCAACGAACATTCCACCCATTGTTTGTATGCCGTAAGCACCCGCCTTATCGAGTGAATCTCCGCTCGCAACATAAGCATCTATCTGTTCTTCTGTCAGTTCGTAAAATTGCACGGCAGTAGTTTCGGTAAAGCCAATAGAAATACCTGCTCCTTGGATGGATACTCCTGTGATTACTCGGTGCTCTTGACCAGAGAGTGCTTGAAGAAACTCTTTTGCCTGATTAGAATCAACAGGCTTAGTTAATAGTTTTTCGCCTAAATATACAGTAGTATCCGCCGCTATAACGATGGCATCTTCATTTCCTTGTACTACTTCATCTGATTTTTTGGTCGCTATCGCAAGTGTAAATTCCTCTGGAGATAGCTCCTGTTCGACATCCTCGGATACACCAGAGGCTTGTATTTCAAATGGGATCCCTAATCTACCAAAAAGCTCCTTTCTTCTTGGTGACTCGCTTGCTAGAATTATTCTGTTATTTGTTGTTATTTTCATTGAAATTCCCCCTTTTCCTAAGCATACAAAAGAATGGAGAAAATGAAAATTGTGTTAAAAACGTGACTATTTGATTTTAGGCTGTTTTCTTATTTAAAAATTTAATTTTACACAATCGTTCTGTTCTAAATAGTGGGTAAAAACATGTAGTCGAATGACTGATGGACTGTCCGAAAACGTTGTGATAGCTTGAACAATTGTGGCTAGATCATCGGGATATTTTTCTTTACTGGCAATGGAGTCAAAAAAATTTTTAGACAAATTTTCCTCAGTCAATAATGTCATCATGTTTTTAACTTTTGGATTCTCACAACTGCTTGTAGACACGTAAAAATTTTTTATAAAGGATGGCAATGCTTCTGTACTAACAGCAGCAGTTTCTTTTACATATAAATCACTCCAAATATAAAACTGCCCTTCTGCCTGAACAATACCGGCACGCTCTAGTGAGGGTTCAACTGCCATAAAAGAAATGGCGCTTTCTTTTGTAGAGAACATTCCATATTGCTTGGCCTTGAAAGTTAGGGACGGCTCCGCAGATGTCTCTACCTTTTCTCCTCCCGTTTCCTTTCCATTTTCGGTAGCCGGCTTTTCCGTATTCTTATCTCCACTTGCTTCCCCTTCTACCTTCCGATCGTTAGCTATATTTAATAACAATCCAAACAATAAAACCCCGACAACTCCTATAACAAGCCCTTGTAGTCCAGCCATTAAAATCATTTTCTTAGGATTTTTTTTTCGAAATGGCATAAATTCACCTCTTTTTTCATCACTTTACCATTCCCCAATTAAAAAAGGACAAGACCTTTGTCGGCTCGTCCTAAAAACTTATCGAGTTAAAAAAACAAATTAATATACAAGTCGACAATTGCTTGTCCATAAAAATAAGATATGACGGCTGCAATAGCTATAGAAGGTCCAAATGGGATAGGTGTTTTCCTTCCTTGCCTCGAAATTTTTAACGTGATAATGCCCACAACCGTTCCTATTACAGAGGCTAAAAATAATGTCACTAAGGTTGATACCGTCCCTAATACAACACCTATAACAAAAAACAGCTTGATATCACCGCCACCCATGCCACCTTTCGACACCATAGCGACTAAGAGCAGTATTCCAAATCCAACGATTGCTCCTACCATACTATCCCACCAAGGATCTAAAGGAGAGATAATACGACCAATGACCAATGGGATTAAAAAGAATAGTAATATTTTATCCGGGATCAGCATGTAAGCAATATCAGAAACTGTGATGATGACTAATAAAGAAATAAAAAGGAGCAAAACAATGAACTCCCACGTCAAACCTAGTTGTAGGTATGCAAATGTGAACAATACACCAGTAGAAAGCTCGATCACTGGGTATATCCAATGGATCTTAGTTCCACAACCACGACACTTCCCCTTCAAAAAAACATAGGAAAAGACAGGTACTAAGTCTTTTGCCGTTAAATTTCGATTGCATATCGTGCAATGAGAAGGGGGACGCACTATAGACTCCCCTTTTGGTACCCTTAGTCCTACCACATTATAAAATGAACCAAGAACTAAACCATATATAAATATAAAAACTGCTATTACTATTTCCATTTAAGCACCTTATTTCCTACTTTTTAAGCTTTCTTTATCTGCATACATGTTCAGATCCGCTACATGAAAAAGATCCTCAAAAGAGCTTCCCTGCTCCGGACTATAGGCTATCCCAATACTTGGAGTGACCTCGATATGGATATCGTTATAAACAAAGCTTGTTTCCTTAAATGCTTTTCTTAACTGAGATAGCCATTCATCAAAGTCTTCACGCGTGCGAAAGCCTTCTAAAAATAAAACAAACTCATCTCCGCCAAAGCGAGCAACTAAATCTCTTTTGTTCGTTGCGTCCTTTAAAAGCTCAGCGGTATATTGCAGCACCTGATCCCCAACAGAATGACCAAAGCTATCGTTAATAATCTTAAAATGATTTAAATCTAGTAAAATAAAGTATGCCTCTCCAACTGTCTTCTTCGAGAGTTCAACCAACTTTTTGTTAATATGAGTGACAAAAAAAGCTCGATTATGTAAATCAGTTAGGACATCATGATACGCTAGATGCATAATCATTTTTTCCTTTTCAACCTCGCTCGTTACATCTCTTAGCATAACGTAGTAGATTCTGTCCTTGCTAGTAACCACATACTTGGCATCTATGGAGATGTGAATTCGGCCATCCAGGAAAAGATTATCCAACGCTAAAGAATAGTCCCGTAACGTGCCATTTAATTGAATTTGTTCAATAAGTTTTCGAAGAAGCTTTTTATTATGCTCGGTCCGTGCATATTTCATCACATTCATATCCGTTGGATCACTGATATTCAAGAGAAACTTCCCTTGCTTGTTTATTTCTAAAATATCCAGTTTATCATCCAATATCATAATAGGTATGGGACTGATATCGAATAAGGTTCGATACCGACGAGAGATATTTGGTAGTAAATCGTTATGCAGGAAGGAAAAAGATATAAAAATGGAGAAAACAATTCCCTCAATCAGGAATGTATAGGGAGGAATATGTTCCCCAAAATTCAGGTAACCCATCGAAGCCTTCAAAGTAAATACAACTACCGTACAAACTATTAAAAATGTTAATAGTTTTCGCTTCTGTATATTTACAGTCTTTCGCAAACCTATTATTAAAATATAAAGCATTATAATATTCAACATAGCTGATATCGTTAAAACGATATAATATGCCTCATTATAAATCGGCGCATACCATAATCCCCTTGGCTCGTGTAAAATAAATGGAATGGTCCTCCAATGTATAACTTGAGCCAAAAGCAAGATTAAAAATGGTACATAAAAAACGCCTGGATATACTAATCGTGGAATATACATATATAAATTAGAGACGTAAATATACAGATGAAGAGTAAGGTCAGACACCAACAAACCAATTAACCCTAGCCCAATGCCAGAAACAGTTGAACTATACTCAATTGGTAACAAATGTCGAAAAAACTCCCCAAAATAAAGGAAACTGTAGGCGACTAAAATAGCTGTGATCAATCTATTTTCCAATCTCCTCGACTGCTGTATTAGCACCACACAAGCTAAGCCAAAGAAATATAAAGCCGGTAGAATATACACGGCTATATAAATACACAATTGAGATATCGACATAGATAGACTCCCTATCCAGTTATTTTAAAAGTTAGATGGCTCATTCATTATGAAAAAATGTAGTCAATTGAATGGTAGCTGAGGTTGCAGTAGGTAATTCTTCATCTAGTAGCTCTTGTTCCCCAGGAGCATTCATAGTAATTTGATCTACTCTCAAGACTCGCTCTAAATTTTCAATTTCTTCTATTAAAAGAACTAAATGCTCATAGTTTTTAGTTTGAACTGAGACATTGAAGGTAATCAGCTTCAAGTTAGCTGGTAAGGCTACCTCTGCAACAGAAGAGACAGGAAGTTCCTCTAACGTTTCCTCAATCGGTTCTGTAGAGTTTGAACTCTCAGTAGCATCTTCAACCACTTCTTCCCCAGTCTCAGTGTCTACTAAACTATCTTCCACTGGGTATTGAGCTAATTGCGCCTCATCTATTATTCCATCATAGTTATTAAATTCAATAGTTTCAATTTTAGAATCACTAATCAATTCTACCTGTTCCAATGAGAGCAATAGCTCATCTAATTCCCGTTCATAAGGAACTTTAGACTCTAATGCAAATAAATTATCAACCTTTACGTCTGAAGCTTGAAACGAATTATATTGTTCTTTTAATGAAGCCACTTCCCCCTGAAGTACTTCGACAGAGATTTCTTTCGAATATTTTTCTTCTTTTAAGGGTGAAATAATAAAATAATAAATGGCAAATAACAACAAGAAGACAAGGGCACCTATTATTAAATAAGCATTTCTTTTATTGCTAACTAATTCATTCAAGGAGTTCCACCCCCATTTCTTAAATAACCTGTATCTATTTCTAAAGTTAATGTAGCTGAATACCTAGGAATTATATTAAAATGCACTTCATTGTTTTCAGTTGAATTACTTGGGTTGAAGTTACCGATGCTTTCAATTTTCGCATCTGTAAAATACTCACTATTTAATAGATTGGTAACTAAATAAGATAAAGAGCTTAATGTTTCTATATCAACAACTAACGTCATTCCCTTTTCTAAAAACCCATACTGTCGTAAATATGTATGCTCCTCTATTAAAGAGTCCACTTCTATAAGTAAAGGACTTACAGGATAAGATATATTTTCTGCAAAAGCCACAGAAGAAGGAAAATCTCCTTCCGATGAAAGATCGACATTAGACATATAATCTGCTAGGTCAGACTTTTCTTCTATGGAGTAAATTTCTTCATTTTCTAAAAGCTCTATATCACCTTTTAATGTCATGTATTGAATAAAAAACCACAAAAGAACTGTGACGAATAAAATAATACCAATTACTAAAATTAGTATGGAATTAGACTTTCTTCTCTCCATTTGAGGTAAAAGGTTTATTTTTGGAACCATGTTCATACCTCCCTATAAATAAGTCCAATCAGTGGAATATCTCTAGATTTGAAATTGGGGTGCATCTTTTTTACCTTTATGTCGTCAAAATACTGAACGGGGGTAACCAAATTAGCTGCCATTTCTGTATAAATATATTCCATTTCAGGATTGTCCCCAAATATAACAATTTCATCGACGGCTTTTTCTCCCTTATACAAAGAGAAACGGTAGAAGTTTAAAATACGGTCAACCTCTGCAATCTGATCGATCAGTTGCCCCCGATATTCGTCAGCATCTCCATTATATTCATATATAAATTCCTCACCCTTAGTATCAATCATCCAATTTGAACGTTCTGTTTCGATTGCTTGATAACGTAGGAATTCTACTTTACCACCAGAATAAATACTGATAGAAACCCCTGTAATAGACCATTCCATAATCAAGTAGCTTCTTGCGCTTTCTATACTTTTTATTTCCTCAAAAAATCGTATAGAAGCTAAGGCTCTTATTTCTGCAACAGAAGGATGTAAAGATAAATCATCTAGTAGACCAGCCATTTTGATAATTTCCTCAGAAGGAGCAGCAAATAAAGTTGCCTCTCCATCGCCTTGTTTAAAGTCATAAACATCGAGTAATGGCTGAGGATATGGCAGATGAATGGATCTTCCAAGCTCCATTTCTACAAATCCCTTTAAATTCTCCGTAGCCACATCATCTGGATGTTCAAACGTTTTCATCATGACCGTACTCTCAGGCACAAAAAAACGAACATCTAAACGCTTCAAACCCCATTTATCTAAAAGCTCCTTCATAAGTTCATAGAAAGCCATTTCATCCACTAGCACATCACCATCAAAGATCCCTTCCTTTAAAGGAGCTTGATAAATAACTGCATTTTCAATCTGTTTCGTGTTCATTACAACAGCTTTTATTAAATACTCATTGATATCCATAACGACAAATCGATTGGATTTCTTTTTGAATCTCTCAAACATATTTTGTCTCCCCTATGTATAAGAATTAGTAAAACTTTTCAACGAACGACAATCGTTTGCTCAAAAGTTTTACTAAAAGCTACAGCAGCGTTGGTACTGCTGTAGTTTTGTTACCGTTAGTTACTTCCTGTTTAAGGCGTTGTGCCAGTTGTCCCAGAAATAACTTTGTTTTTATCTTTATCATCACTACCTTTATTTATATCATTATTGATCGCATCTAAAGTAGCATTAGTAAATTTAACAGTTTTTCCACTTGAGTAGGGAATTGCATCAGTGTTAATAAAATTTGGACTTCCCTTTGTAACTTTAGCTTCTTTAGGAATTTTCCCTGCCGATTCTAAGTAATTTTCTTTTTTTAATGTTTCTACATCTACTGTTAGAGTACCTGTTTTAGTTCCTCCGTCAGCAACCTTTTCCTCCGGATTATCAATAAAATACATCTTCGCTGCATTCAACACATTCGTTGCATCTGCTTTCACTGCGCTATATCTACTATTTTCTATAATTCCACCGATTGCTGGAACTGCTATTGCTGATACGATTGCTAGGATTACAATAACTGCTAGTAACTCGACAAGCGTTAAACCTTTTTGATTTTTTAATAAGTGCTTTATCTTTTTCATTGAACTATCCCCTTTGTTTGTCATTTCATTTGATACATGTTGATTTATATCCATGACTTTTTCACCTCCTTTTAATGAATACCTTATTATATTTGTTCGTACATACTGAACATCGGAATCATGATTGCCATAACGATGGTACCTACTATACCTGCTAAGAGAAGGATCATTAATGGCTCAATAAGAGATTTTAAGCTATCAACTGTTCTGTCTACATCATCTTCATAAAAGTCAGCAATTTTTTCTAACATATAATCTAATGAACCGGTCTGCTCACCTATAGCCGTCATTTGTGAAACAAGTGGAGGGAAAATCCAACTTTTCGAAAATGGACCCGATAATGTTCCTCCTTTTTCAAGGCTAGATCGTGATTCTCTCACAACTTTACCAACTACTGGATTACCAATTACTTTTTCAACAATCGTTAACGCCTGAAGAATTGGTACAGCACTACTGAATAATGATGATAGAGTCCTTGTCATTCTCGCTATAGCGGATTTTTGTAACAGCTTTCCAAATACCGGAACTCTTAAAAGGAACAAATGGACGGAATAGTTAAACCTCTCATTGTTTTTAAAGAAGTAATGAAAGATTAAAACTACTAATATAATAATTAGTAAAAATATATACCACGATGATTGGAGCGATTCACTTAAACCCATTACTGCTTTTGTGATCAATGGTAACTCTGCTCCCATTTCATCAAACATGGACACAAATTGAGGGACAATCGTTAGCATTAAAAAGACCGACACAATTAGCGTTAAACATAAAAGAATAATAGGATATGCTAAGGTTGATTGAACCTTTTTCTTCAAATTGAATTGTTTTTCGTAGGAAAACGCTAATCGATCTAAAGCTGAATCTAAGTTACCCGTTGCCTCTCCAGCCTTAATCATGTTGACAAATAATGCAGGAAAAACTTTTGAATTTTTTGAAGCTGCATCTGAGAAGGAAATACCCGAGCGAACATCTTCTTCAACTGCTAGCAATCCATTTTTTAAAGGCTTACTGGACGTTTGCTCGGCTAATATTTTCGTAGATTCTAGGATCGATACACCTGCACGAATAAGTGTTGCAAATTGTCTGCTATAAATGACAAAATCCTCATTTTTAACCTTGCCACCAAGGGATAATTCTTTATGAAGAATACTTTTTGATTCATCGATTTCTCTAGCGTTAATGCCTTGAGATCGTAATTTACCAATGGCGTCCTGCTTACTGGGTGCATCCACGATTCCTTTTTTTATAGTTCCTGTCGTAGTTCTCCCAACGTATTTGTATACAGTCATTAAAATTCACCTGCATTCATAAACGGTTTGGCTTCTTCCAATGTGATTTGTTTTGACATTAGGAGCTGCTGAATAGATGCTTCAAGCGTATGCATTCCTAATGCTCGACTAGTTTGCATCACATTTTTTATTTGATGAATCTTCTCGTTACGGATAAGGTTTGCTACCGATGGGGTTTGTATTAGTATTTCTGTAGCTACAACCCTTCCTGATCCATTAACCTTTGAGAAAAGACGTTGTGACACGATTCCCTGTAAAACATTTGCTAGCTGGATACGAATCTGCCCTTGCTGATGCGGCGGAAAAACGTCAATAATACGATCAATTGTAGTTGGTGCGCTACTCGTATGCAGTGTAGCCATTACTAAATGACCTGTTTCAGCTGCCGTGATTGCCGTAGAGATCGTTTCTAAATCACGCATTTCTCCTACTAGAATCACATCCGGATCTTGACGCAGTGCTGCTCGTAGTCCATTGGAAAAGCTTTGTGTATCTGAACCAACTTCTCTTTGATTGACGATAGATTTCTTATGTTTATGAACATATTCAATGGGATCTTCGAGCGTAATAATATGTTTTGATTTAGCAGAGTTTATATAATCAATCATCGCTGCTAGTGTTGTAGATTTTCCTGATCCAGTAGGTCCTGTGACAAGAATAAGACCTTGTGGCTTGTCCGCAAGTGTGTAAAGGACATTTGGCATTCTTAAATCTTCAACAGAAGGTATGGTAGATTCAATAATTCGGATGGCAATGGCAACATTATTTTGTTGGAGATACGCATTAATTCGAAATCGACAAAGGTCCTCTAACGCAAAACTAAAGTCTATCTCTCCTTTTTGAGTAAACTCATGTAATCCATCCGTATCTAATAGGTCCTCTAGCATTTTTTTAGTATCGTTATTCTCTAATTGATAATCACCAAAATTATCTAGCTTCCCATGGACTCTAAAAACTGGGGCTAGGCCAACTGTTAAATGAAGATCAGATGCTTTATCTGTATATGCTTTTTCCAATAAGTTAAAAATAGTAAAGTCCATCTTATTCACCTCAGTCGACTGTCGCTACTCTCAATACTTCCTCAGTAGTTGTTAGTCCGTCCTTAACCTTCATTAATCCATCCTCTAAAAGACTCAAATAACCCATTTCTTTCATATGATTTTTTAAAATGGACGGACTTTTTTCAGTCAAAATAATATCTTTCACGTATTCATCTACTTGTAGTACTTCATGTATGGCAAGTCGTCCGCGGTAGCCGGTTTGATTGCAGGCTGGACAACCTTTGCCACGTCTAATCTTTTCTAATGCTATTCCTCTTTCTAGGAAAATCTCTTTTTCTCTTGAACTTGGAACTATACTTTCTCCACAATCTCTACATACTTTTCGAACTAGCCTTTGAGCAACTATGCCCACTAGTGAAGAGGAGAGCAAGAAGGGTTCGATACCCATGTCCTTTAATCGTGATACCGACTCTACTGCGCTGTTAGTATGAAGTGTGCTCAATACTAAATGTCCTGTTAAAGAAGCACGAACCGCAATTTGAGCGGTTTCAAGGTCACGAATTTCTCCAACCATCACTACGTCTGGATCTTGTCTTAAAATAGACCTTAGTCCTACCGCAAATGTTAAATCAACTTCTTCGCGTACTTGGATTTGATTTATGCCGTTTAGCTGATATTCCACTGGATCCTCAACCGTAATAATGTTAATATGCTCATCGTTCAGCTTGTTTAGCGCTGCATAAAGAGTAGATGATTTCCCTGATCCTGTGGGGCCCGTTATTAAAACGATTCCGTTTGGATGTTCAATCATCTTGTTAAATGTAGCTAAATTTTTATCGCTAAAGCTAAGTTTAGTAACATCATTTAAGGCATTTGACATATCTAGTATCCTCATTACTACTTTCTCCCCGTAAATTGCAGGAAGTGTGGAAAGACGTATATCAATTGACCTCATATTAACTGAAATTTTTATTCGACCATCTTGTGGAATTCGATTTTCGGTAATGTTCAAATTACCCATAATTTTAATTCGGGCCAGTACAACATTTTGCATATATTTTGGAAGTGAACGCTCTGTTTTAAGCATCCCATCCACACGATACCGCACTAGCAGCTCTGTCTCTTGAGGATCAAAATGTATATCACTTGCTCTTTGAGCAACTCCATTAGCTATAATTTGATTTACAAGTCGAACTATCGGTGAATCTTCGTCCGTTATTTGCGTATCATTTTCCATTTCCTTTGGAGACAGATCTATCAAAGCTTGTTCCATAGATTCCTGAAAATCATAGTACTTAGTAATCGTGCGATATAAGTCATCTTTTGCAGCTATAGCAGTTTCTATCTGACATCCAGTAGCCATACGTATTTCTTCAATTGCGAAATAATCCATTGGATCTGCCATAGCAATCAATAATTTATTTTTCGTTTTTCTTAAAGGCATTACATTAGTTCGCTTTGCTAATTCCTTAGGAACCAATTGGATGAGTTCAGGATTTATAGAAAACTGGTTTAAATTCACATGTGGAATACCTAATTGAAATTCTAGAACTTCTATTAATTGTTGCTCTGTAATTAAGTTCTCACTAATTAAATAATCTCCAAGCTTCTCTTCTCGTTTTTTGTTTTTTAACGCATGATCAAGTTGAGTTGAAGTTATAACATGTGATTCAACTAGTAGGTCTCCTAATAATTTACGAGTCTTGCTTTTCATTTTTTCTCACCTCGTATTTCTTTATTTCGGTGTAATAATATTTCCAGCCTTATCGTAATAGCTACCTTCTGATAATTCACCAGTTTGCTCTGAATTAGGTGAATCTGGAGTGTTAGATGGACCTTTATCTGTTTCTTCTATATCTGGCAACCCATCTCCATTTAAATCTATGTCAGTCAAAGTATTGGATCCAGCACTTACTGAATTTTCTATAGACGTTAGTACGATTCGATGCTTTGGTGGATAATAATCCTTGCTAATCACTTCTTCTTGTTCATAAGGGCCTATCTTATCTGCTACTGTACGATATACAGTAACTCTTAAACCTGGCTCCCCCTCCTGAACTAACTCCTCTTCTCCCTCTTTTAAACTGTTAGAGTAACGGTAGATTGTACGAGGATTAACAATTTCCTTTTCTAAAACTTCATAATTGCCTTTTATTTCAGATTGAGCTGTATAAAATTCAACTAATATTTCGTTTCCTTTTATACCAACCTTCAAGACAACCGGTAGTTGAATAGAATTTATAAATTTAAAGTCTTTACTAAAATCACTTTCTACATCAGCCTCAATACCAGGCTCTAAGTACGAAGGAATTATTCCTTGCGAGTGTCTCTCGACGATTTCAAAATTTGTTTGAAGGACAGTTGCATATAAGAGCGAAGCAATGAAGTCCATTGTGGCATCGTTATATGGAACATTTGACTCCTGTAGCTTAGTTAATAACGAAAAAGTCTGACCTTCGGGTATGACCACATCATTCAATGCTTCAATAATATCTGCCTGTCCCACTAGATTTTGAGTTACACTTTCAAGACTAAAGGCCATTCTCTCGGATTCTAAAATAGTATTATCGAGCTCTACAGCTTCAATTGGCGTTGATACTAGATTCTCTACACTGCTTTTTATATTTTCAATCGTTTTCTCTATATTTAGTGATGGATATTGAGCTAGCATTTCTATTAAAGATTCATCTATTTCAACTGTTAAAGGAAGATTCACCTCAGCATCTTTCTTCCAAAATTTAAACCAAGCATTGGAAGTAGCCTCGATGTAGGATTGAGAACTATATTCCACATCAAAACTAAAGCTATTTGGATCAAGTATAATTTCCTTGACTAGAGTTTTTAAGATTATTGGTCGTTCTTTCCACTTTGCTATTTCTTCATTTAAAAGAGCAATGACCTCTTCACGGTCTTTAGTTTCTATTGTTACGCCACCAATAGTGGAGCTACCACCACCTGTATTCTTCTCAGCATTTGCCGCACCGTTAAGGACAACTATTGAAAATAAGACAAATACGATAGATATCAAAATAATCTTCCTCATATGATTCACCCACTTCTTAATTCACTTATTTTTACCTTTTTTAACCTTTAAAATGGATATTTTTCTTAAAAAACAAGAGTATATTAAAGATAATAACGTAATTTAAGCAAAATTACACATGACTTTAGTAGCTATTTTTACAAATTTCTTCTAAAAAATATATTTTTATATCTATTTATCCACATGTTTTATGATAATATTGGAAATATAGTAGATTAATTTAAACATTAATAGGTCGAAGAGGGTGTTTTTTTGGTAAATCAGAAAGGATTAACTCTAGTGGAAGTTCTTACTTCATTAGCTATTATCTCTATAGTCCTACTTTCATTTTTTCAGTTAATAATTAACTCAAATGAAAATGCTGCTTCTAACAATGAAAAACTAGTAATGATTTACTTAGCGGATGCAGAATTAGAAAGGCTAAAAATAGATCCCTCCAATTTATTTTTAGTTGATTTGGAGAACTCTACTTTTGAGATAAAAGAAAAACTAGAGAAAGTTATCAAATTGAATAACAAAAACTATAAGGTATCAATAAAAACATCTCAAAATAACGATGAAAAAAAAATGAAGCTTCTAAATGTTGTTATTAAAGTTAGACTGGATTCAAGTAAATCATCTAGCGCCGTAGAGGGGTATATTGTTTATGAATAAATACATAAAAAATCAAAATGGGCTAACCCTCTTGGAACTAATTGCGTCCCTCATTTTAAGTGTAACAATAGCTATATTGGCATTTTCATTGATATTTAAGGGGTTTGAACATTATGAACATATACAAGTTGTTAATAATTTAAGGGATGAAGCAGACTTTTTAATGGCTGAACTAGTTAAAGATATCTATACAACAAAAGAAACAGATATTACTCAGGCTCCTGATAAAAATAAAAACATATATTACTTTTTAATAAAAAAGACAAATAACGTGAAAACAAAGAGCGGATTCGATAATGGACAGCTTTATATTAGTGACAAGCTTATTAAAATCGAAAATAAAGATATAGTTATTTCTAATAACTCGTACATCCATCAAAATGAGCCAGGTTTATATGAAATACATTTAGCTCTTATAAATCAAAAAAACAAAAAAGAAATCTCTTTTTTAAATCATGTTCGAACTATTAATGATAAGGAGGAAGAATAATGAGACGGTTAAAGAACCAGGCTGGAAATACTTTAATTATTTCTGTTATTCTCTTAGTCTTATTCAGTGTAATAGGTCTTAGTATAATGACATTAACAATGAACGGAATTTCCAAAAATGAAGTAAGAGAAAATAATATTCGAGCAGCTGCTTATGCGGAGAAAGGAATAGACAGAATTACACAACAAATTAATTTAGAATTAGAAACAGTACTTAAGAATACGAATTATTCTGGGTTACCAAGGGAAAACTTTATAAAAATCCTTAATTCTACACTAGATCATTACACTTGCTCCAATAACATGATTACTGAAAAAGATAAATATAGTGTTTGCATAAAAAAAATATCACCAACCTATGAAATCTATGATGAAACGATAGAAAATAAAACGAGAAAGCTTATTAAGTTTGAAAGTACTGGATACTCTGGTGGAGTAGAAAAGGTACTATCATCAAAAATAGAGATGGGTGCAGAAATAGCCCCTCCTTCGCTTAATTATGCTGTAGGTTCCAATCAAGATAAAAATAAAAATGGGGGAGATTTAACACTAAATGGAGGTTTGTCTATACAAGGGGATATTAAGGTAGATAACGTCCTTACAACCAGTTATCTATTAGGGGATCTGCCAAAAATTTATCCTAGCAGCGGGAAACAAAAATCTATAATAAATATAGGGAGCGAAAATACAAATCAGAGACCCCCCTTATTTTCAAATGATTCTTTATATAAAATTACTAAATTCATTCCGGAATATAGTAATCTAGGCATTAAGGATTACGTAGAAAATTTTAACAACAGTAACGATATTTACTCGACAAGAGAATATGACAGAAACAATTTGACCTATGTCAAAATTAATGATCTTACCGAAGACCTAGGAAATATAAAACCGGTTAGCAAAGAATGTTATTGGTTGTTTTGGTTAAGATGTGAGAACAAAGAAAATCCTAATGTACCTTTTAGAATAACTGGAGTTAATACAATTAAAAAATTTACAACACCAGCTGATCTTCATATATTCGATGCTAATTTAACTATTAAAGATGGCTTATATGTAGGAGGCAATTTATCTATTTCTGGGGACGTAACTATAGAAGGTCCAATATATGTTAATGGCAAGGTAAATATTAATGGTAACATAGATAGTAATTCCATGATTTATTCATTACAAGATGTCAATATACAACTATCTAAGTTAAATCCGAAGGGGGAAAAAGGGAGTTTAATTATTCTTACAAAAGAAAATATCAAAATTAACTTTAATTCCGTAATACAGAATAGGATAAATGCATTTTTCTATGCAGAAAATGATATAAAAATTACCGGAATATTTTCAAATATGGAAATTAAGGGTGGTGTTTCGGGTAAAAACGTAATTTTAACAGGTATTGATTTTTTTAACAAATCACGCTTACAAATCATCTATGACAAAGACATAATAGATATATATAATAATTTAAAAAGAAAACAGCATGTTATTTATAAAATTGAACCACCAATAGTAAAGGATAGAGAAGTATAGCAACTCCTATGTTAGCAAATATAATTATAAGATAAAGGCGAGAATGCTAGTTAACAGCATCCTCGCCTTTATACTTGTTATTAAGACTTCACATACTCCGCAACCCTATTTCTACCCGCCTGCTTTGCCCCAATATACAGTGCACGATCAGCATTACGTATTAGAGAATTACCCTCGTCACTGTCCTCGGGAGCAGTTGAAACGCCAATACTAGCTGTAATAAAGATGATTTCTTCTCTCGTTACGTCAGCTAGGTCTAGTTCGACCATAAATGGCGTTTGCTCGATCTTTAATCGCAGCTGCTCGGCGAGATTCATGGCTTGTAGCTTGGTGTAATTAGGAAGGATGACGACGAACTCTTCTCCACCATATCTCCCTACAGTGCCTTCTCTACCGATTTCACTTTTTATAAGCTGAGCAAATTCTTTTAGAATAATATTTCCACTATGATGTCCATACGTATCATTTACCGCTTTAAATTTATCTATGTCCAGCATGATTAATGAAAGAGATTGATAAGCCCCTACCTCCATTTTTGCCATATCGCGCGCTATTTGTTTGTCTAAATATCTATAGTTAAAGAGTTTTGTAAGCTCACAAATTTCACTTTGTGCAACAGCTTCACGAACCAATCTTGCTTTTTCAAGGGAAACAGCAAAATAGGAGCATAATAAATGAACTATATTTAACTGATATGGCTCAAAGGCGAACTTACTCTTCGTTGCTAGAACCAATACTCCCTCAATTTTTTGGTTGCGGTAAATTGGTACACACATGACACTTTGCATTTCTGTTGATAAAAATGGAGGCTTTTGTGATACCCATTCTACCTGTTTATTAAATAGGGTTGGCTCCCCTTTATCGTAACAAGTACCTGCAAAGCTATTTTGAATTTCTTCATGAGGGAATTCTAGCTCTTTCATACTTCCATCTACCATTGCGCGTAAAATAATAAATTTGCCATTTAAATTATCAACAATAAAAGCACTATCAATAGGGAACATGTTAGAAACTCTTTCCACAAAAATATCTAGTATTTCATTAGATGTTAAACGTTCCGCTAACTCATGTCCAAATTCACTAGCCTTATTCAAATCATTATTGACTTTTTCTGAATCACTATATAAACGAACGATCACAGTTATTGTCATTAACGGGATCCCCATTAACAATAAAGCAATGGGACCTATTGCAGCTTCAAATAAATATAAGCTTAGCCCAAAAGGCAATGTCATTAAAAGACATGCAGTTTCCCAATAGAAATCTTTTGTAAGAAAAAGTGGTTTAAAGCCGCAAATTACTTCTCGCCCATATAATATAATATGGTTTATGAAAATATAAGAGATGGCATATAAGGAACCAAAAATAATAACGTCCATTATATTCACACTACCCACTTCAAATCCAAGTCCAATAATAAGACTTCCGCATATTACGGAAAGAAAGAAAAACATAGATGAGTTGAAGAAGTATTTAAATAACGTTTCACGTGTTATTTTCATGTGGTAGATAATAGGAAACATGCATAATTGCATCGAAATTAATTCTGCTAGTATACCGAACTGCATGAAAATTGCTACATTGACCCAAAGGACTAGAACAATGGTGGATCCGGCTATCACAAAAGGAAATACACTAGATAACAAGGCTAAAAGCAAATAGTAGCCGTAGTTTTCCCATTCGGTAGGTTTTGTTGGGGAATTTATATACACTAACAGAGTACCTAGTGGAACAAAGATAAACCATACGGCTATCATTATATTTTTTGCTCTCTGAGTGAATTCCATAGACCTTTAGACCTCCCTTCAACATATCTATTAATTTTACATATATTTGTATTATAAAGATTATAACATATATAAACTGAATAATTAAAATTACATTTTAACTGTTTATTCCTTTTAATTCGGTAATTAGATACAATGACCCTGATACAATAGTCATGCTTTCTTTTTTAGGTTTATGTAGGTCTATCAAATGTATATCTTTAGTTACACGTTTATCACTATGGGAACAGTGGTTAAATAATGTAGTAGCGGCTAAAGCACGTTCATGTTTGAAGTCAACGAATTCAAAGCTAGTCGCAACTTCTTCTAGTCTACTTAATATATATTTATAATCTTTATCTTTTAAAATACCAATAATAAAGTGAATATGTTCATTAGGGAAATACTGCTTAATGGTATCAACGAGTGCATCTATACTAGCTTGATTGTGTGCACCATCCATGTAAACATGGTCATTCCACTTTTCCATGCGACCAGGAAGTGAAGCTTTTATAACAGCTTTTCTAACGTTCTCTTCATTTAATATAAAACCAGTTTCTATCATTGCAGTAATGGCAAGGGCCATATTAGAAAGCTGATGCTTCCCTAGCATCTGAGGGGTTAGTTCGTCAAATGCATAGTTTTTATAATTATAGCTGTTTTTACGGATTTGAAAATCTTTATTTATCTCTATCAGCTCTGCATTTTGACTATTTACTTCTTTCCATATAACTTCTTTAGAAGACTGTAAAGTATCACCTAATATCAATTTGCCATGTTCCTTAATAATTCCTGCTTTGTGCCAACTAATTTCTTCGATTGTTTCCCCAAGGAAATTAGTATGATCTATAGAAATACTCGGTATTACCCCTACTGATTGTTTAATCACGTTTGTGCTATCAAATCTTCCACCCATACCGGCTTCTATGAATACTACATCCAATTCTTGTTCTGCAAAGACTATAAACGCAACAACTGTTAACAGTTCGAAGTCAGTAAGCATTCCACTAATACCCACATTCACTAGTTGTTCAAACGCGTGATCCATTTGAGCCTCTGTCACATTATTACCATTCAGTTGAATTTGATCATGTACGTCAATTAAACAGGGAGATGTGAAACTTCCGTACTTGAGTTTATGTTCAGACGCGATCGCTCTCATAAAAGCAATCGTTGAACCTTTTCCATTTGTTCCTGCAACATGAATTATTTTTTGTTTATCTTGAGGATTTCCAAGCAAATCCAAAGCCTTTTTTATCCTATCCAAGCCAGGTTTAATCATAGTTTCACTATTAATATTCCACTTTATCTTATAATTGTTAAATTTTTTTATTTCCAAGTCATTCACCCTATTCCGTCTTGGTTACTTTTCTGCTAAACTTCTTGTGAACACATTATAACACGTACCCTTGGAGGTCATTTAATTATGCAAACTTGTTGGATCATTTACAATGGTAGTCTTACACATGATAAGTTTCTCGATCAGGCTCTCCTCCTTAAAGAAGCCGCAGAGAAAAAAGGCTTACAAGCTATTTTAGTAAAGAATTATGAACTTCTGATGAACGTTCATGAAAGCTTATCAGCGAGGCCTGATTTTGTCGTCTTTCTTGATAAAGATATTTTGCTTGCGAAATATCTGAAGAATGCGGGCATACCAGTGTTCAATGATCCTAGTGTAATTGAGATTTGTGATAACAAAGCACATCAATATCTCGAGCTAGCAACAGCTGATGTACCAATGCCTATAACAATCATAGCACCAAAAGTTTATCCTGAATTCACTATTTTGCATACAGGTTATTACGAACAAGTGCTACAAATACTTCAACTGCCAATGATCATTAAAGAAGCGCATGGCTCCTTTGGTCAGCGTGTATACCTAATTGAAACAAGAGAGCAGTTCTTTGATAAAGTAGAAGAACTTAAGGGTGTAGAGTATGTCTTCCAGCAATTTATTGCATCTAGCAGAGGAAGAGACATACGGGTGAATGTGGTAGGTGGCCAAGTCGTTGCTTGCATGCATCGCCAATCAGCTACAGATTTCCGCGCTAATATTACTAATGGTGGAACTGCAACTGAAATTATTTTAACAGAAAGACAAAAGGAAGTAGCTATTCAAGCTGCTACTGCACTGAATGCTGAATTCGCAGGAGTAGATCTTCTGTTTGGGGAAAATGAAGAGCCCTTAGTATGTGAAGTTAACGGAGTAGCCCATATACGTAACATTTATAACGTCACAGGCATTAACGTAGGAGATGCGATGATCGACTACATTTTATCTAAAATTGGTGCTGTTGTTATATGAACGGCCTATTGATATATGAATATAAAGAGATTGAGCGAAATCAAAGCTTTATAGATCGGCTAATCCAAGCAGCAAAAACGCATGGCCATTCTCTTACTGTTATAGATGATAATCAAACCGAATTTCCTGATTGTGATTTCATTTTCTTCCGAGCAAGGAATCCTGAGCTTTCAAAAAAGCTAGAGCAACGGGGTGTTCCCATGTTCAACCGATCAGAGGTCAATGTCATTGCTAATGATAAATGGAAAGCAATCCAGCTAGTCCAAATGCTTGGAATCGCTACAGTTCCAACCTATAAAATTAACGACGTTCAAGACATACGAGATTATCCGGTTGTACTTAAGACCACTGGCGGACATGGGGGAATGCAGGTAGAAAAGTTTACTGAGGCACAAGATGCTGATGTATTTCTAAATGACTTTTCATCCCAGACCATTATTGCTCAAGCTTATGTAGAAACGAATGCTACCGATGTAAGAGTATTTATGCTAGGTAGCGAGGTAATTGGAGCAGTAAAAAGAATCGGTGCTCCAAATAGCTTTAAATCCAATTTCACGCTAGGTGGAACTGTAGAAAAATATGAGCTCTCTACAACTCAAGAGGCAGATGTAATTAAAATAGCAAAAGCCATTAAAAGCGATTACGTAGGAATTGATTTCTTACTTCTACCCGACGGCAGATGGCTTTTCAATGAATTAGAGGATCCAGTTGGAGCAAGATCCTATTATCAAACAACCCAGTCGGATATTGCTATACCAATTATGAATTATATAGATGAGCAATTAAAAAAGTACATCGAGCGTAAAGCTTGATGTACTTTTATTTGTTCATGTGGGTGGCCATTCATTTTTGCAACACTTCCAGTTATTTGTGCAACACTTTGTCTCTTTTCTGCAACACTTTCTCCATTTACCACAACACTTTTATTTCCCGCAACACTTCGTGCTGTTCGCGCAACACTTTAGCTTATCTCTGCAACACTTCTAACTGTTCGCGCAACACTTTTCGTCATCTCTGCAACACTTTTTCTCTATATCCTCCTCAGAATGACACTTGCAAGGTTCTACCTTGTTTCCGCAAGGTTCTCTTCCATCTCTGCAGGGTTCTACCTAATCTCCGCAAGGTTCTCTCCCGTCTCTGCAAGGTTCTACCTAATCTCCGCAACGTCCTACCCCTCCCACTCAAAATAAGAAAAAGTGTAGCCAGATACCTCAACGGTTTTGGCTACACTTGCACTTGCTGTTTTACAAGCTATTTAATTCCTCGATACGTTTTAGAACGGTTGCGTGTTTTTCTAGGTAGTCCTGTTCTTTTGCACGCTCTTCAGCTACTACTGCCTCAGGAGCTTTTGATACGAAGCGTTCATTGGATAGTTTCCCTTGAACTAGCTTCACTTCTTTTGCCCATTTTTCTAATTCTTTTTCTAGACGTGCTTTTTCAGCCTCAATATCGATTAAGCCTTGTAATGGAAGGTATAAAAGAGCACCTGTTACTACTGCTGACATCGATTGGCCTGGATCATCTAGGTCTTGACCGATTACTAGAGGTTCTGGGTTACAGAAACGCTCTAAGTATTTTGCGTTTGCTTCTAGTACTGCTAGCGTATCTGCATCTTTTGCAGAAATGTATAACGGTACTTTTTTGCTCATCGGTGTTTGTACCTCTGAACGGATGTTACGAACAGAGCGAATGATCTCTGCAAGTAGCTTCATGCTTGCTGCTTGGCTTTGATCAGAAAGCTCTTCGTTCACTGTCGGCCATGCCGCTACTGTAATCGATTCGCCTTCATGCGGTAGGTTTTGCCAAATTTCTTCTGTTATGAAAGGCATGAATGGGTGTAACAAACGCATCGTGTTGTCTAATACGTATGCTAGAACCGAGCGAGTCATATGCTTCGCTTCTTCGTCATCTCCGTTTAGTGGAAGCTTAGACATTTCGATATACCAGTCACAGAAATCATCCCAGATGAAGTTGTATAGGGCACGACCAACTTCGCCGAACTCATATCTCTCTGAAAGTCTTGTAACTTGCTCGATTGTTTCATTTAAACGAGTTAGGATCCAAGCATCTGCAACGGATTTTTTCCCATCTAAATTAATTTCCTCGTATTTCAATCCATCCATATTCATCAACGCAAAGCGTGAAGCATTCCAGATTTTATTGGCAAAGTTCCAAACGGCCTCTACTTTTTCTACTGAGAAACGTAAATCTTGTCCTGGAGAAGAACCAGTGCTTAAGAAATAGCGTAGTGAATCTGCTCCGTATTTATCGATAACATCCATTGGGTCGATACCGTTTCCAAGGGATTTAGACATCTTACGCCCATCCTCTGCACGAACAAGACCATGAATTAATACATCATCGAATGGGCGAGTTCCTGTAAATTCTACTCCTTGGAATATCATACGTGACACCCAGAAGAATATAATATCATAACCTGTAACAAGGGCATTGGTTGGGTAATACTTCTTCATTTCTTCGTTTTCTACATCCGGCCAGCCTAGCGTAGAGAAAGGCCATAAAGCAGAGGAGAACCATGTATCTAGTACATCTTCATCCTGCTTCCAATTTTCTTCGTCTGCTGGAGCCTCATGCCCAACATACACTTCGCCAGTTTCTTTATGGTACCACGCTGGAATTCTGTGTCCCCACCAAAGCTGACGGGAAATACACCAGTCATGTATATTTTCCATCCAACGTAAATACGTTTTTTCAAAACGTTCCGGTACAAAGTTTACTTTACCCTCTGATTCTTGAAGCTTAATCGCCTCTTCTGCAAGTGGCTGCATTTTTACAAACCACTGAGTAGAAAGGTAAGGCTCAACTACTGCTCCGCTTCGCTCAGAGTGGCCTACAGAGTGTGCATGCTCTTCAATTTTAAATAAAACACCTGCATCTTGAAGATCTTTTACGATTTGTTTACGGCATTCAAAGCGATCCATTCCTTCATATTTAGCTGCATTCTTGTTCATTGAACCATCTTCATGCATAACTAAAATACGCTCTAGGTTATGACGGTTACCTATTTCAAAGTCGTTCGGGTCATGAGCTGGTGTAATTTTAACTGCACCACTACCAAACTCCATATCTACGTAATCATCTGCTACGATTGGAATTTCACGGCCAACGATTGGTAATTTCACCGTTTTTCCGATTAAGTGTTTGTAGCGCTCATCTTCAGGATGTACTGCAACCGCTGTATCCCCTAGCATTGTTTCTGGTCGAGTTGTTGCAACATCGATCGAACCAGTACCATCTGCAAGTGGGTAATGCATATGATAGAATGCACCCTGTATATCTTTATGAATTACTTCGATATCAGAAAGTGCTGTTTTTGTAGCAGGATCCCAGTTGATAATGTATTCCCCGCGGTAAATCAAGCCTTTGTTATAAAGCTTAACAAATACTTCCTTTACTGCATTGGAAAGACCCTCATCTAAAGTGAAGCGTTCACGAGAATAGTCTAAGCCTAAACCTAGTTTTGACCATTGCTTGCGAATATGTCCTGCATATTCATCTTTCCATTTCCAAGTTTCTTCCACAAATTTTTCACGACCTAGGTCATATCTCGAAATATTGTCAGCACGTAATTTTTCTTCTACCTTTGCTTGTGTAGCGATACCTGCATGGTCCATTCCTGGTAGCCATAGAGCGTCATATCCTTGCATACGCTTCATGCGAATAATAATGTCTTGAAGAGTTGTATCCCAGGCGTGACCTAAATGTAGCTTCCCTGTTACGTTAGGCGGTGGAATCACAATGGTATATGGTTCCTTTTCGCTTTCTGGATGCGCCTCAAAATATTTACCTTTTAACCACCATTCATAGCGGCCTTTTTCGATTGACTGCGGATCATACTTGGTTGACATCGTTGTCTCATTTGTCATATCGTTTCCTCCTTAAAAAAGAATATAAAAAAACTCCTATCATCACTAAAGGACGAAGGAGTTTGTTCGCGGTACCACCTTTATTCGCAGATGCAATACAACACATCACGCTCTCAATTAGATAACGGCTTCAAACCGGCAATTGCTACTGTTAGTTCACAAAAGCTGCTCTTGGGCTACCTTCAAATGGTGGCTAACGGAAACATTTCAGCAAATTGTTTCCTTTCTTTAGATAACCGTGTCATTTTACTCTTCCCATTCATAGCATCCATATATAGTTGTTTTTATTGTATAGGATATTATTATATGCCGTCAAGCATAGTCTTGTGAAAGGAGGAAAACACTATGAAAAGAGGATACAACCCCTATTTACTGCCCGACTGGTTAAGAAGAACTCGTTTTTACGTGAAAGGAATCATTATACCAATCGGTTGCTTTCAACTTGTTCGTGTTTTAATTGTTCCAACAACATGGGATTTTCTCTTGCTAGTATTTCTAGCATTTCTTGGTTTTCTATTATTTAAGGACATTATTTGATGGAAAGGAAAGCTTGGTATACCCATCCTCCAAATTAAATATAAACTGTAGCTCAGAATCATCCTCAGCCGGGCTTTCCACTTCTCTATTTTTAATCGTCACATTAGTCTGCTCCTGAACTGGTTCCTGTACCGTACGTGGGGACTGCTGTTCATTACTTACAACGGCCTCTCTATGGCTACTAGACTCTAATACTAGGGTTTCTTCTACTTCTTCAATCATTTCTTGTCTTACCTCTGCTACTACTTCCTCCGTTTTAGGACGATGCGTTTCATATTCACAATTGACTAGCCATACGATTTCAATACCATCTGACTCTGCCTTGCAATTTATAGTTTCTATACTTACTGTTGGTAACGTTTCGGCTTGTATTCTATCTTTACTAATCTCTACACTCATCGGTACCGCATATTCAAAATAACCAAGCTCACCGTTTAAATCTAGGTCTTCGATTTCCGTAAATTCACTTGTTGCGTGATGCTCCACTTCACCTTCCTCAAACTCCACGTGACAAGTAATATGATAAATACCATTGATATGCACCATGTTGTCCATTTCCTCATGAAAATACTGAGGGGTTACATTGATTGTCTTTACTTCCTTAGGCACTCCAAAGCTTTGCGGAAAACAGAACTGTTCCTTAACTTCCCAACTTTTAACTTCCATTTTTCATCCTCCTTCATATAGGACAAATTATGTTTCAACGTAAGAAAATATGAAAAATACCTTACGAATATGCCAGCTTTTCAAAAGTTTTACCCCAGCCTTCGCTTTCTTTCTGTTTTCTCGGGGAGTTTCGCCTGTACTTACAGCTATTTGTAAATATAAAACAGAATACAAAAAAAACAGACAAGCCAGTCTAATTGCTTAGAACGTTTGTCTGTTCAATATTTATTATCGAGCTAACTTTTCAAACACTGTATGGAAGGCTTGAATTGTTTTTTCGATATGCTCCTCGGTGTGCGCAGTGGAAAGGAACATTCCTTCAAATTGAGAAGGTGGTAAATAGATTCCTTCCTCAGCCATTAGACGATAGTATTTTGCGAATAAGTCTAAGTCTGCTGTTCTAGCTACGTCATAATTCACTACATTTTCATTAGTGAAGAAGAAGCCAATCATAGAACCAGCACGATTTACTGTATGAGGAATGTTGTATTTGCTTGCAGCTTCTTTGAATCCTTTTTCAAGCATGTCACCAAGCTTTACGAAATACTTATACGTATCCTCGTTCAAGCGTGATAATGTCTCATAGCCTGCTGTCATCGCCAGAGGATTCCCTGATAGGGTACCTGCTTGATATACAGATCCTGCTGGTGCAATCATTTCCATGATTTCGCGTTTCCCACCGAAAGCTCCTACTGGTAGGCCACCTCCGATTACTTTACCTAGACAAGTCAAATCTGGAGTAATACCAAAATGTCCTTGTGCACAGTTATAATCTACACGGAAACCAGTCATTACTTCGTCAAAGATTAAAACTGTTCCATTTTTCTCTGTTAATTCACGCAATGCTTCGAGGAATCCTTCAATTGGAGGTACAACTCCCATATTACCTGCCACTGGCTCCACAATAACTGCTGCTAAATCGTCACCAAAGTTTTCAAACACGTAGCGAACACTCTCAATGTCATTATAAGGTGCCGTAATCGTATTTTTAGCAATCGACTCAGGAACACCTGGGCTATCTGGCAGACCTAGTGTAGCAACACCAGAACCGGCTTTAATAAGCAGGCTGTCTCCATGTCCATGGTAGCACCCTTCAAATTTTAAGATCTTGTTGCGGCCAGTGTAACCACGAGCTAATCGCAAAGCACTCATAGTAGCCTCTGTACCAGAGGAAACCATACGGACCATCTCAATAGATGGCACTCGCTCCATAACTAATTTTGCAAGTTTGTTTTCAACTAACGTAGATGCTCCAAAGCTAGTCCCAGTTGCAGCTACATCTTGAATTGCCTTCACGACATTAGGCTCCGTATGACCTAAAATAAGTGGTCCCCAAGAAAGTACGTAATCAATGTATTCATTACCATCAATATCTTTCAAGATAGCGCCTTTTCCACTTTCCATGAAAATCGGATCCATGTCGACCGATTTAAACGCACGAACCGGACTATTTACGCCACCTGGCATTAAGTCCTTTGCTTCTGCAAATGCTTCTTTAGATAACTTGTATGATTTAGACATTATTTCTCCTCCAACCAACGTGCTACATCTTTAGCATGATACGTTAAGATGATATCTGCTCCAGCACGTTTCATTCCTGTTAACGTTTCTAAAACTGTTTCTTTTTCGTTTATCCAGCCATTGATGGCAGCAGCCTTCACCATTGCATATTCTCCGCTTACGTTATATGCCACAATAGGGGCGTCGAAGCTATTTCTAACATCACGAATAATATCCAAATACGCTAATGCAGGTTTTACGATTAAGAAATCTGCTCCCTCTTCGATATCAGAAGTGGCTTCGCGCATAGCTTCCATTCGGTTAGAATAATCCATTTGATAGGTTTTACGGTCTCCAAATTTAGGAGCTCCATCTGCCGCTTCACGGAATGGACCATAATAAGCGGATGCGTATTTAACTGCATACGACATAATTGGTACATCGTGAAAACCAGCTCTATCTAATCCTTGACGAATAGCAGTTACAAATCCATCCATCATGTTAGAAGGTGCAATAATATCTGCTCCAGCTTGAGCCTGACTCACCGCTGTCTTTGCTAACAAGTCTAATGATGGGTCATTCAGTATTCTTTCATGCTCATCTACTACTCCACAGTGACCGTGATCCGTAAATTCACATAGGCAAGTATCAGCTATAACAACTAAGTTTGGATGACGCTCCTTGATAAAGCGAATTGCCTTTTGCACTATTCCATGATCATGATACGCTTGAGTTCCCTCCGCATCCTTTGTTGCAGGTAAACCAAATAAAATAACGGATGGGATTCCTAAAGAAACGACCTCATCTACTTCTTCACCTAAACGATCTAATGAAAATTGGAAAACTCCCGGCATGGAGTTAACGGGATTTTTAATATTCTCTCCATCCATAACGAAAATCGGATAGATTAAATCCTCTTTATGTAAGTAAGTTTCTTTTACCATTGCTCTAATACCAGCCGATTGTCTTAAACGGCGGTGACGTTGAAAATATAAGTCTGTCATTACATTCATCCCTTCCATTGAGCTAGCGCATTTACTACCTCTGTTAAAGTATAGGTTTTAGGCATTACCTGCACGGTAACACCTAATGATTTTAAATGGTTTTTCGTTATATGACCAATAGCACATACGGTAAAGCTATTATAGCCTAAATCCTTGCCAATCGTTTGATGAAAGGCATTCACCGAAGAAGGACTTGTGAACACTACCGAGCAGCTTTTCCCACTAGTTAAAAGCTCCTTCACCATCTCTACATTATCTTCTAGCATCACGGTCTCATAGACTGTCCATTCATCAACTGAATTGACCAGACCCTCTGTAATTGTATTTTTTGCAAGATTCCCTCGGAAATACAAACATGTATCTTCCGGTGCTGCTACCCGTGGAAATTCTTTAATAAAAACATCTGCACTAAAGGTAGTCGGCATAAAATCTATTGTAAATCCAATTTTCTCGAGAGCTGACGCCGTTTTTGAACCGACAGCGGCCATTTTAACCTGAAAAGCTTCTACACCTAAATGATAGGTAAGCATCTTTTGATGAAAGGCAGCTACACTTGCCTGACTCGTAAATATAAACCATTGGTAAATTTTACTGTTTAAGAGTTTATCTTTGTCTTCGGGCTCCACAATCTCCTTAGTAGCTATGAAGGGTGCCACATAGGGAACCCCTCCTAAACTAGCTGTAAGATTTGCTGCCTCATCTGATCTATTCACCCCTGTAAAAATGATATGCTCATTTTGTAGAGGTGAATTTTTAAACATTTAAATCAGCCTTAACCTTTTGGATTAAATCGAAAGCTCCTTGTTCCGTTAAAATTCGTGCCGCTTCTTTCCCTACTGTTACTGGGTTTGTTCCAGATACTACTTCTTTGTACACAACAGATGCATCTGGTGCTGCAATAAGTCCAGTGAACGTAATCTCATTGCCATTCATAACAGCATGCCCTGCAATCGGAACCTGACACCCGCCATCCATAGCAGCCAAAAATGTACGTTCAGCAAGAACGGTATCCCAAGTTTCTTTGTCTGAAAGTTTTTGAAGCTCATTTAGAAGCTCCTTGTCATCTTCACGACATTCAACTCCCAATGCCCCTTGCCCTACCGCTGGAACACAATCCTCAACGGAGATATACTCTGTTACTACTTCATCACTCCAGCCAAGTCGTTTAAGTCCAGCTGCTGCTAAGATTATAGCGTCATATTCTCCATCTTGAAGCTTTTGCAGCCTTGTATCCACGTTGCCTCGTATCCACTTAATCTCGATATCTGGACGTAATAATAGTAATTGAGCGCTTCTGCGTAGACTACTTGTCCCTACAATAGCTCCCTTAGGTAAATCCATTAGCTTCACATGTCCTGTAGAAATGAAAGCATCACGTTCATCGATACGCTTAGGAGTACATCCCATTACTAAGCCAGGAGGCAAGACTGATGGCATATCCTTCATGCTATGTACGGCAAAATCTATTTCCTTGTCAAATAACGCTTGCTCAATTTCCTTAACGAATAGACCTTTCCCTCCAACTTTGGAAAGTGTTACATTTAAGATTTGATCACCTTTTGTAACAATCTCTTTTATTTCAAACTCAAATGGTGCGCCCATATCTTTCATTTGTTGAATAAACCATTTCGTTTGTGTTAGAGCTAATTTACTTCTTCTTGAACCTACAATAATTTTACGCATAAACACGCTACCTTTCTTAATACCAAAAATGGAATTGTGATAATTGACTACCTAGTAAAAAATTTATTATAACAAATAAAAATGCATATACGTGAATCCACGCATAATTCGTTCCTTTATATCGTACACCCTTTCTTATTAAAAGAACGACAATATATAGAACTAATAGAATAAAGGAATTAACAATCTTAAAATCAAATATAGAAAACTCATTTAAAGATATATAAGCCCATTGTAACCCAAGAACGAGACTTACAAACAATAAAGGTATTCCAGTAATAATAGACAGAGTCATTCCTGTTTCCGCATGCTGTAGCGAAGGTAATCTACTAAATTGCTTTGTCCACTTTTTCTTCTTCAACACTCTATACAATATCAAATAAAGAATAGAAAAAACAAACGATAAAGCAAATGCTGCGTATGCTAAAAATGCAAATGTAATATGAATGAATAATAACTCCGATCGGAGTGCATCACCCACTGGAGATTGCTCCAATTGACTCGGGGCAAATGTATGGATAGTCATAAATATGAAACCAATAATATTTAGAAAGAATCCAGGCAAATCTGATTTGAATACTAGCTGCATGACTAAGGAAAGCAAAATGATGAGCCATGCATAAAAGTAAATCCCTTCAAACAACGATAAAATTGGAAAGCGCTTCATTTCAACCATATACAACACCAAAAACACCGTTTGAAGTAGCCAGACGATGGAAAGAAGCCCTACCGCCAAGCGATGAACTTGCCGATCCTTATTAAGATAATCTATAAAATAGAAGACAAGGCTAACGGATTGAAGGACGACCATAATCTCGTGGAGCCGTGTCATCGTCAAATCAGCCATATAAATTTCTCCCTTTGTACAACAAAAAAGGCATTTTTATATCTCTCTAGTTTCCATAAAGATACAAAAACACCTCCTTTAGATTAATTGAACGTTAAGTTCTCTTTTAAATCTTGATGCATTAACGCTTGCTTCAAATTAATTTTTGCTTTTTCAGCTTGGCTTTCTACTTCCTTCTTTACATCATCCTCAATACCAAAGATCTGTTGGAATAATTGAAGCTGTTCACCTGGATTTTTAGAAGTAGAAAGCTCTTTAGCTTGTAGTATTGGCTCTTTTAAAAGCTGATTAACAATTGATTTCGTATGTTTATTTAATATTTTTCGTTCACGATCAGATAAGTTCGGCATCTTGTTTTCAATAGAACTCATTGTTTCCATTTGAATTCTGTTAGCTTTCTGACGTAAAGCAGATATGATTGGCACTACTCCAAGCGTAGCTACCCATTCATTAAACTGATCAATTTCTGTCTCAATCATTTTATTGATTTGGACTGCAGCACGTTCTCTTTCTGCAAGATTCGCTTCTACAATTCCTTGAAGATCATCAATATCATATAAGAACACGTTTGGTAAATCACCGATACGTGGATCTAAGTCTCGCGGTACAGCAATGTCTACCATGAATAAAGGCTTCCCTTTACGTAAACGGTCTACGAATTGCATTAGTTCCAGGTCAATTACATATTCAGTAGCACCTGTAGAGCTGATAAGAATATCCGCCTCTAATAGAGCACATTGAAGTTCGTCCATCGGTTTAGCATTTCCAGCAAATTTAGAAGCAAGCTCCTTTGCTTTCTCATACGTACGATTTATAACTGTTACCTTTTCAGCCCCGCTACCATGTAGGTTTTGGATAGCTAACTCGCCCATTTTTCCGGCACCTAAAATGACCACGTGCTTATGATTTAACGAACCAAATATTTTTTTACCTAACTCAACTGCCGCATAAGAAACAGATACTGCATTTTCACCAATAGATGTCTCCGCATGAGCACGTTTCGCAAACGTCACTGCTTGTTTAAATAATTGGTTAAATATCGTGCCAGTTGTCCCATTTTCTTGCCCATTTAAAAAGCTCTTCTTCACTTGTCCCAAAATTTGAGTCTCGCCTAGAACCATGGAGTCGACTCCAGCAGTAACACGGAATAAGTGATTATTTGCTTCATTATCTTCATGAATAAATAAATATCTAGAAAGGTTCTCCATTGGGATATCGAACCAATTTGCTAGAAATTGTTTAACATAGTATCTTCCTGTATGCAATTGATCTACAGTAGCGTAAATTTCAGTACGGTTACATGTAGACACAATAACGTTTTCTAAAATACTTTTCTGTTCTTGTAACGCCTGCATCGCATTTGGAAGCTCAGCTTCAACAAAAGAAAGCTTTTCACGAATCTCAACAGGTGCAGTACGATAATTGACACCTACCACTAGTGTGTGCATGGAGTCATGTCACCCTTTCACGTTCATTTCATAAGACCTATTATAGCATAGGTTCACAAGTAGAGAATTCGACATTTGTGAACAAGCTATGAAATCTTATTTAGAATTATTATAAATTAATAATAGCAAAAACTATTCGCATATACAAACATTCTGTCCAAGTTTATAAAAGATTAACTATTCAAATTTAATTTTTGACCATTATCATAATTCCTATTTTTATTTAAATCACGATAATTAATACTTTTTAATACTTTTAGCTTTGTTAAAGTTATTGGTTGATTTTGCTAACTATTCATTTTTATAGTGACTGTAGACATAAACAATAGCTATTAAGAACATATATAGATGATGAAATTGAAATTGGTGACATTTTTTGCTATGTTTCTGGGAGTAAATTTGTTAGCGCTTTATGGATGCTAAAGCTGCTCCATTTATTGATTGGAGCACCAGACGGCGACTCCTACGGGATGAGTGAGACAGATAAGACCTCACAACCACGCGCGTAAGCGATGGGTGAGGGCTTATCGCTCACCCCGAGGAAAGCGTCCGGCTGGGGCGGAAATCAATTCTACTCTCTGATTTAAAATTTCTTTGTATTACAAATCAACCCTTTTGTTTAAGCTCTCGGCGAATGCCTTCCGCTCATCTAAACGACGCTTGCTGGTAATTGGTGCTTTATTAGATTAACTATTTGCACAAAAAAAGATTAACTAAGGATGGTATTCCCCAATTAATCTTTTTTAATCTTATCTAGACTTATTAACGACTTAATTTAAGGCAAAAAAAGTGTATATGAAAATACTACATTCTAGTTTCGATTTCCTTCCAGGCTGCATCGAATCCTAGCCCAGTTTCGGAAGAGAAAACAATTAGTGGATCGCTTTTATCCATTTGAAGTTCGTCTTTTACAATCTTCTTATGTTTGTCCCATTTTCCTTTAGGAATTTTGTCCGCTTTTGTAGCGATTACGATACATGGAATGTTGTAATGCTTCAAGAAATCATACATCATACAGTCATCTTTAGTAGGTGGATGTCTTAAATCCACTATTAATAGCACGCCTTTTAGAACCTCACGAGAGGTAAAATAAGTTTCGATCATTTTACCCCACGCGGCACGTTCCGATTTTGATACCTTTGCATATCCGTATCCAGGTACATCGACAAATAGCAGATCTTCTTCTAGCTTATAAAAGTTCAGTGTTTGTGTCTTACCTGGCTTGGAAGAAATACGAGCCATGCTTTTTCTTCCAATCATCTTATTGATGAACGAAGATTTTCCAACATTGGAGCGCCCAGCAAGCGCAAATTCCGGTAAGTCACCTTCTGGATATTGCGCTGGTCTTACGGCACTTATTAATAGTTCGACGTTATGAATTTTCATTTATTTTGCCTCCTCTAATGCAAGTTGAAGCACCTCTTCAGCATCGGAAACAAAATGGAATGTTAATACTTCGCGAACACTTTCTGGAATATCTTCAATATCACGCTCGTTGTCTTTCGGACAAATAATTGTCGTCAAGCCAGCGCGATGAGCACTTAATGTTTTTTCTTTTAAACCACCGATTGGCAACACTCGACCTCTTAATGTAACCTCACCCGTCATCCCGACCTCACGTAAAATTGGTCGTTTAGATAGTGCAGAAACAAGTGCCGTCACAATCGTTATACCTGCAGATGGGCCATCCTTTGGAACAGCACCTTCTGGTACGTGAATATGAATATCCTTATTTTCATGGAAGGTAGGATCAATTCCGAAATCAGCTGCCTTAGAGCGAACATAAGATAAGGCCGTTTGAGCGGATTCCTTCATAACATCTCCAAGTTTACCTGTAAGCTGTAATTTACCTGATCCGGCTGATAAGGAGACCTCTATTTGAAGTGTATCCCCACCAACTGTTGTATAAGCAAGACCAGTTGCTACGCCTACTTGATTTTCCGATTCAGCTTGTCCATAACGGAATTTTCGCTTACCAATAGTATCTTCCAAATTCTTTGTGGAAATAGTAACTCGTTTTTTATCACCTGAAACAATGAGCAGAGCTGCTTTACGGCAAATATTAGCTAATACTCTCTCTAAGCTACGAACACCCGCCTCACGAGTATAATAACGAATGACATCTATAAGTGCATCGTCCTTTACTTGAAGCTGAGTTTTCTTTAATCCATGCTCTTTAAGCTGCTTTGGTAGCAAGTGATTTTTAGCAATAGACAGCTTTTCAATTTCTGTATATCCCGCAATTGATATAATTTCCATACGGTCTCTTAATGGACCTGGAATTGTGCTTAAATCATTAGCAGTAGCAATAAACAATACATTGGATAAATCATAGGTCTCCTCAATGTAGTGATCACTAAAGGAGTTATTTTGCTCTGGGTCTAGCACTTCTAGCATTGCTGCTGCAGGATCTCCACGGAAATCATTGGACATCTTGTCAATTTCATCCAAGAGAATTAACGGATTGATCGTTCCTGCCTTTTTCATCCCTTGAATAATTCGACCAGGCATAGAGCCTACATAGGTTCTTCTATGTCCACGGATTTCTGATTCATCTCTTACCCCTCCAAGAGAGATACGAACGAATTTTCTACCAAGTGACTCTGCAATAGATTTGGCTAATGAGGTTTTCCCCACTCCTGGTGGCCCAGACAGACAAAGAATTGGTCCTCTTAGTGATTTAGTCAATTGACGAACTGCTAAATATTCTAGTACACGTTCTTTAACAGTTTCTAATCCATCATGATCGCGATCTAGAATTTGCTCTGAGCGTTTAATATCTAACTGGTCTTCTGTAGAATTGGACCATGGAATAGAGACAATCCATTCAATATAGTTACGAATTACTCCACTTTCTGGAGCTTGAGTTGGCAGCTTTTCATAACGGTCTAATTCCTTCAGTACATTCTTTTTAGTAGACTCAGGTAAACCTGCTTTTTCAATTCGTTTTTTTAACTCGGCAACCTCGCCAGTCTTACCTTCTTTATCACCAAGCTCTGTTTGAATCGCCTTCATTTGCTCACGGAGGTAGAACTCTTTTTGTGTTCTTTCCATCGCATTTTTAACTCGATTGTTGATTTTTTTCTCAAGATTCAAAATTTCTTGTTCATTATAAAGCTGCACGATTAAAGTTTCCATGCGCTCTTTAACATCCATAATTTCCAAAATCTCTTGTTTGCCTGAAATCTTTAACGGCAGAGCTGCTGCGATCATATCAGCTAATCTACCTGGTTCTTCAATATCAGCTACTGAACGATATGTTTCCTCCGATACGTGCTTCGAAGCTTTAGAATACTTTTCGAAATTATGTAATAGAGTACGCATTAAAGCTTGATCTTCTTGATCAGCGTTTTTAGGCTCAATATAAGCCGATACAGTAACTTCATCAATTGTATCCGTCACTTTATATTCATCCCAAATGGCACGCTGTAAACCTTCCACTAAAACTCTCATCGTTCCGTTAGGTAATTTAACCACTTGTTTTATGTGTGCAATTATTCCCACATCATAAATATCCTCTTGCACTGGCTGTTCAATACCTAAATCCCTCTGAGCAGAAAGAAATAGTTTTTCCTCACGTTCCATTGCTGTATTCAAAGCGGCGATGGAGCGCTCGCGACCTATATCTATATGAAGCACCATGGTAGGAAATATAAATAATCCACGAAGGGGTAATACCGGGTAATACGTCTTTTCTGCCATCTTGGAAGTCACCTCCATCATATTGTATCCTTTATATATCCTAATAATACAGTAAATCCTCTGGATAAAAAGAGGTAGATTTCACTCTATAAAGAGAAATAGCTGACATCCTTGCTCGCGCCTGTGCACGTAGTTTGGAAGCCAGCTTTTTCAATGGCTATTAAGCCGATGTTTTTTCGTTGTCTATTTCTTTAAGTTCAGACCCATCTTCCAATAAAAGCTTAGGACGAGAGTGTTGTGTAATTGTTTCTTTCGTAATCACACATTCCACAATATCGTCACGAGATGGTAATTCATACATAACGTCTAACATTGTATTTTCAATGATAGAACGTAATCCACGAGCACCAGTCTTACGCTCAATAGCTTCTTTCGCAATCTCCACTAAAGCTTCATCTTCAAATGTTAACTTAACATTATCCAACTCAATCATTTTTTGGTATTGCTTCACTAGTGCATTCTTAGGCTCAGTAAGAATCTGCACTAATGCATTGTTATCCAATTGCTCTAAGCTAGCCAATACTGGAAGACGACCTATAAATTCTGGGATTAAACCAAACTTTAGTAAATCCTCAGGAATTAATTGGGATAATACTGATTTTACATCTACTATTGCTTTATTTGGATCCGCACCGAAACCAATTACTTTTTCACCTAAACGGCGTTTAATAATTTGTTCGATTCCATCAAATGCTCCTCCAACGATAAACAATATGTTGGTTGTATCAATTTGAATGAATTCTTGATGAGGATGCTTACGTCCGCCTTGTGGTGGAACGCTTGCAACAGTTCCTTCTAATATTTTTAGAAGTGCTTGTTGTACCCCTTCACCTGAAACATCTCTAGTAATAGAAGGATTTTCAGATTTTCGAGCTACTTTATCTATTTCATCTATATATATAATACCTTTTTCTGCTCTTTCAATATCATAGTCTGCTGACTGAATAAGCTTTAACAGGATATTCTCAACATCTTCTCCAACATACCCAGCTTCTGTTAATGAAGTCGCATCTGCAATAGCAAAAGGAACATTCAGAATTCTAGCTAAAGTTTGAGCTAGTAAAGTTTTACCGCTCCCTGTTGGTCCGATTAAAACTATGTTTGATTTAGATAATTCAACTTCATCAATTACGCTATTGGAATTAATACGTTTGTAATGGTTATAAACAGCTACTGCAAGTGATTTTTTTGCTCGCTCTTGGCCAATTACGTATTCATCAAGAATAGCTAAAATTTCTTTTGGTTTTGGAACTTCTTTGAACTCTACTTCTTCTTCTGTGCCAAGTTCCTCTTCCACTATTTCAGAACATAGATCTATACATTCATCACAAATGTAAACTCCAGGTCCTGCAACAAGTTTACGAACTTGTTCTTGTGGCTTGCCACAAAAAGAACATTTTAAGTTCCCTTTTTCATCATTGAATTTGAACAAAATATTCACCCCTATTCAAGCCATTATCTTACAAGATTCTTTGTCCAGAATCAAATAATAAGTTTGCTTAAGATTTATTCTATATACGCTGTAACATCGGATTGCATTACTCAAGGCAGTATTCAGACTAGATACAAGTGACAACGATAGCAACAGCGCCATACTAAAAAAGTTATGTATGTATAAAACAAGGCACAGACAGATGCTGTACCTTGTTATATTATAACGCGTTATGTGTAATTATGAAATTTTAGCGTTTTCTACTAAGAATTCCACAGTTTTTTGGAAGCGAAGGTCTTTTTCAAGAACTTCCGTACCACCAAGTGCACGTTTAATATCATCAGCTGACATATTGAATTGAGCACTCATTTTTTCTAGTTCAGCATTAACCTCTTCTTCAGAAGATTGAAGCTCTTCTTTTTCTGAGATAGCTTCAATAGTTAATTGTACTTTCACACGTTTTTTAGCATCTTCTGTCATTTGCTCACGTAAAGCAGCTTCGTCTTGACCAGAGAACTGGAAGTAAAGTTCTAAGTTCATACCTTGTTGCTCTAAACGTTGACCAAATTCTTGTAACATGCGGTCTACTTCTGTTTCGATCATAGCTTCTGGGATATCGATAGTAGCGTTTGCTGCTGCAGCTTCTACTAAATCATCACGAAGGTTTTGTTCAGACATTTGTTTTTTCTCTTCAGTTGCTGCTTCTTTTAGCTTAGTGCGTAAAGCTTCAAGACCTTCAACCTCAGCATCGATTTCTTTAGCAAGCTCGTCATTAAGTTCAGGAAGTTCTTTTCCTTTTACTTCTTTAACTGTTACTTTGAAAGTTGCTGCTTTACCAGCTAATTCTGCTGCATGATATTCTTCTGGGAATGTAACTTCTACGTCTTTTGATTCGCCAGCTTTAACGCCAACTAATTGACCTTCAAAGCCTGGGATGAAAGAGTTAGAACCGATTTCTAAAGGATAATCTTGTCCTGCTCCGCCTTCAAATGCTTCTCCGTCTACAAATCCTTCAAAGTCGATTACTGCAGTGTCGCCTTCAACGATTGCATCTTCTTTTACAACTAATTCAGCTAAACGAGCTTGATGCCCTTTAAGTTGCTCTTCGATTTCTTCGTCTGTAACTGTTTGATCTAACTTAGTAACTTCAAGACCTTTGTAATCGCCAAGAGTTACTTCTGGTTTTACTACTACATTAGCAGTAAACACTAAAGGTTGACCTTTTTCCATAGTTACGATGTCGATTTCTGGACGATCTACTGGATCGATTCCAGCTTCATCGATTGCTGAAGCATATGCTTCAGGAAGAATGAAATCTAATGCATCTTGGTATAAAGACTCAACTCCGTACATTTTTTCGAAAATTGGACGTGGCATTTTCCCTTTACGGAAACCTGGTGCATTAATTTGCTTAACCACTTTCTTAAAAGCTTGGTCTAAACCTTTGTTTACTACATCAGCAGCAACTTCAACTGTTAAAAGACCATTATTTCCTTCTTGTTTTTCCCATTTAACTGACATTTATTCTACCTCCAATAAATAAATTACAATAATTTAGTAGCCTGTATATTAAAAGTTTGAAACTTAACAGGACAGTTTTTCACTAATTATATTGACAACTTGTATATTATAGCATAACTGACTAGACTTTCAACATTATTGATATACAAGTAAGCTCGCCTATTTTCCTAGTAAACTTTTTTCTATATGCTATGTAAAGGTTTCAAAACTATTACCTAATCAGATAACCTTCATTACTTATAATCCTTTAATCCTTATAAGGTTGTCAACTATAAAATCGGAATTGCCGTTCTTTACTATTCATAAAATGAATTGATTTTATAATTTGGCTTTGTTAAAGGGTAGGGATGACTTATGATGCAAAGAAACATTAGATCAAAGAGTAAAATTGATTTTTCGCACTAGCCAGACGGTTTACTCGGGGGGAGCGATAAGTCATCATCCGTCATTAACACACGCAGTTTTGATATTTTAGCTGTCTCAATCAGCCTACACAATCAAATTTCCCCAAGCTATTTTGCCCATAACAACTGCTTTTTTAGCCCCGGTAGCGGCAGGAAGGTTATTTGTTTTTTTCTTTAAGCATTGATAGCCTAATAAAGCGAAAATTACCGTCTCTTTAGCATCTGCGCTTATTTCATATGCTTCCATTCCAACCACAGAAACACGATCGGACATATAAACTTGCAGGCTTTTGAATAGTGTCAAATTATGTCTCCCTCCGCCGCTAACGATTACTTCCTCTATCTCTGCAGATTCAATAAATTTTAAAATCTCTGTAGCAATCGTCCGTGCAGTTAATGCAGTAATGGTAGCAATCCGATCCTCCAGACTAATAGCTAGATGTTCAGCTTCCTCCCACAGTATTCTCGCAAATTGAGTTCCAAACATCTCTCTACCGGTGCTTTTTGGGTAATTCTGATGGAAGAACGGATAAGCAAGTAGCTTAGTTAGCCATTTTTCATTCACCTTACCGCTTGCTGCTATAGCTCCCTCGCGATCATAGTCATGCTTCCCATTTGTTGCCCAATTGACAAATGCATCAATGATCATATTTCCCGGGCCGGTATCGTATGCAATAACCTCCGATGCTGTAGCTCCTTTCGGAAGGACAGTTATGTTAGCAATTCCTCCTATATTAACGAGCACTCTCCCATGACTCTTATTCGTATAAAGCATATGATCAGCATAAGGGACTAACGGAGCTCCCCCTCCACCTACAGCCATGTCTCGAGTCCTAAAATCACCAACAGTTGTAATACCGGTACGTTCAGCAATTACTGCTATGTCTCCTATTTGTAGAGTGGATGTAATATCTCTTCCTTCAATGTTAATTGAAGCCGGCTGGTGAAAGATAGTTTGACCATGGGAGCTTACAAGTAAAATATCTTGCGGCGTTAAATTTGCTTGTTGAATAATAGATAAGGTAGCTTCAGAGAAGATTTCTGCTAAATACATATTCATGCTACTAATGTCTGCTATTTTTGCTATTTCAGGAGTGCAAATTTCTCTAAGCTTTTGTTTTAGTTCCCTTGAGTAAGGGAGTGACAAATACGTTACCAAATCTATTTGTAAATTGTCATTAGTATCAATCATTTTAATGAGAGCTGCATCTACTCCATCAAGTGATGTTCCGGACATAAGACCAACTACATAGCTCGTTTGCTCTTCCAAATACATCTCTCCCTATAAAGAAATTAATAATAAAAGCATATTAGAGCACTTTTCTATAAGAGGTATAGCCTTTCCAAACCTCATAATCTAATTTACGATAAAAATCGACAAGCCCTGTCCAATCAATGACAATATGTTTAATGTCTCTATTTCTTAGAAAAGCTATAGCAGCTTGTACGATTGCTATACCGTAGCCATTACCGCGTTCTACGGAATCGACTCCCAACGGTCCTATCCCCCCTAATTCTTGGCTGAATAGAGGTGCCCAATACACGTTTTGAGCGATTAAAGGTGAGCTATTATCGTTTATCCTTGAAAATCCAATAATCTTATTTTCTTTTTTAAGAACGGCAAACTCTCTGCCATTCCCTCCCTTTTGGAAATATTGATGAGCCTCGTATTCCCACCTCCCTGGGAAGCATCGATGTAAAAATGCAAGGAACGCCTCCTTTTCCTCATGCTTTAATATCGAAAATTCAACATTAGGTAGGGCAGGTAATTCTTTCGCTACCTCTCCCTCATATTTACAGAGCATATCGAACTCTTTTCCAAAAGAATGATAGCCTCGTGTTTCAAACCAATTATCATAGCTATCTAACGGGACACCAGGGAAATAATGCCATGGGTCTTTTCCTAATAATATTTCTTGCATTCCAGCTAATTGAAAAGCCTCCTCTGCATGTCTTAATAGATTAGATCCGATTCCCTTGTTACGGTACTCATGATGAACAAGGATTACTTGAATCCAGCCTGTTTTATCCTTCATCGGTATCTCTACTTCTTCCTGCCACCTTTTACCTACTACGAACCCGATTATTTGACCTTCCTCATTTACAGCTATTCGCGAAGCATCATAGCAAATATTTTCATCCTGGAAACTATTTTGCTCAAATAGCTCCTTTCGCATTGGAAAATCTTTTCCTAGCTCTTGATTCCACAAACTCACCAATTCATCTAGTCTATCTAACTGCCATTCTATCAACTGCATGCTTTCACCTCAATTATCATAGTTTGTTCTATTAAATGTTTCTAAAAAATACTCATCTATTTCTATATTTTCTTCTAAAAGAGCAGCAACTACTGCCCCGCCTGCCGGAAATATTTTAGGGAAGATTATATCCACATGAATACCTTCATTTTTAATCGTTCTTTCGATTGATTCTTTCAAAACGTCATATCTATTAAAAAGTCCACCTACTAAAACAACTCGTATAACATCATTCCCTTGGCTGAATAGCTGTTTTACAAGAGCAGATATAGCCATTCCAAGCTCTGCTCCATTCTGATCGATGATATGCTTGGCCATTAAATCATTACGTTCTACCGCCTTCATAACAAGCACCGTGAGAGAGGATATCAGCTTTTTCGGATTTTCTGCCTGATAAATAATCGGAATAATATCCGGTAATTCTTCTTTATTGAAATGCTGGATAAGTAGGTCAGACAATACTGTTTGTTCAATGAGACCATCTCTCGCTTTAAAGGCAGCTTCTAATGCATCTCGTCCAATGGCATATCCACTACCTTGATCTCCAAACAGATGACCCCATCCTCCTACACGCGCTCGATCGGAAGCTTCATTTACACCGTATGTGATTGCTCCAGTTCCAGCAATTTGGACTACCCCTGGTTTTCCTATTGTCCCGGAATAAAGTGCTGTAATCGCATCATGGTCTATAGTAATACTTACCTCTGAGGAAAATAGAGGTTGTAGTATGGCTTTTAAGGCGTCTTGATTGGTTATATTGCCCGCTCCTGCCATCCCAGCAAATACACGCTTTACTAGTAGGAAATTTTGTGGTGCCAATTCTTTTAGTTCCCTTATAAGCTTTTGCAGTTCTGATTGGACAGCTATTTTGCCCGTACTATTAATATTAGTTCCACCAACCGTTGCTTTTGCTACTACTTCACCTTTAGATGTAGCAATGATTCCAGTAGTTTTCGTTCCTCCGCCATCAATCCCTAATACATACATTCTCTACACCCCTTTTGACAATAAACAAGCCAACTCATAGAAGAGTCAGCTTATGAATAAATTATTTCTTTGAATCCTTTGATAGAAAATTGACCGCATCTCGAGTAGCATCTAAATACTTTACCGTTTCTTCATATTGCAGAGAAGCAACTCCCATAAACAAAATATCCACCACTTGCAGCTGTCCAATTCGAGACGAGGTAGCGCCACTACGAAACGTTGATTCTCTTGTGGCAGACGTATATAGCTTAATGTCTGCAATTTTAGAAACAATGGAGTTACCATATTTCGTAATACTGATAATAGAGATACCTTTTTCCTTAGCAAGCTCTAAAACTCTTGCAACTTCTGATGTCTCTCCAGAAAAGGAAATTGCCACCACCACATCCCCTTTTCCCGCAGTAGCGACGAGTGTCATTGCTAAATGCATATCTGGAAAGGCATAAGAGTTCTTGTTAATGCGTAAAAACTTTTGTTGAGCATCTTGTGCAATGATATTAGAAGCACCTACTCCAACAAAATGGATTGTCTTTGCCACTCTAAGTAGGTCAATAGCTTTTTCTAATTCTTCGGTATTTAGCATTTCTGCCGTTTCTCGAATCGTTTTAATACTATTGTTTGTCATCTTATCTATTATCGACATAATCGGTTCGTTCGGTTCAATATCTCTAAAACCATGCTCTGTTGTCTTTTGTAAATCTCCTGCAATTCTGAGCTTCAGATCTTGTAAGCCTTTTAAATCTAATGACTTACATAGCCTGATGACTGCCGCCCCACTAGTAGAGCTTCTTTTCCCTAATTCAACTGCAGTTAAAGAAATTGCCTCTTGGGGATGATTTAATATATATCTTGCAATTTTCTTCTCAGAGGGTGGCAATGTATTCACCATTTCATTTAGCATAACTAGTCCACCGTTGGCAGATGACATAATTTATCCACTCATTTCTTCCTTGAAATAGCTTTTTAACTATACCTCTTCCTTTTTACTGGGTCACCGGAGGTATTAAGTTAAAAGGCTTGTATTCATAATATATACCGTTAGATTGTATATGGAGTAGCCCGTAACCAATGTTATTCTCCTGCTTCATTACATATTTTTTTGGTGAGGCATTGCCTGTAATAATGTATCTCACTCCGCTAACTTCCCATTGGTCTTGCGTATGTAAATGTCCAAATAATACTACAATGTCTCTAGAAGGTAATTCTTTTTTGTGTTCGGTAAGTATTTCTACTAATTGAACGGAATCTTCATATACCATTTCATGTGCAGTTCCAAAATGGTCCTTAGTAGGTACATGAGTAAGTACTACAATATGCTTTTGCTCATGGGTAGATAATACTTCCTTCAGGTAGGTTAACTGGGTTGAGTCTGAAAGCGTGAGACTTTGCCCTAAAGCACTATTTAAAAGGATAAACAGTACTTTCCCATACGTAAAATGATAGGATGGTGAACCCATAATGCTCTGATATAGCGTTAAGTTTCCTCGAAATGCTTCATGATTCCCAGCAAGCGTTAATATGGGTATGTGCTTCTTCATATCCGAAAATAGAGATGTCTTCGCTAACTTAAATTCCTCTTCTGTTCCTTGATCTACAAAGTCACCCATATGTATGATAAACTCAGGTGCTTCCTCCAATAAATGTACTAAAGCAGCTTTTCCATGCTCCAGCGTATGTGTATCTGGAATTATGCCTACTATAAAGTTGTCCTCGTCTATTGGCCCTTTTATAGAGTGAACAACAAAATTTTGCTGATATGGGTCCATTTCATTTCCTGCTCGATCCTTTGTATGAATAGAAAGGTGATGTGGACCATCTATTAAATGAGTACTAGATATTGCAAATCCCCAGCCGTTTTCTTCATCATAGAACACTTTTTGCTTTTCATTGTTAATAGTAAGAATTATATCGTTCTTTTCAATCCCACTATGTTCATCACAAAGTCGAAAGCCAATTCGCGGTGTAGCTGTATGAATTACAGCGGTATCACTTGGTGTGACATCAGATATAATGGGACATTCATGATCTTCACTTAAATCTATTAAATAATTTTTTTCTAGATGCGGTACCGACCAATTACCAGCCAAATCTTTTACTTGGATGCTAACTTTACAATTTCCCTCTTGAAGCTCTTTTACATGATAATATATTTTGTTCGCTCGAACAGAAGGAACAACCAATTTATTATTGATTTTCATGATTAAAGAATCGAAATCTACACCTGACATGTCATCGCTCACTACTGCAGAAAAGACAAAGGAATTTCTATATATCTTCTCCTTTTGCGGTAATATGTCACTAAAAATTGGTCCCGTTAAGTCTTGATCATCTACATATACAAATGTAATATGATCCAAATAGAACTTTCCATTAATACTGGAGTCTTTTTGATTAACCAAATTTGTTTCAACTGCATATATTTGCTCCAACCTTAATGGAAGCTTCCAGTTTTGCTCCAACTCTACATCTAAGTATTTCCATCCATTCCAGCTTATATTTTGATTAGTTAAGTTAATTATCTTCCGTTCATTATCTCCATCTATTATGGTTGCTCGTAGCCATGGTGTTTTTCCATCACTATGGACCCATACTGCCAGCTTTTTTGGCATCTGCTGTGTCACTAACTTTTTTTTAAACTTGATATACATAGCTCCATTTCCTTTAACCCAACCTCCGTAGTTAAAGCTAACCTCTAAGCTATACTTTCCATGCTTGACGTAATCTTTGTTTAAAGATAAATAATAGGAGGAGACAAAGGAATGATTGGTTTCATAGTCACTAAGATTGGCATTATTGAAGTCGTCCAAGATTAGCTTCTTATGTTCATTCATCCTTTTTCCTCCTCTTATAAATTCCTATCCGCTAATTCAATAGCCTTTCTTACAAAACCGTTTGCCTGTTTAATATAATCTATTGCCTCTTCATAATTCACATTAGCTTTCATCATTACTATTGCAGGTTTTACCTCATTATTTGCAAGTTTTAAAAATTCTTCTGCCTCTTGATATGTCTGGTTAGTAATCGTTTGAATAATACCCTTCGCTCGCTCTTTTAGCTTTTCATTGCTGACGGATACATCTACCATTAAGTTTTCATAAACCTTACCTAGCTTAATCATAACCGTTGTTGAGATCATATTTAAAATGAGCTTATGTGCAGTAGCTGCTTTCATCCTTGTAGACCCCGTAATTACCTCTGGTCCAGTCTCTACTTCAATTTTAATAGTAGCATGTTCACTGATGGAGGAATTTTTGTTTGCAGTTAAACTGATTGTTTGTGCACCAACCTCATTAGCGTATTCTAATGCCCCAATTACATATGGCGTTCTTCCACTCGCTGCTATTCCTATCACTACATCATAACTAGACAAAGCTCTTTCTCTTAAATCTTCTTTACCTTTCTCTGGACTATCCTCGGCGCCCTCTACCGCTTTTTCAAAAGCTGAAAGGCCACCTGCCATAACAGCCTGCACTAAATTGGACGGTGTCCCAAAGGTGGGTGGACATTCGACCGCATCTAAAATACCTAGTCTCCCACTTGTTCCCGCTCCAACATAAAATAGTCTTCCACCAGATTTCAATGAGTTGAATACAGCCTCTGCAGCCCTTTCAATATCATCTATCTCATCCTGTACACATTCAGCGACACGTTTATCCTCTTCATTAATCATTGCTAAAATGCTTTTAGTAGACATATGATCAATGTTTATGGAATGGCTATTTCTCTGTTCGGTTGACAGTTTATTCAAATTAGATAAATCATTCATTTTAATCATCCTAGTTATATATGTCGTATATTTTCTTTTCTTTTTGAAAGCCTTCGATTAAAGATAGACAATTCTCTATATATTCTGTTGTCGTTCCATTCCAAATATGTTCCCTTATACTTTTAGATCCAGCCAACAAGTCAAAAAAATACTTCTTCTGCCCATTTTCTATAAATGAGAAATCATTTGGATACATTTCTGCGATTGTCTCTATTAGCAAGAGACCAGTTTCCCAAGCATTTAATATGCGGCGATCGACAATATGTAGCTGAATTCCGCTGCAAATAACATTCATATGCTTTTGATAAGTTGGTTTAAAAGAAATGGGCCTTGCGATAACGCCTTCTATCTTTTTCTCATTAAATACCTTTGCTAGCCTTTGCCCATCCACATAAGGAGCACCAATCCATTCAAAAGGTCTTGTCGTGCCTCGTCCTTCAGATAAGTTAGTTCCTTCTATTAAACAGGTTCCAGGATATAATACATTCATATCAATATTAGTAGTATTTGGAGAAGGGGGTACCCACAATACAGGAGTGTCATCAAAGTACATGGATCGCAGCCAACCCTCCATTGGAACCACTGTTAAGTCACAATTATATCCAAACTTATATTTAAACAACTGTGCAAGTTCTCCTACAGTCATCCCATGTCTATTTGGAATAGGTAACAAACCAACAAAGGAGCGAACATCCTCTTCCACAAGGTTTCCTTCTATTCGGTCACCAGAAATTGGATTTGGTCGATCCAATACAACAAACTGCTTTCCTTGCTCTCCACAGGCTTCCATTACATATGCCATTGTATAAATGTACGTGAAATATCTTGAACCAATATCCTGCAGATCAAAAACAATGACATCAACAGATTCTAACATCTCTTTTGTAGGCTTCCTTGAATCACCATATAGACTGTAAACCGGAAGATTTGTGTAAGGGTCTATCGAAGACTGTACTCCCTCTCCTTCTTTAGCATCTCCACGTATCCCATGCTCTGGACCATATAAAGCTGTAAGATTTATGCCAGGGTGATCGACAAACAATTCAATAGTCGGTGTGAGCTTTTGGTTTACACCCGTCATATTCGTCACCAAGCCTATACGATTTCCGATAAAAGCTTTATAGCCATCTTCCAAAAATACTTCTACCCCTAGCTTCATTTGTTTCCTCCACTAATCAGACATTTGAGGGCTCATACTTTGTAAACGTTTTAGACGCTCCCCACGTTAGGATAAAGGCGGTTACACTTCCACCAAAGAAAAAGAGCAAAGCGGGAATGGTTATAAAAGTTACATAGTGAACAAATAATAATATTGCAATCAATGCAATCGTTAGTATAGGATGAATGACTCCTATTACAAAAGCCCATTTAATATTTTGTAAGGTGCTTATATTGAAATGTACAAAGATTGGGAAAGAGTATAACAATACAATAAGTAAAACTATAAAAAGTGCTATTACCCCATAGCTTGCCACAAAGTAAACCATATTCTCCTGAGCTCTTAAAATTTGCAGCTCAATATATAGTAGATATCCTATACCGGCAAGTATGTATCCGAGTAGATTAGCTTTAAAAAATTCTTGGCGATAAGATTTCCAAAAGGTTTGAAATACGGGAATATCTGTATCTCCAGAAACCCATTTTCTTACTACTGCAAACATACCCGCCGTTGCAGGCATGAGTCCAAAAAAGAACAAGCCTACTAGTGTGAATACAAACCAAAGTATGTTCAAGTATGCTAACCTCATTGCCCACACTGCGAACTGATAGTATCCATTAACAAAACTGTTCATAGTAGACTCTCCCTTCTATGTTGAAATTGAAAAGCGTAGGCGCCTATCTCTGCCCTGGCAGGCAAATGGGGAAATACGAGGAGGCAGCTCTTCAGCCACCGTAGCTTTTAACCATTTGACCCGAGGGGCAAGGCGCCGAAGCTAGACACCACGAAAAACTATTCTTTAATCGAACCGATTAATACGCCTTGGACAAAGAATCGTTGTAAAAATGGGTAAACAATTAGTAGTGGCAAAGAAGAGATAATGATGACCGCATATTTAATAAGGCCACCTGTCCTCACCTGTTGGATGAGCGATTCCGTTTGCTCCCCAGATCCTTCACCTAGTTGTGCCTGATTTACTACTAAAATTTCCCTCAAAATGAGCTGAAGCGGATATTTATCCCGATCAGATAAATAAATTAACGCATTAAAATATTGATTCCATAAGCCCACTGCATGGAACAATGCCATAACCGCTATAATTGGCAACGATAGTGGTAATACAATTTTGATAAACATATAAAAATCAGATGCTCCATCAATTTTAGCCGCCTCTACTAACTGATCCGGAATACTGCTTTGGAAGAAAGTTCTCGCTACTAAAATAGACCAAGCCCCAACCACTCCAGGTATTACAATTGCCCAAATGGTATCAAGCATTCCTAAATTTTTGACCACTAAATAAGTTGGGATTAAACCACCACTGAACATCATTGTGAATAGAACAAACCATAAGATATACTTACTTCCCATCAACTCTTTTCTAGAAAGTGCATAAGCACATGGTAACAGCACAAATAAATGGAGAAGTGTTCCTACTGCTGTATATAAAATGGTATTGCGATACCCTGACCAAATAGAGTCATTTTGTAATATTTTTCTATAACCTTCAAACGTAATATCGACTGGCCATAACCACATTTTCCCTGAGCTTACGGCTAAGGGATCACTTATGGAGGCACTAATAACGAAGACAAGCGGATAAACTATTAAAATGACGATGACCGTTAAGAATATTTTGTTTAGAACGTCAAAGCCTTTGTCAGACAAACTAACTTTTTTCATTTGAACCCCTCCTTACCATAAGCTGTTATTGCTAGTTTTTCTTGCAACATAATTGAAGGTTATTAATAAAGCTATGTTAATGATGGAGTCAAATAAACCAATAGCTGCTGCAAAACTATATTGACCTTCTAGTAATCCAGCTTGATATACATAGGTTTGTATGACATCTGAGGTTTCAGAGTTCAAGCTATTTTGTAATAGTAAAACCTTTTCGAATCCTACAGACATAAAACTACCAATGTTTAAAATTAGAAGCACAACAATTGTTGGAAAAATGCCCGGTATGTTGATATGTAGAATTCGTTGTAATTTCGACGCCCCGTCGACTTCTGCTGCCTCATGTAGTTCTGGATTAATGCCTGCTAATGCAGCTAAGTAAATAATGGAACTCCACCCTAAAGTTTGCCATACCCCAGACCAAACAAATATATGTCTAAACCAACTAGCCTCATCTAAAAAGCGAATTTGTTCCCCGCCAAATAGAGTAATAATTTGATTGACTAAACCGTTTACAGGATCTAAGAAAATAACAATCATCCCAACTACTACAACTACGGATATAAAGTGAGGAGCATATGTAAGTGTTTGAGCCCATTTTTTAAAAGCACCATTTTTCAGCTCGTTTAATGAAAGGGCCAAAATAATTGGCAAAGGGAATAATAACAATTGATATAGACTAAGAATGATTGTATTTTTTATTAATCTCCAAAAGTAGTATGAATCAAAAAAGCGCGTAAAATGATCAAATCCAATCCACGGACTTCCCCAAATCCCTTGATTAGCCATAAAGTTTTTAAAGGCTATTTGTACTCCATACATAGGAACATAGTGAAAGATTAAAAAATATAAAAGCGCAGGAAGTAAGAAAACATAGAGCTGCCAGCTTTTTAGGAAATTTCTTTTAATTTTAGCAAAACGACTCACTTTCGGAACAACCCCATGCTTTGCTTTTGTTTCATTAATGTGCATATTTTTACCCCCTTCTCCCCGTTTTTCTAATATTGCAGAGGAAGATACTTCCTCTGCAAATTAGAAAGCAACTCATTTATTAATCTTTGTATCTTTCATACGCCTTTTGTTGAAGCTCCATGAAGTCCTTTAATCCCATTTTTTCAATGGTTCCCACATAAGAGTCCCATTCAGTTAAAGGAGTTTCTCCTGTTATAAATTTCGCTTGCATTTCTTGTACGTATTTATCAATATCTGCTTTTAAAACTGATACTCGATCATTTTCTTCTGCAGTATAGGTAAAGTTAGGCCATACTTCATCTATTAAATATGGTTCAAGCTCTTTCGTAGCCTCTTTATCACCTGGTGCATTCTCTGATCCAGTGAAGTAATCATCTGTAATCATTACTGGATGATTTCCACCTGGATTGATTAAATATTTAGCTAGTTCTTGTGTCATCGTAAGTCCGTCTTTACTATTTGTGATTTTATCTAATAGCTTCGGTCCATCTGCTGTTTGTTCAAAAGTTTCCCCTTCAATTCCCATGAAGAACATCAAAGCTCCCTCATCACTGTAGAAATGATCTAACCATCTTACCGTTTCAGCAGGGTATTTATTTTCACTCGTAATAGCAAAGTTTCCTAAGTCTCTTAATGGAGAGGTAATTCCTGTGTATAGTTTTTCCCCACTCGGGCCAGCAAGTGCATTTCCTACCACATAGTCCTTACCGATTTCTTCTCCAAAGAGTTCAACAGGGTTGTAGAATTGAGTAGCTCCATACAACTCCTCAGCTGCAGCAGCCAAATATTTAGGAACGTCAATGGAGTAAATACCTTGATCGATTAAGCCTTCTGAATATAATTTATGCATATACTCTAACATTTCTTTATACTCTGGAGCCGTTGGGAAGAAACGAAGCTCACCAGCAGAGTCGGTATCAAGTAAAGTGTGAAGAGACCCTTTGTTTTGTACACCGAATGCACCGGAAATCCAATGTAGTATACGAGTCATAGAAACACTACTTAAAGGAATCTCGTCATTTTTTCCATTTCCATTCAGGTCGGTTTCTTTTACTGCCTTCAAGTAAGCATATAGCTCATCTAAATTCTCAGGATTTTTCATACCTAATTGATCTAACCAATCTTGTTTAATCCAAGGCTTAGCACCTATTAATAGAGACGTGAACTCTGGTGAATAAATAGTAGGGAAGGAATAAATATTACCATCCGGGAATGTAAGTCCTTTTTTAATTTCAGGATTTGCTTCTAACACTTTACTTAGATTAGGTGCATAATCCTCGATTAAGTCGTTCAAAGGAATAAATGTGCCCTGCTGGCCATATTTTTGTAAATCCCCTACTGGAATAGTTGCGGCATAAAAAACGTCTGGCAACGTTCCACTAGCTAACGCAAGGTTACGTTTCTCTTGTAATCCATCGGCTGGTACCTGCTGCCACGTGATATCTATATTTGACATTTTTTCATATTCATTAAGTATTAGAACGTCATTCCAATCATCAGCCGTAGTAGCTGACTTACCTGCAAAAATGTCCAACTTAATTGTTTCGTTTACAATGGGCATTCCTGTTTTGTTAAAATTTTTGCTATCTGGTTCTACAGTACCTTTTGCTTCATCATCCGAACATGCTGCTAAGGCTAATGCAGCTATAAGTGCTAATGAAATTATCTTTTTACCTCTCATTTGTAATACCCCCTAGTTTTTTTAAAATAGTCATTGCTATGAAACAAAACAAACTATTCTTGTAAACACTTCTTCCCTCCCTGCTTATGTATCCCTCACCCCCTAAAATGTTGTCTTTGTTTCAAGTAAAGTTACTGGAAGTTTTCCACTAACCGAGACTTTTCCAAATATCGCTTGAGCTGCGGTTCTTAATGCAAGATAAGTAAATTCATAGGTTGCTAAATATGCCGTTACATCCGGGAAAAACCTTAAATCATATGGATTTCTCATTGCTACTCCAACAATCGGAATATCTAATTTTAAAAGTCTATTAAATAACTCTGTCTCATAACTTGCAGCAGATACAGACAGAGTACCAATAACAATTACATCAAATTCCTTTGCCCTTTGAATGAGTAAATCCATTTCCTTAAGAGTGAATGATGTCGGTAAATCATAAGCCTCTACTTGATTACTAAATTCCTTCATTGCATCACTTAGTGTTGTTTTTATTTCTTTTACATCCTCAACACCGTAAATAGTTTGGTTAGGCGGATTAATGACTAATATATTTTGATCCATCTGTAAAGGAAGTAGGCCCTCATTTTTCACGATTGTAACGCTCTCTTGAAATACCTTCTCAGCTAATATTTTATGTTCTTCACTACCAAGTGAAACAAACTCGGAATGGAAGGGAGTGTTTTCCCATGACAAATATTTTCCCTTCAGTTTATTAATGCGATTAAGGGAAGCCTTTAAGCTCTCTTCTTGTAATACACCCTGAGCTAAGGCTAGCTCTAATTCCTTTATCGTACGTAGCTGAACCTCATGTGTATGTGAGACCATTACTAAGTCTACACCTGCATTAAGGGCCTCAACGGCACCTTTTTCAGTACCAATTGTTTCTGAAATTGCCTTCATTTCCAGACAATCTGTTGTGACCACACCGTCAAATCCAAGATCCTCTCTCAACAGCCCACTAATTACTTTTTTGGACAAAGTAGCAGGGACATTTTCTCTGTCCTCAATTGCAGGAAAATAAACATGAGCAGACATAATAGTATCTGCCCCTTCGGCAATGCAAGCTTGGAATGGTACAAGCTCTACTTCATCTAACCTTGCTCTTGTATGACCTATCACTGGAAGGGATAAATGGGAATCTACATTTGAATCACCATGACCTGGAAAATGCTTTAATGTAGTGATCACTCCTGCACTTTGCAAGCCCTTCATTGCATTTTTCCCGAATTCAGCTACTAAATGTGGATTTTCTCCGAAGGATCGAACCCCAATAACCGGATTATCCGGGTTATTATTTACATCTAGTACAGGTGCTAAATTCCAATTAACCCCTAACTCTTTCAGCTCTTTTCCAGTGGCAAGGCTTATATCAAAAGCATTTTCTATGTTTGCCGTAGCCCCGATGGACATTGCTCCAGGAAATGTAGTTGCACCTTTTCCCAATCTACGTACTACCCCATTCTCTTGATCCAGGCAAATCAGAAGAGGATATTCATATCCTGCTTTTTGTGCTTCGCGCTGAAGAGAAGATGTTAAACTTAAGAGCTCCTGAGGTGTACCAACATTATGACTAAACAATATAATTCCACCAATTCGGTGTCGATGGATCAGGTCAATGATACCCTCTGGTGCAATTTTCCCTTTAAATCCTACAACCATTAATTGTCCGACTTGAATAGACGCAACCCGTTGACTCAAATAAACACCTTCTTTATATTAATCAATTAAAAACAGTTCTCATAACAACGACTTTTCTATAAAGTCTGAATATTAAATAACATATCATATTTATTTTGAAAATGAAACATAATTTTTGAAATTTATAATTATTTTCGTTTTAATATTTCAATTAATGTTTTTATAAAGATAGATTTCATCCATATAAAAAACCTGAAGCCTAAACGGCTCCAGGTTTTGAATAGCTTACTTTTTAGTTTTTGTTTCCTCGGCATTCTTGCTTTCCACACCTGTGTAAGAAATAGATGTTACACCATAAGTGTATCGCTTATTCGGATCCACGTTCTGATCTTGAAATTTAGCAAAGCCGTTTTGGTCAAAAACTACCCCGACAATATTTTTAGGATCATTGTAATCCCCTGCTTGGTTGCCCTCGAAGCGGTAAATCACATATTTCCTAGCATCTTTCCGCTTCTTATTGTCAATTGATATTTGAACAGAGTTCCCATTATTTTTAGCAGTAACTAGTATTGGTTTTTTAGGTTCTTCTGCTCCGTTCCATGGAGTAGGAGGGGTTAATGATTTTGACTGATAAATTTCATTTTCTACTATATCAGCATAGCCAAGCTTATTTGCAAGGATATCCCGGAGAGTAAAATGCATTTGGCCCATCGTCTTTCCATTTGTACGGTTGTCCAAAATTTGCTCTGGTAATTCATACGGATTGTCCCACGCCGTATCAAAGTTAGCATTAACTTTGTAATCTGCCATTCCAATGTAAAGATTTATCGGATATCCTTCTGTTTGTCTGCTCCACCACTCTAGAAGCACCGAGTAGTTTGCTATAGCCAACTGACGAGACCAATATACTTGCGGTGTTATATAGTCTATATACCCTGATTGAATCCACTTTCTGCTGTCTGCGAAAAGTGAGTCATAATGAGCAGATCCATTTGTCTCGCTTCCATTCGGATCGTCCTTACTATTTCTCCAAATTCCTGATGGAGAAATACCAAATTGTACCCAAGGCTTAATTTGTTTGATGTTACTATTAATATGTTGAACTAGTTCATTGACGTTATTACGTCTCCAGTCACCGATGTCGTTAAAATCAGCACCATACTGTGCGTAGGTTGCAGCGTCATCAAAATTAACTCCTGGATAGAAATAATCATCCATGTGAACCGCATCCACGTCATAATTTGTTACTAGTTCTTTTACAGCATCTATTAAATAACTTTGGACGCCTGGAATTCCTGGATTTAAGTAATATTGAGTCCCATGCTTTACTACCCATTCAGGATGAATAGAAGCTATATTATTTGGTGCTAGTTCCTCTAGTTTTTGATTAGCCATTGTAACTCGGTAAGGATTGATCCAAGCATGTAACTCCATACCATGTTCATGTGCAGTATCTAGCATAATTTGCAACGGATCGTAACCTGGGTTTGTCCCTTGTTTACTACCTGTAATATAACGTGACCAAGGTGCTAGCTCAGATGGATATAATGCATCTGCAGTTGGTTTAACTTGAAAAACAACTGTATTAAAATTTTTTCGTTCTAACTCTTTGATGGTAGAACGAGCCCATGATGTATAAGCAGCTTCATCCATACCTGGCTTCAAGTCTATATTTGCAACAGTAGAAATCCATGAAGCTCTCATTTCAACCTTAGGAGAGATTGTACTCACCGCACTTCCTGTTTCGATACTTGTAAAGAATAGGGTAAACGTAAGTAACACAGCAATAAAGGCTTTAAAATACCTTCTATTCATTCTTTTCCTCCTCTTTCCAATTCTTATTTTTATACAACTAATAAATGCCCTCCTTTTCCATAAAATTTATATAATACTAAGTTATTAGTGTGATGCTAGAGAAGGAAAATCTATAATACATGTAAGTGTGGTTTCTTATTGGCTCACTTTCTCCACTTTAGTCGCCCGTTGCCACAACAAGATGATTACTTTACAACACTATTTCTCAAAATAACTAAATTTTACAAAATATTAGCAATTATTTGTATATTATTTGAATTGATAAAAAAAGTCAATATAATTCTTTTTAAATAAAATATAGTTTCATTTTTTCCCATTAAAAAAACTCATTAATTACTACTTAAGCTTAAGCGGTAACGAATGAGTTTCTTATATTTATGAAATAAAAATTTGTATTCCTTTAAAAGACGCGAGAAATTAACTTAAGGCTTTTCTATCGAATTTTCTATTGTCTCAATAAATTCCAACAAGGAATTTAAATGCACGTTTTCTTCCCCAAACATAATTTTAATAAAGTCAATGTACGCCATTGCAACCTCTTCATTTTTGTACCCTTGCCAGTCAAAAGGAAAAAGAGCATAGGCATGGCGGTGTAAAAGCTCCGTCGTGAGCATTTGCTTAGATGGGTCCTTTTGAAGATATTCTTGTACATGCTGATTTATTTCTTCCATTCGATCTACACCTGTTTGAGGAGGAGGAGAAGAAGGATTTACCTGCTGAGTCAAACCAAACTTACTGATTGTGATCGTATCTGTAATTCCAGCACTACCCAATAGTAAAAGTGCTAGTGTTTGAACGGTCGGAGAAACGTCAGGATATTCTACAATAGCCTTAATTTCAGGAATAGCTGAATGGATGTCTCTATAAAAAGCTTGCTGTAGAATTTGCTCCTGTTCAACAAAGCTTAGTTGTTTAAACGTTTTTAACTCAAGTTGCTCCTTCTCAATAGGTATAAGAGCAGTTTCCTCATTATCATCTATAAGTGGTTGCTCGTTAGCAAGGCGATTACTTAAATCTTTTAGCTGATTAAAATTGGTCTTTCTTTCATCTGAAAAATTATATTCAGTTAAAATTCGGTTAATCACTTGATTTAACTCGTAATACTCCTTTAAATCTAATAATATAGTCAAGTAAAGCTCTACTATCTGTTCAAAAACCGGAGATTTCTCTTCTAGTAGGCCCTCACATATTTGCTTTGCCTCTTTGGCCCTCCTAGTTTCTAATAAGGTAAGCACATAAACACTTAGAATCACATCATCGAGTACCACATATTTCTTCGCTTCGTCAAAGCAAGCTGCTGCTTTGACATAATTATTAGCCTCCGCATAGGCAAGCCCATCACTTATTAATGTGTCCACCATTCCTGGAAACACAATTACATTTTCATTTGTTTGAAGTTTATGTTTTTTCTTCTTCAATATATTCCGCCGCCTTTTATTTTCACTATGTATATGTATTATTTTATACTAACTCTTACTTATGTACTAACTACAAACTGTGAAAAAGGTAATTCATTTATAATCACAAGAAATAAACCAGCCTGGTCATATTTTACTTAATATAAAAATAACTATGTGAGAAATTACGTTATTAAGATAGGGTCATATTATTATATAAGGCTATGTTACCCATAACTTTAACAAAGCTTTATATAAAAATAAAAGGATATCCCTAAATAATTCTTTCAAGGAATACCCTTTCAAACACTCACTTATTTATTGAAGCTATCTTCTTGTCTACTAATTGTATCATTCATCGAAAAGCCTTGTTTTTCTTTGGCTTTTTGTGTTGGGTTCTTTTCCGTAAGTGGAGGCTGCTCCTGGAAACTATTAGGCTGTCTAGTATCTTTTTCTTCTTTGGGATGAACAGAATTACCTTGCTCTTGAAAGCTATTTGGTTGTCTCATATCTTTTTGCTCGTTATTGTGCTGCATTAAGATTTCCTTCTTTCTCTATATGGATTTACCATATATATTCCCTTTTAAAGATTAGTGAAACCTTAGAGAAAAAATTAAGCCATCTGTATATAGATTACAGATGACTAGGGTTTACGCGATTTGTTCATTGGTTTCTTCCATAAGACTATTATAAATAGAAAGATCAGCCTCGTAAGAATTTATATAGGTAGACATGCTATGTTTTTTAACAATCTCTAAATAAACAGGATTTACTATTTTATATGCTTCGTTTAGTGTCTCCGCATTAGTCCAGGCTGTTTCCTCAAAGACAAGATTCATTTCATGTTCTTCCAAAATCATAGATAACATTTCTAAATTATTGTAAATTTCTTTTATAGAATGATTTCGTTTCATATGAAAAATTTCTTTTGTTCGCTCCAGAGTATTCATTAATGCAACACGATCCATGGCATGACCTAGCTCATGAATTGTAAGTATTTTAACATATAACTCCATTGTTAAAGGGTAAGGCATTTCTTCTATGGCTATAAATAATCTGTTCAAATCTACCCCGATATAATTACCTATAAAGTTATAGCTCATATTAATCCCTGAATTGTCTTTATAAACCTCCATGGTCATGTTAACCGAGTGCACTGTTGAATGGATTATTTCTTCTATATTATTTTGCGTTTTAACATATGTCATTATGTTTCTTTTTTACCCCTTGTGTATTTATTGTTAGGACAAGTTTTCAATGAGTAATACTATATAACAATAACTAAAATTTTACAATATTTTTGTATTAAATCTTAAAGCACAATTCAAGTAAGTAAGTATATAATGAACTTTATATGCTTTTTAATAAGCAATTAGAAGTGTTTTTCACTTATCTGGTATCATTATTCGGGGCACGCTAGTTGAGATCTCTTTTTAATTTGGCTATGTTAAAGAGTAGGGTTGATTTATGATGCAAAGAAATCTTAAATCAGAGAGTAAAATTGATTTCCGCCCCAGCCGGACGCTTTCCACGGGGTGAGCGATAAGCCCTCACCCATCGCTTAGGCGCGTGGTTGTGAGGTCTTATCTGTCTCACTCATCCCGTAGGAGTCGCCGTCTGGCGCTCCAATCAATAAATGGGAACAGCTTTAGCATCGGTAAAGCGCTAATCAATTTACTCGCATAAATAAAGGTGAAAAACTGTCACCAACCTCAATTTCCTCATCTATTTATGTTTTATAGCCATTTGAATGTTCCTTTTTTAATGTTTGCAGTCACTATAAAAAAGAATTGTTAGTCAAAATCAACCAATAACTTTAACAAAGCTTTTAATTTTTACAATAAACAGTTTGGATTTACCTAACATTATGTAACATGTGGTTATGACGACTAATTAAGATGTAATTATACTTATATCATTTCCGAGGAAATAAACAGTATTCTTTCTTTGAATACAAAAAGGAATTCTTTATAAGTATTATTTTAAAAAGCCTATAACCTGAGTGTATATCTGATATATTGTTCCTTACAACATGCTAATAACAAAAAATACCCGAGTCATAATCGACTCGGGTATTGCAGAGATAGTCTTCTTTTTGTATATCAGACTGAAGTAATTAGTTATTACCTTGTTGACGAGATTCCCCGCCCTTACGTCCAATTTCCTTATAAAAGTCTTTGTTATGGTTATCGGATGTGGCTTCTCCGCCTTTGCGTCCGATTTCCTCGTAGAATTCTTGTCCGTGATTATTGGAGGTTGCTTCTCCGCCTTTACGTCCTGCTTCTTCTACAGACATTTTACCATTATTGTTTCCTCGATTGTTTGTAGCCATTAAAATCATCCTCCTAGTAATAGTTAAAACTCACTATTTAGATTCTCTTAAAATTTCGTGTGGATTATTTTGAATTCGGTTTTGTTAAACATGGATTTTAGTTAGTGATTAACATTTTTTATTTATTCATATAGCTTTGACTTTAATTGTTGTTGGAGTTGCCTCGCGACTCTCCACCTTTTTTACCTATTTCCTCATAAAAATCCTTGTCATGATTATCGGATGTGGCTTCTCCGCCTTTGCGTCCGATCTCCTCGTAGAATTCCTGTCCGTGATTACTGGAGGTTGCTTCTCCACCTTTACGTCCTGCTTCTTCTACAGACATTTTACCATTATTATTTCCTCGATTGTTTGCCATTAAAATCATCCTCCTAGTAATAGTTGAAACTCACTATTTAGATTCTCTTAAAATTTATTCTCGGATTTTTTGGTTCTAGTTAGGTTGAATTTATTTATACAGCCTTGAGTTTAATTGTTGTTGGAGTTGCCTCGCGACTCTCCACCCTTTTTACCAATTTCCTTATAAAAGTCTTTGTCATGGTTGTCGGAAGTGGCCTCTCCGCCTTTGCGTCCGATTTCCTCATAGAATTCTTGTCCATGATTATTGGAGGTAGCTTCCCCGCCTTTACGTCCTGCTTCTTCAAATGACATGTTTCCGTTGTTATTTCTTCCGCGATTGCTTTGGTTGTTGTTAGCCATATTAATTCCTCCTCTTACTTTGTTTTTGAGCTTTCTTTCAGGCTCACTAATCATATTCCCACCTTTTAAAGACTAAAACATATTCTCCTTAAAATAGGGCCTTTCTCTCAAGCATTTACTTAAAATAATATGTTTTTTAACTGTTCTATTACTTTTTTGAATGCACGTTGATTGTCTACGTGTCTAAACGTATGAAATATATCTCCATGCTTACTAACTCTTTCTAAAACCATTGGAATAGTAAACAAAGTGGGACTCAGCTCTTTATTTACCTCTACCCAATTTAATGGAGTAGCAACATAGCCACCCTCGTTACCGCGTGTAGAATAGGGAGCAATAATTGTTTTCCCTTCATGGTGCTGCACGTAATCCAGGTAAAGCTTGTTATCTCTATTTTTTTTCATGCGTTCAGTCGTAAAAAGGTTTGGCTCCTGCTCACATAGAAAATCGCAAACAAACTTAGTGAAAATCCTGGTGTTCTCGTAGGAGAAAGTACCTTTAGGTAGTGGAATATAAATTTGCAATCCCTTTCCCCCTGATGTCTTAATAAATGAAACAAGAGAAAATTCATCGAAAATAGCTTTCATTCTAACTGCAGCTTCAACTGCCATCCAAAAATAATCCACGGAAGGTGGATCTAAGTCAAATACAATTTCTGTTGGCATTTCTGTATCAATTGTTTGAAAAGGAATATGGAATTCTAGGGCTAGCTGATTTCCCAGCCAAAGAAGAGTTTCGATATTATTACAAATAACATACCTATTATCTTCAAAAAGTTTGGTTTCTACATATTTAGGGATGTTATCCTCCCAATTCTTTTGATAAAAACGTTCTCCCCTTATCGTTCCATGTGGATATCTAATGACAGTCAAGAGTCTATTTTTTGAAAAAGGTATCATATAAGAAGAGACTCGTTGAAGATAATAGAGATAGTCCTCTTTTCTAATATCATTTGAAAGCCATATAGGCTTGTCTGGATGAGTTACTTTCACTTTTTCGGGTAAAGAGTATAATTGTAAATTAAATTGTCTTCTTGTACAATCAGCTGGTTCACAATCAAAATTAAATTGATGGAACCTTGGTTCTCTCAAACTTTTTCCGTCAAAGTCGATTGAAGCAATATCCACGCATATAGAAGGTTCTATGATCCACTTATTTTTCCCAACCATTTGACCATTAGAATAAAAAAAGTTTTGAAGCGTTAGAAGCTCTTCTTCCTTGAGTCCGTGGCTAAAGTTGACCACTTCTATTAATTTATCCTGTTCATAGATAGCTCCAAAAAAATAATTATTGTTCTTATCAAATGATGTTAGAATGATGGTTGTAATCTTCCAATTTTTGATTTTGAGCCAATCAGTTGAACGCTTTCCAATAGTCCAGAAACTATTCTTCTTCTTTGCAACTATTCCTTCTCCATTATGCGCTACAATCTTTCCCCATAGTTGTTTACTCCATTTACTTTGTTCAATTATTTGTAGCCGTTTATCATTTTCATAATCAGCAGTAGGTAGACTAAGCTTTTTAAATATTAGACTAAGCCTCTCTCTTCGTGTAACAAGTGGAAGACTATGAATGCCTTCTCCATTAATGGTCATGAGATCAAAAATAACTAGGTGGCAAGGAAATTTAGCAGCATGCTGTTCAATTGCATCTTTAGTTCTCATCCTACCTCTTGTTTGAACGACTGTAAAATTACTCTTATAATTATTTACTAAATGTACAATCTCCCCGTCCATCACTATTGGTAAGTATGGTTTCATTTTGTCCTGAATAGAAAGGCAGAATTGGATAATTTCCGGAAACATTTTATTAAGAACGTTCTCATTTCTACTTTTTATTATAGGTTCCTCATGCCATTCTAATATACATCGAAAACCATCATATTTAGTTTCATATATCCAATCCTTATCTGAAGGAATATCGTCACTAGGAGTTAAAAGCATCGGTTTAATATTCTTTCCTCCTTTCTTTTTCATTAGCTTTTGATAAATTTATCTTCCTCATACATAAAACCAGTCGAAAGATATCATAGTAAGGGAAAAGAAAAGCAGGTGTAACACATATGCATACAGTTTGGAAAGGAAGCATCAGTTTTGGACTTGTCAATATTCCTGTAAAGCTTCATACTGCTACTGACAATAAAGATATTAAATTACGCCAACTTCATAAGGAATGCATGAAGCCCATTTCCTATAAAAAGGTTTGTGAGGGCTGTAGTGAAGAAGTGAAGCCTGAAGATATCGTGAGGGCTTACGAGTATTCTAAAAACAAGTTTGTCGTCTTGGATGAAGAGGAACTTGAAAAGCTACGAAAGGAAAATGAGGATAAAGCCGTACAAATAATCGATTTTGTGAAACTAGAAGAAATTGATCCTATCTATTTTGAAAAAAGCTATTTTTTAGCTCCTGACAGTGGTGGCTCTAAGGCATACTCTCTTTTAAGAAAAGCTTTAGAGGAATCTGGCAAAATTGGCGTAGCTAAAATTATTATAAGAGCTAAAGAACAGCTAGCAGTTGTGCGTGTATACAAGGAATTGCTTGTTATGGAAACCATTCATTTCCCTGATGAAGTGAGAAAGGCTTCAGACGTTCCAAATATCCCACTTGACCAAACAGTCGTACAAAAGGAATTAGAAACTGCCTTGCTATTAGTCGATCAGCTAACTACTGAATTTAACCCTGAAAAATACACAGATGATTACCGCACTGCACTTATGGAATTAATCGAAGAGAAAAAAGTTAGCAGTCCGCCTATTGAAACGGACAGTAAACAACAGCCTGCAGCCGCATCAAATGTTACGGATTTAATGGCAGCGTTACAGGCTTCCCTAGATAAAACAAAAAAGAAAAAGACGCCCGCTCGGAAAAGAACTCCAAAAGCAAAGACATCTTAAGCTTATTTTATATCAAAGCATACTTCCTGGATTCAATATACACATAATTTATTGTTAACAGCTTAAGCTAGTCCCAAGCCCTCTATATATTACGAGGGCTTTGTTTGATTTTAGGAACTCCTTTAACCTACAATAAAAGGAGAGACAATCATAAAAACTGACACTGTAGCAATAGCATAAGTAACTGAATTGGGTAATTTTTTTCTTCCTTCTCCTTTATACCAACCTGAAAATTGAAGTTTATTTCTATATAGTACAAATAGTAATAATAAAATCGCCACGCTACCTAACCAGGAATAAGTTCCCGCCTCGAACTTAGTATAGATTGCATTTAGTAAACCACTCAAAATTACACCTAGGATCGCAAAAATGAAAATGATACGAAGAATTTCTAAAAGCATCCTTAAAACCATTTAAGTAAATCTCCCCTTTAAGATCACCTAGAAGGTCATCCTTTTTTTGTTTTACTTGTAGCCATAAAGATAATAATAAGTGCTATAATTGCAATAAAAGCAAGAACTATGATAGTAAATAAAAAACCAGGCAATGCTATTGTTGGCATTCTGGCACCTCCATTCACCTAATAATAGCACAGTTATTTTACATTTTACACCACATCTCAATTCTCTTTGTAGCGAACAAATGCAAAAATTCAATTATTATCATTGTTTGAAATAACATGAATGTTTCTAGCACAGGGTCAACTTTATAAAGGAGATGTTATCTTTTGCGCTTATGGCACCAACATTTACTAAGCTCTTTACCGAAATCCCAACTGTTGGCACAATGGCGTGAGTTAAACAGTATTTTTGCGAAAGAAGATCGCCATATTTTAATAAACTATATTTATGACTACCCAAAAGATGATCTGTTTGCTTATACCCAATTGGTCTTACTGGAAATGCGTAAACGCAACATAAATATACGTACAGTAGACAAAATGGAAAAATATTTTGAAGGCCGCTCTTATAAAACGCTAACAAATCCATTTGAGCATCATCATACGAAAGAATATTTAGAGATATGTTATTTTAATCTAAAAGAAAAATTTATGCGAGGGCAGAAGGATTTTAATACTGAACAGTATGAATCCTTAATGTCCGTGTACAAAAAGGAAACGTGAATGTAAATACATTCACGTCAGAGTGTAGACAAAAGGGTTGGAAATCGAAACGATTTCCAACCCTTTTGCTATTATCACAGTTTACATTCTGGAAAAAGAGCTAATTCAGCTCTCGATTTTGTTTGTTTTACGCCAGCGTTTTCCAGGTCCAGCTGGCCAACTTCTTAAGATTTAAGGCAGTAAAAGTTAGCATCGCCTGCATGGACAATTTTTTAAGACCCTTTAAGGTTGTCCATCGCATACTATGCTTTTCTTTGGCATCGGCAAAGACACGCTCGATCGTCTCTTTACGTTTCCCGTAAATTTCTTTCATTTCATAGTTATGACGTAAGTCCTTTTTCATGCGGGAATGGTTTCTTCCCACGCTTTTCCCGGTCGAGGTTGAGCTCCTCCTGGAGCCTCTTTTCATAAGCCCGCGTCTCTTTACGAACAACCTTCTTCTCAAACTTTCTCTTATTGAGCACTAGCTTTCACATGGGTCGAATCAATAAAGACATGATCCGGACTTAGGAGCCCACGATCTGCGACCTCCTTTAATACTCTGTAGAAAATCCGCTCGAATAGATCTGTGTCTGCAAAACGACGGACATAGTTTTTCCCGAAAGTTGAGAACTGGAGAACCTCGGTATGGAAACCAAAGCCTAGAAACCATCGGTATGCCATGTTGGTTTCAATCTCTTTAATGGTTTGGCGCATGGACCGTATACCAAAGGTATATTGGATAAAAGTCATCTTGATAAGTACCACTGGGTTAATACTAGGTCTCCCTATTGTCGAATAAAGGTTTTCAACCAATGGATAGATAAAGGAAAAATCAATTGCCGCATCTAACATACGAACAGGATGGTCTTGTGGTACCAACTGTTCAATAGTCAAGATTTCTAATTGTTCGCGTTCATTGGTTTGATTTTTCGTCATCATA
>NZ_JABAFC010000014.1 GCF_012843435.1 Psychrobacillus sp. BL-248-WT-3 | reverse complement strand
TTTTGCGTCAATCAAGCCGAAGCTTGTTGATGCTGTATGTCTTAACGTTTTGCATGTTCAGTTTTCAATGTTCATTGTGTCGTTTGTTCCGACAGCTTTATTATCATATCAAATTTTTATCTTTCTGTCAACAACTTTATTCAAATTGTTTTTTTTGCAAATAAGAATTAAAAATGAGAACTTGATTACTATACCATCCTTTGAACCTATTCGTCAATACTTTTTAAGAATAAACTTTAGAACTATTTAAAGTATGAGAATCACTTATAAAAGTTCTAAGTGATTCTTCTATATAACAGCCATTTCAAAAAGGTTCTAGTGCTTGAGTTACTTCTTTAGTTTAGAAGGGTACTTCATTATCTTATCAATTGATTACACTTTCAATATGCAAGGATCTCTTTCCTGCCAAATCAATTATATGGCCGGTTTCCAGGAGACGGATCATAGGTCTCATTGGAGAATCTCTATGAATAAAGATAATCTCTGCCAGTTCTCCATCTGACAATCTCACCTTTGTGGAAATAGGTAAATCACAGACAAGGGAGATGAGAGCATTGACTACTTCTATATTATACTTACCAAACTCTTCTTCTTTAATCATCTCTAACACTTTAAAAGAGGAAGCTTTAGCCCGATATATACGTTCTGATGTCATTGCATGATAAACATCAGCCACAGCTATAATCTGAGAGAATAGAGATATATTGTTCATTCTTTCTCCTTTAGGATAACCACTTCCATCTAATCTTTCGTGGTGCTGAAAGATTGCTAGTTTCATCTCCGGCTTCAATAAAGGACTATCTTTAATAGCTTGGAAGCTAAAAATGGTATGTTTTTTGATTTCGGAAAACTCATTTTCCGTAAGTGGCGTCTTTTTATCTCTAATCTTATAGTTTACCTTAGCCATTCCAGCGTCAGCTAATAAGCCTGCAGTCGCTATTTGGTTGATGAGACCCGGCTCGTAACGAAGCTTTTTAGCAATAGCTCCCGATAATATGCCTACTGCTATAGAATGGTGAGCTACATATTTATCCATAGAAGAAAAACTATTTAAAAGAGAAAATATATGTTTCTCCTGCATCGCACGATCTACTAAAGGCATAACAATATTTCTTAGTTTTGCTACATCCACCTTTACTCCTGTTTCCCATGCTGTAAACTCTTTAAAGAAGTTATTTACCGCTTGGTTATATAAGGTATTAAAGTTTGTTTTATTCGATAAGGAGTTACTATTTTTCTGCTCATCTACTTGTTTTTTATTGTTTAACTCGAGAATTTCTTCTTCTGACCTATTAAAGATATTTTCAACAGAGATGGGTACTTTAATAATGTTAAATGCTCTTAGTACCTCAATATGTTCCCTAGAGACTTTTGTATCTTTACGCACGACTGGGGACTTTGTATTCACAAACAGATCTTCGGCTATTATACTACCAATTCTAACCTCTTCTAGATTTTGTAAGATATATTCCATTTGTTACCCTGCTTTTTCTTTTATTTTCCTTAATTATACTAAATTCTATTGATTCTTGTATATGCGAATTCTATGTTTATCTAATTAATATAAATCGTATTTTCACTTAGCTACAGTTATCTAACTAAAAAAAACTACCCTTAAACAGTGTCTAAGGGTAGTTTACTTACTTATTCTTCTATTTCTTCTATTTCTTCTATTTCTTCTGTTGAGGATGAATCTTCATCAGGAGTAACAGCTGCTTCTTCCATTTCAGCATCTATTACTTCTTCTTCCTCTTCTTTTTCAACTTTTGCTACGGTAGCAATTAACTCGCTGCCAGATAATCTCATTAGACGAACACCTTGAGTACTTCGTCCTGTCATAGAAATATCGTTTACATCCATACGGATCAACATGCCATTAATTGTGATTAGCATCAAGTCTTCAGAACCATCTACTGCCTTCACGGCACATAAAGGTCCATTCTTATCAGTGATTTGGCATGTTTTTACACCCATACCACCTCTAGTTTGCAATCTATACTCAGATTCTGGTGTACGTTTACCGTAACCATTCTCCGTAACCACTAGTATCTCTTGTCCAGGTTCTATAATTTCCATTCCTACTACGTAATCGTCATCCTTCAAACGGATTCCTCTTACTCCTCCAGCAGTCCGGCCCATAGAACGTATATCTGTTTCTTCGAATCTTACTAGCTTACCTTGGCGTGTACCTATGATAATCTCTTTTTTACCGTTGGTTAAACGAACTCCTATTAGTTCATCCTCTTCACGTAAAGAGATAGCTATTAAACCATTAGCACGGATATGTGCAAAACCTGATACTGGTGTTCTTTTTGTTACACCATGCTTAGTCGTAAAGATTAAGTAATTATCTTCTTCAAATGAAGCCATTGGGATCATCGCAGTTACATGCTCGTTTTTCTCAATGCCTAGAAGATTAACCAGTGGCAGGCCTTTTGCTGTTCGACCATACTCTGGAATTTCAAATCCTCTTGCACGGTATACCTTACCATTATTCGTAAAGAATAGAATCGTATCATGGGTGGATGTATACAATAAATGCTCAACGAAATCATCTTCATTAGTTCCCATTCCTTGTACTCCACGACCACCACGTTTTTGACTCTTATACGTATTTGCAGGTAAACGTTTAATATACCCTTTATTTGTTAAAGTAAGCACAGAATTTTCTACAGGTATTAAGTCTTCATCTTCAAAGACCTCTGCTCCTCCTGCAACAATCTCCGTACGGCGTTTATCTGCATAGCGATCTTTAATCTCCGTGATTTCTTCACGGATGATTTCAATTACTCGATATTCATTAGCTAAGATGAATTTTAGTTCCTCTATTAATTGTACTAATGCCTTATATTCATCTTCAATTTTATCGCGCTCTAATCCAGTTAAACGTTGTAAACGCATATCCAGAATTGCTTGCGCTTGTCGTTCTGATAAATTGAACTGCTCCATTAAGCCATTTTTTGCTATTTCTCCTGTTTGAGAAGAACGAATTAGCTTAATAATTTCATCAATATGATCTAATGCAATTCGTAGACCTTCTAGAATATGCGCGCGGTCTTCAGCCTTGTTCAATTCAAACTGCGTACGACGACGGATTACCACTTTTTGATGTTCTAGATAATAGTAAAGCATTTCTTTTAGGTTCAACACTTTAGGCTGGTTGTCCACCAACGCTAACATATTAATACCGAAGCTCGATTGTAGTGCGGTTTGTTTGTATAAGTTATTGAGGAGCACGTTAGAATTTGCATCCTTACGAACTTCAATAACAATACGCATTCCGTTTCGATCTGATTCATCAGCCAAATGAGTAATTCCATCAATTTTCTTATCACGTACAAGCTCTGCTATTTTTTCAATTAGACGAGCTTTATTTACTTGATATGGAATTTCTTTAACGATAATTACTTCTTTCCCACTAGGCTTTTGTTCAATTTCGACCTTCGCACGGATTAGGATAGAGCCCTTCCCAGTCTCATAAGCACGACGGATCCCGCTACGGCCCAATATGATACCGCCTGTTGGGAAATCAGGACCAGGAATAATATTCATTAATTCCTCAATAGTGATGGCTGGGTTTTCCGTTAAAGCCAAAACCCCGTCTATTACTTCCCCAAGATGGTGAGAAGGGATGTTAGTTGCCATACCTACAGCAATTCCCGAAGCCCCATTTACAAGTAAATTTGGGTATCTACTTGGTAACACAACTGGCTCTTTTTCTTGACCATCATAGTTATCTTTATAATCAATCGTATTTTTATTTATATCGCGTAATAATTCTAAAGCAATTTTGGACATACGTGATTCTGTATATCGCATAGCTGCTGCTCCGTCTCCATCGACAGATCCAAAGTTACCATGGCCGTCTACCAGCATGTATCGATAGCTAAAATCCTGCGCCATACGAACCATTGCATCATAAATGGAGGAGTCACCATGTGGATGGTATTTCCCCATTACGTCTCCTACGATACGAGCAGATTTTTTATGAGGCTTATCTGGTGTATTTCCTAGTTCTTGCATCCCATATAAAATTCGACGATGTACGGGCTTTAACCCGTCTCGTACGTCAGGTAATGCACGGGATACAATAACGCTCATCGCATAGTCAAGAAAGGATGTTCTCATTTCTGTACTAATATTGATCCCTCTGACACCTTTATTCGGTATTTCTGACATCCTAAAGACCTCCAGTTAAACACATTCTTAAATATCTAAATTTTTCACATATACAGCATTGTCTTCGATAAACTGACGACGAGGCTCTACCTCTTCGCCCATCAGCTGTGTGAAGACTTCATCTGCCTCCATTGCATTATCCAAGTTAACTTGAAGCAATGTACGATTTTCTGGATCCATTGTTGTTTCCCAAAGTTGAGTTGCATCCATTTCTCCAAGTCCTTTGTAACGTTGAATGTTTGGCTTAGACGTTTTAGGCAATCGATCTAAAATTTCTTTTAGTTGTTCATCATTATAGCAATACTCTACATGCTTTCCTTGTTTCACTTGATATAAAGGTGGTTGTGCTGCATACACATAACCTGCTTCAATCAATGGTCTCATAAATCGGAAGAAGAAGGTAAGTAATAATGTACGAATATGAGCTCCATCTACGTCCGCATCGGTCATGATAATGATTTTATGATAACGAGCTTTTTCTAAAATAAACTCTTCCCCAATGCCAGTACCTAAAGCTGTAATCATAGTACGAATCTCTGCATTTCCAAGTATTCTATCTAAACGTGCTTTTTCCACGTTTAATATTTTTCCTCGTAATGGAAGAATAGCTTGATAGTGACGATCTCGTCCTGATTTCGCTGATCCACCTGCTGAGTCACCCTCAACTATATACAATTCGCTATCTGCTGGAATACGGGAAGAACAATCTGCTAATTTCCCTGGTAAGCTAGATACCTCTAAAGCTGACTTACGACGAGTTAATTCTCGTGCTTTTTTCGCAGCTACACGTGCACGGGCAGCCATCAGCCCTTTATCCACAATTTTTCTAGCAATTTGAGGGTTTTCTAATAAAAATCGGTCAAAACCTTCAGCAAACAAACTATTAGTAATAGTGCTTACTTCGGAGTTACCGAGTTTTGTTTTGGTTTGTCCTTCAAATTGAGGATCGGGATGTTTTACTGAAACAATAGCAGTTAAACCTTCTCGTACATCGTCACCAGACAAGTTTGTTTCTGAATCTTTTAGTAAACCATTTTTTCTTGCATAATCGTTAATTACACGAGTAAGGGCAGTTTTAAAGCCAGATTCATGTGTTCCGCCTTCATACGTATTAATATTATTTGCGAAAGATAAAATGTTTGATGAATATCCAGCATTATATTGCATGGCAATTTCAATAGATATTCCGTCTTTCTCACCTTCTACAAAAATAGCTTCTTCTGTAATTGGCTCTTTTGATTTATTTAGATCCTCTACGTAAGATTTAATACCGCCCTCGTAAAGGTATTTAACTGATTTTTCTTGGCCTTCTCGTTCATCTGCAATAGTGATGGTCAAACCACGGTTTAAATAAGCTAATTCTCTTACGCGGTGCGCTAAGATATCATACTCATAAACAGTTGTTTCCGTAAAAATTTGCGAGTCTGCTTTAAATCTTGTAGTAGTTCCTGTTTCTAATGCTTCTCCCGTTACTTCTAAAGGTGAAGCAACAGCTCCTCGTTCAAATTTAATCGTATGAATTTTTCCATCGCGTTTAACATAAACTTCCGTATACTCTGACAAGGCATTTACTACTGATGCACCAACACCATGAAGCCCACCGGACACTTTATATCCGCCGCCGCCAAATTTACCACCAGCATGAAGAACAGTCATAATAACTTCAACTGCAGGTTTTCCCATTTTTTCTTGGTTATCAACTGGTATACCACGGCCATTGTCTTCCACACGAATCCAATTGTCTTTTTCAATCGTCACAATAATATGATCGCAATAACCAGCGAGCGCCTCATCAATACTGTTATCAACGATTTCCCATACAAGATGGTGAAGTCCTTTAGAGCTAGTAGTCCCTATGTACATTCCGGGACGTTTTCTTACCGCTTCTAAACCTTCTAATACTTGTATCTGATCAGCATCATAAGATGGTTTTAAATCTTTCTCTTCCATTGCCAACTTGCTCACCCACTCTTTCATTACTTTCCATACTGGTGAATTTTATTTTATAACTGCCCCTTGTTCCACATGAAACATCTTTGCCTGTTTAATCGTGTCATGGGCTATTCCTTCAATACTTGTCGTTGTAACAAACGTCTGAACGTCACCATGAATAGTCGTTAATAGATGCGATTGTCGGTAGTCATCTAATTCCGATAGAACGTCATCCAGCAATAAAACAGGAGCTTCACCTACCTCCTGTTTTATCAATTCGATTTCGGCTAATTTAAGTGATAAGGCTGTTGTTCTTTGTTGTCCTTGCGAACCATAAGTTTGAACATCATAGTCATTGACAAAAAATTTAAGGTCATCACGATGAGGACCATACAAAGTGACTCCGCGATCTAATTCTCTTTTTTGATTTTCAAATATTTTTGTCTCTAAAGTTGTCTTCATCTGACTTTCTGAATAGTCTGCTTTAATACCTATAGTAGAGTCATATGCAACTGTGAGTTTTTCTAATCCTCGTGAGATACCAAAGTGAATTGGTTCTGCCCACTTTTGAAGTAATTCCATAAATTGGAATCTTTTTTGAATTACTTTTACTGCAGCATTTATATATTGTTCTGTATAAACGTCAAACATGACATCATTTAACTTAGATTGACCTTGATGTTTTTTTAAAATATGGTTTCTTTGCTTTAAAATCTTTTGAAAGTTAAGCAAATCATGTAAATACCTAGGAGATATTTGTCCTATTTCCATATCTAGAAAACGTCTTCTGACTTGAGGACTACCTTTAACCAAAAACAAATCCTCTGGTGCAAACATGACAACATTAAGCTGACCTATGTAGTCACTGAGTCTATTTTGTTCTAGGTGATTCACCTTTGCTTTTTTTCCTTTTTTGGAGAGTATTAATTCCAAGGGGAGTCGTCCATATTTTTTGTGTATATCCCCTATTATTTTACCATACTCTGCTTCCCAGCGTATCAATTCTTTATCATTAGAAGTTCTATGAGACTTCGCCATTGATAATACATATAGGGATTCCATTAAGTTAGTTTTACCTTGGGCATTTTCCCCAATCAACACATTTATTTTAGAGGAAAAATCCAATTCTATTGAATCGTAATTACGGAAGTTTTTTAGCTCAAGTCGTTCAATATACATATTACTCTCCGTTCTCAGGTCCAATCATTAGAAATTTTCCTACTCCTGGAATATTCACTACATCTTTGTTTCTTATTTTTCTACCTCTTCGTTGATCTGCTTCTCCGTTTATATATACGGGATTTTCGCTCAAAAACCATTTAGCCATTCCACCTGAACTTATTGCGTCTGTCATCTTAAGTAATTGACCTAAGGTAATAAATTCCGAATCAAAACGAATCTCTTCCACTAATTATTCAACCTCTTCTCATTTTGTTTATCCCTCCATTTTACCCTAATAAAGCAAATAAGTAAAAAAGATAGCCACTATTGGTGACTATCTCTTGTTTATGCTGTTTAGTAAGTTCTTACTGGAAGGATTAATTGCAAGATTGAATCGTCATGTACAGATTTTAAAACAAACGGTCTCATTGTCCCTGCAAAAAGAATTTTTACATCTTGTCCATCAATCGCCTTTAGTGCATCCATCATGTATTTAGCACTGAAAGAAATCTTAAGCTCTTCGCCTTCTATCGTTTCCGCTAGAATTTGTTCTTCTACTTTTCCGATTTCAGGAGAGTTGGAGGAAACTTCTAAGGAATTTAAATCTAGAGTTGAAAAACGAACAACATTATTTCTTTCTTCTCGTGCCAATAAGGAAGCACGATCTATTGCTTGCAATAAAGATTTACCGTTAACAACAATAGTTGTTTTATATTCGCTTGGGATCAGTCTAGATGTGTCAGGGTAATTTCCTTCTAACAATCTAGAGTAAAATAATACATCCTCGGTTTTGAATAATATCTGCTGCTGAGTCATAACTATAGCTACTTCGGAAGAAGTTTCTTCTAGAATCTTATTTAATTCATTTAAGCTTTTTCCTGGAATTACTACGCTATATTTTTCTTCAGGTAAATCTTTTAATGCTGTTTTTCTTTTTGCTAGACGATGGCTATCTGTAGCTACACAGTGGAGCTCCCCATCAATAACCTGCCAATTCACTCCAGTTAATACTGGTCTGCTTTCTGATGTAGAAACAGCAAATACTGTTTCTTTAATAATAGATTTCAACAAGTCAGAAGGAATATAGAATTGTCGATCTTCTTCAAGTTGAGGTAACAAAGGATATTCACTAGCATCAATGCCTATTAAGTTGAATTCTGATTTACCTGAACGGATATGTGTGTGGAATTGGTTTGTAACTTCAATTTCTACATCGTTAGTAGGTAATTTACGAACAATCTCACTAAACATTCTTGCTTGGACAACTATTGATCCTGGTTCTACGATCTTTATAATTTGTTCTCCATTTTTTTCAACTGGTATAAATGTTTGGATTGTAATATCTGAATCACTACCAGTCAAATACAAACCTTCTTTTGTTACTTCTAATTTTAATCCAGTCAATATAGGAATTGTTGTTTTAGAACTTACGGCTTTCATTACATCATTTAGTCCATTTAATAGACTATCTCTCATTACTTCAAATTTCATTTTAGTACCTCACTTATATATTTATTATTTATTAAAAGATTAATAGATATAGTAATAGGGCTTGTGGATATGTTGATAAGTGCATATTTCGCTATATTTCGCCACATATCCCCATGTGTATAACTTGTGTTTAAGTATGGACCTAAAATAGGAACTTATCCACAATCTAATTATCTACCGAGGATAGATTTTATTTGCTTAATATCATCCTGCAGGTTCATATCTGTTTTTAGCATCGTAGCTATTTTATCGTGTGCATGAATTACTGTAGTATGATCACGTCCACCAAACTCTTCGCCAATCTTAGGCAATGAGAAATCAGTTAGCTCACGGGAAAGAAACATAGCTACCTGACGAGGGAATGCGATAGATTTGGTACGTTTTTTCGCAGTAAAATCTTCTAATCTTATATGAAAATGCTCTCCTACAACCTTTTGGATATCTAAGATCGTAATAATTCTTGGACGTGCATTTGGAAGAATATCTTTTAATGCCTCAGCAGCTAAGTCTATATTAATATCTTTATTAACAAGCGAGGAATAGGCCACTACGCGAATAAGTGCACCTTCCAGCTCTCTTATATTCGAGTCAATTTGATTTGCGATATAGGCCATAACTTCATCAGAAATATCCAAACCGTCTGCGCGTGCTTTTTTACGTAAAATAGCAATTCTTGTTTCTAAATCAGGTGGTGCTATATCTGTTATCAAGCCCCATTCAAAACGGGAGCGTAAACGATCCTCTAACGTGGGAATCTCCTTAGGTGGTCTGTCACTGGAGATAACAATTTGTTTAGATTCTTCATGTAAAGCATTAAAAGTATGAAAAAATTCTTCTTGAGTTGATTCTTTTCCGGCAAGGAACTGAATATCATCTATTAAGAGAACATCTACATTTCGATACTTATTTCGGAAGTCTACTGCTTTGTTGTCGCGAATAGAATTAATAAATTCGTTCGTGAATTTTTCAGAAGATAAATAAACCACTTTTGCATTCGGATTGTGTTCTTGAACATAGTGTCCAATCGCGTGCATTAAGTGGGTTTTTCCTAATCCAACTCCTCCGTATATGAAAAGAGGATTATATGCTTTTGCAGGTGCTTCTGCTACAGCTAAAGAGGCAGCATGGGCAAAACGGTTACCAGAACCAATGACAAAAGTATCAAATGTATTTTTTGAGTTAAGCATTCCAGGAGAAAAGTCTGGCTGATCATCTGGAGTAACCGGTGTTTTTGGCTTTGGTATTTCAAAGTCATCAAAGTCCTGACCCTTAGGTACTACAAAAGAAATTAATAATTCATTGCCAGTAAGTTCTGTAAGAATCCCAGCAATTAAATGAACATAGTGATTTTCAAGCCAATCCCTAGCAAAGGAATTGGGCGCAGCTATGGTTACAGTGTCTCCCTTATAAGAAAGCATCTTTGTTGATTTTAACCAGGTTTCGAAGCTTGGTTTCGATGTTTTCTTTTCTACTTCAGAGAGAACCTTAGCCCAAAGTTCTTCAAAGTGTTCCAATAACATAATCTCCTTTTCTATAAGATTGATAGGAAATCCGTTTCTCCTACCTTTTAGTAATAAGACTGTTTTACAAAAAGAGAATAATCATTCTGCTTTATATTTTATATGTATAAATTATAGTTATATACACAAATCCACGTCCTGTGGATAAACTTTATAAACGTATGGGGAAAATATTATCCACAGATTACTAACAACTGTGGATAATAAAAAATAACATATTTCGTTTGAAAAAGTAAAACACAGATATCGTATCAAAAAAACGTTGCAATTACAAGATACTTTAAGGTTATCCACAATATTAAATTAATTAACAGTTAAGGTTGTCCACAGCAAAGGGATATGTTAAAAACATGTTCATAAGCTATGTGGATATTTTTTTGTCGAAAATTGTTATTCACAGGTAAGTGGGAAAAGATATCTTAGTATGTGGATAAGAGTGGGCAAGAAGAAAACAGAAGCAGCAAGAAATGGACTTAAATAAAGATTGACAAATACAGTGTAGTTTTTATATAATATCGGAGACTGTCTAAGGAACATTTTAAGATGATCACTCAGGAGGTGTCATATAGATGAAACGTACATTCCAACCAAATAGCCGTAAAAGAGCAAAAAATCACGGTTTCCGCGCACGTATGAGTACAAAAAACGGTCGCCGCGTAATAGCAGCCCGTCGTGCTAAAGGAAGAAAAGTATTATCAGCATAATTATAAGTCCACTGACCAATTCAGTGGTCTTTTTTTTCTTTCAAACCGATTAGTTGGAGCAGGTGACTAGATGAATAAGAAACAACGCATAAAAAAGAATGCTGAATTCCAAAAGATCTTTAAAAAAGGGAAATCATTCGCCAACAGACAGTTTGTAGTTTATACAATGGAGAATGAATACGATTATTTTCGAATAGGATTATCTGTAAGTAAGAAAGTTGGCAATGCAGTGGTTCGTAATCGCATTAAAAGATACATCCGTCAATCCTTTTTAGAGTTGAATGATTCAGTGGCAGGAAACAAAGATTATATTATTATCGCCAGAAATTCGGCGGCCAAGCTTGACTTTCATGAGACAAAAAAGAACTTAGAGCATGTTTTGAAGGTAGCTAAAGTTTTAAAGAAGAAAAGCTAGTGAAGTCTTTTGGATGAGATGTTAAGATAAGGATAGATGAAAGATGAATGTATTTTAATAGGGGGAAGAAGGTTGAAGAGAAAATTACCTTTACTATTATTATTAATAGTAATGACAGCTTTACTAGCTGGATGTACGGAATTCAATGAACCAATTTATAATACTTCCGAAGGTTTTTGGAATGAATACATTGTTTGGCCATTAGTTTCCGCTATTACATTTTTCCAAGAGCTATTAGGGACATATGGTCTCGGGATCATTGCAGTAACGATTATAATTCGTTTAGTAATTTTACCGTTAATGATTAAACAAACTAAAAACTCTAAGGCAATGCAAGAAGTACAACCAGAGATGTTAAAGCTAAAAGAAAAATATAGCTCCAAGGATGCTGTAACACAGCAAAAATTCCAACAAGAAATGATGGCTTTATATAAAGATAGAAATATTAATCCAGCAGCTGGATGTCTTCCTATTTTTATTCAGATGCCAATACTAATCGGTTTCTATCATGCAATTAGTCGTATGAATAATACACCAGAGATCAATCTAGGCGATTTCTTAGGTTTTGCATTGGCAGAGCCCAGTATTATCCTAGCTGTCTTAGCCGGAATCATGCAATTAATCGTATTGAGAACTGGCCCAGCAATGGACAACCCTCAAATGAAAATCATGATGTATATCATGCCATTCATGATCATGGGATTTGGTATTGTATTACCTGCTGCATTAACATTGTATTGGGTAATCGGAAATATTATATCTATCATTCAAAACTTATTCATTTATAAACCTTGGAAAAGAGAAAAACAAGTACCTGTTAAGGCAAAAACGGGAGGGGCCAAAAAATGAAGCAGATTACACAGACTGCACCTACAAAAGAGGAAGCTATAAACGTTGCACTTAAAAAACTTGAAGTATCGAGAGAAGATGTGTCAATTACCGTAGTGGAAGAAGGGAAAAAAGGCTTTTTTGGATTTTTATCTAAGCCTGCAGTTGTTGAAGTAACTGTTTTAAAAAAGGAAAACCCAGTCGATCAGGTCTTGGAAGAAAAAATAGTAGAGGAAGTAATCGAACAGCCGGTTTTAGATAATACCTCTACATTAGAAGAAGTAAAAGAAACTATAGAAGTCACTGAAGCACCAAATAATGATCAAGCGATAGCTGAAACAAAACAGTATCTTGAAACAATCGCTAAGGAATTGGAGATTGACGATTTAGTAATTAATGAAACAAGAGAGGGTAAGTACATTTATCTTCATTTAAACAGTGAAAAGGCTGCCTTATTAATAGGAAAAAGAGGCCAAACATTAAATGCACTGGAAAACCTATCTCAATTAGTTGCAAACAAATTCTCAAATTCCTTTATCCTTATTAGGTTGGACGTTGGTAACTACCGTGAAAGAAGACAAGAAGCATTAGAACAGTTAGCAGAACGAATGGCTGACAAAGCAGTGCGTACTGGTCAACCTATAGAATTAGAACCGATGTCTTCTTCTGAGAGAAAGATTATTCATAATGCTTTATCCCTAAGAGTAGACATTGAAACTTATTCAGTCGGTAATGAACCAAATAGATATTTAGTGATTGAATCAATAAAATAAGTAAAACGGATTTTAGCTTGAAAATAAGCTGGAATCCGTTTTCTTCTGTTATTAATCCGCTTAAGAAGATTTCCGAAGATGAGCGCTAAGCCATCAGTAGGATTCTTTTTTTGTTCACATAATAAAAAGTATCTATACTTCTGATTTAGGACAAAATATGTTATTGTTATATGTTAGATAGTCATGTTCTTTTCAGTTATTCACATGTGGATAACTGAAGGTGCAAGGAGGTGTACACTTTTGGAATTTGATACAATAGCTGCAATTTCCACTCCATTAGGAGAAGGAGCCATTGCCATTGTAAGACTTAGTGGAGCAGAGGCAATTTCAATTGCCAATAAAGTTTTTCAGTCTCCAAATGGAAAGAATCTTAGTGAACAATCTTCTCATACTATTCATTATGGACATCTCGTGGATCCAAAGACGAATGAAGTAGTAGAGGAAGTTATGTTATCTCTTATGAAGGGTCCAAAAACTTTTACGAGAGAAGACGTAGTAGAGATAAATTGTCATGGAGGACTAGTCACAGTAAATAGAGTTCTTCAGTTAATACTTATAAATGGTGCACGGCTTGCAGAACCTGGTGAGTTTACAAAACGTGCTTTTTTAAATGGAAGAATAGACTTGTCGCAGGCTGAAGCGGTAATGGATTTAATAAGAGCCAAAACGGATAAAGCAATGAATGTAGCTTTAGGTCAAATGGATGGACGTTTATCACGTCTCATCAAAACCTTAAGGCAAGCACTCCTTGAAACTTTAGCTCAGGTAGAGGTAAATATTGATTATCCAGAGTATGATGACGTTGAAGAGATGACGTTACCTATGATGATTGAAAAAGGGACTTGGGTAAAAGAAGAAATTGAAAAGCTGTTAATTACTTCATCTCAAGGTAAAATTCTTCGCGAAGGGCTCTCGACAGCAATTGTCGGAAGACCAAATGTAGGGAAATCATCACTTTTAAATAGCTTAATTCAAGAAAACAAAGCAATTGTTACGGAGATAGCAGGAACTACGAGGGATATTATAGAAGAATATGTAAATGTACGTGGTGTCCCTTTAAAATTAGTAGACACTGCTGGAATCCGTGAAACTGAAGATATAGTCGAACGCATTGGAGTGGAGAAATCACGCCAAGTTCTAAAAGAGGCAGATTTAATTTTACTTGTGTTGAATAATTCAGAAGAGCTAGCTGAAGAAGATAGAAGGTTATTCGAGACTATTAAAGGAATGGATTATATCGTTATCGTTAACAAAACGGACCTTCCAACCAAGTTAGATTACGATGAGGTACAACGTCTTGCTACTGATAAGCGAATTGTTTCTACTTCCTTATTAAAAGAAGAGGGAATTGACGAGCTAGAAGACTCTATAGCGTCCTTGTTCTTTGAAGGAAACATTGAAGTGTCAGACATTACCTATGTTTCTAATGCCCGTCATATCGCTTTATTAAATCTTGCTAAATCTACAATTACTGATGCCATTGAAGCAGCACATAATCACGTGCCAGTCGATATGATTCAAATAGATGTTACTAGAACGTGGGAAATATTAGGAGAAATAATTGGTGATACAGTCGAAGAAAGCCTGATTGACCAGTTATTTGCTCAATTCTGTTTAGGAAAATAAAAAACGAGAGGAAGTTACGAACATGCCAAACTTTGAAGCAGGCAAGTTCGATGTGATTGTTGTAGGAGCAGGGCATGCGGGTGTTGAAGCCGCATTAGCCTCTGCTAAAATGGGTGCTAAAACGCTTGTTTTAACAATCAATCTAGATATGATTGCATTTATGCCATGTAATCCGTCCATCGGAGGCCCTGCAAAAGGAATCGTAGTGCGTGAAATTGACGCCTTAGGTGGAGCCATGGGTAAAGTTATAGATAAAACTCACATTCAAATGAGAATGTTGAATACAGGAAAAGGACCAGCAGTACGTGCACTTCGAGCACAAGCGGACAAGGTTCTATACCAAAATGAAATGAAACGTCTTATAGAGGAACAAGCAAACCTTACAGTTCATCAAGCAGTAGTAGAAGAACTATTAGTTGAAGATGATAAAATTGTTGGCTTAGTAACCCAAGTAGGGGCAGTTTATCGAGCAGAAACAGTAGTTATTACTACAGGTACATTTTTACGTGGTGAGATTATTATAGGAGACCTTAAATATTCTAGTGGTCCCAATAACCAACAACCATCCATTAAGCTAGCTGATAGTATCCGTAATTTAGGATTCGACCTAGTTAGATTTAAGACAGGTACTCCACCTCGTGTAAACAGTAAAACGGTAGACTATAGTAAAACAGAAATTCAGCCAGGCGACGATGTTCCTCGAGCATTTAGTTTCGAAACAACAGAATTTATTATGGATCAATTACCTTGCTGGTTAACATATACAAGTTCTGAAACACACCAAATTATCAATGATAATTTACATTTATCGCCAATGTATTCTGGTATGATAAAAGGAACGGGTCCAAGATACTGTCCGTCTATTGAAGATAAAATTGTTAGATTTAATGATAAGCCACGTCATCAAATCTTCTTAGAGCCAGAGGGTCGTAACACAAGAGAAGTTTATGTACAGGGGTTATCAACGAGTCTTCCAGAGCACGTACAACGTAAACTGTTAGCTTCTATCCCAGGATTAGAAAATGCTGAAATGATGCGAGCAGGCTATGCGATTGAATATGATGCAATGGTTCCAACACAGCTATGGCCTACGCTAGAAACAAAAAAAGTTAAAAACTTATATACAGCTGGACAAATTAATGGAACTTCTGGTTATGAAGAAGCTGCAGCTCAAGGGCTAATGGCAGGAATTAACGCAGCTCTTAGAGTATTAAATAAAGAAGAAAAAGTGTTGAGCCGATCAGATGCGTATATTGGTGTCTTAATTGATGATTTAGTTACAAAAGGAACTAACGAGCCATACCGTTTGCTTACTTCCAGAGCTGAATATCGTTTACTGCTTCGTCATGATAATGCTGATTTAAGATTGTTAGAAATTGGATATAATATTGGCTTAGTGCCAGAAGAACGGTATAATAAGTTTTTAGAGAAAAAGAAAAGAATAGAAGACGAGCTTCGTCGCTTACGCTCCATTATTATCAAACCGAATGAGGAAACTCAAGAGGTTGTTCGTAATGCAGGCGGTAGCGAGTTAAAAGATGGAATTCGTGCTTCAGATCTTCTTAAAAGAACAGAAATGAACTACGACTTAGTAGCCCAACTAGTTCCAGGAGAAGTTCAGTTAAGTGAAGAAGAAAAAGAACAAATTGAGATTCAAGTTAAGTATGAAGGCTATATAGATAAATCTCTACAACAAGTTGATAAGTTGAAAAAAATGGAAAACAAAAAGATCCCTGATCAAATTGATTACAATGCAATCTCCGGACTTGCAACAGAAGCAAAACAAAAACTAATGCAAGTAAGACCATTATCTATTGCACAAGCATCTCGTATTTCAGGAGTAAACCCAGCAGATATTTCTATCCTTCTAATATATATTGAACAAGGTAAGATAGCTAAAATCACTGGTTAGTCTAAGACAATGAGGAGAACAAAATGAACGAAGAACAATTTAAAAATGCCCTCTATGAAAAAGGAATTGAACTAACAGATTTCCAATTAGAGCAATTCAGAAAATATTATGAGTTACTTGTGGAATGGAACGAGAAAATGAATTTAACAGCCATTACAGATGAACCATCTGTTTACTTAAAACATTTCTTAGATTCTATCAGTGCTTCTTTCTATGAGGATTTTAATGGTTCCCTTTCTGTTTGTGATGTAGGAGCAGGGGCAGGGTTTCCAAGTATTCCATTAAAAATTTGTTTTCCAAACCTTAATGTAACAATCGTTGATTCTTTAAATAAAAGAATTCAATTTTTGACTCATTTAAGCAAGGAGCTAAATTTAAAAAATGTTAATTTTGTTCATGCGCGTGCTGAGGAATTTGGACAAAATAAAGAATATAGAGAACAGTTTGATCTTGTTACTGCACGAGCAGTAGCAAGACTCTCTGTACTGTCAGAGCTATGTATTCCACTTGTGAAAGTCGGTGGGAAGTTTATAGCTATGAAAGCAGCAAGTGCACTAGATGAATTAAAAGATGCACAAAAAGCTATTGAGGTATTAGGCTCTGAAAAAAGTGCGGAGTATTCTTTTCTATTACCGATAGAAAATAGTGAGAGAACGTTATATGTCTTTTCTAAAATTAAAAGCACACCGAAAAGATACCCTCGAAAGCCAGGTATACCAAACAAAACACCTATTATTTAATGAGGAACGTTCCACGTGAAACATTATTATATTATTTTCTGTGTCGTGAACATAAGTAAAGAGTATCTAAAAGGTGGTGCTAGTTAGATGAAAAGTCCTTTCTCACGATTTTTCGGAGGTTCTGATAAGCAAGGACAAGATCCAGTCGTTGAGGCTACTCAGACTAATAATGAAGAAGTAGTACAGGTAGCCATAGAAAAAATAGTTCCTAATAGGTACCAGCCTAGGACCGTTTTTGATGATGCAAAAATAGAAGAACTTGCTAGAACTATTCATACACACGGTGTAATTCAACCTATCGTCATTCGTAAAATGGATGACGATAAGTATGAAATAATAGCGGGGGAACGTCGCTTCAGGGCGATGACAAAGCTTAAGTGGAAAGAAGTACCTGCTATAGTTCGTAATTTAAGTGATAAGGAAACAGCATCGATTGCATTGATAGAAAATCTTCAACGAGAAGAGCTGACTGCCATTGAAGAGGCAGTAGCATATCAAAAATTACTTAAGCTGCATGAGCTAACTCAGGAAGCGCTCGCTCAAAGATTAGGTAAGGGCCAATCGACTGTAGCTAATAAGTTACGTTTGCTGAAACTACCAGAAGAAATTCAACAAGCAATTATGGATAAGAGATTGTCGGAACGTCATGCAAGATCTCTTATGCAAATAAAGGATGAAGATATACAAATCAAGCTTATGGTTGAATCCATTGATAATCATTGGAATGTAAAGCAGCTCGAAGAAAAAGTTAATGATATAGTAAATCCTCCTGTTAAAGAGGAAAAAGCTCCAAAGCCTAAAAGAAAAGCGATTAGTAAAGATGTACGAATTGCTTTAAATACGATCAAGCAATCTCTTAGTATGGTTACTAAAAGCGGAATTAATTTAAAAACCGAAGAAGAAGACACCGAAGATTTTTATCAAATTACAGTAAGAATACCTAAAAAGAAATCATAAATAGATATTATAATATATAAAATATATGAAACTCTCACTATTTTGTGAGAGTTTTTCTTTTGTAACAATAATAACATTCATTTTTCTGTAAAATTTGATAGAATGGAAGAGAGTGGTTTTTTATTTTGATGAAAGTAGGTGCAAGAGTGGGAAGAATTATTGCAATAGCCAACCAAAAAGGTGGTGTAGGTAAAACTACTACATCCGTTAACTTAAGTGCCTGTCTTGCATACTTAGGAAAGAAGGTTTTACTGGTAGATATTGATCCCCAGGGAAATGCTTCGAGTGGCGTTGGTGTCAACAAAGGCGATGTGAATCAATGTATTTATGATGTGTTAATAGATGATGTTAGTGTAAAAGAGACAATTTTAGAAACGAAAGTGGAAAATTTACATATAGTTCCTGCAACCATTTCTTTAGCAGGTGCAGAAATTGAACTAGTATCTACCATTTCAAGAGAGGTACGACTTAAAAAAGCTTTGCAGGAAGTGCAAGCTGATTATGAGTATATTATTATAGATTGTCCTCCTTCACTTGGTCTCTTAACCATCAATTCTCTTACTGCTGCTGATGCTATTATAATCCCAGTTCAATGTGAATTTTATGCTTTGGAAGGGTTAAGCCAGTTACTGAGTACGATTCGATTGGTGCAAAAACACTTAAACAAAACGTTAGCAATTGACGGCGTGTTATTAACAATGTTTGATGCCAGAACAAATCTTGGCATTCAGGTAATTGAAGAAGTTAAAAAATATTTCCAAGACAAAGTATATAAATCTATTATTCCAAGGAATGTTCGTTTAAGTGAAGCACCTAGTCACGGAGAGCCTATAATTATTTATGATCCAAAATCTCGAGGAGCGGAAGTATATTTAGAACTTGCGAAGGAAGTGATTCGTCATGGCTAAAGGACTTGGAAAGGGGATTAATGCTCTTTTTCCTGGAGAAGATACAATGCCAGAAGAAAAAGTAGAACAGATTAGTATTGTTGATATTAAGCCTAATCCTTATCAACCAAGGAAAATATTTGACGATGAGGCATTACAAGAGTTATCGGAATCTATAAAAGAGCACGGAGTACTACAACCTATCATCGTTCGAAAAAAAGGTTCTAAGTTTGAAATTGTTGTAGGAGAGCGTAGATTTAGAGCTTCTAAAAAGGCTCATTTAGATGCAATTCCTGCTGTAGTACGCGAGTTAAATGATCAACAAATGATGGAACTTGCTATCTTAGAAAATCTACAACGAGAAGATTTAACACCCATTGAAGAAGCAGAGGCTTACCAAAATCTGATGGAGACTCTTGGCCTTACCCAAGAACAATTAGCGTTCAGACTGGGGAAAAGTAGACCTCATATAGCAAACCATCTTCGCTTACTTACACTCCCTGATGTTGTTAGAAATGCTGTCTCTGAAGGGAAATTATCCATGGGGCATGGGAAGGCATTATTAGGTTTAAAGAAGAAAAAATCTATCCCTCTCATTATGCAAAAAACAATTAAAGAAAATCTAAATGTAAGGCAGTTAGAAGCCTTAGTTCAACGTTTAAATGAAAATGTTCCACGTGAAACAAAAAAAATAGATAAAGATATTTTTACTTTAGAAAAAGAATCGGAATTAAGAGAACTTTTTGGGACAGCTGTAAAAATAACTAAAAACAATGAAAAAGAAAAAGGAAAAATCGAGATAGAGTTTTACTCGAAGGATGATTTGGAAAGAATTTTAAAATTATTAGAGGATTAGACGTGACCTATTTCTAGGACAACCTAGAGATAGGTTATATTTTTAGGAGAAGAGGATAGGATATGGTGTTATTTGGTACATTGGTCAATGCAATACTGATCATAGCAGGGACATTAATCGGACGACTTTTAAAGGACATCCCTGAAAATATGAAACAAACGGTAATGTATGCTATAGGAATAGTAGTAATGGTAATGGGTATACAAATGGGATTAGAAAGTAGTAATTTTGTTATTATCATTATCTGCATTGTGCTTGGTGCGGTAGTAGGTGAGTGGATAGATATAGACAAATGGATTAACAGGTTAGGGCAGTCTATTGAAAAAAAGTTTGGTTCAAAAAAACAAACAGATAGTATTGCCCAAGGTTTTGTTACAAGCACACTTATATTTGTAATAGGCGCAATGGGTATTTTAGGAGCTTTAAATAGCGGTCTTCAAAATGATCATGAATTATTAATCAGCAAGGGAATCATCGACGGCTTTACTGCTATTATTCTCTCCGCAACATTAGGGATAGGTGTTGTTTTTTCAGCTTTTCCGGTTGCAATTTACCAAGGAACAATAGCATTGCTTGCTACACAAATTACAAGATTGGTACCAGAAGCTGCACTTGATTTGTTTCTTCAGGAAATGACAGCCGCTGGAGGAATTATGATTATTGGTATTGGAATGAATTTAATAGGATTAACTAAAATTAGAGTAGCAAACCTATTACCATCTTTATTATTTGTAGGTATTGTAGTGGCTTTTATTTTTTAAGTTATATCTATGCCATGCAAGAAGTAGAGATCGAGAAATGACCTTTCCCATTTCAAAAGTAAGATTTAATCGAGTACTTTGCAATACATTATATTCCATATAGCCACCGATATTAACAATTGCTTTGATTGAAATTTCACCAATAGGTGGTAAATCTTTTTTTACAGCTTTTCCAGGAAAAAGAGGACCTGGATGAATAATAATTTCTCCAATGTTATTAGCATTCCCTAAGCAGGCATCAATGGCCACAACAAATGGTTTTTGAGAAGAACTGTAGAGCGTATTAGTAGTCTCCTCTAAATTCAACGCATGGAGTGGGCTGTCCAATGTTCCAACGATTTCAAAAGGAAAAGAGTTAAGCTGTGTTAAAAATGACCCAGTCATTGGACCTAAGGCATCTCCAGTTGAACGGTCTGTCCCTATGCAACAAAAAACAAGGTTTTGATGATCAAAAGGTATATATTCTAAAAAGTGGTTGCTTAATCGCCAAATAACTCCTGTTTCTTTATAATAGATAGTGGAAGCTTGAGGCGCAGCATTAATTTTATTCATATATAAACTCGCTTTCTTTTTTAAAGTTAGTATATGCATGGTAGAAAATATTTATTCAATGAGGGTGGGGATGCAATGAATGCAACATATAAAGAGTTGGAAGCATACATATTAAATGAAGTAGATTGGATAGAATTAGGAAAATCGTTTGTTGAAATTATCTTTCTTTTTCTTTTGGCAGCTACTGTTATAAAAATAGGTAAGTCAATTATTCGTCGAGTTTTCGCTGTTAGATTAAAAGGCCCGTTGAGATATTCGGAAAGAAGACATAATACGCTCATAAAGCTATTAGAAAATATTTTAACCTATGCAGTTTATTTCACATTGATAGTAGCAGTTTTATCAAAATTCGGATTTGATGTTGGAGGTTTAATCGCTGGTGCTGGAGTTATAGGCTTAGCGATAGGGTTTGGTGCACAGAGTCTAGTTAAAGATGTAATTACAGGTTTCTTTATCGTATTTGAAGACCAGTTTGCAGTTGGAGATGAGGTTCAAATTGGGACATTTAGAGGGATAGTAGAAGAAATAGGGCTACGTACAACGAAGGTGCGAAGTTATGTAGGGGAAATGTATATTATACCTAACGGGACAATATCTAATGTCGTTAACTATTCTGTGTTCAACACAATTGTTACTATTGATATTAAAGTATCATATGAGTCGGACATAGACGCAGTAGAGAATATGTTAAAGGGATTTTTAGAAAATCTAAATTATAAATATGAAGAGCTTGTAAAAGTACCGGAAATTTTAGGGGTACAAGAGATATCCTCAGATGATTTGGTGCTTAGAATTGGAGTAGAGACGATCCCTATGATGCAGGATGACATTGCTAGAAGAATTAGAAGAGATCTTAAAGAATTTTTAGAGCAATCTGGGGTGGATATTCCGTATCCAATCGTCGTACGTAATGCGAAAACTAATGAGTAGGTGAGAGTAAATGGAAAGAAAAAAATTTCAGCTAAATGATATTGTAGAGATGAAGAAGCAACATCCTTGTGGAACAAATCGTTGGAAAATAATACGCATAGGGGCAGATATACGGATTAAATGTGAAGGTTGTCAGCATAGTGTCATGATTCCACGTATAGAATTCGAGAAGAAAATGAAAAAAGTGCTTGTACAAGCTGAGACAGAGTAAAGATAGACTTTTACTGTCAAAATCAATATAATAGACAGGTTAAAGGGAATACGTTAAGTAAGAAAATTGAAGGGTTGTGACATATATGGCATTAACAGCAGGAATTGTTGGATTACCAAATGTAGGTAAATCCACGTTATTTAATGCAATAACAAAAGCAGGGGCTTTAGCTGCAAACTATCCATTTGCAACAATAGATCCTAATGTAGGGATTGTTGAAGTACCGGATGCTCGTTTAGATAAACTGACAGAATTAGTAGTACCAAAGAAAACAGTGCCAACAGCATTTGAGTTTACTGATATTGCTGGAATAGTAGCAGGAGCAAGTAAAGGCGAAGGCCTTGGCAATAAGTTTCTTGCTCATATTCGTGAGGTAGATGCAATTTGTCAGGTTGTACGATGCTTCCAGGATGATAATATAACGCATGTAGCTGGAAAGGTAGATCCAATTTCTGATATAGAAGTTATTAATTTGGAGCTAATTTTAGCGGATTTAGAAAGCGTAGATAAACGTTTAGCAAGAGTTGCTAAGATGGCTAAACAAAAAGATAAAGAAGCAATGGTAGAAGAGCCTATATTGACTCGTTTAAAAGAAGCATTTGAAGAAGGTAAATCTGGTCGCTCTGTAGATTTTACAGAAGAAGAGCTTCGTGTTGTTAAAGGCCTCCACTTATTAACGATCAAGCCAATGCTTTATGTAGCAAATGTATCTGAGGATGACATTATGGAATCTGAAGATAATGAGTACGTTCAAAAAGTGCGTGCATTTGCTGCAGAGGAAGGCGCGCAGGTTATAGTTGTATGTGCCAAAATCGAAGAAGAGATGGCTGCTCTAGAGGACGATGAAAAGCAAATGTTCTTAGAGGAGCTAGGTATTCAAGAATCTGGTTTAGATCAGCTTATTAAAGCATCATATTCCTTACTTGGACTAGCTACTTACTTTACAGCTGGAGTGCAAGAAGTTCGTGCTTGGACATTCCGTAAGGGTATGAAGGCTCCTCAATGTGCGGGTGTCATTCACTCCGACTTTGAAAAAGGATTTATCCGTGCTGAGACAGTTGCTTACGACGATTTAGTTTCAGCAGGTTCAATGTCTGCTGCGAAAGAAGCAGGTAAGGTACGTTTAGAGGGTAAAGAATATATTGTACAAGACGGGGACGTTATGTTGTTCCGTTTCAACGTTTAATATCAAAAGACCGGTTTGCATTATGCAGACCGGTCTTTTTTAATTACATATAATATTGGAAGGGTAGGATCATCTTTTATTAAACTATCGTTAGGAATTTTCCTTAACTCTTTATACATAGCAAAGTCTCCAGCTGCACCAGCAATAAGCCAGGCACCTAGTAAGACTAATATGGGAGATTCGATCATGTAACCTATAATAACAGGTAATATTCCCGTCATCCAAAATGGGAGCAGTAATGCCTTTTTCATCGATCGATTGGAAATGGGAAGGGAGGTAGTTGCATAAGCAACCCCTAATTTAAGATTCACACCATAGTCCATTTTGTTCCACGGGACCTTACCGAACAACCAAAAGCCAAGCAGATGGAATGCTTCATGTAAGACTATTAAAAGTATAAAACCAAGGAATGTTAATAAAAGACCTAAAAGAGTAATGTTTATTTCATATTCTCTATAAATAAAACCATATAAAACTAGACCTAATATAGAAAATAGAATAGTCATCCATAGGCTATGCCAAGCTACCTTCTTTATATCAATTTCGATAGTAGAAAGAATCGACTCGTTTTTTTCCAACCTCATTCCCCCTTTACACGATTATAGACAAATATTTGAAATAAGACAATCAATCCTTGATATAAGTAAAAGTGTATGATACAATAAACCGATGTGAGTAATAGCATTACTTGCTCCTTGTCGGCTGACCACAGTTCGACCAAAGACCATAGGGAGGTGTAAATAGATGAGAAAGTACGAATTAATGTACATTATCCAACCAGCAATCGAAGAAGATGCGAAAAAAGCTCTAGTTGAGCGTTTCAACGAAATCTTAACTTCAAATGGTGCTGAGATCATCGAAGCTAAAGAGTGGGGTAAACGCCGCTTAGCGTACGAAATCAATGACTTACGTGAAGGTTTCTACCAAATCGTTAAAGTAAACGCTGATTCTCAAGCAATCGATGAATACATTCGTTTAGCTAACATCAATGAAGACATTATCCGTCACATTGCTGTTCGTATGGACGATAAATAATAACAATCGACGATGAATGCTGAACGAGGGAGGTTATTAACTGATGATTAACCGTGTCGTATTAGTTGGAAGACTAACAAAAGATCCGGAACTTCGATATACACCGAGTGGAGTAGCAATGGCTAGATTTACACTTGCTGTAAATCGTACATTCTCTAATCAACAAGGTGAAAGAGAAGCTGATTTTATCAACTGTGTCGTTTGGAGAAAACAAGCAGAAAACACAGCCAATTTCTTGAAAAAAGGAAGTTTAGCAGGTGTAGAAGGCAGAATTCAAACGGGTAGTTATGAAGGACAAGATGGTAAGCGTGTATATACGACGGATGTTGTCGCAGACAGCGTTCAGTTCTTAGAACCACGTGGAGGCTCTGGTGAACGTAGCCAAGGTGGACAATCATATGGTGGCGGACAACAGAATTCTAATCCAACATATCAGCAAAACCAACCAATGAATCAGCAAAACTATACGCGTGTAGATGAAGATCCATTTGGAAATAGTAGCGGTCCGATAGAAGTATCGGATGACGACTTACCATTCTAAAATTTTCTCGCACGTTTTACTTTAATCGAAAAGGAGGCAACCTATTATGGCACCACGTCGCGGAGGCAAAAGACGCCGTAAAGTTTGTTACTTCACTGCTAACAACATCACACACATCGATTATAAAGATGTAGATTTGTTGAAAAAATTCGTGTCAGAACGTGGGAAAATTCTTCCACGTCGTGTGACAGGAACTAGCGCGAAGTACCAACGCAAGTTAACACGAGCTATCAAAGTATCTCGTATTATGGCTTTACTACCATTCTCTTCTGAAGAGAGATAAGTATATATGAAAGACCGGGAAACCGGTCTTTTTTTTGTTGTCTTTATTATGTAGAGAACGGTAATAACTTAACTTTTATAGTATGTGTAGCTCATTAGCGGGTCATATTCCTATGGTTCAAATAGGATCAACAGAACTTAGACGTACTACATTCTACCTGAAAGAATCAGCTAGACCATAATAGCTATTACAAGATCTCGTTAGCATAATATTGGTTTTTCGATTAACTCGTTGGAAGTGGACATTAGTGAAAGAAATTTCATTGTATCTGTGCATAGCAAAGCATATCAAAATCTTTATTTTTATTGCTTGGTCGTATACTAAATAAAAAGGAATTATGAGGTTGACTCGAATAATATAAACTATACAAGAATCATTTACTAAAACCTTCCATAGTACATTTCACCTAATCAGTGTGGTAACATGTAATTTTAGTTGTATAGCAAAATCTGTTACAATGGATAGATGATTATAAAAAAGGAAGGTCGATCATGCAAAAGAATCAGTCAAGCTATTTAACGTTTGGATCTTTAATGATTGCACTATTTGCTATTTTGATAGCAATGTCCGTGTATGTTCCAATTCTAACAATTATCACGTCCCTAATAGCGCCTTTACCTTTAGCTTGGTATAGTGCCAAGTTTGAAAGAAAAGAGTCTTTACTTGTTACAGTTGTAGCAGTTATTATTACTTTTATTATTGGAGGTATAGTAGGTGTTACACTTGGTTTAATAGTAGGTCCAGTTGGTTTTCTAATAGGAGATTCTTTACGAAGAAAGCAGACAAAGCTATATATGCTAATGGCCACAGGAATATTTGTACTACTCATGACAGCTGCTCAGTATATAGTTTCTATTTTAGTATTAAATATTAACCTAATAGAGCAATTTTTAGAGGGCATTAAAATATCCTATGAACAAGTCGGTAATTTACTGGAATCAGCTAATCAAAAACCAGAAACCTATGATGAGATGGTTAGGCAGTTTTTAATTGTCCTAGAAGCTTTAACGCCAACTTACTTTATTTTTCTTATGTTTATAACGGCATTTATCTATATTGCTGTGAACTTACCTATTTTAAAGAAATTAAAAGTACCAGTTCCAAAATTTCCTAAATACATGTATTTTAAATTACCTAAAGCGGTGTTGTGGTATTATTTAGTTGTAGCTATTATATCCTTAGTTACAACATTTGAGGTAGGTACCTTTAGCTATATGCTTATCATAAATGCTACATTCATTTTAAGGGCATTATTATTCTTACAAGGTGTATCCCTGATTCAATATTATTTTCATATTCAGGGTTGGCCAAAATGGAGTGCTATTTTAGCTACCTTCTTAGCAATTCCGCTCTATACGTTTACTATTATCCTAGGTGTGTTAGATTTAGGATTTAATTTGCGAGCATATTTAAAAGACAGATACAAGAAATAAGGAGCTGATTCAGTGGCGTCTTTTTTTAGAAAACGACCAATACGATATCCACTAATATTATTTATGTTCTTAGGTGGAGTGGCATCCTATTTGCTTCTATCTGACAACCTGTTAGTTGGATTATTATTTGCGCTATTAGTTATTGGCGTATTCATATATGCATGGATTATCGAGCAACGTGTTTATGAAGAAACAGAAAGGCATATAGAGACGCTTTCCTACAGGATGAAGAAGGTAGGGGAAGAAGCCTTGCTTGAAATGCCTATTGGGATTATTCTCATCAACGATCAGCATGTTGTGGAATGGGCCAATCCGTATATGACACAGCAGCTACCCTTTGACACAATTATAGGGGAAGAGTTGCTTTCCATATCCTCTGATTTTCAGCAGCTACTAAAGCAAGAGGATTCTAAGGAAATGGTGATCTCTTTAGACGATCATAACTATAAGGTGTTTTATAAAGCAGAGGAAAAACTTCTATACTTCTTTGATATTACGGAGCAAATAGAAATGGAATCCCTCTATTATGGCGATCGTACGGTTATCGGTGTATTATTCATCGATAACTATGATGAGATATCACAGGGAATGGATGACCAAACCAGAGGACAGTTAAACAGCCTGGTAACCTCGTGTGTAAATAATTGGGGTGCCAAGTATGGTATATACGTTAAAAGAATATCCTCTGATCGTTTTTTAGCTGTATTTAATGAATCCATATTAATGGAACTAGAGAAAAGTAAGTTCTCCATTTTAGATGATATTAGAGAAACCACCTCTAAATTTGGTTTTTCTTTAACTTTAAGTGTAGGAGTAGGGGCAGGTTCTACTTCTCTAGTAGAATTAGGAGCACTTGCACAATCCAGCTTAGATTTAGTTTTAGGACGTGGTGGAGATCAAGTAGCCATCAAACATCCTAATGGAAAGGTAAAATTCTATGGAGGCAAAACAAATCCCGTAGAAAAGCGGACGCGCGTGAGAGCCAGAGTTATCTCCCATGCATTGAAGGACCTCATACAGGATAGTGACCAAGTAATCGTGATGGGACATAAGTTCCCCGATATGGATGCCATCGGTGCAGCAGTTGGTGTAAGGAAAATGGCAGAAATGAACAAGATAAATGGTTATGTTGTCATTGATTTCAATGAGCTAGACAAGAGTGTCCTTCGCTTAATGGAGGAAATTAAGGAAAAACCAGAGCTATATAATCGATTCATTAGTGCTGAAGAAGCGATCAACAAAATGACAGAGAAAACACTACTAGTAATAGTGGATACACACAAACCAAGTATGGTTATAGATGAAAAGGTATTACAAAAAGCAGAGAAAGTAGTAGTCATTGACCATCATCGTCGCGGAGAAGAGTTTATCACTAATACGATGCTTGTATACATGGAGCCATATGCTTCCTCCACATCAGAATTAGTAACAGAGCTTATAGAGTACCAGCCGAAAAACGAGAAAATTAACATGCTAGAGGCGACTTCCATGCTAGCAGGTATAATAGTCGATACGAAGAGTTTTACGCTCCGTACAGGGGCTAGAACGTTCGAGGCAGCCTCTTATTTAAGAACGCATGGAGCAGACACCATATTAGTACAACGCCTCCTAAAAGAAGACTTAGATACGTATATTGAACGCTCAAAAATTGTGCAAAATGTTCACTTTTTAAAGGATGGGATCGCAATAGCTTACGGTGATGAGAATACGATTTATAGTCAAGTATTACTCGCCCAAACAGCAGATATTTTGCTCGCTATGAATAATGTTTCTGCTTCCTTTGTAGTAGGTAGAAGAAGTGATTCTTCCGTAGCAATAAGCGCTAGGTCGCTAGGAGAAGTAAATGTTCAAGTAATCATGGAAAAATTAGATGGTGGAGGCCATTTAACAAATGCAGCCTCTCAGATAGCAGGTATCACTGTTCCAGAAGCTATCAATCGATTAAATGAAGCTATATTAGAAACAATTGAAGGAGGAAATGAAGAATGAAAGTAGTATTTTTAAAAGATGTTAAAGGTAAAGGCAAAAAAGGTGAAATTAAGAATGTAGCAGATGGTTATGCACATAACTATTTACTTAAAAATAAACTTGCAGTAGAAGCAAATTCTGCTGCTATCAGTGCTCTAGAAGGACAAAAGAAGAAATCAGAAAAAGAAGCTGCTGAAGAACTAGCAGAAGCAAAAAAATTAAAAGAAACTTTAGAGCAACTAACTGTTGAACTAAAAGCAAAATCTGGGAATGATGGTCGACTATTTGGATCAGTGACAACGAAACAAATTGCCGCACAACTAGAGAAAACTAACGGAATTAAAATAGATAAACGTAAAATGGAACTAGATGATGCAATTCGTGCTCTAGGATACACAAATGTACCAGTAAAACTACATCAAGAGGTAGTAGCTACTTTGAAGGTACATGTATCTGAAGAAGCGTAAGGAGAGAATTCTATGAGCGATCCATTATTGGACCGTGTACCGCCGCATAATCAAGAAGCAGAGCAATCTGTTCTTGGAGCCATATTTTTAGAACCACAAGCATTAATAACAGCCGCAGAGATTGTCATGCCAGAGGATTTTTATCGGGTAGCTCATCAAAAAATATTTCAGACCATGCTTCGTCTGAGTGATCAGGGAAAAGCAATTGATGTTGTAACAGTCACAGAAGAACTTTCTTCTAAGAAGGAATTAGAAGATGTCGGCGGTATCTCCTATATTAGTGAAATAGCAAATGCCGTGCCTACCGCAGCTAACATCGGACATTACGCTAAAATAGTAGAGGAAAAATCTATACTCCGTCGTCTTATTCGCGTGGCTACGACAATAGTAGAGGATGGCTTTACTCGCGAAGATGAGGTAGAAGCTCTCCTTTCCGAAGCAGAAAGAAAAATGATGGAAGTTGCCAATCGTAAAAATGCAGGTGACTTCAAACACATTAAAGATGTGTTAGTAGAGACGTATGACAATATTGAGAAGCTACACACAAGAAAAGGTGACGTTACCGGTATTCCTACTGGTTTCCGTGATTTAGATCGTATAACAGCAGGATTTCAGCGTAATGACCTTATTATTGTGGCTGCCCGTCCTTCGGTAGGTAAAACAGCCTTCGCTTTGAACGTAGCACAAAACGTAGCAACTAAAACAGATGAAAACGTCGCTATCTTTAGTCTAGAGATGGGTGCAGAACAGTTGGTTATGCGTATGCTCTGCGCAGAGGGCAATATTGACGCACAAGTGTTAAGAACAGGTGCGCTGACTACAGAAGACTGGCGCAAGCTGACGATGGCTATGGGTAGCTTATCAAATGCAGGAATCTATATAGATGATACACCGGGTATCCGGGTAAATGAAATAAGAGCAAAATGTAGACGATTAAAGCAGGAGTCAGGCTTAGGCATGATTCTAATTGATTACTTACAGTTGATTCAAGGGAGCGGTGGAAGTCAGGCAAACCGTCAACAAGAGGTATCTGAGATTTCTCGTTCATTAAAGGGGCTAGCCCGTGAATTGAAAGTTCCTGTTATTGCTCTATCGCAGCTTTCCCGTGGTGTTGAGCAACGTCAAGATAAGAGACCAATGATGTCTGATTTACGTGAGTCTGGTTCTATTGAGCAAGATGCCGATATTGTTTCCTTCCTGTATCGAGAAGATTACTACGATAAGGAAACAGAAAATCAGAACATGATTGAGATTATTATTGCTAAGCAACGTAACGGCCCGACTGGCACAGTTACTCTAGCATTTGTGAAAGAATTTAATAAATTTGTGAATATTGATTGGAGTCAACATCAAGCTCCTCCAGCATAAAAACACGAACGAATTGATTAATTAAACATCAATTCGTTCGTGTTTTTTACTTAAGTTGGTTGACTATGGTAAAAATGATTGGTACAATTACACTGATTTTTAATCAGGACGAAATGTCTGACGGAGGTGTTGGCAATGCCATCAGTAGTTGTAGTAGGGACCCAATGGGGAGACGAAGGAAAAGGTAAAATTACTGACTTTTTATCAGAACACTCAGAAGTAATTGCACGTTACCAAGGTGGTAATAATGCAGGACATACAATTATTTTCGGAGGAGAGACCTATAAGCTACATCTCATTCCTTCCGGTATTTTCTATAAGGACAAGATTTCAGTTATTGGAAATGGCATGGTGGTTGACCCCAGAGCATTAGTAAAAGAACTTAAAGGGCTGCATGATCGCGGTGTAACGACTGAAAACTTACGTATTTCTAATCGTGCCCACGTCATTCTTCCATATCATATAAAGCAAGATGAAGTAGAAGAAGCTCGCCGAGGAGCAAGAAAAATTGGAACGACAGGTAAAGGAATTGGTCCTGCCTATATGGACAAGGCTGCTCGTGTAGGTATACGTGTTGCAGATCTTTTAGATTATGAAGTGTTTAAAGAAAAATTAGAGCATAACCTAGAAGAAAAAAATCGTATGTTTGAGAAGTTTTATGAAACAGAAGGATTTACAGTAGAAGAAATTTTAGAAGAATTCTACAGTTACGGCCAAGAAATTGAACAGTATGTAACAGACACCTCAAAAGTACTTAATGATGCATTAGATGAGGGCAGACGCGTACTTTTTGAAGGAGCTCAAGGAGTAATGTTGGATATTGACCAAGGAACGTATCCTTTTGTCACTTCTTCTAACCCGGTAGCTGGCGGAGTAACGATTGGAGCAGGAGTAGGTCCAACAAAAATATCGCATGTGGTAGGAGTATGTAAAGCATACACTTCACGTGTAGGAGATGGGCCATTTCCTACTGAACTCTTTGATGAAGTAGGGAATCAAATCAGGGAAGTAGGAAAAGAGTATGGGACTACAACAGGTAGACCACGTCGTATAGGATGGTTTGATACAGTGGTAATTCGCCATGCGCAAAGAGTAAGTGGATTAACGGATTTAACAGTGAATTCAATTGATGTTTTAACTGGATTAAAAACAGTTAAAATTTGTACAGCATACGAATATAAAGGAGAACTTATCACAGAATATCCAGCAAACCTGCGTATGCTTGCCGAATGTAAGCCAGTATATGAGGAGTTACCAGGTTGGAGTGAGGATATCACTCAGTGTAAATCTCTCGATGAATTACCAGACACTGCAAGACATTATTTAGAACGCATATCTCAATTAACAGGAGTTCCTATCTCTATTTTCTCTGTAGGACCAGATCGTACACAAACAAACGTTATTTCAAGCGTTTGGAGATAATTATAAGTGAAATGAAAGCCGCCAATGAAAACTTGGCGGCTTTTTATGTGAAATAATTTTAAGAATTTTCACCGACAAACAAAGATTTATCCCAGTAAATTGCCTTCTATTCATCTGAATGTAAGACCTATTCTCTCTGTAAGAAACCAGGTCTAAGTAATATATATAAACTGTCTAACAATATAATTGGAAAAGTGGCCAATAGCTAGAAATGGATTTACAAGATATTCATGTCTATCCATTTGATTCTCTTCATATACAAAGCTATAGGTGTCTGAAATTTATCAAATTATTACAAATATAACAGAGGCACCAATAGTAATATGTATAAATAAGAATTTACTGGAGGAAATTCTTAAAAACATAGGATTAAAACCTATAAAAATGATTAAATATAACAACTAAAATGTAAAAATAGAAAATAATGGATTTAAAAATACATTTTCTTTACAAGATAGACTATTCCTACACTTCACTATTTCAAATATGTTAAATTAAGATAGTGTAAAATTTGCACTAGCAACTTAAATAGGTTTGGAAGGAGCTTTATCATGCTTTGGAATAGTAAGAATGAGGAACAAGAGGGTCAAAACTTCACTGTTCTTTCAAACAGAAAATCAAATGTAGTGAAAAAAGCTACTATAATGGTATTACTTATGTCATCTCTAACTTTTAATATGGCATTTGCTAATGAAGAGGATAATAAGGCTTTAAAAGAAATTTATCATATATATGCAGAAGGTCAGTATATTGGGGCTATTTCCGATAAAACGGAAATGGAAAAGCTTTTTGATAAAAAAGTGCAAGAGAGTAGCTCCCAATATGACGGTCTTCAACTACAAGCAGGCAATAACCTAAAGGTTATTACTGAACAAGTTTATACTCCCTCAACAAACGATGAAACAACATTGCAAAAGCTTAACGATTTAATAGAAGTGGAAGCAACCGCGTTTGCCTTATCTGTCAATGACGAGATGGCAGTCTACGTCAAAGACATTGCAACATACCATGAAGTTATTAAAAAATTAAAACTTCAGTTTATCACAGAAGAAGAGCTAGCCACATTGGAAGCTAGAAAAAGTGTTACAGATAGCTTACCCGAATTACAAACTGGCGAAACTAGAATTGTAGATTTAATTTTAAAACAAGAAGTCTCAGGGGTTACGGTAGATGTGACACCCGAAAAGGTTGTATCTGCTGATGAAGCAGTTAAGCTTCTTTTAGAAGGAACTTTAGAGCAAGAAACCTATAAAGTTTCAGCTGGTGACGTACTTGGTAATATTGCAAGTAAATTTAATTTAACCTCAGCGGAATTATTAACGATCAATCCAGGACTTACAGATACAAGTGTCTTACAGATAAATCAAGAGCTTAATGTCACTGTACTTAAACCACTTATAAATATGGAAGTAGTTTATGAGAAAAAGGTAGAGGAAACTGTACCTCATACTAAACAAGTAATAGAAACAGATGAGATGTTCAAAGGTGATACAAAAGTGAAGCAAGAAGGTGCCGATGGAAAACGAGTGGCGACTTATTTGATTCGTCAAGAGAATGGTGTAGAAATTGGCCAATCACTTTCAAATGAAACGATTTTAGAGCAACCTAAGGAACATGTTGTATTAAAGGGAACAAAAGTGATTCCATCACGTGGTTCTGGAGTGTTTGCATGGCCAGCAGAAGGTGGCTACATTTCTAGTAAAATGGGTTACCGTTGGGGACGTAAGCATGAAGGTATTGATATTGCTCGACCAAGTGGATTTAATATTAAAGCTGCAGATAATGGAGTAGTTGAAGCTGCTGGTTGGGATGGTACATACGGTAATCGTGTAATCGTTAATCATAAAAATGGGTATAAAACGACGTATGCTCATCTCTCCTCAGTTAGTGTAAGTGTGGGAGATGTAGTGCCACAAGGCTCAAAACTAGGCGTTATGGGGAATACAGGACGCTCCACAGGAACTCACTTGCATTTTGAAGTGAAGAAGGACGGAGTTACGATTGACCCCTTATCTGTGTTAAAATAAATATAAGTTAGAGACAGTCGCTAGCCGGCTGTCTTTTTATGTATTGTGAAATATTGAATTAGGAAAGAATTAAATTTCCTGGGAAATATTTCGACAAAGCTCGACCTTAAACTTTCAATTTCTACCCTCATTTTTTCTCACTTCTTTAATGATGCAAGGAGAGTAAAAGAATGATAGAGTAATGATATATTAATTGTTTAAAGTAATGTATTTGATTAAAATATAGCAGAAAAGGGCGAAAGGGGTTTAACAAGTGAGTAAAAAAATACTAGTAGTGGATGATGAAAAGCCGATTGCTGACATACTACAATTTAATTTGAAAAAAGAGGGCTATCAGGTTTTCTGTGCATATGATGGCGATGATGCATTGAAAAAAGTAGACGAGATTCAACCAGATCTCATGCTGTTAGACATAATGTTACCCAACAGAGATGGAATGGAAGTTTGTAGAGAAATTCGTAAACGCTTTAGCTTTCCTATCATAATGCTAACTGCTAAAGACTCAGAGATAGATAAGGTCTTAGGGTTAGAGCTAGGTGCAGATGATTATGTAACAAAGCCATTTAGTACAAGAGAGTTAATAGCTCGAGTTAAAGCTAACATGAGAAGACACCAAACCATTCAAGAAGATAATGAAGTAGTTACTAATGACATTACTATTGGTCCACTAACTATCCAACCGGATGCTTATTTGGTATTAAAAAGAGATGAAACAATTGAATTGACTCACCGTGAGTTTGAACTCTTACATTATCTTTCTAAACATATTGGACAAGTAATGACAAGGGAACATCTATTACAAACAGTTTGGGGTTATGATTATTTTGGTGATGTCCGTACTGTAGATGTTACAATCAGACGTTTACGTGAGAAAATTGAAGATAATCCTAGTCATCCAAACTGGATTGTAACTAGACGAGGCGTTGGTTACTATTTAAGAAGTCCTGAGCAGGAGTAATTCGATGCATAAGGTTGGTTACTTTAAATCAGTTCATGTAAAGATTGTGTTGATTTATGTTTTACTGATTTTAATAGCTATGCAAATAATTGGTCTATATTTTGTCAAGGGATTGGAGCATACATTAAAAGAAAACTTTCAACAATCTGTTAAGGATCGCGTTGGTGTATTAGAGTTTAGTGCAAGAGAAGAACTTGTTAAAATACGGGTAGAAGAAGACCAAACATTAGAACAAAGCTTACGTTCTATTTTGAATGGTCTTAATTCTGATGATATTAAAGAAGTTCGAGTAATCGATGCGAAATATCAAATACGAGCTACCTCAGATTCGAACAACCAAGCAATCGTTGGACAAAAGTCGTTAGATGAGCTAGTCCATAAATCTATCACGGCAGAAGAAGATTTTGATAGCATCGCCTCTAAATCAGGAGAACGTGTATGGATATTAGTAACGCCAATTATTTCACAGGGTGAGGTAATTGGAACTCTTTATATTGAATCGAATATTGAAAATGTATTTGGTCAAATGAACGAAATAAACCAAATCCTCGCAGTGGGTACGGCAGTAGCCCTTGTAATCACAATTGTACTAGGTATTCTTATAGCACAAACGATTACAAGACCTATATCGGAGATGAGGAAACAAGCACAGGCTATGTCTAAGGGCAACTTTTCTCGTAAGGTAAGAGTTTATGGAAATGATGAAATCGGTCAGTTAGCACATGCATTTAATCATCTAACAAATAGGCTGCAAGAATCCCAGTCGACTACAGAAGCTGAGCGTAGGAAACTTGCCTCTGTTTTAACTAATATGACGGATGGAGTAATAGCCACTGATCGAAAGGGTAGAGTTATTTTGATCAATGATCCTGCCCTAAGGCTCTTGCGCATACCAAGAGAAATGGTTCTCAACAGGCCTATTATTTCAGTGCTTGGCATTGATAGCATTCATTCCTTCGAAGATCTCATTCATTCAAAGGAATCCATGAATTTAGATTTCAGTACCCAGGAACGACCATATATACTTCGTGCGAACTTTTCAGTTATCCAAAAAGAAACTGGTTTCGTAAATGGTTTAATCGCTGTTTTACATGACAATACCGAGCAAGAGAAGATTGATATGGAACGTCGAGAGTTTGTAGCTAATGTATCGCATGAACTTCGAACTCCTTTAACTACTATGAGCAGTTATTTGGAGGCACTAGCGGATGGAGCATGGAAGGATGAGGAGATAGCACCGTCATTTCTAATGGTTACGCAAACGGAGACCCAACGAATGATTCGATTGGTAAATGACTTACTACAATTGTCTAAGATGGATAGTCGTGACTATGATTTGAATAGAGAAATCGTTAATTTTAATCTATTTTTCAATCGTATTATTGATCGTTTTGAACTGTCTAAATCACAAAATGTTACGTTCCAACGTATGCTTCCAGATACGCCGTACTATGTAGACATTGATACAGATAAGTTAACTCAAGTAATCGATAATATTATATCGAATGCGTTAAAGTATTCCCCAGATGGAGGGAATATTCGATTTGGCATAGCAGTCAAAGATGAGTGGTTACAAGTGATGATATCAGATGATGGTATGGGAATACCTTCTGAAAATGTAAATCGCATTTTCGATCGTTTTTATCGAGTAGACCGGGCTAGAGCCCGTTCAATGGGAGGGACAGGGCTTGGCCTAGCCATTGCCCGGGAAATGATTGAAGCCCATGGAGGTAAGATTTGGGCAGAAAGTGAAGAAGGTCATGGAACTACTATATTCTTTACTTTAGAAATACTGTTGGATGAAGAAGGTGAGTGGGATTGAAGTATATTGAACCAGTAAAATCTATTATTTTATTATTACTAATACTGCTTAGTCTTACACTTACCTTTACGATTTGGACCTATTCACCAAAATATGATACTACTGAACCACCTGTCGTTAATATATCGATTGCAGAGAAGAAGAAGATGGAAGATGTTATAAAACCGTATCGTTTGCTGATTAGTCAACCCGAAAATCTAAGAGGCTCCTATTCGATCGTAGATATCAATAATGTTATAAATCCCATGAAAAATTGGGAGATTGAAACGGTGAAACTGTATAGTAATAATACGAATGCGGGGCAGGTAAATGAATTAATCAACAAGCCATATACGAGTACATTGTTTTTTCAAGCAGATATACCGATAGAATCTTATAGTTCGATTTTAAAGTTTTTAGATCCTATCTTTCCTAACTCTTCTTTTAATCGTCTAGTTATAGATTGGTCCTCGAAAAGTGTGGACCAAAGAGTAGAGGAAAAGGAATCTGATCAAGGGGCTACTTTGTATTTCATAAGCACCACCTTGAATAAAATCTATACGGCAAATGTGACGAAGGAAGATATCTTTGGTTTCTCTGAGCGTATGGTCAAGACTTCCAATGCTATGCTGGAATATAAAGAAATCGTAAGAGAAGGCAAATTATCCTTATATACTACAAGTAACCCTGAAAAGGTTGTTCAATATACTTATTTAGTGGAAGAGATTGATACGAATAGGTTCAAAGATGCCCTTTTTAATATACCAAGTTTAGTTGTTCGGCGAAGTAACCCAGTAGGATCAGGAGAACAATATACGGATGATAACGCATTAATGACTGTAGACCCTATTTCTAAAAGGTTAAGCTACGTTCATCCAGCATCAGAAGGTGAATTTCTTGGTAAATCATCGGAACTTTTATATAATAGCTTAAGCTTTGTAAATGAGCATGACGGTTGGACTGATGATTATCGATTTAGTAGAATGAATAAGAATGCGAGTCAAGTAAATTATCAACTGTATTTTGATGGGTTGCCTGTATTCAGTAAGGATATGTTGACTACAGAAATAGTTCAAGTTTGGGGAAGTAATAGAGTTTATCGTTACAATAGACCGTATTACACGTTAAATGCTCTACCGATAACTTCCACTGATTTAGAGTTACCTTCCGGTCAAAATGCATATGAATTACTTAGCTTAGCCCCAAATTCACAAGTCTCTTTAATAGAGGATTTAGTACAAGGCTATTATATATCCAAAGACGAAGACCAACCTTTATTTACTTTGGTGCCCTCTTGGTATTATCAAGTTAATGGATCATGGTTAAGACTATCTCCAGAAACTATAGGAGGTGGCACCTATGGATTGGAATAAAACGAAGACTATTTTTATCATTGTTTTTTCTATCTTGAATGTCTTTTTGTTTTCCTTATATTTGAATAGATATACAGCAGGTCAAAATATAGAAGTTTTAAGCTCTACCACGACAGAGGAACGTCTAAAAGTAGAGAACATTAATGTGTCAAAAGCTTCTAGTGTTACTGTGGAAGAAGCCTATTATGTTTCTGGTAGTGTTCATAACTTTAAGCCAGAAGAAATAGAAGAATTAGAAAATCAAACAGTTGAATTTAAGCCTGATGCACAAATAGTCGGCACATTTATAAAACCTATACCAATAACCGAAGAGAATTCCATCGAAACTCTCATCAGTGATAATATATTTAAAGGTTCTTCATATGGATTGTGGAAAATAGACGAGGAAGCTCGTATGGCAATTTTTTTTCAAAAAGTAAATGATCGTCTTGTCTATTACAATCAAAAAGCTAAATTAGTAGTCTATTGGAATGAGAATAATGAACTCATAAGCTATGAGCAAACCATCCTAGATAACTTAGAGGATTATAGTGAGTCTAAAAATCTATTGCCTACTATTCAAGCAGTTTCAAATCTATATTCCAAAGGTTTGCTAGTTGCCAATTCAACCGTTACAGATATTAGTCTGGGCTATTTTACATTAGTCCAACAAGCCGAGACGCAGGTATTTGCACCAACTTGGCGAATACTTGTGGAACGTGAGGACGGAACTATAGATGAACACTTTGTAAATGCGGTAGAAGGAAGAATTATTGAAATACCAACAGAAGTAGATTCATCAGCAGTAGAATAAGGAGTTTTGATGATGAAGTTTAGTGTATTAGCTAGCGGGAGCAGCGGAAACGCCATCTACGTAGAAAACGAGAAGCATTCCTTTTTAGTTGACGTAGGCCTAAGCGGCAAAAAAATGGACGAGCTCTTTCAAGGAATTGGAAGAGAAATAAAAAATCTTTCTGGTATCTTCATTACTCACGAGCATAGTGATCATATAAAGGGGCTCGGTGTATTAGCTAGAAAATATGGTGTACCAATATACGCCAATGAAAAAACATGGGGAGCAATGGATTCACTTGTTGGAAAGGTGCCCTTAGATCAACGTTTCACTTTTGATATGGAATCGGTGAAAACGTTTGGCTCTATGGATATCCAATCGTTTGGTGTCTCCCATGATGCTGCAGATCCGATGTTTTATATATTTCATGAAAATGGGCGCAAGCTTGTTTTAATTACAGATACGGGATATGTAAGTGATCGCATGAAGGGACATATTAAAGGAGCAGATGCCTTTGTCTTCGAAAGCAATCATGATGTCAGTATGCTACAAATGGGACGCTATCCTTGGTCGGTCAAACGCCGAATACTAAGTGACGTGGGACATGTCTCTAACGAAGATGCTGCGGTAGCTATGAGTGAGGTAATTGATTTAAAATCAACTAATGTGTACCTCTCACATCTTAGCAAGGATAATAACATGAAGGACCTAGCAAGAATGAGCGTTACCCAAACCTTACAATCGTGTGGTATCATCGCAGGTGAATATGTTCACTTACACGACACGGATGCAAATCAGCCAACTGAATTAGTACTAGTATAATTATAAAGTTCCAGGAGCCTAAAAGCTTTTGGAGCTTTTTTTAATTTAATTTTAGATTATTTTCATTTAATTTTAATGTTTAGTGGGTAAAGTAAGCATACGAACATATTGTTTAATGAAAGGGAGAGTGCAATGGGTTACTATAATTCATATGGTCCTGAACAAGAACCACCAAAAGTAAGAAATAAGGATAAGAAAAGAGGAGTAATAGGTTATTTCTTCAGTGGATTAGCAGGAGTCCTAGTAGGAGCTCTTCTAGTTTGGTTTTTAACTCCTTCTGTTGTAAATAATTTACCTTCCCAAACAGAAGGGGAAGCAACGACAAGTAAAACAACTAAAACAGAGCAAGTAAGCGTCGATATTACTACGGATGTAACCGGAGCAGTAGAAAAAGCCTCGGCGGGAGTAGTCGGTATTACTAATATTCAATCCGTAAGAAATTTCTGGAGCCAAAGTTCCACGGAGCAGGAGGCTGGCACTGGTTCAGGAGTAATCTATAAAAAAGAAGGCGGAAAAGCATATATCATTACGAACCATCATGTAATTGCAGGTGCAGAAGCATTAGAAGTGACATTAAAGGATGGAGTAAAAGCAGACGCAAAATTAGTCGGAAGTGACATGTGGACAGATCTAGCCGTGTTAGAAATAGACGATAAAGGAATTGAAACAGTTTTAGAGATCGGAAACTCAGATACATTAAAGCAGGGAGAAACAGTTATTGCTATTGGTAATCCTCTCGGCTTAGACTTCTATGGTTCAGTTACAACTGGTGTAGTTTCTGGTACGGACCGTGCTATTCCAGTGGATATCAATGAAGATGGGACTGTGGATTGGCAAGCAGAAGTTTTACAAACGGATGCGGCCATTAACCCGGGTAATAGTGGTGGAGCATTGATTAATTTAGCCGGTCAGCTTATAGGCATCAATTCGATGAAAATCTCTGAGTCAACAATAGAAGGAATAGGCTTGGCGATTCCAGTAAACTCCGCAATGCCTATAATTGAAGACTTAGAAGTCAATGGTAAAGTAATTCGACCTTCTATGGGTGTTACACTTATCGATTTAACAAATGTTCCAGCATTTCATCAACGAGATACTTTAAAACTACCTGCAGAAGTTACTACTGGGGTTGTTGTAGATGAAGTATATGAAGGAACACCTGCAGCAATTGCTGGTATAAAAACCTATGATGTCATCGTAGAAATGGATGGAGAAAAAGTGGAGAATTCCATCGATCTTAGAAAGCATCTATATAATGAAAAAGATATTGGTGATAGCTTGGACGTCAAGGTGTACCGTCAAGGAGAAATAGTCGAATTAACTTTAACATTAAAGGACTCCACTCAGTTATAGACATGTGGATAACTAAAAAGTAGCAACAAAAGTTTTACACAACGAGTATGGAAAGAAAAGCTTGTCTTTCCTACTCGTTTTTTCTTTGTTAAAATAGACTGTGGATAACAATAGAAAAAATGTGTATAACTATGTTAAGTAATTTTAAAGAGAAAGGGAGTTAAATAGTGAGAATATTCAGTTGCGAAACCCATATAAATCACGCTTTAGATATCTTTGTAGCAGAGGAAAAAACATTCCCAGTGATGGAGAAAATAAATGAGGAAAAACAGTTATCCACAAGTTGTACCTATTGTAACAATTCTGCAATATATCTTGTGGCTCATGAAAATGACGACACAACATGTAGATAAGTGTTGTGGATATGTGGATAAGTGTTGTTAATAACTTGTTTGTAAATGAAATGTAAAGGTGGATAACCTGTGAATATACAAATTATATCAGTAGGTAAGCTGAAGGAAAAATACTTGAAAATGGGGATTGAAGAATATACAAAGAGACTGGGAAGCTATGCAAAAATAGATCTTGTCGAAGTAGCAGATGAAAAAGCTCCTGAGAATCTGAGCGAGGCAGACATGGAAATCGTAAAGAAGAAGGAAGGAGACCGTATCCTAGCAAAAATCGGTGCAGACACATATGTCATCGCTTTAGCTATCGAAGGAAAGATGAAAACCTCTGAACAGCTTGCTGCAGATATCGAGTCGTTAATGACTTATGGAAGAAGCAAAATAGCTTTTGTAATAGGTGGTTCTCTAGGATTGCATGAAGAAGTTATGAAGCGAAGCGACGAAAAGTTATCCTTTTCCAAAATGACTCTACCACACCAGCTTATGAAGCTCGTTTTAGTGGAGCAGATTTACCGAGCATTTCGAATTATGAAGGGTGAACCGTATCATAAATAGATGAGGTTTTTAAAATAACCACCTAGAACGTTAATTTATCAGCGTTTTAGGTGGTTATTTTAATTAAGGATTTGTTGAATTTCCATCTTAACGCTACGTGTTATAAAATTTATTCAGTTAAGGCCTCATTACTTGTCGGTTTAATTATATTTTTTTGTTGATTTTCTCTCGGTACATCTCCCTCTGCTCTCCAAACCGTACCCCTGCGTTCATACTCTAACAGTTGCTCCACTGCGTGTGCTATACGGGGACCTAATTCTCGCTCAACTAGGTAAAGGGCAACATCGAGTCCCGAAGTAACGCCACCGCCAGTAACAATATTACCATCATCTACAATTCTAGCATTAACCGGAATCGCATTTGTAGTACTTAAAAGCCCCATCCCCATGTGGTGGGTAACAGCATGCCGGTCTTCTAACAATCCACCCATTGCTAAAATGAGAGAACCACCGCAAACTGCTGAAAGCAATAGATCTGGTTTCTTAATAGCTTCAATGAGTAAATTACTTAACTCTGTTTCCGTTGCTTGTTGTAATTTAGCTGGGCTCGAATCTGGTCCATCCTCGTGAACCGAACTAAATGCTCCTGGAATAAGAATAATTCCTTTACTGTTTATATCAAGTTTACCGCTAGCTTGAATAGGTAAGTGATTTACCCCGCTTGGTACCATTCGTTCCCCTTCAGGAGAAACGAGTTGAACGGTGATGTCTTCATTTGCGTACATCGCTGCAGCAGTAAACACTTCATAAGGTGCAATAACGTCTAATAAATCAAATCCATCAAACAATACAATTTGGATATACAGAATATTACCTCCATTTAAAATGATTTTTATTCGATAATGTCTTTACTTTGTAAGTAAATTTTTCAGTCGTTGATATTCCGACTCAGTTAGGTCCCCCTCAATTACAAGGTCTTTAAGACGGTCAATTTGCTTGGAATGCATATAACGACAGCGTATTGCGTATATGCGAACCGCTACAATACAGAATAGTGTAAGGCAAAACAAAGCACCGAATGGAAAGAATGAGAAAGTTTGATCTTCAATACCCATTTGTAAATCCTCCCTTAATATAGTTAAAGTGTGGAGTATTTCAAATAGATGATGATAGCTCCACAATGAAAGAATAACCTTTGAATGTCTCAAAAGAGGGTATGAAACAATCACAAAATCATCACAATCCATCGGAAAACTTATTCTTTAATGTAAAAGTGATAAACTAAAACTATATTTTAATTTTGTTAGTTGGTATCTATGGGAGTCGTCTGAGGAAAGGTGGAATTTTCGTAATGGAAAGATATACGGTTTTAGTCGTTGACGATGACATTAGCATTGTTGAACTATTGAGAGATTTCTTAGAAAATGAAGGCTTTTATGTGAAAACGGCTTATGACACTAATTGGGCACTCGTCGCCCTGAAACAAAGTACAATTGATTGCCTCGTCCTAGATATCATGATGCCGGGTCAAAATGGTTTTGAGTTATGTCGGCAGATCCGTATGGAAAGTAATGTGCCAATTCTATTTTTAAGTGCTCTGAGTGATGACGTAGATAAAATTCGTGGATTAGCACTTGGAGGAGACGATTATATAGTCAAAACTGCTTCGCCGGGAGAGATTGTTGCAAGAGTAAAGGCTGTATTAAGGCGATCCAGTTCTAAGCAAGAATTCAGAAAGGTCTTAGATTATGGACGTCTCTTATTGGATTTGTCCACAAGAGAAGTATTTATAGATGGGCAATCCATATCACTGACTCCGAAAGAGTATGATTTGCTGCAACTGTTCGCGGAACATCCAAAATATGTTTTTTCATATGATCAATTACTCGGAAAATTTTGGGAAGGGATTGGTGATAAACATACTATTCGTGTCCATCTAAGCCGACTTCGGGAGAAAATTGAAGCTGATCCGAATAATCCCCAATTTATAGTTAACGTATGGGGTATAGGTTATCGCTTCAAAGGAGAAAAAAGTGAAAACTATTCGCATTCGTAAATTTACCATTCTTAGTTTATTAATTATACTTATTTTCCCGTGGATATTTTATGTAGGTGGGCATTTTCTTGAAACAAAGTCATTCAATCTTGGAATTCCGACCAAGTCAAAAATTACACAAATAGTTGCGGGAATTACGGGTCTACTATTGGCCTTTTTGATTGTGGCCTATACAATGCGAAGATATATTCTCCTCCCTTTAGAGAAAATGAGCCTCTGTGCTCGCCAAATTGCAGATGGAGATTTGGATATCCAAATCCCTTCTTCAAAGATTTCAGAAATTGCTGAAGTCCATGATGGGTTTAATGTAATGGTCGATAGTTTAAAAAAATCTTTTGATAAACAAGTTGAATTGGAAGATGAACGGAGGTTTGTGATTGCTGCTGTTGCGCATGATTTACGGACACCGTTATTTGCCTTACGGGGTTATTTAGACGGCCTAGAGCAAGGTATTGCTGATTCGCCTGAAAAGAAAGCAAAGTATTTGGCAGTTTGTAAGGAGAAGTCAGCACAGTTGGACCGACTTGTAGAGGAGCTTTTCACGTTTGCGAAGACAGAGTACCAAGAAATGGTACGTGGTGAAAATAGGGTTGATCTGATACTTGTTCTCAAGAAATCGATTGAAAGCTTAAGCCCTCGGGCTGAGCAAAAGGATATCTCTATCATTGTAAATAATTTGACAAGTGATTGTAATATTAAGGGCGATTCACACTTATTAGAGCGAGCATTGAATAACTTAATAGATAATGCGGTCAGACATACACCTAGAAATGGTGAAATTTATATCAATTGCAATAGAAATGAAACCTTTGTGATCTTTACGATACAAGATACAGGGGAGGGGTTCTCTGAAGAGGATCTGCAAAGAGTTTTTGAACCGCTATATCGAGGGGAAGCATCAAGAAATCGCTCAACTGGAGGAGCCGGATTAGGATTAACTATTTCTCAGCGAATTATTAAACAGCATGGCGGGGACCTAGTTGTAGGAAATCACCCAAAAGGTGGAGCATACTTAAAAGGCTGTATACCCTTGGATACTTAATTATCAGTGCTCTTAATGTTTGAAGGATAGACCGTTCACTAAACTTAAGAAATTTTTTCAATATCTAGACTGAATTTGTGATAGGGAGAAGTATATTATTTCTAAAAGAACAAACTAGAACGATATTGTCGCAATATTCTAGCTGGTAACAATTTAACAGTATTAGTATACCAGTCATTAAAGGAATATAAATTCCTCTTGAAATGGGAAATCCCTATTCAAAATTAAGAAACAAAAAAGCAGCATCTCACAAGGAGATGCTGCGGTAGAATTCTTTGTTCCTGAAGAACTCTAATGGGTTTGGCACCCAATAATGCTAATTTGCCTAATCTAAAGTTACCATTATTCGGTGTCAACGAGAGTTGTTTATTACTTATATAATATAGCATAGCAATCCGTGATATCGTTACTAATTATGTATTCTGTGTATAGAATACATAAAAATGAGGCCACATTCGATTTATACAAATCGCACTTATTTAATAAGAGAACCACCAAAAATATTGATCCAACATGTTTTGGTGGTTTAAACGTAAACGAGTTGTATGAAGCTTCCATATTAAGGTCGGTAGGTATTCAAGTTATTTGTTTATAGTGTTATGGAGTAATTGCTAAAGGTACCCCAAACCTCCTGTTTAAATAATGACGGATAAATGGACATAAAGTTAACGATTATTAAGGCATAATCTAAACTTGGGTATAGGTCAAATAAAAACCTATCGCCATATCGAATGGTTGTTAATGCAAGTGGTAATTCGCGCCTAAAAACTTCATTCCGCTTTGTTGCTGCACTTAAGTCGTGATTTTCTTTATCTAGATATAGATATACGTTGTAATTTAAACTATTTCCTTGTGTTTTCCAAACGCCTAGTACTTCGTCTCTCATTTCAGTATTAATTTTATCCCATGCAAATTGTGTTCCAATTGTTAAGAATAATTCTCCAGTGAAATCAGAGTGAGTCAGTGTGTGACTTCTGGAAATGATGGGTCCTGTAGCTGAAACACCATCTCGATATTCAACAGTGAGTTTATCTGGATTTAACTTACTAATGCCACCAACTCCAATCGTTTTTTTACCAATATGCTATTTTTTAGTTTGAGGTTGGTTAAAAGACACAGGTGTAATGATTTTAATTGGAGGAGCAGAAGTAAAAAGGATAGCGGAGACCAAATAGGTCAAGTTATCCCTTCCAATGTTAATAAATTTTGCAATAAACCTCAAAAGCGTCCTAATTTTGTTAAGCTACTGTTACTTAGTAGTTCTTCATAAAATAATGAGTAAGTTGGTAAATTGGATAGAATGACATAATTCAGGTTTTTTTCACAATACCTAGGGGTGAAAAAATGGCTAGAGTTAAATACCGAGATAAAGACATTGATCTCATCGCAGGGTGAACTGGGAATGAAAATTAAATAAAAAAAAGGTCGATTTTCTACATTAATAGAAAATCGACCTTTTAAAATCTTATTGTGCAGTTAATCCGCCATCGATTACAAATTCTGAACCTGTGGAATAGCTAGACTCGTCCGAAGCTAAGAATAGTACCATATTAGATACTTCTTCTGGCTGTGCAACGCGTTTTAAAGGAATGTGTTTAGCGAATTCTTCAACCGCTGCTTTTGTATCTTCTTGCACAACCATTGGTGTAGCGATTACACCTGGATGTACAGAGTTTACGCGAATGCCCATTGGAGCTAAGTTAATTGCAGCTGCTTTTGTCATACCACGTACGGCAAATTTAGTGTCAGTGTAACCAACAGCCCCAGCAACTAAGCCGTTCATAGAAGAAATGTTGACGATGGAACCGCCACCAGCTTTCATCATGGAAGCTGCTACTGTTTTCATCCCTAAGAAAACAGAAACTTGGTTAATATCCACGATACGACGGTATTCTTCTACTGTAATATCAAGCATATTTTTAGCCATTGTAATACCGGCATTGTTTACTAAAATGTTTACTGGACCAAAAGCTTCTTCTGCTTTTGCAATAACGGTAGCCCAATCCTCTTCAGATGTTACGTTTTGTTTTACAAAAAGAGCATTCTCACCTAACTCAGCTGCAAATGCATTTCCTTTTTCCTCATTTAAATCTGTTAAAATGACTTTTGCACCGTGCTCAACGAATAATTTTGCATGTGCTGCACCCATACCTTGCGCAGCTCCTGTAATAATTGCAACTTTACCTGATAAACGACTCATGTAAATGGCCTCCTAAGTTTCATATAAAGTGATAGTTGACTATCACTTTTATACTTACTAGTAAACAACTTAACTGTCAAAATGTCAATTCCTAAGTCCGTTACTTATTATGGTCGGATGTAACGTAAAAAAACATCCTTCATCATTAATAATTGTTTTTCTGCAGTAAGTAACGACGAAAGATAGGCATCATGCTTTGTCAGCCTTGATTTATAAGCGAATATACTAAAATTTTGAACCATCGTCATCATAAATACTTGCAAATCGGCATCAGATCTTAAACTACCATCTTGCTTGCCCTGATCACCTACTGTTAATAAAATACCTGCCAATTTGCTGCGTGCAGATAAGTATTCTGCATATTGATCAGGTGATTCCTCCGCTATTTTTTCATATAAATCAAATGACTCAAAAAACTTCGCTAAACGTAGCTGTGGATCCTTCGTTACATTTATATAATAATCTAAAATCTGCTCTATTTTTTCATATGCAGGGATTGTTTGCTCCACAATCTCCCCTACATCTGTAGCCATTTTATCCGTAATAGCATTTGTAGCAGCTATCACTAAATACTCTTTTTTAGGAAAATAACGGAATAACGTTGCTATTCCAACGCCAGCAGCAGTTGCGATATCTTGCATTTGTATAGTTTGTATACCTTGCTCCAAAAATAACTCCGTTGCAATCTTGATAATATTTTCACGGCGTTGTTGCTTTTGTTGTTCTCGTTTACTCAAATTTAATCACTCCAGCTATTCTTCATACAATGATTGTAACATGCTTTATCGTATCATCTTATTTTCATATCGAAGCTGCTTAATTGAAATAGGCAACAAGATAAGATCGTTTAAGAAAATTTGCGAAGACGGAATCTATAGTTAGTCCAATGGTCTAATTTTTTGTATATTTGGGACATGAGTTTACGATAAAGTTAAAGACCTTCTTTATGGACATTATTAACAGAGTATTGGATAACAACTATTTTCATACCTTAATGGTTGACTGAGAACTAAATGTATAGAATAATAAAACTATACATTAGAATTATTATAAGATAATTTTAATACTTATGAGAAATAATAAATAATACATAGGAGGCTATAAATCATGGCATTAATAGGTAAAGAAATTGCACCATTCACTGCAAAAGCATTTCAACAAGGTGAATTTATCGACGTATCTTCTGAAAACTTCAAAGGTAAATGGTCGGTAGTATGCTTCTATCCTGCAGATTTCACTTTCGTATGTCCTACAGAGCTAGAAGACTTACAAAATGAATATGCAACATTAAAATCTTTAGGAGTTGAAGTTTACTCTGTATCGACAGACACTCACTTCACACATAAAGCTTGGCATGATACTTCCGATACTATCGGCAAGATCGAATACATAATGATTGGTGATCCATCCCACACAATTTCTAAAGCATTCGATGTATTAAATGAAGAAGATGGCTTAGCAGAGCGCGGTACTTTCATCCTTGACCCAGAAGGTATTGTACAAGCTTATGAAATTAACGCTGGTGGTATCGGTCGTGATGCATCTACGTTAGTAAACAAAATAAAAGCAGCTCAATATGTTCGCAACAATCCAGGCGAAGTTTGCCCAGCTAAATGGCAAGAAGGCGGCGAAACTTTAACTCCAAGCTTAGACCTAGTTGGTAAAATCTAAGTTTCTAAGCTATATAAACTAGAGCGAGATTTAAGCGGCAAGTGCCTGTTATGAAATTATTTTCAGACAGCCTTGTCGCTATTTTTTATTAGGATTATAAAGAAAAAAGAAATAAGCGTATTAAAAAATTATGAATAGAGGTGAGGGGCTGCTCGTTGAGGATAACATATAGATTTATTATTTAATGATAGTTATATAATTTTCTGACTATAATAATTCTACATGTCAGCGACAGCGAAGTTTATGCTATTAGATGCAAACTTGAAAGCTCAGTTACAACAGTATTTAGCATTATTAGAAGGTGAGATAGTTATCAAAGTAAGCGTAAGCGATGATAAGGTATCCAATGATATGCTTGATCTTGTAACGGAGTTAGAAAATATGTCTCCGCTAATTACTGTACAACATGCATTACTAGAGCGTACTCCTAGCTTTAGTATTAATAAGGTAGGGGAAGAAACAGGTGTAACATTCGCAGGCTTACCGCTTGGCCATGAATTTACATCATTAGTCTTAGCCTTATTGCAGGTTTCTGGTCGTGCTCCAAAGGTAGACGAGTCAGTGATTAAACGTATTCAAGCAATCAAGAAACCTATGAAATTTGAAACGTACGTGAGCCTGACTTGTCACAATTGTCCAGACGTTGTGCAAGCATTGAATATTATGTCTGTGTTAAATCCAAATATCTCTAACACAATGGTAGAGGGTGGCACGTTCCAAGACGAAATTAAAGAACGTGACATTATGGCCGTACCAACAGTTTATATGAACGGTGAGAACTTTAGTGGAGGGCGTATGGAGCTTGAGGATATTTTAAACAAGCTTGGAGAAGCGTCTGACGGCTCTGAATTTGGAGATGTTGAACCGTTCGATGTATTAGTAGTTGGTGGCGGTCCGGCAGGTGCCTCAGCCGCAATCTATTCTGCTCGTAAAGGTATTCGCACAGGAATTGTAGCGGAGCGCTTTGGTGGCCAAGTAAATGACACATTGGCTATTGAGAACATTATTGGTACCAGAGCTACAGAAGGTCCACAATTTGTTTCAAGCCTAGAGGCACATGTAGCGGATTACAATGTAGATATTATGAAATCCCAACGAGTTACAAGTATTGCTCGTAACGAGATGGTAGAAGTAACTTTAGAAAACGGTGCAGTATTGAAAGGAAAAACAGTTATTCTTTCAACAGGGGCACGCTACCGTCAATTAGGTGTACCGGGCGAGCAAGAATTTAAAAATAAAGGCGTAGCATATTGTCCGCATTGTGATGGTCCTATCTTCAAAGGGAAAGATGTGGCAGTAGTTGGCGGTGGAAACTCTGGAGTTGAAGCAGCAATTGACTTAGCGGGAATTGTGAATCATGTTTACCTATTACAACGAAATACAGAGCTAAAGGCTGATACAGTATTACAAGAGCGTTTACATAGTCTATCTAATGTAACGGTTTTAACAAATGCCTTAACACAAGAAATTACAGGTACAGATAAAGTGAACGGGTTAACTTATTTGGATGTTGTGTCTGGAAAAGAAGAGCATATTGAGCTACAAGGAGTTTTCGTACAAATTGGTCTACTACCGAACACAGAATTTTTAAAAGGTATAATTGATTTAAATCAAAATAATGAAATCATTATTAATAAGCATGGTGCGACAAGCATGCCTGGTGTATTCGCAGCAGGTGACTGTACGGACACAGTATACAAGCAAATCATCATTTCAATGGGTTCAGGGGCAACCGCTGCACTTGGATCATTTGATTATTTGATACGTAACACGACGCCTCAACTAGTTAATGGTTAATATCTTACTAATCTAGTCCTAGTTATAAAGAATACAAAAGCAGTATCAAGATTATTTTAAAAAAAGAAACCAACTTTGTTTTATATGAGTTGGTTTCTTTTTATATATTAATGATTTCATTTCGTTGTTCCTTTAGAGAGCATTGAGCACTTATCAAGCATCTTAGTCTTCAATATGGAAACTTTGAATCATCTCATTTACTTTTTCACTTAGCCCATTTAACATCTCAGCCGATTCTTGTAGGTTTATAAAAGCCTCGTACTGATGATCAACAGAAGCATTTATTAACTCTGTTTTTAGTGAAACCTCATTAGCAACATCTGATATTTCTGAAATAGCTTTTACAACGTCTTCCTTAATAAGATTGGCATTCAAAATCTCCCCATTAATTTCAGTAAGCGAATGCAGAATGTGACTAATGGCGTCATTTAGCGTATTAAATGCTTTACCTGTTTCCCCCATAATAATGCCTTGCTCACTGTTAATATGAGCGGTTTGATTCATTAAATCGAGCGTTTTAACTGTATCGTTCTCAATCGTCATGATCGTGTCTTCGATTTGTTTGGAGGCAGTTGCCGATTGTGCTGCTAATTTTTGTACCTCAGCTGCAACAACAGCAAAACCAACACCGTATTCACCAGCTCTCGCTGCCTCAATACTTGCATTAAGTGCAAGTAAGTTAGTTTGACTAGAAATTTCATTTAATGTTTGAACAATATATCCGATTTTTTTCATATTTTCCGCAAGTACATGTACCACTTTAACAACTTCATCGGTACTGTTTATTGATATTTCTGTTTTTTCTTGTAAGTCTTTGAGCTTTCCTACCCCCCGTTGAAGAACAACCTTAGCATTTGCTGATAGCTCATCCATTTGTATGTTTTTTTCATTTAATTTATTTATAACATTTGAAAGTTCCAAGGTTTTTTGATCGGTTGCTTCTGTTAAGACTTTTTGTTTTGTCACTCCCTCAGCAATTTCCACAATTTCTTTGCTTATTTTTTCACCAGTTACACTAGTTTCATCTGAGATTAAACTAAGTTGATGGGAAGAATCACTAAGGTGTTCTACTGTATTTCTGACGGTTGATATTAATTGTTTCGTTTGTTCAGTCATTAAATTAAAATCCTTCGATAATTCCCCTAATTCATCATTTGCAAATGATTTAATATTTACTGTTAAATCGCCTTCAGCTACCTTTTTAACACTATTTCTTAATGTTTGAATCGGACGATTGATAGAACGAATAACTAATAGACCTAGTAACGAACTAACTATTAAACAAAGTAAGATTACAATGCATGTAACTGTAAAGAGAAGAGAATACTTTTCTTTTACTTCTTTTAACATGATTTCGTTATTATCGAAATATAAATCACCAATTACATCTAAGGATTCTTCTGCTGCATCAAATTTTATATATCCTTCATTTTGAGATAACAACATACCTTGTTCACGGTCGGAAGGATTGGAAGAGGATAGTAACTGAACAACTTCATTCGAGATTGTAAAGTATTCTTCTTTCATATCTTCATGCGCTTGCGCTAGTTTTTTTTCGTTTGGGAGATTAATAATATTTGAGTAATACTCTGAAAATCTTTCTTCGATATCTACCTTTTGACCATTATATTCTTCTAATTGATCTTTAAAGGCACTAGTACTTGGTTCATATAAATAGAGATTTTTTTCAGCTATATACATTTGATGAAAGTCGATTCCAACTGTTCGCAATAAATTCAAATTTTTAGACCTACTCTCCAAGCTCTCTTCTAACGAAGATTGGACATTTTGTAGATTAAATAAACCCATTAAACCTAGTAGAATATTGGTTGCAACTACTATAGTAATTATAGTAGAGATTTTGGTTTTAATAGACATTTTAAAACTTCTTATCATAATGAGGAGCCCCTTTTTAATTTTTATCCTTCGGCAAATCGTCGTTATACTTATAGATGACTTTTATCCTTGTTAAAGTCCTATAAAATGGTCATTGTTATAACTTTTGTATTACCTTTCATTCACAAAAAGTAATTCTACCATAATAATTGATTTTAGAAAATAAAAGATTACCAATTATTTCATTGAAGGGGCTAAACTATTATGAAACCTTCATAGTAAGGAACAGAGTAATACATTAATAATTCAATTTGACATTTATCTCCATGTATTATATTATTTTTTTAGATAAATACCTGAAATTTTTCAGGAGAGGTTCATAGCAGATACCCTCTATAAAAAACTATGGATACATGACGAACATGCCATGTCCATAACTGGACATGGCTTTTTTGTTTTAATCCTGTAAAGTTTTATAGAAAATGTTGCAGCCTCTCCTTGAAAAGATTTGGTATTACTTTTCAAGGGGGTTTTTTTATGTCTGGCCGAAAGTCAGCTGAAGGATTAGAAGATTTGACCTTATTAGGAAATCAAAAAGTGCAATATGCATTTAACTATGCGCCTGAAGTATTAGAATCAGTAGACAATCTACATTCTAATCGAGATTATTTTGTGAAGTTTAATTGCCCAGAGTTTACGAGTCTATGTCCAATAACGCAACAACCTGATTTTGCCACTATGTATATTTCATACATCCCAGATAAAAAAATAGTGGAAAGTAAATCGCTGAAGCTATATTTATTTAGCTTTAGAAACCATGGTGATTTCCACGAGGACTGTGTGAACATTATTATGAATGATTTAATCAACCTGCTAGACCCTAGATATATTGAGGTTTGGGGGAAATTTACACCACGTGGTGGTATCTCTATTGATCCGTGGTGCAACTATGGACGACCAGGAACAAAATATGAGGAAATCGCGAGCTATCGTTTAATGAACCATGATCTTAATCCAGAAAATATTGATAATCGATAAATGGAATTGAATAGGAACTAGGAACTTCTTACTTCTAGACGATTACTTATAAATAAAATTAATTAAATAGATCCTTGTTAGCAAGGAAGAGGTTATTAGCGACCCTCTTAAAAAAACTAAGATGAAAACAGCACTTCTCTTAGTGTGCTGTTTTTCGTCGTGAAGGAGATTTATACATGAAACAAAGTAAAGCACTTATTGTATTCAGTGGAGGGCAAGATAGTACGACTTGTTTGTTCTGGGCGATTGAAAATTTTGCAGAAGTGGTGGCCGTGACCTTTGATTATGGTCAAAGGCATCGCCTGGAGATTGACTGTGCAAAAGAAATAGCAAAAGAGCTTGGCATCGAACATCATGTGCTCGATATGTCATTACTAAATCAGCTTGCAGCTAATGCATTGACACGCGAGGAAATCAAAATTGAAGAAGGGGATAAAAGTGAGCTACCTTCAACATTTGTTCCCGGAAGAAATCTGCTTTTTCTTTCATTTGCTGGTGTCTTAGCTAGTCAAGTAGGAGCAAAGCATATCGTGACAGGGGTTTGTGAAACAGACTTTAGTGGGTATCCCGATTGTCGCGACGTTTTTATCAAATCGATGAATGTGACATTAAATTTATCAATGGATAGTTCCTTTGTCATTCATACACCATTAATGTGGATCAACAAGGCACAAACATGGGAGCTAGCAGATTCTCTTGGTGTATTTGAGTATGTGAGAGAAAGAACTTTAACTTGTTATAACGGAATCATTGCAGATGGTTGTGGAGAGTGCCCAGCATGTAAATTACGTGAAAATGGGCTTGAGGAGTATTTAAATACGAAGCGAGAACTTGAGGAAAAGAATATATAAACGGTACTAACCTTTACAAAGTTAGTGATGTTTAAAGGAGAAGCATAATGAGAATATTATTTTATTTATTATCTATTGTTATTGCAAATGTGGTGACGGCTAGATTTGCACCGTTAGAGTTTGGCATGTTTATCGTTCCTATGGGAACGCTTTTTGTTGGAGCAACCTTTATATTTCGAGATCTTGTGCAAAACAAATATGGTAGAGCTAAAACATATTTATTTATCTTCTTAGCATTACTCTTATCAGGGACTGCATCATTTGCACTTGGAGATACTTTAATGATTGTGGTAGCATCTGCTTTATCTTTTGTTATCGCCGAGACAGCAGATACAGAAATCTATACACGCTTAAAGTTACCAATGGCGTGGAGAGTTTTTTACAGTGGGATTGTGGGAGGTCTTCTTGATTCTGTTGTTTTCGTAATCGTTGGATTGAGTCCACTTGGAGCAGGATTTATACCGTGGGAAGCTGTACCCGCAGCAATTGTCGGCCAAGTAATTGTGAAGACAGTCATTCAAATGATAGGTGCCTTGATACTGAACCAAGGGCTTGCTCTTAAAGCAAGGCGTCTAAGGGAGGTATAAAAAATAGGCTTAGCTTAGGCTAGGCTGTATTTACGATAAAGAATGCATAAACACGATTTTATATAAAAAAGAGCCGATTTAAGAGATTATCTTAAATCGGTTCTTTTGAGAGAGAAGAAAAGTGAATAGTTTAGTGTTCATGTTTTTCCTCTTCTCTCTCTTTTTTTATTTCTTCTATTTGCTTCATCTGTTCATGATACTCGTTCTCCACATCTGAAGTAGCTGGGAGGAAGGATTCTGCGTTGAAGTCGATTCTCTTTCCGTATCGAATCATTTCATAAATAATCATGCCGTTGTTCGGTTTACCATTAATCGTAATCATAGGTACTATATCAAATAACAAATAATAGAAGGCATAGAAAACAAAGCGATCCCAAAATGTTTTATATTCTGCAGCCCATCCGTTGGCAATTAAGAAGTTAATGAGGAGGGCAATAATCAGGTTAACCAATATTGGTCCAGAATAAATGCTAACATAAGCAAACTTACTTTTACGCTTTAAGTCATCGTAAGAAAACCAGCTATACAAATGATAATACTTACGTATATCAATCATTCCAATTTTAAAGAGTCTGGGTCCAGAACCGATTGTGAGCCGTGGTTTTACTACTCCGAATAACCAGCTAACGATTAAATAACCGGATTCTCGCAGAAATACGACCACAGGCAAGATGATAAATGCAGAAATAATCAGTGACAAGAGGTCAGATAGTCCAAACATAAAAACATCACATCCTAAGCTCAACTCATAAGTATATTAGATACCCGGAATAAAATATTTGAATCCTCCAAACATTAATTGGGAAATATTACATGATGGTTTTTGATTTGGAAGTCTAGGAGTTTCTTTGAGATAACTATTTTGAATAACCTATTCAATAAGAAAACACAAACCTTTGATCTTCAAAGGCTTGCGCTTTTATTTTGTCTATTTAAACAAATTAATTGTAGTAATAATAATTGGCATACCGAAAACATCGATCAAAAAAGCACCAACGATTGGTACTACTAAGAACGCCTTACGGGATGGCCCAAATTTTGAAACTACTGCTGACATATTGGCCATGGCGTTAGGTGTTGCTCCAAGTCCATGACCAAGGAAACCTGATACCATAATGGCTGCATCATAATTTTTTCCTAGCAAACGGAAAAGGACGATTACTGCAAATAATACGATGAAGATCACTTGCGCTAATATGATGACAAACAATGGAAGGGCTAAGTCTGCTACTTCCCAGAGCTTGATGCTCATCAGTGCCATAGATAGGAAAATACCAAGAGAGATATCTCCTATTAGGTTAATCTCTTTCATATTGATTAGATTAGGATTAAAGCGATCTAAAATGTTACGAACAATTACAGCTACAAACATCGCCCCTACGTAGCCCGGTAACACAAAACCAGTCATAGTAGAGAACCATTCACCGACATATGTACCAACAGCCATACAGAAGGTAATTAAGAAGACCTGTACCATAAATGATTTCTCGGTAATTTCATGCTGTGCTTTTTCTACATATTCTTCTGTTTCTTCAGAAGATGGCTTTAAGTTGAACTTGCGTATTAAATATTGAACGACTGGACCACCGACAAGGGCACCAGCGATTAGACCACAAGTAGCGGCAGCCATACCAATGGAGATAGCAGATGGAATTCCAAGACCTTCAATGGTTTCCCCATAGGCAGCTGCAGCCCCATGTCCACCCTCCATGGAAACAGCTCCAGCCATTACACCGATCAGCGGATGAATATCCATTACCTTTGCCAACGAAACGCCAATTACGTTTTGCATGAAAGCTAGAAATCCACAAGCTAACCAATATATAACGAGTAGTTTTCCTCCTAATTTTACAAGCTTGAAGCTTGCCCCAAGTCCGATGGTTGTAAAAAAGGTAATCATGAAAATGGATTGAAGTGATGTATCTAACGTTATGTCAAGAATATCAAAACTTTTTAATACGGTTGCTAAAATGGCGAAAATTAAGCCTCCAACTACTGGTGCCGGGATGCAAAAGCGGTTCAACCATCCAATTCTTTTAACTAAAAATGTACCGATTAAAAATAATGCCACTGCTAGACTGAGCGTTGTAATTTGATTTAATACCATACATATCCCCCTTGTTTATTCGAAACTATTCATAATTACTTCATTGATATAGTAAGCTCCCAATTTTGCCGTCCGGTTATCTACATCAAGTAAAGGGTTGACCTCACAAATACTAAAGCTGACTGTTTTTTTATGAGAAGCCATTTGGCGTAGAATGTCTCGGACCTTTACAGCTGATAAGCCAAATGGTGACGGTGCACTGACTCCAGGCGCCTCCGCAGCATTTAAAACATCCATACAAAGTGTAACGAGCAACACATCATGTGTATCCATAAAATTATGTAAGTCTATAGTAAACGAAGGGAAGTCCAACTGTTCATCTGTAAAATAACTCACATTATACTGATCTGCTATATCAAATAAGGCAGTGGTATTGCCATATTGTTGAATACCGCAAACGAAATAATCTGCATTTGGATCCTCATCTAAAATTTGCTTAAACATCGTACCTGAGGAAGGCTGTTTATCGTATGAGCGCATGTCAAAGTGTGCATCTATATTAATTAATCCAATGGAAGCATCTGGACCAAATGCTTTTCGCACACCTAAATACTGTCCGTACAATGTTTCATGCCCACCGCCTAGTACGATCGCCTTTCCATTTGATAAGATGTTGGAAACCTTATCTCCTAGTTCACTTTGAGCTTGCTCTAATTCATTGCCTTCGCAAATGACATCCCCATAATCTATTAAAGCGTTTTCATAATTTGGATGACGCCAAGGTAATGTTGCTAACTGTTTACGTAAAGCGAGAGGTGCATTCTTTGCTCCAATGCGTCCGTTGTTACGTTGTACTCCTTCATCACATGCAAAGCCAATTATTCCAATGTTCCCTTGAGTATCTGTAGATGCCAACTGCACTACTTGATGATAACGGTAGTAAGTGTGGTCTGACTCATGATCCACGCGACCTTGCCATATTTTTAACTCTGTAGGTTTATGCATATTTCCACCCTCATTTATCTAAAAAATCATATTGTTAGTATAATTTTAAACATTTATAATAACCAATATTAATTTTTTATATTATAATAGTTTAAAACTATAAATGGGGGCGAAGAATTGGATTTACGAAAGATGTATTACTTTAATGCCACTGTGAAATATCGCAGCTTTTCCAGGGCAGCTAAAGCCTTGCATATTTCTCAGCCTTCATTAAGTAATGCCATTAAGGCACTTGAGCAAGAAATGGATACTCCGTTAATAGAAAGAACAACAAAGCAGTTTCAATTAACAGAAATGGGTCAGCAGTTTTGGGAACGGTCAAAAGGCTTAGTTGCTCAGTTCGAGGTCATGCAAACAGAGTTAAAGGAGCTGGCAAAAGGAGAACAGTTAGAAATCAGATTAGGAGTAATTGAATCAGCAAATTATTGGTTGTCACAAGTCATTACTGATTATCAAAAGTTATATCCATCCAACCAGCTTACTCTTATTGACACGCTTTATAATCAAACAGTAAGACAAGCATTGCTAGGCTTACATGTACATGGAGTCATTACAAACCAGCACATTGTGGATGAAGAAATACAAAGTGAATTATTGTATAACGAACCCTATGTTGTACTTATAAAAAAAGATCATCCTTTTGCCCAAAAAGAACAACTTACACTGAAGGATTTTACTCAGGAACCACTTATAATAGGGATGCCTGAGTTTGAAACAAGTGCACAAATATTAAAGGCATTCGAACAGGAAAATGTGACACCACATATATCCTATAAAATAGAGAGATTTGAAATGATAAAAGTATTAGTAGAGGAAGGTTTAGGAATTGCGATTCTACCCCAAAATTATGTTACGCAGCATCTATCTGACTCTCTACTAACACGCCCTGTTCATAGTGCATATTTAAATCGGAACGTGTATTTAAGCACCATGAAGGGACGTACATTTTCCAAGAGTATTTTAGTGCTTTTTGAACTCATAAAGAAGAGGCACTGATTATTTACAAGCATTATATTTGTTTCCGTTAGACAGGTTCGTATTTAAAGTATTTTGGTGGATTTTTTATTCCCATTATCTAAATTAATTCACAATTTCTACACACTTTAAAAAAATCATTAATTATATTATAATAGAATAGATATTCTGAACTTATAAACAAATTTAAAGCAATAGTCACGGTTATATAGAGTCAGAAGCAGGTTAACTAACTCTTTGTTTTGGTAGCGTTAACAAGGCTTCTGCAAATATAAAGTATAGGGATGGTAAAAGTGAGCAACACAGAAACTAAAACAGATGTTATCTTAATTGGTGCCGGTATTATGAGCGCGACTTTAGGAACGCTTTTAAAGGAATTAGTACCGGAGTGGGATATAAAAGTATTTGAGAAGCTCGAAAGTGCAGGAGAAGAGAGCTCAAATGAATGGAATAATGCGGGAACAGGACATGCAGCTCTTTGTGAGCTCAACTACACTTCTGTAAGACCAGATGGTTCTATTGATATCACAAAAGCAATCAATGTAAATGAACAGTTTCAGGTTTCTATGCAATTTTGGTCTCATCTCGTAAAAAGTAATTTAATCGAGAATCCTCAGGACTTTATTATGCCTTTACCTCATATGAGTATGGTTCAAGGAACAGAAAACGTGGAGTTCTTGAAGAAGCGCTTTGAAGCGATGACCCAAAATCCATTATTTGAAGGAATGGAATTCTCTGATGATCCAGCACAGTTAAAAGAATGGATTCCATTAATCATGGAAAACCGTACCGCTAATGAAGCGATCGCTGCAACTAAAATTGACACTGGTACAGATGTTAACTTTGGTGCATTGACTCGTATGTTATTCGATCACTTAAAGACTAAAGATGTTAAAGTGAATTATAAGTCTAGTGTAGAGAATTTAAACCGTACTCAAGATGGCAAATGGGAAGTAAAAGTGAAGAACCTTGCAGAAGGCAAAATCGAGAACCATACAGCGAAATTCGTCTTTGTTGGTGGTGGAGGCGGAAGTCTACATCTCCTACAAAAATCGGGTATTCCTGAAGGAAAACATATCGGTGGCTTCCCAGTAAGCGGTATATTCATGGTTTGTAACAATCCTGAAATAGTTGCGAAGCATCATGCTAAGGTATATGGTAAAGCTGCTGTTGGAGCTCCACCAATGTCTGTACCTCATTTGGATACTCGCTTTATTGACAATAAAAAATCACTACTATTTGGACCTTTCGCTGGTTTCTCACCGAAGTTCCTAAAAACTGGATCGATGATGGATTTAGTAACTTCTGTTAAGCCACATAATCTCTTTACAATGCTAGCTGCAGGTGCCAAAGAGATGTCTCTAACAAAATATTTGGTCCAACAGGTAATGCTGTCTAAAGAACAACGCCTGGAAGAGCTACGAATCTTTATCCCAGATGCTAAAGCAGAGGATTGGGACTTGGTTGTAGCAGGCCAACGTGTACAAGTGATTAAGGACACAGAAGCTGGAGGAAAAGGAACTCTTCAATTTGGTACAGAAGTTATCACTGCAGAGGACGGTTCCATTGCGGCCTTATTAGGTGCTTCTCCAGGTGCCTCTACTGCAGTACCAGTTATGTTGGACGTTCTTAAACGATGCTTCCCAGATCATATAACGGAGTGGGAGCCAAAGATCAAAGAGATGATTCCATCTTACGGTATGTCTCTTATGAACAATCCAGAGCTACTTAAGGATGTACATGCAGAAACAGCAGAAACACTTCGACTAAAAATAGACCAAAAGGTAGCAGAGAACATGGAACCTTTGGAAGACGTTAGTGAAGTTATAGACGATATTGTATAAGCGATATTTTATAAATCATCAAGAACCTACCATCTTCAATAGATGGTAGGTTTCTTTCTTTATTTATAGTCACTCGACATCTAAATGAGAGATAGACTTTAATCTTTTATTTTCTTTACTACAAAGTTATCATCTAACAATACCCAGTTTTGAGGGAAGGAATAACCTAACACCCAATAACTAATACCTCGCAAACGATATTGTTTGACTAAATTAAATTTAGCCTGAGCACTTCGAGCATCCTCAAACCAAACCTCATGTTTTTGTCCCTGCTCATCTGTGTAATTAAAAAAAGGTGATTGAGCCACTGTATCAAACTGTATTCTTGCTCCGTATTGGGTAGCCAATGTAATTGCATCCTGCGGGCTAAAGGTCTCTGCAATTTGCCCAGCTTCATGAGGAATTCTCCAGTCTCTTGCATATATTTGAAAGCCTAAAAATAGTTTGTCTGCAGGAATAACAGTTAAAGCATATTCTACTACCTTTTTCATTTGATTGACGGGGGAAATCGCTTGAGGAGATGCACCGCGCCAACCCCATTCATACGTCATTAGGATCACAAAGTCTGCAATTCTTCCATGTGCTTCATAATCATGTGCTTCATATAGCAAGCCGGATTGAGTCTCGCTAACTTTAGGAGCCACTGCAGTAGAAACAAAGTACCCTTTAGGATGAAGTGTATCAACTGCTAGCTGGAGAAAGGAGGTATAAGCATCTCTGTCTTCTGGTAATACGTTTTCCAGGTCAATATTCAATCCTCTATAACCCTTATCCTCCATAATCTGAAGAACGTTTGTCATCAATTTCTTTAATATATCTGGATTAGAGAAAATGACATGCATGAGATTAGTTCCAGCCTCAGTAGATGAAAAATTGGTGATCACCATCATTGGTACAATATTATCGGTAATAGCTGCTTCTATTAACAGTTCGTCCTGTAAGGGCTCTAAATCTCCACTTTCAGTAAGCTTGTAAGCAAAGGGACTAATATAGGTGAGTAGAGATTGAAGACTGTTTACCGTCTGGACGGCATCCTCTTCTTTCTGATAGGTATAGGCGTTCACTTCGACTAATGGCTTGACTCTAGGAATGATTAGTTGTGTTCCTGGATATAGGAGGCCAGGCGTTTGTATTTTATTTTGATTAATAAGTGCTTGAATAGTTGTTCCATAAAGGCTAGCAATTTGTCGTAGTGTTTCACCAGGTTGCACAACATGAATGATAGGAGGAATAAAAATTCGCTCACCAGGATATAAAAGATTTGGATTTGCTAGTCTGTTAGAAAGAAGAATAGTTTGTTCCGTTATACCATACTGTTGTGCGATTGACCAAAGAGTTTCGCCAGTTTGAACTGTATGATAGACTCCATAAATAGGAATAATAAGCGATTGACCAACCAATAGAGTATTTGGGTCAGGTAATTGGTTCGCTTGTAAAATCGCATTTATATCTATTTGGTACCGATTAGCAATTTCCCAAAGCGTATCTCCATTATTAACGACATATATAATCAATGGGCAGCTCCTTTTTTCTTAGGTTTACTAAAGCATATGTTTAGTTAACCGAATATAAATGTAGAACTTATACTTTTTTAAAATTCTCCTATTTATTTTTTCTAAGGGATGGCCTGTCTGAATGAAATAAGGATTAAAAAATTTCTTGATTACCGCAATATATGTAGTGAATCACAAATTTCTTTGTACTTAATATGTTAAAGGGTCTTTTAAAGAAATTATGATTTTGATTTCAATAACTAAACCATATTCGATTTATCGGATATGGTTTTTTCAATTGTATTTATTACATAAATTCTTTTAGAAAAGCCAAGCTAGTGAAAAAGCTAGGAGTGTGAGAGAAGCAAATGGAAGATTATACAGCAGGAGATATTGTTTACGTTTTTTATCGGAACCCCCATATCCAAAGTGTCGCTAACGTTCAATCAGCGGCAGTAGTAAATGATCCAGATAACCCGGATGGACTGGCTGTTTTTGTTTATGAAACGTATTATCCTTTAACAGCTGATTTGGCTATTTATACAAGCGCCTATGAAGCAGAGCAAGCGTATCGTCACTATTTTCAATAATGGAGGTTGAACATGAGAAAACCTTTTACACCTCAGCTTGTGTATTTTGAGCCTAAGGCACTTGATTATCCACTAGGTAGAGAACTGAAAGAAAAGTTTGAGAAGATGGGGAAAGAAATTCATTATACGACCTCTCATAACCAAATACGTAACCTTCCTGGAGATAATGACTTTCAAAAATACCGCATAGCTAAGTCTACGCTAGTTGTAGGAATCAGAAAAACCCTGAAATTTGATTCCTCTAAGCCTTCTGCGGAATATGCCATTCCTTTTGCTACTGGTTGTATGGGACATTGCCATTATTGCTATTTACAAACAACCATGGGAACCAAACCTTATATCCGTACATATGTGAATGTAGAGGAAATTCTCGGAGCAGCTGATAAGTATATGGAAGAACGTGCACCGGAGATCACAAGATTCGAAGCATCCTGTACCTCTGACATTGTGGGAATAGACCATTTAACTCATACCTTAAAAAGAGCGATTGAACATTTTGGTAAATCGGAATTCGGTAGACTGCGATTCGTGACGAAATTTCACTTTGTAGATCATTTATTAGATGCGAAGCATAATGGAAAGACCAGATTTCGCTTTAGTGTAAATGCGGATTATGTGATTAAAAATTTTGAGCCTGGTACTTCTCCATTAGACAAGAGGATTGAGGCTGCAGGGAAGGTTGCAAGAGCAGGATATCCACTTGGGTTTATTGTCGCTCCTATATATCTTCATGAAGGCTGGAAAGAGGGGTATTATCATATGTTTGAACGATTAGATGCAGAGCTTCCAAAGGATGCACGAGATGATATTACCTTTGAATTCATCCAGCATCGTTTTACGAAGCCTGCTAAAAAGGTGATCGAAAAAAACTACCCAATGACTAAGCTTGAACTGGACGAAGAATCCCGAAGAATAAAATGGGGGAAGTATGGTATAGGAAAATATATTTATCGAAAAGAAGAAGAGGAAGACATCAAAGAGCATCTATATAGTTATATGGAAAAGTTCTTTCCTAATGCAAAATTTGAATACTTTACTTAAAAAAACAGCCCGGTTCTTCACAGAATCGGGCTTTTTAAATGAAGCTTGAGTAATTGATTAAAGAGATTACAACCTATTTTAGAAAGTTACTTCTTCCTCATTATAAAACTTAAATGTCTCCCAGTATTTCTATCCTCTCGGTAAGAGAAGCCATCTGGACTTAAGAAAGTACATGTGCGATCTATCGAAATCTGTTCAGGCGGTATACCAGCCAGTTCACACTGCTTTTGAACAGTCAATTGGTTATCGATATGATATTTACCTGTTTCTTTTCTGTAATACATAAAGTCATCTGCATACCCTAGGTTCTTAAATTTTGTGTAGACATCCTCATCCACTTCAAATTTTTCTTGGCTTAGTGCAGTGCCTATTTGTACGTGAAAATCAGCAGGGTTACATTGTTCGTGTGTTTTCAGATGCTCAAATAGCTGACTTGTAATTTCCTTGATGGTTCCTTGCCAACCAGAGTGAATGACTCCAATAAGTCCATTAATTTCATTATAAAAGATGACTGGTACGCAATCTGCTGTAAAACTGCATAATAATATGTTTGGTTCAAATGTGTAAAGAGCGTCTGTGTCTTTAATAGCGGTTTCCAAAAGCGTTGCTCCATGTCCTTTATCAATCGCTGTCACTTTATAGAAATTTGCACTATGGGTTTGATTGGCACAAACAAAATCTTCTAAACTGCAATTGAGATGGTCTGCTAATTTCTTGCGATTTTCTAGTATGTGTAATGGATTTTCACAGATGTGTAAGGCCATATTGTTCTCTTCCCAGGCAGTAGGGTCTTTCTTAGTTGTTCCAGAGAGGAAACGTTCGTCGTTTAAATAATTTTTAATATTCATATAATCACCTATTTTTAATATATCTTAAACACTCATTGTTGTATAGGACAGTAGACTTAACTCAACCTTTAAAAAAAACAGAAAAATTATAAAAAGAATTTGACTTTAGAGGAATTTTCCTCCTTGAATATTTCAAAAGTGTTACCTTTGAACCAGTTATTTTTCCCGTACTATCAAGCTTTCTCTTCTATTTGTTTCTCTTTGTAATCTAACTGTAAAATTACATCCAATTATTAAGGGATGATTTATAGGACTTTTTTATTTTACTATATTAATAGAGTAAAAAAAGAAAGGAAGATTACCTTGTTTAAAACTAAATTAAAAGTTGCTGCAGTAGCAGTCGCAATTTCTTTATTATTACCACTAACTGCATTTGCAGCTAATACCTATACCGTTGTATCAGGAGATTCTCTTTGGAAAATAGCAGTAAAAACACAAACCGGAGTTTCAGAATTAATTGAGAAAAATCCTCAGTTAGAAAATCCAAATCTTATTTATCCAGGACAAAAAATTAATGTTCCGACAAAAGATTCTTATAACATTGAACAAGATGTAATTAAACTTGTAAATGTGGAAAGAGCAAATGCTGGCCTGTCTCCTTTAAGCTATGACTGGGAGCTAGGAAGAGTGGCACAATATAAATCACAAGATATGCACGATCAAAAATATTTTAGCCATACAAGTCCTGTTTATGGAACTCCATTTACAATGATGAAGAATTTTGGAATTAGCTATAAATCAGCAGGAGAAAATATCGCACAAGGTCAAACGACTGCGAAAGCAGTAGTTAACGCTTGGATGAATAGTGAAGGACATAGAGCCAATATCTTAAACAAAAACTATACTCATATTGGGGTAGGTTACGTGAAAGACGGAAACTATTGGACTCAAATGTTTATACAAAAATAATTGATTTAGGGTGGGAATGACGACGTAAGTGTTGTCATTTCCACTCTTTTAGCTTACGGCCTATGTCTGCCCTTCAAAGTGTAGATGTAGGCTATTTTCATTTCTGTTTATGTTCCATGTGAAACTTTTCCTTCGATATCAACAAAACAAAAAAGAATTAAATAAAGTCTGCAAAAAGAAAACGGTCTACTCTCTCGTTTCCTTTACTTTTTGATATTAAGTGAAACCTTAGTTATCTTTTTCCGTATTAGATGATAAATACTTACAATGTTATAAATTGGAGGTAAACAGATCCATGAATGTAGAGAAATTTATATCGCCCAAAAATTTTGGAGAAGTATTCCTATATGGAAACCATGAAGAAATTTATAACCAATGCGTCAAAGAATTTAAAGAGCTAGTATCACTGGACCAATTTGTTGATTTAGCCATTACCTTTAATCAGGAGGTTGAAAGCTACCAAATGATTAAAAATACCGAGATTGGTTATTCAACTCAGTATTTATGGTTAGATAACAATAAGGAGAGAATAGTTAGTGTAACCTTTGATACGGCTAACTACATCCAGGGCATAGTATTAAAACCTTATGTAACCTTCCCCAAAAGCGATCAACGTTACACCAAAAATAAATATATAATGCCTATTAAAGAAGAATGGTTTGTTTTCTGGGGTGGGACGAATGAATTTCTTAACTATCATTACGTTTATGAATCTCAGCGCTATGCATATGATTTAGTGAAGATGAAGAATGGTCAGACGCATAAGGATAATAGATTACTCAATGAAAGTTACAATGCTTTTGATAAAGAGGTAGTTGCGCCAGCAGACGGTAAGGTAGTAAAGGTTATAAATGATATTGTAGATAATATTCCCGGAGAAATGAATGAAAAAGAACCAGCCGGAAACTATGTCATTTTGGAGCATGAAAATAGAGAATATAGCTTGCTTGCGCATTTCAAACAACATTCTATAGTAGTAAAAGAAGGAGACGCGGTGAAGCAGGGGCAAACAATTGGCCTTTGTGGAAATTCTGGAAACTCCTCTGAGCCTCATATACATTTTCAGGTGATGGATTCGTCTGATTATGTGAACTGCCATTCTATACGTATAAGTTTCTATGATGGGGTGGAGCCAATTCAAGGCGATACAGTAACGACCTACAAACCGAACGAAAAGTCGAAAATGGATGTCTTTGACAAAGTGGAAAATACATTTACTTTAGCAGATTTTTTCTTATTTATTCCCCGTATTATAGGTTCATTTTTTAAATAAGATTGTTCGTTTCTATTTAGAATGATGAAGTTTAAAAAATAGTAATATTTTGATTAATCAATAGAATGTTTGTTGACAGATGAAAATCTCTATTGTAGACTATGAACAACTAATTGAATATAACCTCGCTTTTATAAGTGAGGTAGAGGCGCGATATTTAACAGTCCTTAGAGGAGCTTGAGAAGCTTAGATACTAAGGAGAAGGAAATGTCGCCGAAGCTTGTAATAAACTCATTATTACATGCTGGGTCTGCAGTGAAGAATTGCAGGACTGTCCATTATAAACGTCCCGGTTTATAATGGTGTGCTATCTCATTGGGAAAAGTAGAGGATTTAGGGCAACCATACATTATGACCTGAGTCTACCTCAAGTCTTTTTTTGTACGGTTGTCCTTTTTGTATGGTTGCATACATATAATAACTTTAAAAAAGGAGATTACTAGAGATGAAAAAGAGACTATTTACATTCACATTTTTACTATCCATTTTTTTATTGCTTGCTGCTTGTGGAACTAAAGAGGAGGGAAGCGTTGGATCAGCATCTGCCCAAGATACATTTACAGTAGGACTAGAGGCAGGATATGCACCCTTTAACTGGACTCAAATGGATGACAAAAACGGTGGAGTGAAATTGGACGGTAACGCAGAGTATGCTGGTGGATACGATGTAGAAATTGCTAAAAAAATTGCAGAAGGCTTAGGTAAAGAACTGGTAATCGTTAAAACCGAATGGGACGGTCTAGTTCCAGCTTTAACTTCGGGTAAGATTGATGCAATTATTGCTGGAATGTCACCAACAGCAGAGCGTAAAAAAACAATTGATTTCTCTGAAAACTATTATACTTCCAACTTTGTTATGGTTGTAAAAAAGGGCGGAAAATTTGAGGATGCCACTTCCATTCAAGACTTTAATGGAGCAAAAGTTACAGGCCAATTAAATACTTCCCACTACGGAGTGATAGATCAAATTAAAGGTGTAAAAAAACAGCCTGCATCAGATAATTTTCCAGCAATGCGTGTAGCACTGGAATCCGGCATGATCGACGGTTATGTATCTGAACGTCCTGAAGGAATTAGTGCTTCCTCTGCAAATGATAACTTCAGCATGGTTGAATTCGAAGAAGGATTTATTGCAGATGAAGAAGAAACAGCTGTTGCAGTAGGATTGAAAAAAGGTAGCGATTTAACAGATAAAATAAATGAAATATTAGCAGGAATTTCAGAAGAAGAACGTCAAGAAATTATGGATAATGCTATTTCCAATCAACCAGCTGCAGAATAAGTATACTAACGGCTGCTAATAAAAGCAGCCGTTTCATTTTTTAAAGTACTTACTTCACTTGGTTAGTGGATGTTCAAGGCAACAGAATGTGTAAGGAGGAAGACAATGAGTTTAGAATGGATTATCTCCATTATTACCAATAACTGGCCGATGTTTTTGCGTGGAGCAGGAGTAACCCTGTTGATTTCTATTATAGGAACTATTGTAGGAGCAATCATTGGATTATTAGCAGGCGTTATTAGGACCATCCCACTACCTGAAAAGAGGGTAAGTAGATATTTTTTAAAGCTGGTTAATCTTATTCTATCCATCTATATAGAATTCTTCCGAGGGACACCAATGATCGTCCAAGCCATGGTCATCTTTTATGGATCATCACTGGCCTTTGGGTTAGACATGGATCGTTTACTAGCAGCAATTTTTATTGTATCTATTAATACGGGAGCATATATGGCTGAAATTGTTCGTGGGGGAGTCATTTCAATTGATAAGGGACAATTTGAGGCATCACAAGCGATAGGGATGAATCATATACAAACGATGCTATATGTTGTGTTACCCCAGGTTATCCGTAACATACTTCCAGCAACCGGCAACCAATTCATCATTAATATTAAAGATACCTCTGTTTTAAATGTGATAGGGGTAACGGAATTATATTTCCAAACGAAGTCTGTAGCTGGAAACAACTTCAGATATTTTGAGTCATTCTTTGTAGCTTGTATTTTATACTTCATCATGACGTTTGCTGTTACATTAATCTTACGACATTTTGAAAAGAAACTAGATGGACCCGAAAACTACACAGTCATTGGTCAGCCTATGCAAATGGCTGTACTGCCAAAAGGTCCTTATGAAAACAAGTAAACAAAGGAGGAGCAAATATGGAACACGTAATTGATATTCAGCATTTAAGTAAATCCTTTGGAGCACATGAAGTTTTAAAAGATATAAATTTCTCTGTAAAAAAAGGCGAGGTTGTATGTATCATAGGCTCTTCAGGATCGGGTAAGTCAACACTTCTGCGATGTGTTAATTTATTGGAAAAGCCTAGTGGAGGACAAATTATTTATAAAGGAAATAATATTTTAGACAATAAGCATGATATCAATTCCTATAGGACAAAGCTTGGCATGGTATTTCAGCAGTTTAATTTGTTTAATAATCATAATGTATTAAGCAACTGTTCAGTCGGACAGGTAAAGGTATTAAAGCGTTCAAAGGAAGAAGCCGAAAAAATTGCGATGAGATATTTAAAGGTGGTGGGCATGGATGGCTACGTCAATGCTAAGCCAAAGCAATTATCTGGTGGACAAAAGCAAAGAGTAGCTATTGCACGAGCTTTGTCTATGGAGCCTGATGTAATGTTGTTTGATGAGCCTACATCGGCACTTGATCCAGAAATGGTCGGCGAGGTATTAAAAGTTATGAAGGAGCTTGCGAATACTGGTCTTACTATGTTGATTGTTACGCATGAAATGGAATTTGCGAAAGAAGTCTCGGATCGAATAGTCTTCATGGACAAGGGGGTCATTGCAGAGGAAGGTCCCCCGGATCAAATTTTTAATCATCCTTTACAGGAACGGACGAGAGAATTCCTAAAAAGAACGCGGAAATAGACTCTAGGATGTTAGTAGCATTTCATCTTTTTATCTAGAATAAAATTCAATAAAATAGTATATTGGTAATATATACATTGGATAAATTATCAAATCTATGTAAGGCTTCCCTTTCAAAAGAAAAGGAAGCCTTTTATATAAGGTACGAAATAAACTAGAGGTGTTCCTATGAGTGAAGTATTAAAACGTAATAATGTAAAAGTAATTGGAAATAAGGAAAAAGTAATCATGTTTGCGCATGGCTTTGGATGTGACCAAACGATGTGGAGGCATATTATTCCTTCATTTCTGGATGACTATAAAATTGTATTATTTGATTATGTTGGTTCCGGTGAATCGGATTTAAGTGTTTATAATGCAGAGAAATACGCCTCGCTTAAAGGCTATGTCCGAGACGTCTTAGACATAGTAGAGGCATTGGAATTGAGAGACGTTATATTTGTAGGTCATTCGGTAAGCTCCATGATTGGTATGTTAGCAGCGATTCAAAAGCCGGATGTTTTTCAGAAGTTGGTTATGATTGGACCTTCTCCGAGATATCTTAATGATCACGAGTATTACGGTGGATTCGATGAAAGAGATATCCACGAGATGCTAGATATGATGGAGATGAATTTTATAGGGTGGGCAAGCTATATGGCTCCAATAGTGGCTGCCACTGAAAAACACCCCGCGGTAGCAAAGGAAGTAGAAAAAAGTTTTAGTTCAACAAATCCGAAGATAACAAAGCAATTTGCAGAGGTGACCTTCTTTTCTGACCATCGTAAAGATTTAGAGAAATCATCTAGCCCGGTGCTAATCATTCAATGCTCAGAAGACAGTATTGTTCCTATTCAGGTGGGAGAATATTTACACCATCATATAGAGAATAGTGAATTTAAGATAATGGATGTAAAGGGGCATTATCCTCACCTTAGTCACCCGTGTGAAACAGCGGAGCTCATTAAAGGGTATCTATACCAGGTGTAGGGAAGGGAATGACATTTTATGGAGGAACGTTTGGATTTGGCACCTTGTGGCTATGTCACTATTAGTCAAGAAGGTATACTAATTGATATGAATAAAACCTTTCTTCAAATGATAGGGTTTTCCTTTGACGATCTTTCTCAAAAACATATAGAAACAATCATGTCTAAAACGAATCAGTTTATATTCCATACTTATTTTTATCCTTATATCCGATTATATGGACATATGGAAGAGTTATTTCTTAGTCTACAGCATAAGGATGGGCAGAGCATTCCTGTGTTGTTAAACGGAAAAAAAGCTACTCGAGAGGGTGCAGATGTAATTGACTGTGTATTAGTTTCCATGGGAAAAAGAATAGGATATGAACAGGAAATTAGGTTAGCAAAAAAGCAATTAGAGGAAGCATTTCAAGAAAAAGAACTGGCTCTTTCTAAATTAGAAGAGCTTCATGAGGAAATAGAGGAAAAGCAAGAAAAGCTACTTGTACTCAATAGCAAGCTAGAGAAATTAGCTATAACTGATAAATTGACTGGTTTAAAAAACCGTCGTTATTTTCATATCAAGCTAGAAGAGATGATCATTCAATACGAGCAAAAAGGACAGGCTTTTTCCTTATGCTTAATTGATATCGATCATTTTAAGCAAGTGAACGATACTTGGGGTCATACAATGGGAGATCGAGTGCTAGAGCAACTAGCAAAAATAGCAGACTTAACAGTACGTCCAGCGGATACATTACTTAGATACGGAGGAGAGGAGTTTATCGTTCTTCTCCCGTTTACTAATGCACAACAGGCTAAAAACCAGGGAGAACGTTTAAGGCAGGAAATAGAAGCAGCAGATTGGGTTATAGGTGAAGTGACGATAAGTATGGGGATAGCAACATATACATCCGAAGACACGCATGCAAGCGTGGTAGAGAAGGCTGACCAAGCGTTATATTATTCCAAGCGAAATGGTAGAAACAGAATTACGCATATAGACGATTTATAAGGGGGGCGCACAAATGGTTGCTTTTAACGTCATAAAAAAAGACCAGGAATACTGGCTTGCCGATCAAATAAAAATGAATCAATCTAAAGAAGTATATTGGGCAGAACTAAAAACTCTTTTAGCAGCTTGGGAAAGCAATCAGGTAAATTATCTGTCGCTTCTGATGGATGCGGAGTATGAGGAACAATTATTAAATGAAGGTTTTCATAAGGTTTCTTCCGTGGTGGAATATACAAGAACACTAGAGGAACGCTTTATTTTAGATAGCTCTATTTTTGTGCAATCTCTTTCGGATAGCTTAATGACAGATGAGGAATTCGCCAAACTATATGATGAATGTCGAAGCGGATCGGCGAACAAAAATAATTTGTTCTCTATTGATCAAATCATGGAAGCCTTCTTAAATGAGTTAGGTCCTAACTGGCGTAACCATTGTCATATCTTCTATAAAGCAAAAGAACCTTTGGGTATCAGCATTCCTCATATAGAAGACGGAACAACTGAGGAAGGTAGGTTGTTTTACTTTGGAGTAACTCCAGAGCATAGAGGTAAAGGTTTCGGTAAGGTACTTCACTTATATTCATTAGAGCTTTTAAAGAATATGCATGCGACATATTATGTAGGTAGTACAGATGAGAATAATGAATACATGATACGGATTTTTAAGGCCAATGGATGCTTATTAAGGGATAAAAAAGGAATCTATCGTATCGATAAATAAAAGCAAAGGAGCAAGCGAATTAACATCACTTGCTCCTTTTAATAATTTATTTAGTTGGAAATTGCTCCAACAGTAGAAGCCACTTTAGAAATGATTAACTCACTACCTAATAGTGGAGATTCTTTCGATGCTTCTTCAGAACCTGGTTCTGGTCGTTTATGTGCTGCCTTGAAGAGGTCGCTATTTTTCCATGCTTGGAAACTTTCTTCGTTTTCCCAATACATATTGACATTCATTTCATCATATTCAGTGGTACCCTGTGTAATAGTAACCTCAACTTTTACGAAGCCTTCCATTTCTTGTAGTGGACTTGGTTTTGTAAAGTTTGGAGCCATTTTTTCTGCAAATCCTGGTTTTGTTTTAATACGATTCGTAACGATAATCATTAGCCATTCTCCTCTTTTAACTTATTTGAATCAATGTAAGTATAACATTTCAGCCTCAAATTTAAACTTTCATGTACTAAGAAGAATCACATAATCCAAGGAAAAAACTAAAAATAAACAGATTAGGTTATGATTAAATCTCCTATTTTTTTGTATAAACAAATTGAATTTTATGCCCAAGTACTTCATTATTATAGGTACAAGTCTTTACATGCTCAGTCGATGTGTAAAGAAATACATTTACACGAAGGAAGTAGTTTATGTCGGAAGCAAATATAACTCGTTTAGAGGTCGATGGCAAGGAAGTTATTTTGATTGGTACTGCTCACGTTTCAAGGTTAAGTGCTGAGCAGGTAAAAGAAGTGATCGAAAAAGAAAAACCGGATTCCGTGTGTATAGAGTTGGACGAACAGAGATATCAATCTATTACAGATAATAACAAATGGAAAGAGACAGATATTTTTAAAATCATAAAAGAGAAGAAAGCGACATTGCTATTGATGAACTTAGCTATTTCTTCCTTTCAAAACCGTATGGCGAAGCAGTTTGATATTAAACCCGGCCAGGAAATGATACAAGGGATAGAGAGTGCAAAAGAAAATGGAGCAGAACTTGTACTAGCCGATCGTAATATTCAAATAACATTTTCACGTATCTGGCATAATCTTGGTTGGCTTGGTAAGTCTCAGCTCCTAACGTCAGTATTTTATAGCATTTTTAGTAAAGATACCATTTCAGAAGAAGAGCTAGAGAATATGAAGTCACAAGACACTTTAAATGCAGTGCTTGCAGAATTCACAGAGTCATTTCCAAGGTTGAAAACACCATTAATCGATGAAAGAGACCAGTTTTTAGCTCAAAAGATTAAGGAAGCTCCAGGGAAAAAAGTTGTAGCAGTTTTAGGGGCAGCTCATGTTCCAGGGATTACAAAAGAAATATACAAGCATCAAGATTTAGAAAGACTATCAGCTGTCCCTCCGAAATCTATTTTACCTAAAATCATTGGATGGTCCTTGCCTATCCTTTTAATCGCTTTGGTTGCTTATACTTTTATAGCTAATCCTACGGCAGGATGGGACCAGGCATGGAGCTGGATTATTTGGACGGGATCCATGGCGGCAATAGGAGCAATTGTAGCATTAGGTCATCCTTTAGCTATAGTTACAGCCTTTATCGTGGCACCAATAACCGCACTGCACCCTATATTAGCCTCAGGTTGGTTTTCAGGATTAGTGCAGGCTTATATGAAACGACCAACAATAGGGGATTTTGAAAGGCTGTCAGAAGATGTATTTACGATAAAAGGGTTCTGGAAAAATAAGGTGACTAGAGTCTTGCTAGTTTTAGTGTTAACTAACCTTTTTGGTTCTCTCGGTACAATTATCGGTGGTGCTGATGTCATCAGAGTATTCTTTAAAAACCTGTAAAGGAGGAGCGTGTGATGCGCTTCTCTTTTTTGTTGTTTAGGAAATTATAAAACTCGGAACCTGTGGATAAATTGATGTCTAGCTCCACCGCCTTGCCCCTCGGGGTCAAATGGATAAAAGCTCCGGTGGCTAAGGAGCTGCCTCCTCGCATTTCCCCATTTGCCTGTCGGGGCAGAGATAGGCGGTTGCGCTTTTCTTGATGTCTAGCTCCACCGCCTTTCCCCTCGGGGTCAAATGGGAAAATACTGTGGTGGCTGAGGAGCTGCCTCCTTGCTTTTCTCCATTTGCCTGTCGGGGCAGACATAGGCGGTTGCGCTTTTCTTGTGTTTCCTTATCCAACAGCCGTTGAATGTGTTCGTAAATTTTGAAATTACTTCTTGTTGCTACCCCTATCACCTATCCTCCTATGTTTTTTTAATTCCATAAATCAAAGACTTCTGATTATGCATGTTACAAAAGATTTAATATAATCATTATAATAGGAAAAAACACATAATTATGGGTATTTTAATAGGTAGGAGGGATTATATTGGAATGTAGCGGTTGTGCAGTAAGAGATTTGATAGTTGAGTTCAAAATGGACGGTGACCTGAATAATCAGGTGTTCCCGGATATAATAGAGTTTATTCAAAGTAGGACATTAAAGTTAGAAGAGAATAATCGTCATTTTACTCTTCGCGAGAATGATGCGAAGGACTTTGTTGACTATAGTATAGATCATTTAGATATTACGAAGATATCCTATAAGATTCCTAATAAGGATTGGCAACCTTTCTATAAGATAGAGGAATTGTTTAAGGTAGAGTGGGTGGACAGTGTAATTAGGAACGAACAAGTAATTATCTACTATCAGCCAATTGTAGATAAAAATAACAAGACATATGCCTATGAACTTCTTTCTAGATTTTTAGATGAGGATGGGGAAATCTTATATCCTGGCCAGATTTTTAGCGCTGCTAAAGAGAGAGGAAGACTTTATGCGTTAGACCGGATTTGTAGAATGACTGCTGTAAAATATGCTGCAAAGCTAGACAATAAAAAAGCATTCATAAATTTTATACCAACCTCTATCTATTCGCCGGAGCATTGTCTTAAATCCACCAACGAGGTAGCCAATCGTCTAGGTGTTAATCCTAGAAACTTGGTTTTTGAAGTTGTAGAAACTGAAAAAATAGAAGATGTTAACCACTTAAAAAAGATTCTGGCCTTTTATAAAGCAAGGGGCTACCAATATGCCTTAGACGATGTAGGAGTAGGACATAGCACTCTGCAAATGCTAGAGGATATTAAGCCCCATTATATGAAGCTGGACATGAAATATGTTCAAGGGGTGACCTCTGATAAAGAGAAACAAAGAGTTGCATTGCAATTTTTAGAAAAAGCATTAGAAATCCATTCCATCCCATTAGCAGAAGGGGTAGAGCAAAAAGAGGATTTTGAATGGCTGAAAGACGCAGGCTATCAATTATTTCAAGGATACTACTTTGGAAAACCTCTCCCGCATCCCTTGGAATATAAGTGATCAAGAACAAAAAGAGGCTGGGACAAAACTAGCTTCTAATATTGGAAAAAGAGAAATTGAGCTCACTCAATTTCTCTTTTTCCTTA
>NZ_JABAFC010000013.1 GCF_012843435.1 Psychrobacillus sp. BL-248-WT-3 | reverse complement strand
ACCTCACCTTTAATTCCATTTATATTTTCGTTTTCTATCATTCATTTTCCTTCTTCAACTAACCTGCGGCGTTAGTTTAAGTGTAACATTTCACAAACTAAATCGCTTTATGAAAAAAAACAATCCTAGCCTTTAAATAGAGCCTAAAATAAACAGTAAGAAAAATTAGTTTTATATATATTTACTTCCATAAATTAGCTATGATTAAAAGAAAATGGACTAAATGAGGTGGAACAAATGTCTAAACGAATTTTATTGGTCGAGGATGATGAATCCATTAGTGAAATGGTTGAGAAATATTTAAGAAGTGAGGGGTTTATCATCACGACTGTGAACGATGGAGAAGCAGCGGTTAAGCAAAATCAATCCTCTGCCTTTGACTTGATCATTTTAGATATTATGATGCCAAAGCTAGATGGCTTAGAAGTTTTGAGGATCATTCGAGAAACTAGTGCTGTGCCTATATTAATTATGTCGGCAAAGGATAGCGATTTGGATAAGGCATTAGGACTGGGCTTAGGGGCTGATGATTATCTTGCCAAGCCTTTTTCATTACTCGAGCTATCTGCAAGAGTAAAGGCTGCGATAAGAAGAGCAACACAATATTCACGGGAGCAGCAAGTAAACGAGGATGTAATTGAAATAGGGGATTTGAAGATAGATGTTACTAACTTTATGGTTACGAAGGGAAAGGAACACATAAAGCTTACTGCGAAAGAGTTTGCTATCTTAAAACTATTTGCTTCCAATCAAAACCGTGTATTTACTAAACAGCAGATTTATCAGTTGGTTTGGGAGGATGAATACTACGGGGATGAGAATATCATTAATGTGCACATGAGAAGGCTTAGAGAGAAGATAGAAGAAGAGCCATCAAACCCGAGGTATATCAAAACCTTGTGGGGAATTGGCTATAAGCTGGAAGGTTTTTAATATGGTACTCCTTTTATGTTTCACTATTATTTTATTGTTGGCCTTCATTGGTTTCCAGTACAAAGAAAAAAGAAATCTCACCTCTAGAATTGCCTATATGCACCAAAAGCTTCATAGCATCATCCAGGAGAATTCAGGAGAAAAAGTTTTAGCACATACCGAGCATGATGAGCTCCGGCAACTATTGAATACAATTAATGAGTTATTAGATGAAAAACAAAAAATACTTGCTACTCATACAAGGCTAGAAGAGTCCATGCGAAAAATGCTTTCCAATGTTTCACACGATTTGAAAACGCCATTAACTGTCATTTTAGGCTATATTGAAATGCTAGAAATTGCGCCTTCCCTACAGGAGGAAGAACGGCAACAGCTCGTTGTTAAACTACATACTAAAACAAATGAAGTACTTAAAATTATCCATACCTTTTTTGACTTGGCGAAAATAGAAGCAGGGGACCAACAATACCCATTGTCAAAGGTAAACATAAATGAAATATGTCGTAAGAACATTTTATCCTTCTATGATCTGATAACAGCAAAGAACATGCATGTTGAAATTGAGATACCAGAAAACAATTTATATGCATTTGGTAATGAGGAGGCAATAGATAGGGTTCTAAACAATCTATTATCCAATGCATTAACCTATGGCGCAGACGGTAAAAACATCGGGTTAGCGTTGAGATACGATGAGTCCTATATTTATATGGATATTTGGGATAAGGGAAAAGGAATCGAAGAGTATCATATCGATCGGGTTTTTGAAAGAACATATACGATGGACGATTCTAGGAATAAACATTTCCAAGGCAGTGGATTAGGCCTAACAATTACAAAGCGGCTTCTTGAAATAATGGGAGGCTCTATTCATCTATCAAGCATCCCTCATGAAAAGACGATTTTTACTGCAACCCTGAAGCGAATTACTTTTTAATGTTAAAGCATAACTTAAGAAATTCGTAAGATGGAAGTAATAAAAAAGAGAGGTTCGTTTTCTATACTAAGAATAGAACGAAGAGGGAGAGGATTCAATGTCATATATATTGAAAACAAATCATCTGACAAAAGTATTCGAAGGTAAGGAAGTCGTTTCTTCTGTTAATATGAATGTTCAAAAGGGAGAAATTTACGGGTTTTTAGGTCCTAATGGAGCAGGTAAAACAACGGTCATGAAAATGATAACCAATCTTATAAAACCGACAAATGGTGAAATAGAAATATTTGGCGAAAGGCTAACCGATCAATCATTCGAGGTCTTAAAAAGAATTGGATCAATAATTGAATATCCAATTTTTTATGATAAGCTGACTGCACGCGAAACACTTCAGCTTCATTGCGATTACATGGGTTATTATAACCAAAAAGAAATAGAGCAAGTATTAGATATGGTTAGTCTAGTGAACACAGGAGACAAGCGAGTAAAAGAATTTTCTCTGGGGATGAAGCAAAGGCTTGGTATTGCACGTGCAATTATCACAAAGCCGGAATTGCTTATTCTAGATGAACCAATAAACGGGCTAGACCCTCAAGGTATAAAGGAAATGAGAGATTTATTTCGAATGCTTTCTAAGGAATATGGCATTACCATTATTGTTTCAAGCCATATTTTAGGAGAGATAGAGCAATTAGCGGATACAATTGGAGTCATCAACAACGGGAAACTCATTCAAGAAATTTCACTTGCACAATTAACTCGTAGTCAAACCGACTACATCGAGCTGATTGTTCAAGACATACAGAAAACTTCCTTCCTGTTAAGTGAGAAGTTACTTTTAGTTAACTTTAAATTAGTAGACGATCATTGTATTCGTATATACGATTCAACGCTCACACCACAAATGATTTCCAAGGTTTTGTATGAACACGATATTGAAATAGAGGCCATTAGTAAAAAGACAAGTACATTAGAGGAATACTTCTTAAAGCTAGTCAATGGGGGTGTTGTAAATGTTTAAGCTAATGAAGCTAGAGATGAAAAAGTTTAAACTGGGCTCCTATTCGGTTAACGCTGTAATTGCTAATTTTGTTATTCTCGGGTTTATATTTCTAATAGCGTATATATCTAAAGTAGAAGGTGACCAGGACTTTGTAAATTACCAGGAGGTCTTAACGGTTATCGATTCATTTGTGAGGGGAACCTTTATCATCTTCGCTGCCACATTAATAGCGAAGTTAATCATAGGAGAATTCAAAAATAAAACAATTACAACGTTATTTATGTATCCAATTAGTAGGAAAAAAATAATTATGGCAAAGCTTGCTATTGTATTTATTTTTACTTTTACATGGATCATTATTTCGAATCTATTTATTACGTCAGTCTACTGTCTCGTTAGTGTAAACTATCAGCTAATTCCTGATACGCTAACGGCTTCGCTTCTTCAAGAACATGGTGTTAGTGTATTGATGTATGCAGTTGCAGCTTCTGGTATGTCGCTAATTCCTCTTTACTTTGGTATGAAGAAATATTCCATACCTACTACAATTATTACATCTATTCTAATTGTAGTTCTAGTTACCAGTAATAATGGTGGATTTTCATTGAATGATATATTTGTTATACCTTTGTCACTGGCATTAATCGGTTTAGTTATTGCATATCTTGCTATTCGAAATATAGATAAAATCGATATAAAAGTATAGGTTAGCTAGAACTGCAGTCAGGGGATTGAGAAATGAAAGTAAATCGAAGTGAGTTACAAACGAATGATGATATTTGGAATGCTGTTTTATCTGCTGCTTATGGAAACTATGCTTTTCCTACAGAAAATAAAAAAAAGGATGACATATTTATTTTATTTAGTTACTTTTGTGAAATGGAAAGTGGAGGCCATGAAGCCTTGCTCAATTGGTTATCAGAAACAATGCAAGGATTGGGTATCCAAAAATACGTAAGTCGACTGACTAAAATGCTGGAGCTGATTGGTGCGGGGGATTATGCAAAAATCGAAAAGGTCTATTTAGAAGAAATGTTGAAGAGATACTTAACCATAGAAAATAGTGATTTTGATGATCCTGATTTTGAAAAACTAGAAGCAGAGTACCTATTTGTAATTGAGAGAGCGGATGAAGAATATAGAAATTTAGAAGAACAGATCAATGAGCGTATATACAACTATGCAGTGATTATACATGAAGAAGTACTTGAGATAGTTAATCATTAAGCAATATAAAAAAGATGGAGTGATAGTTTCACTGCCTTCTTTTTTATTTTGGGGATGAAAAAAAACGGAAGTTACATCACGGCATACAGCGATACTATTATTACAAATCAAAGAGATAAAATGAACCTAGTATACAAACCAAAGTTACTATCCATAAAGTTCCATAGGTAAATTTATTTAGTTCTCTGTCTAGTAAAGATATAGATTGAATAACTGTAATAGCTACAGCGACAAAGAGGGCTCCCAATAAGGCTCCCATTAAAGTAGGCAAGTCGTATATATATTCATCAATAAATAAAAATAGAATAATAGAAAACGGTATTGAAACGCTAGAAAGAAAATGCTTTAAATTCATTTGAATTCACCTTTCTTTATGAGCAGGCTATAGACATTCCAATAGTTTCACATTTTTTAATTGCCCAGCTGTAATGATTGGAAGTATTAGCTGCAAAATAGCTGTGTAAGTTACTTGTTTTCGTCCATTTATAATATCTTTTCGTCATAATTTCTTCATTGGTATGTGATTCAATTAAATCCATTATTCTTTTGTGACTTAACCTCACCTTTTTTATAGCCTGAGCTAACGTTACTTCTTGATAGTTTTCCCAAATTTGCAGATTTAGTAGCTTGATAGTATTCCATTTATAACCGGGTGCTGGCATGAAAGGAATGTCTCCATCCAGACCTTCTCTATACCATCTCTCCAGCATTACATGCCATTCGTAAAGATGCATTAACACATCACGAAAGTTCTTATCTCTTTCATTTGTCTCAATAGAGGTACCCCTTTTTCTACTCGGTATAGATTCAATTATTTTAAGCAAATATTCAAAGGCTTTGTTGCTATTTAGCAATAGAATTTCTTTTTCACTTTTCTCCATCAAGTATAACTTCCTCCTATATAAATAAATATTAACATTGGAATGACAATATTGTAACAAAATTCAGAAATTGGAGATAGAGTGTTTAATGAAATTTTAAAATTTAATTCAGTGCTTAAGAACTAATTTAAACTATATCTATTTTTATATTATTCTAAGATAATAAGGAGAATATATAAAATTTTGGAGGAACTCTAACATGAAGCATACTATCTTAACCACTTTTTTTGCATTATTTTTACTGGGTTTACATTCACCAGTATATGCTTCTGATTTAAATGGAAACAAAGTTATACAACTAGAGGATCCTCTACTACAAGAAAAGTTAGCTACTTATGTTAACTTATGCGACAGTCAATTTCACGAGAATACAACCATCGATCGTATTTCCACGTGTTTAGAGAACAACAATGGAATCTTAACACTTGGGAACGGATATGCTGGGGAGGTCAGGACTCTTAAAGGTCTGGAGGGACTGGAAGGTTTACATATTAAACAGTTAAATATTGAAAACACTCATGCAAGTGGGCAAAGCATTGCTGACCTTACACCACTAGCCAATATCAAAAGTCTAGAGAGTTTAAAATTATATAGTACATACTCAAATGATTTCTCTCCATTAGCAACTCTGCCGAACTTAAAGGAATTAGTGATTAACTCTACTAATAATGAACCGATACAGTCCATTTCTTTATTAAAAAACCTACAAACGCTCCAACTAAGTGGAAGTCAAGTTACTTCACTGGCTGGAATTGAGAGGATGAAACAGCTTACGTCATTGGCTTTAGATGACGTCTCAATTCCTGATTATGGGGCATTAACAAATGTACCGCAGTTGAAAAAATTATTTGTGGACTTTAATGGGGACTCTCGTTTCTTACAGTCTCTGTCTAATTTAGAGGTATTAACTCTCGTTGCTTTTCGTGATGAACCTAAAATCATTAATGGAGATGACTTGAAAAAGTTAACAGAGCTTAAGACACTTCGATTATTTAATATTGAAGCCAATTATGATTATCTTAATAATATGTCACGATTAGAGGAGTTAAAGATATCAAACAGGGATGCTAGTTCCTTGTTAAGTGCGATCAAGGAACCCATGGTGTACCTGAAAAATTTAGACATCAGTCAAAATGAACTTTCTTCGATTGAAGGGGCCGAGAAGCTTTCGGTTCTATTTCCATCGATTGAAAAACTAAATCTGAGAGGAAACGAGATTGCTGATTTATCACCTCTAGTACAAACAGAACGACCTTATCAATACTTAAAAGATTTAGATATAGATGGTAATATAATTTTTGACATTAATATACTAGGAGAGCATGCCAGTCTTTTTCCTTCATTGGAGACAATTTATGCGGAATCCAACTATATTCATTCAATTAGTGAAATGACCAAGCTACCAGTATTGCAATCCTTGTTTTCGGGATATAATTTAATTGATGTTTTTGATGAACAAAATCCTAAAAAATTTATAGGATATTTTCAATTTGAGTTAAGTAAACTAAAACCAATAGAAATGTCTATTGGCGATGTATATGATGGGCCGATTTTATCAAAGGTTTCGATTAGTGATGAATATTGGCGAGATGAGATTAAGACAAGTAGTTTGACGGTAACTTTTTCAGACCCTGAGGTAGCAGAATTAACGAAAAAGGGAAATATTTTAGCAAAAAAAGCAGGGAGTACAACCGTTACATACTCTATTAAGGGTGCAACGGATCCTTATTTTACCCATTCAACTTTGTTAACTGTTTTAAACAAACATTATAAACCATACGACCCTAGTATTGATGGGGATATTACACTGCAAACAAACAAGATGAAAGTATATACATACGGTGAAGATAAAGTGGTAATAGCGAGTAATGGAAAGGTAATTGCAGAGGTTGTACCTTCGGGGTGGTTAACGTTTACTCTTCCAAATCTTAAGGGCCTGAAGGAATTACAGGTTTGGTCAGAGTCCAAACTGGGAGTAAAGAGCAATGTAATTACTATGCCAATTTATAAAACAGAAAAGCCAACCTTACCGGATATAGAAAGTGTTACTGATCAAACAGAGTACATTACAGGTACTGCAGATCCCCATACCACTGTCTATATTACTTCAAGAGAAGCTGAGTCATTTAAGGAACTCACCCAAAAAGTCAGCGACAAAGGGACTTTTAAAGTTTACACCGGGAAGCTTCAGGAGGGTATTTCTATTATTATATACTCCAAAAATGAAGAAGGACGAGAGAGCACTAATCTGAGTACGACTGTACAAGATGTAACGCCACCAGCTATGCCGATATTGGACAATGTGACAAGTGAGTCATTGCAAATTAGTGGTAAAACAGAAGCCCATGCAAAAGTAACAATCAAACGAATGTCTAGGAATATTGGAGACACTCTCGCTGATCAAAATGGTATTTTCAAGCTCTCAATCTCAGCCCCGAGTGTAGGAGATACATTTACGGCCATTGCTGAGGATAAATCTAAAAACAAAAGCAAGGAAGCAAGTATTGTAACTATTTTACCTATAAAGGAAGAAGAGATAATACCTAAAAAACCTGTTTTTTGGAAAGGCTTGCAGTTAAAGAAAGGGCAAATTGGACTTGTTACAATTACAAAAAAAATCAACCTTTGGAAGCGTGAAGGGGACAAGCTCGTCTTTCAACGGATATTAAATCCAGGGGAAGTATATCGAGTCTACAGATATGATAGCAAGTATGGAGGGCAGTATGGTGTGGGTGGAGACCTCTTTATAACTAACATTAGCGGCTATGTGAAATATCAAACGCCATCAAAAGCAATATTGTCACAAGTTAATTAGAAGCAGCAGCACAAAAGAATGTTGCTAAAGTATAAGGGTCTGTATCATAGATACAGACTCTTTAATGGTTGCCCATCTCGTGTAATTAGATATTCTGTGTTACCTTTAATTTCCTCATTAAGAAAAAGGTAAGAGTAAGAATCACACCAGTAATCATCCCGATGATGCTTAAATTGATACCTGCTCCGGACGTAATACCATCGGCACGAATAATAGCATTAGCATAGATGGAAACCCCGACGATAATAAATCCAATCCATTCAAATATTTTGGTTATCATATTTAAAACCTCCATTTGTACCAAAATTATAACATTATTGGAATTTTTAAAAAAAGTTTCTTTATCCACATGTGCGTCTTACTACAATCATGGCTTAAGCTTATCCTTTACAAGTTCATTTTCTTTCAAAATATCAAAGTTTAACTTTCTTAGTAAAAGGCAAACCTTTATACAATGTACAACCACGACAGCAAATCATTAAAGGATAGTAAAATTCTGTGGTATGATATGTGTTGATTTTGCTAGGAGGTATTTTTTATGGATTTGTCTATCTTTATGTCGTATGTCTTTTGGAAGAACCTTGGTATTTCCATTGCCATACTGTTAGTTTTCCTTATTTTGAGGAAAATTTTCTCGAAATATGTATTTAACCTATTGATCAAGCTAAGTGATAAAACACCGACCGATGCATTGACTCACCTTTTTCGGTCCTTCGAAAAGCCTATTCAATGGATGTTTATCATAGTCGGAATTTATGTGGCGGCTAGCTTCTTTCCACATTTTGATGAAACAAATAAATTATTCCTGGTGCTTATAAGAGTCTCCTATATTATTCTGATCAGCTGGGGATTATACAATATGTCCTCTGATTCCTCTACTTTCTTCACTAAAATGAGAAACAGATATAATTTGGATATTGATGATATACTCATTCCTTTTCTTTCAAAGGCATTGCGAGTTATTATTGTTGTCATAAGTATTAGCGTAGTTGCTGAGGAATTTGGTTATAACGTGAGTGGATTTGTTGCGGGACTAGGCTTAGGTGGAGTAGCAATCGCCTTTGCTGCAAAGGATGCTCTTTCTCATCTATTAGGAGGCTTTGTTATTATTACAGAAAAGCCTTTTAGAATTGGTGACTGGATATTGACTCCTGATGTAGAGGGGACGATTGAAGAAATTACTTTTCGTAGTACAAAAATTCGTACCTTTTCACAAGCTATTGTTACTGTTCCTAATGCCATGATTGCCAATGGACCAATTACCAACTGGAGTAAAATGGGGAAAAGGCAAATTAACTTTAATCTAAGGGTATCTCAAGAGACGCCGAAGGAAAAATTAGAGCTTGTAGTAAAAGAAATTGAACAGCTAGTGAGCAAGCATACAGGTGTCCATCCTGAAACAATTTTTGTGAAATTTGATGCATTTAAAGAAAATGGCTATGACATTTTCTTATATTTCTTTACGAACACCACTGTGTGGGCAGAGTTTTTAAAAGTGAAAGAGGATATTAACTTTGGTATTATGGAAATTTTAGAACGAGAAGGAGTTTCTATAGCCCTTCAAAGTAGAAAAGTTTATGTGGATAATGAATTAATTCAGAATGAACCAAAGAGCATAGATGAATAATAAGTACCGCTGGGATTTGTATTCTCAGCGGTATTTATATTGGTTGAAGTCTTTTGGAAAAAATGATTGGTGCTTCTGTCTTGGAAGATGCATCGATTACTGCAATTTCTTGAATCTGCCCTATCATAGTCAGGTTTTGCGAGGTGCAAAAAAGGAAAGCTTCTAATAATTTTTGCTTGGATAAACGATTAGCTATAGTACAGTGTGGAATCCACTGTCCAGGATTATACAACGATTGTGAGTCATGGAAATCCTTAAAATGTGTATGATAATCTTCATGAAAGCTAAATAGTTCCTCTGTAATGACTGGTGCGAAAAAAAGTGTGCCAGACCCTATAAATGATCCAATGGAAGGAAATAAAAGTTCCATACTATTTTTATCCTCTAAATAGCTATCCAAGCTTTCTAAAAAAGAATCCTTATCTAACTCGCTATAACTAGCAATAGTCAAATGCGGCTTTCGATTCCTTATTTCAAAAGCATAGGTTGAAATAGATTCATTCTTTAACTCCTGCCATAGCTTTAAGATCTTTTTATTTAACTCATCATCAAATAGCGCAATAATTCCATACATGTTCTCACCTTCTTTTTCATCAAAATAACTTTTTCTTCAATATCCAACCTTATATATATTTGATTAAAGATTGCCAAGTATACCACTGTAGACGAGTAATTAGCCTCTTAATGTAAATGTATTAGCCTTAAAAAATAATTTTGGTTGATTATATCATATAATTATTTCTTTAACTGCTAAAAGTTGTTAAAAACAAGTATATTTTCAAGCACTTGTACTATTTACTGAGCAGTATAATCAGATGGTTATTGCAAAAGATAGGAAGGAATCATAGCAATTAATGAGAGGAGTGTTTTTAATGGAGAGTATTCGCGAAGGGTTAATACCAACAGTTTTAGGGACAGCTGTAACTACAACTGGAGTTGCGCTTAGGAACAATAGAAGCATTTCACCATTAATCACGAGTTCAATTATTGGCTTTGGCTTAGCACATATCGTGCTAGGAGCAATCGATTTAGTTGAGCATCGTCGCTAAAGATTCAGGTGGAAGGAAACATTCCTTCCATCCTTATTACCTAGCTTCACCTATATAAAATGAAGGAGGTGTTGGTCCGTGTCAGTACTATCTCGGATTGCTTTAGTATTAGTTATCATTGGTGCATTAAACTGGGGTTTAATCGGATTTTTTGAATTTGACTTAGTTGCATCTATTTTTGGTGGACAAACTTCTGCCTTTGCTCGTGTTGTGTATGCACTTGTTGGTTTAAGCGGAATTGCTTGTATACCACTACTGTTTGCTCAAGAGGACGAACAAAGCAGTACTTCTACTAGCGATGGGAAAAGTCAAAACTACAGAAATCTAAGCTACGAAACAGAATTTGCAGAAGAAGAGGAAATTATTGTGGCAGATCCACAAACTAATTCTTCGTCTAATAATTCTACAACAAACTCTCCTACAAATTATTACAAAAAAACTTCTAAGAAAAAGAAGAACTAATTTTTAGGACACACAAAATCCTGGCGTAACGTTCCGACGTGCGTCAGGTTTTTTGTTTTGAAAAGGATATTGAGAAGGAATTAGCGAATATAGAATAAAGAAATTACTGGAAAGGGTGGGAGGATGTTTTTTCTTCAAATGTCAGGATTCCCTGGTTCAGGTAAATCCACACTTGCTAAACAAATTGCACAGATTACAGGAGCCGTTATAGTTGATCATGATATCGTAAAATCAGCGTTCTTAAGTTCAACACATAAGCATCAAGTGAAGGTAGAAAAGGAAGGACCTATTACATATGATATAGATTGGGCCCTCATCGAGTTCTACTTATCCGTTGGACATAAGGTTATATATGACTGTCCCTGTTTGTATGAAGAAATGATTTCGAATGGAACAAAGCTTGCAGAAAGATATAAAGTGAATTACAAATATGTTGAATGTTACATCACTGATATCAAAGAAATAAATAAAAGGCTTAAGAATAGAGAAAGAATGATAAGTCAAATTGAGCGAGTATCCTCAGAGAAAGAATTTCTCAAAACAGTTAATGGCAGTCAAAAACCACCTAACCATAAATATTTACTTATTGATTCTAGCCAACCACTTGAATGTTATTTAGAGGATGTAATGCACTATTTAAATAGTTGATTTAATTTACATAATTAAACACAACATTTTCTACTTATTGATTGAAGCGACAGGTCACTCCCCCCGCGAAAAAGCGTCCGAGATATGAGCGGAAATCAATTTTTAGAGGATGATTGAATATAAATTCAATTTTTTTAAAAAGGGAGGAACATGATGAATATTAAGACATTAGAAATTAACAAAACAAGCTGGGAAAAGTCAGCAGATCGATTTTATGGAAGAAATCCTCTTCCAGAGTATGGACCAATGGCACCTCGCGAGGAGCATTTAAATTTACTAGGGGAAGTAAAGGATTTGAAAGTTCTTGATATCGGCTGTGGCAGTGGCCATTCCCTACAATATATGGCGAATAGAGGAGCAGAAGAGCTTTGGGGAATTGACTTATCAGACAATCAGCTATCTGCTGCAAAAGACTTATTGAAGGATTATGGATCTTCCGTAAAACTATTTCAAGCGCCTATGGAAACTAATCCTGGATTGCCATTAAACTATTTTGATATAGTTTATTCGATTTTTGCACTTGGATGGACGACCGATTTAGATAAAACATTAGCCAATATCTATTCTTATTTAAAAGCTGGTGGAATTTTTGTCTTCAGTTGGGAGCATCCTCTACACAGCAGAGTGAAGCTTGAGGAAGGGAAGTATCTCTTTAACAAATCCTATCAAGAGGAAGGGCCGTATGACCATGATTTTTGGGATACCCAAGCAATTATGCAGCAATTTAAAGTTAGCACCTATATTAATAGACTTATAAAGGCTGGATTTAAAATTGAAGAGGTTGTAGAAGAGGTCTACATGGAAGAAAAGGATCTAGAGCGCCATGTAAATAGATGGTACTCCTTTGAAAAAGCACAACTTATACCGACTACATTAATTATTAAATGTTCCAAATGAGAAGGGGGGAAACAATCGGTGAAAATGAATGATACTGTACCTTTTTTTCTAAATAACTATGACCCATCCATTAGCTTTTTAAGAAGCTATTATGAAAAATACCCAGAAATTTTTACAGAATATTTTTCTCGTCATTGCAAAGACACCGAGGAACGGCATAACCAGTCACTTGAGAAATACCCTGATAGCTTCCTTGATATTAAGCAAGTACATGAAAATATAACACCTATTATTCAAGAAGTAGTGCACGAATATAAACGATTATACGATGTTTCTTTTCCGATACAAGTCAATTTAATCGTTGGAGGATATGGTTCAAATGCATATACGTACCAACAAATAATTCCTAATATCACCTTTGCGTTAGAGAAGCTTTCGCCTGATCCAAATCATTTGAGGGTAATCGTTGCTCATGAGTTTGGTCATGCAGCGCAAAATATTTTAACAGACAGGGCCGGAATGGATTGGACGACTGCACAATGGACTCATCCATTCAACTGGTTATATAGGGAAGGAATTGCAACGTACCTATCTGAAAGAATTGTTCCTCATTTAAAGAAATCCGTTTATTTTACTTACGATGATGAAGGCGCAGAATGGCTCAATTTTGCTCAACAGCACGTCAAAGAAATAAAAAAGGCATTTATAGAGGACTATTTAAAACTGTCTGGAAACGAATTATCTCGTGATTGGTTTTCTATTAATGGAGTAAATGCCTTCGGCTACAGTAGATTTGGCTATTTCCTTGGAGAACTATTTGTGCAAGAGGAAATTGAAAAGCATGGGGAACTTGAGACAATCATCGCATTAAACAATCCTGATTATTTAAACATGGTAGAGCATTGGCTACATCAAGGGGAAGGAGAACTGGTATGACAAATAGCACGTCATTAGACAATTTAGAGGAATATGATGATCCGGCAGCCTATGACCAGGAAAATAATCATTACGTAGGGGAACTTCCATTATTACTAGAATGGGCAGGGAAAGTAAATGGTCCGATTATAGACTTAGCATGTGGAACTGGGAGGCTGACGCTGCCATTGGCTAAAGAAGGCCACAGTTTGATAGGTATTGATATTCATGAAGGAATGCTAGAGCAAGCAGCTTTAAAAGCAAGAAAGCTTGAACTGGATATAGAGTGGCTGAAGCAGGATTGTACAAATTTTCACGCTTGCGTGTTGAGTCCGTTTATTTATATGGTGGGCAATTCCATACAGCATTTCCATACAAACGAAGCACAAAATCAACTACTATCCTCTATTCAACGACATTTACATAAGAACGGAATTTTTATATGTGATACTAGATTTCCTTCTGCCGAGGAGCTTCTTCAACCGGCAACAGAGGAGTATTGGAAAACTTATATGGATGGAGAATACGAGGTAGATGTCTACACGATTAGTAGATACGATTCGTTAAAACAAATCCAACATTACACAACCATTCGAAAATATAAAGATCATAGTGCAAAAATAATAGATGAAAAGGTAACTAATATAAGCTTACGATATACCTATCCCTTAGAGATGGAGAGGTTATTAAAAGAACATAACCTGGAAATTGTAAATGTCTATAAAGATTGGAAGGGCACACCGCTTGATTCCGAAAGTGATAACTTAGTATATGTATGTAGAAAAGTTATCGGATAGTTGAACAAGGACCCTAAGATTGAGGAATTAATTTCAATAATTTTTCACCACGTTGTTTATAAGAGTCTAAGTGTTGTTTTAATATTTCTTCATTATTAGTTTCTAAATTTTTAATTGTATTTCTTACGAAGTTCCAATTTGTGCAACCAGATAACCATATAAGTGAGGAAAGACGGTTAATATCATTTTCACAAAGAAAATCATTTATTTTGTAACCATTAATAAAAGCATTAGCGACAATTGGAGACATTTCAGTTGAAGATATTCCATTTGTTCGGGAATACCATTTGATTAGCCAAGCTAAACCCTCAATCCTATCGCTGTAGCCAATTGATTCAAAGTCAACAATTCCTTTTATTCTTTCATGTTTATCATCCCAGATAATATTAAGTGGATTTAAATCTGATTGTATTATGAAGTTGTAATGCTTCGTACTTGCATTTTCTATATGATATTCGGTTATTTCAAGATATTCATCTATCATTTTTAAACTGTCTAATGAAATGTAAGATTCTTTAAGTTTATTTCGAAGATTTTCAACAAATCGGGAGTAACCAACAAGTTGAGAATGTTTCTGGAAGACAGAACTTTTATATAAACTCGAAATATCGTGAATCTTTCTTGCCATTTTGCCAAATTCCTCTGCAATGTACTCATTACAATGAGTTAAATGTTGACCTTCAATCCATTCAAAAAGTATAAAACGATAGGTTTCATATTCCCATGTTATTGTAGTAAACGGTAAATCTTCTGAAGCGGGTAGCAAACGCATAAACGGAATTTGATTATTTATAAGGAATCGACAAAACTTTGTTTGTTCAAGTAAAGTATCATTTGAAATTTCTCCAAAAATCTTGTTTGGGGAACGATCATTCTTAATGAATCTTGCAGAAAATGGTTTTCCATCAGCAACTATTTTGTAATGTAGGTCACTATTCCAGCTGTCTTTATGTAATTCTTTTTCAATGAATAATGATTCGTTTCCTAATGAGTAAGGTTCAAGTGCTTTTTTTATCATTTGATCCAATTTTATATCCCCTTAGAGTTACTTCGAATTAAATAATGATACTGTACTAACTATAGCCACCATTAATAAAGAAAATAATATTACAAAGAAAAATTTACCATAATCCTCTAATTCTTCAAACGGATTATTTGTGATGAATGAATTACTTAATGATAAAAATAAAGGAAAGCGTCCTCTAGAAACGCTAAAATCAATTCTTTTTTGCAATTAATTCAAAGAATATTCTTTTAGGAATACTTTAAAAATATTAATTTTTAGTAGTTTATATTTAAACAAGATATAACAAATTTTAGATAAAAGTCATAAATTCATACATTAATTTAAGCTGTCAAGTGTAGTTTATGTAATTTTATGTAATTTATAGGGGGATATAAATTAAAAATTCTAGATTAACACAACTAAAGATAGTGACAAGTATAACATTTACTAATCATTTCTAAAAAGGAGGGAGTAAATTGATTGATATCCGTAATCTAAAGAAATCATTTGTACATTCTAAAGAGCAAAAAAAGTTACTGACCGACTTGTCTTTATATGTTCAAACAGGCCATTGGGTAACTATTGTAGGTCCTTCAGGTTCAGGGAAGACAACCTTTCTAAACTGTATATCAGGACTACTTATTCCAGATGATGGCGACATTCTCTTTGGAGATATCAATATCTATAGGTTGACCGCCCAGCAACGTAGTGATTATCGACGTTCCCATATAGGTTTTATATTTCAAGATTTCAAACTATTACCTTATTATTCAATACTAGATAATGTCATGTTGCCCTTGCTATATGATGAGCCCAAAGACTCTCTATGTAAAAGGGCGGAAGCACTCTTACACAAGGTAGGAATTCCTAAGAGCTATTATAACCGATTACCGGACAGGTTATCAGGTGGAGAAAAGCAAAGAGTTGCAATTGCTAGGGCCTTAATTGCCAATCCAAAAGTTTTAATCGGAGATGAACCGACCGGGAATCTGGATATGGACAACCGTGACAACATCCTAAAGATTTTAACTGAGTTGAAAGATGCTGGTCTAACCATCGTAATGGTGACCCATGATGAAGAAGTCGCTAGTTGCGGGGATGAAATCTATCGATTGCATAACGGTAATTTAGAAAAAAGAGAGGCAGCGCAATGATTAATTTAGCAATAAAAAGGCTATTGCGTAGAAAGTTTGTCTCAATTGTGTTGATTAGTGCTTTAATTTGTATTTTCGTCATGGTTCCCGCTGGATTGCAAAATATTAAAATTGCTAGCTTAGCCGTTGATAATTCCATCGAGAAGCATGGAAGGGGATCGTACGACATATTAGTACGCCCTAATTCTTCTCGAACTCAAATAGAAAAAGAACTAGGGATGGTGGAAGAGAACTATATAGGAGATAGTAAAGGAGGAATCTCGATTGCTGACTGGAAAGATATCCAAAAGGATGCAGACATCGAGATCGCTGCTCCGGTAGCTTCTATTGGTTACTTGACTGGAAAGAACTTTTCGGTAGAACTACCTGAGTTAAAAGATTCTACAGAGTTCACGTGGGAATTTTTCACGTCGGATGGATTAAAGGAATACTCACTTGGACCTCCAAAGAATCTTATGTATTTTAAGGAATCAAAACCAGGATTAGTTCAGTACCTTGTAGATATGGAATCTCCAGGAAGTTCGGCGGCAAGTGCTTCTATGGAAGTAATGATGCCACCTACTTATTATATGGTAGCCGCCATTGACGTTGAAAGCGAACAAAAAATGACCGGTATTGATTTATCCGATTTAAATAAGAATTTTGATAAAGAAGAACTTGAACATCTTAAATCATTATATGGCGACATCCCTATTATTAAAGTAATTCAAAGAAAAGATATTAATATTCCAATATCCTTAAAAATGGACGTGGCAAAACATGACTTAGATTTTAATGAAGTTCAGAAAAAACTAGGGCTATCTACAGATGATGAATGGATTTTACAAGCAGAAATGAAAAAAGTACAATCCGTGCTTGGGGAAGTAGCGAAAGAAGAACCGCTTTCTACACAAACTTACGAATTTGACTTGAATCCTTATCTTAACCCATTCAATGGAACTGCACTTAGAATAGATGAGAAATTTCAGTTGACGGACCCTATCAATCCAGTTATCGGGTACATTTATACAATGCAGTACTTTACAGCAGAAAAATTAAAATATCAATCGGTTGGCGAGAGATTATCAGTCAAAATGGTTGAGGGTGGAGAACCTCCCTCTTATAAAGAAATAGAGACACGGGGACACACACTTTTTGAAACTCATGACTTCCCTTACTTTATGAATCAAATAGGAAGTTACTCGGCAAAAGAGGCTGTCCATAACAAACTTAATTCTAGCCCATTAGGAATATACTCAACCAACGAAGTTACGACTAAGGAAGGTAAGATAATTCTACCCACCACGTACCAGGTAGTTTCATTGCCCAGCCAGCAGGTGGATTAATATCTGTCGAATCTGCAGAGCTTATAAAAGGTCCAAAACCAATTGATGCCATCCGCGTTCGAGTGTCTAATTTAGCCACATATAACCAAGAAGCAGTTGAAAAGATTGAGAAGGTGGCAACACGGTTGCTTCAAAAAGGATATGAAGTGGATATAGTTGCTGGTTCTTCCCTTAAGATGGTCGAATTAGATGTAGAGGGAATTGGCTTAGTACAATCCCCTTGGACCACTTTAGGGGTGGCACAGGCTTTGGTGAATAATTGGGATTATATGACCCTTGTTACCACGGTTCTATTCCTGTCTTTTGCTGGGATTTGGTTAATGACTCGTTTAGTTTTTGAAAGAAATATGCTAGAACAGGAAAATGAACTGCTAACAATTATAGGTTGGCAAGATAACAAAATAACATTTCGAAACAGGGTGGAACAATATATTCTTCTCTTTATTGCCTATCTTTTAAGTATTCCGGTCATCGAGATTTTTTCTTTGGAAAAAAGTGCATACATCATCTCTACTACTATTTTAATATTTGGAGTATTACTTATTTATTTAGTTTTAAATCGTATTCCAATAAGGGAAGCAAGAACAACTCATAAACGAATGACATCGACCTCATACTACTGGTCTATCATTTACCCTATAGTTATCATCCTAATCCTTTCGACAGTATTGTTGTCAATACAATTAAGCAGTATTACAAGTGTCTTTGTATCTTCAAGAGAAACTTTCCTTGGTCAATTTTTATTAGAAGAAACATTGATGTTCCAATTGTTCACTATAATTGCGACCATCCTATTATCTATTGTCAGTTTGAGTGAAAGTTTTCAGGCGCTGCTTTTTGTCCGTAGAGAGGAATTCTCTATGTACAAAATTATTGGATGGACGAAGAAGAGGATCTTAAGTCATCTATTAAAAGAGATCAGTAAATGGTCAGGAGCTACCTTGCTAATAAGTTTGGTTATTAGCTTGATGGTTCAATATTTGCTGGGCTTACAATTGACTTTATCCTTGTTCGGCAGCATCTTCTCTGTTTTTTTACTCTACTTTTTCGTATTCCTTTTAGTGGTTACCAATCGTTCGCTCTCCTTAGCCATAAAAGACAAGAATACACGTAGAAGATTATCACCAAAACGTCTTTTAAAATATATGGGAGCTATAGGTGTATCACTTACGCTACTCTATATAGTGGCAGTCAATATTGAAAGTGAACAAGTAGGAGATTTCACCACTGAAAAGCTAAGGCAGAAATCGAATATAAAATCAGAAAAAGAATCATCTTTGGTTCCTTCCAAACAACTCTCTGCAACTTCAGGTGCCAGAGGGAAATACAAGATTGACCTAAAGTTAGACGAATTAAATACCTTCCACATTAACGCGGAAGTAAATGTCCAGAATCTTTCCACTGAAAGCTGGAAAGATGTAGGGTTCTACTTTATACCAAACGCTTTGACGGAAGAAAATAAGCCCGAATACATTTCGGATGCAACTAATTTACAAATTAAATCTATCAGTGATGGGGAAGATATACCCTATGAGCTACGTGACAATGAGTTACTGCTAAAACTTAAAGAAAAAGTGGAACCTGGCGAAACCAAAAAGATTAAGATTGAGTATTCACTTCAAGTTTCAGAAGAAGGAGTCCGGCTAAGGAAAGACGAAGGAGGCTATTATTTAGCTCAATGGTACCCGATGTTAGGCTATTACGATGGAGGATGGAACATCCACGATTTTAATCCAGAAGGAGAATCCTATCATACAGATTACGGGGACTATGAAGTGGCATTTAACCTCCCACAAGACTTCTTCATCGCAAGCTCAGGCCTAGAAGGAAAGGTAGAGTCCATGTCATCAGGTATAATCCATGCCAAACAAGTGAAAGATTTTTATCTTGCCTTGCTCAAACCGGATAAATGGACATCTGAAACTACTAAAATAAATGATACATCCATCAGAGTCTTCTTGCCAGTTAATGAATCTAACAATATGGATAAAACTCTGCAAGTATCATTGGATGCATTTCGTTATTTCGAAGAAAAACTGGGAGACAACCCTTTTAAGGAGTTAGATGTTATTGGCAATCACAAGCATATGGAATATCCAAATGTGGTTGAAGTTTCATCCACCATGGAACATGTCATTGTCCACGAGATTGCCCACCAATGGTTTTATTATCTAGTTCAAAATGATCCCTTTAATGAGGGATGGCTAGACGAAGGTCTTGCGAATTTTGTTTCCTCGATTTACTTGACCGAGAAGTATGGAGATCCGAAATACGGATATGAACACCCTATTAGAATGGCAGAGAGACAATCAACCAGTAAAATTGTCAATCTCTCCTTGGACCAATTTGAGAAAGGGGAATACGTACCGACAGTCTATGGTCGAGTCCCCTTGCTTCTTAGGGACTTCTTTGAAAAAAATGGCGGCGGGGAGGAAGCGTTACAATTCTTATCCCTTTATATAGAAAAATATAGGTTTAAAAATGTAAGCAGTAAAGATTTTGCTGAATATTTCATTGAACATTTCGGAGAAGAACATGAAGAGTTTATAACCGAATGGTTAGAGGTATAGTTACACGATCATTTCTCCGTGTAAAGTTTACTTTTATCTTCGTTATAATAACACCTAACAGATAAAAAAGAACCCATGACTTCCTGGATTCTTTTTTGTTTTTAAGCTACTTTAATAAAATCCTATAATTAATCGTTAAAAAAGGAATGGAGAAAATACGCATCTCATGTTTGGCAGTTAGAATTTTATTTTCTTCCTCTAAAAGAAATTGCTCCTCCAAAGGAAGTTTAAAGATGGTTCCTCTAAAGGCCAAGTAAATTCCAGCATCAGACGCTAAGGCACTTTTGCTAGTTAAGAGCAGCTTTCCATCTTGCTCTTGTAATGCTAATATGCCAACCATAGACGACCATGGTAAAGGGAGGGAGATATTCATAAAGGTTTTCTCGTCTCGAGTATGTATGGAATATAGTGCAATAAAGATGGTGCTTGTTTCAATTTTTCGTATCCAAGCTCTTGTATTGGTACGTCCATCCTCGATAGCTACTATATCTCCAGTCATTTCCATCTCCCTAGAGGTAAATGGTAGATTTAGCTGCTGCAGCCTGGAACTAAACAATCTATATAAAGCGGCAAAAGGCTTGAACCAAGCATGCCAATGAACAGTAGAAAATAGCCGGTAATGCATTGTTTGCTCATAAAAATTACTAATCATAGGAGGGAGTGACTCTTTATCTACAAAAATGCTCATATCATCGACTAAGCCCATATAGGTTTTATTTATGTGATAGTCATCTAAAATTTTCTCACCAACAGTTCCTTTACCTGTGATCTTGCTAATAGGAAACTGCAACTTTTTATAACGTGCCGGTGGTGTCCAAATGGACCAGCCGACAATACCGACGAACGCAAATATTAGGCAATTAAAGAATCCATGAAACTTAAGCATGAAATCTATCGTTACGCCAAAAATACCAAACGCATTCCCTGTTGCATACAAAAGGGAGAACAGGATCGTTACACCTAGAGCTCCAAAGGAAGTAACAATCAGGCTTTTCTGATAGCCGTTTTTATAGGTTACCTTAATAGCTAAAACGATAAAGCCATATATGCCGATCATGTATAAAAGAACAGATATAAATTCTAAAAGTGTAGAAAAAGTGATTCCGATTGCAACGACTAAAGGAGATATTAAAATGATAGCTGTCAGCCAAGGGTAGCTGGCAGGTTTATAAACTCGCCCTAAAAAACCTATAAAAACAGGCAATAAAAAGGAAGAATAATGAAAGTGAATTCCTGTCAGCCACGTTAAAATAGGAGTAAATCCTGTATCTATTTCAAGAACAGAAGCAACAAACCAAAGTCCTCCGATGAATAAATACATCATCCCCATATCAATCGCAAACTCTTCTATATTGGTGAAGCCTCTGTTAATAAAACGTTTAAATCCAACCATGGCAACGATAAAAGTAAAAAGTAGATAGATAAGTGCGAGCAAGGAATCAATCCTTGAATCTTCGGTAATCTGTAAAATAGAAACAGCTATCACAGCTGGAATGACAAAGTAATAAATCAGATGATCATCTTTCAAAACTAATTTTAAGACGAGTGGAACAAATAATATCTGAGCTACGGATAGCATAAGAAAATACCAGGGCTCTACGCTAAAAGCAGCAACTATGAGAAATAAAATAGTGTGGGAGATTGCAATTCCTTTATAGGTCATCTGTTTGAAACACCCCTTTATACTCGAATAATGTACCAAGTAAAGGATTAGTAATTAACACATGAATAGAAAATACGTCTTTCTTTTCTACATAACACTCTTTAACAAGAACATTTCCTTTTAAAAGCCTTGGTAAGGGTATTTCCAGCTTGCCTAATACAAGACGCTGTTTACTAGATTCAATTTGAAGATGTCCTTCCTCTGTGACAATGAATACGAGCTCAGAATAGAACAAGCTCGGCTCCCCAAGATAGTCCCTTACTGCACGCTTACTCTTCTCTAAGCTCATCAGCGCATTGAAATGCCTTGTTTGGTTTGGGAAGAAGAACGTTCTCTCCCAGTGGACCTGTTGCTCTCCATTTGGACCAAGCTTCCCTTTGTTTACGATTTGAAATGGTACATTCTCTCCTTGCTCAGGAAATAAAAACTTCCAACGAGTGGCTATACGAAAGAAAGGTGACAACCATTTCGGACCACTAGTTATTTTTGTCATGACTCCTGTTGCCTGGAAGGCCTTTTCAGAAGAAATAGTATACCGCCGCTTGAGCTTTGGCTGCAGTCGCTCGAATTGTTCTCCAAGCATTTCTTTATAAATAGACATATGAAAAACTCCTTATCTTGAACGCTTACAGCTTTTGGCAGTTGGAATGTCTTTACTAACCAGCAATCCGATAACGGATAGAACAAACAGCGTTAAGTTAAATGTAAGGGGGTTAAATGGATCACCAAATACGGTGGCGTCTCCTATTAAAGTGGAGAGTGTAAGTAATGGAAAAACAACGACTTGGATTTTCAGTAATCTTCGCTTATTACTATAAAGTACCCACAGAATACCAAATACTATTTCAATAACGCCTGCTGTTGATACGATATTTTGAGCTTCGTTCACCGTTAAGGGGAGCATGCCTTGGGTCATTGATACTTCCTCGGGATGCATCAATAGTAATTTTGGAACGAGGCCGTGATACACCCAAACAAAAAAGAACAGAATGGTAATAAGCCAGTGACTGAAGAATCGTACATACTGACTAGAGGGAGTATCTCCCTTTTCAAGCCACCTCTTAAATACATCAAAGCTAAGAGCAGTGGCCCATCCCATTATCGGGCGAAATAGGACGCGATCTATCATTTTTCCAAGTGTTCCAAAACGAACATCGTAATCATACTGCGTAAAAAATTTAACGCCATTTTGCTCAGGCTCATACTTCCAATATCCCTTGCCTTCTTTTATAGGAGAAATCTTTTGGGCAGTACCGAAATGCAGTGAGGATGTTCTAGAGTTGTCCTTCGCATGAAAGGTACCGACACTTTTCCCCCAACCTGCAATACTAAATCCAAATCCTATATTCGTTTTATATTCAAATAGCTGGGCTTCATCTTCTTTTTTGGGTAAATAGGTGATAGAAGAAAAACGTAAATCCCATTGTTCATGTAGCTGGGGATTTTGAGATGCCTCCCATACCTTTTCCATATCGCTAGAGATACTAGTCTCTACATAAATTGGTTTATTTTTCATTATCTCACCTCCTTATAAGATTACCATAAAGGACTTTATGTAAGTGACAAAGAATAAATTAGGGAGGAGAAAAAATAGGCTCAAGAAATGAGGGTGAAAAAATGCAACTGAATAAAAATATACAGGCTAGATTTAATCCAGTAATTGATCATGTAAAAAATACATATAACTCTGTCTATGCAACTGGAGCGGCAGTTATAGTCATTCATAAAGATGAGATTGTGGCAGAAAGATATTGGGGCACTCAATCTAGCAGACCAGAAGCTAGAGAAGTACAGGAGGATACCCAGTTTCACGTGGCATCTGTTCGCAAAAGCTATATAGGATTTGCAGTCGCATATGCGGTGCATCATGGTTATATCGATTCGATAGATGGTGAAGTGACAAAATATATTGCGGATTTGGAGGAAGAAGTTTTTCGTGGAACTACAATTAGACATTTATTGACACATACGCATGGGTTAACGGAGCTAGAAGGTAAAGTTATTCGAGAGTTTTTACCAGGGGAGAGCTGGGCCTATAGACAAGTTAATATAAACCTGCTTACTCAAATAGTAAAGGTTACAACAGGCCAAACAGTAGCAGAGTTACTAAAAGAAAAAGTATTTCGACCACTCAGCTTGAATGAGAGTGACTGGTACACAGAAATTCAACCTAAGCTTGCAGAGGTCATTGATCCGTCCGGCCAACCAAAACAAATACCAACAAACAGTACAAAGGGTGATCAAATTAATATGTTCACTTCTGCAAGAGATTTAGCCTATTGGGGTTACCTTCATTTAAAGCGGGGATACATAGATAACAAGCAGGTAATACCAAAAGAAGTTATTCAGCTATCTACGTCTCTTATAAGTCCGAGTACAATTGATAAGGATTTGCCTCAGCATGGTTTCCTTTGGTTTGTAAAGGATTTACCGGCAAGTAAAACGGAGCTTGGGGTATTAGTTCCGCGTGGCTCGTATCAAATTTTAGGATTCACAGGTGTTGCCGTGCTAGTCATACCAGAACACGAAATCGTGGCAGTTCGGATGGTCAATAGCTATGGGTCACCAGAGAACCATGATTTTCTTGCGGACATAAGGTCCTTTGGAGATAGTGTAATGAAAAGTTTACAGGAGGGGTAAGTGAATGATTATTATTAAGCAATTTGATCATAGCGTCCATGTAGCAGAAGAAATGGCTATGCTTTATCAAGCAGTATGGCAAAAAGAAGAGGATGACTTCTTCGAAAGAATACAAAAGCATGCCAATTATGATGGTTTTCTTGGAATTGTAGCATATTCCGATACCAACGAATGCATTGGATTTGCCTATGGTTATAAATCAGAGGATGGACAGTATTACCGAGGACTTCTGGAGCAGGAACTAACCGTGGAAGAAGCAAACGAATGGTTAACAGATTGCTTTGAATTTGTAGAGCTATTAGTTCACCCCTCTTATCGTGGGAATGGATTAGGTAAAAGATTATTAGAAAAATTAGTGAACAATTGCTCGATGAAGACGTCTGTATTAACAACCAAGGCTAGTAATTTAGCAGCTCAAGCTTTATATGTAAAATCAGGATGGGTAGTGGTAAAAGAAAATTTCTTTCCTTCTGCAAATGATGGACCATATGTCATTATGGGAAAGGACTTGAGAAGGGAAGAGCTTGTAAGTAAGTTAATACAAGAGGGGAAAGAAAAATGATATGGCTTTTAATCATTCCCACACTTGGAGTGCTGTTATTTTTAAATATAATTACGCTGCTCCAAAAATTAAAAGATGGTAAAAATTATCACAATCAAAAAGTACTGGGTGCAGTAATTCTATTCATTCTATTATTTTTCCTTACTTTTTTTCTATTGGAGGGATCAAATGTACAGTATTGAAGCTTTTAGTACGTTCACATTAATGAGACCAGTCTTTATAACGTTTCTAGTTTTAGCTGTAATTTTACTTATAGCGGTAGTGCTCTTTAAAATTCCAAAATGGATAACAGCCTTCACCATTTCTATTGTCTCTATTATTTCTATTGTAGTTTGTGCTCAACTTTTATTTTTGGAAGGAATTATTGTAGATGAGCTTAATTTATCAGGCGACCCAGCTTCTTTGTATATGTTTTTTGCTATTACCCTGTTGAGTATATTAAATCTTCTTATTTACTCTTTTAGACTGGAGAAAAGGAGAGGAAGCGCTTGAGCTATATACTTCAACCGATGACTCAGGAGCAGGCAGAGGACATTGCTTATAACTGGCACTATGAGGAGCCTTATTCCTTTTATAATATGGAGGCAGACAAGGAGGACCTGGAGGAATTTTTAGACCCGGTATGTCGTAAGGACGAATACTACGTCGTTATGGAGAGGGAGAAGCTGATAGGCTTCTTTAGTTTTACTTTCGTAGCCCCTCAAGTGTAATGGATATTGGACTGGGAATGCAGCCAAATTTAACGGGTAAGGGTAAAGGAATCGATTTCTTGAAGGCAGGCTTACAGTTTGCTCAAAGTATGTTCAAACCGGCAGCCATTACTTTATCCGTAGCTACCTTTAACAAACGAGCTATAGCGTTGTATAAACAGCTAGGCTTTAAAGAGCTAGAAACTTTTAATCAGACTACTAATGGTGGAAGCTATGAGTTTGTTAAAATGCTTTATGAAACAGCCAAGGAATGAGTTTCCTTGGTTGTTTTTATTATTGCTAATTAAGTGAGGTATTAAAAGTTAAGGTAGCGTTAAGGGAACTTTTATAAAAGATTTCTAAACTAGGGTTTGGTGACATTGCTTACTCATTCATTAAGATTTCAGAAAAACCTTTAAACCTTCGGAAAAAGCAGCTGAATGGTAAAACCACGTTTGTGTTCTGACTTAACCTCAATTTCAATCTGCAGATTGTCACATAATTTTTTCACTAAAAACAATCCCAACCCTGTAGACCGCTTTTGATTACTAGCATCTCCTGTAAAACCTTTATCAAATATAAATGGTAAATCTGATTGTAAGACGCCTAGTCCATTGTCAGCTACTTTAACATAATAGCTGTCTTTTGTATGGTCAAAACCTGTTTCTATCCAAATGAAACTTTCACTATTTACGTTTCGATATTTAATTGCATTTACAAGTAATTGGATCAAAATAAAATGAAGCACTCTTTCATCAGATACAACGGGTATGTCCTTTATCTCTCTATGAACAAGTACATGCTGCTCTTCCAATAACGATTGTAGCTCTAGTAATACATCTTCAAAGCATTCCACAATAGAGACCTTTTTCAAGCTATAGTCAACATGTGCAGCTTGTAGCTTTGCATAAAATAATATGCGTTCTACGTGATCATGAATCGTTATATTTGCATGATTTAGCCGTTGATAAACCAACGGGGACATTTCATCTTGACGATTTTGTAAGACAAAAAGAAGTAACGAAAGTGGTGTTTTAATTTCATGCACCCAGCTTTCGATAAAGGTTTCATATTCTTTTGACTGGTACTTTGCATCTTGTAAGTCATCAGATAGATGACGTAATTGATTAGCCAAATCATGCAGTGGTTCCTTATGTATGTCACCTAAAACTTGTAGCAACTTAGCCTCATGCTCAGCGGAAGGCTCTCTTAAAAATTTATAGAATGTGTTTCTTTGCTTTCGTTGTTTTTTCCATGTAAAAAGCACACCAATCAAAATGGTTACAAAAGTAAAAATGAGCATCGTCAATATTAATAATTTAAATGACTCTGGATATGCAACCCATGCTAAAAAAATAAAAAAACCGCTATTTACACATAGAAGCAAAATCCATTGCCGCGATTGATGTAAACTAGGGAGCCAATTTAGTTGCCTCATGGGGACTCACCCTCTATCAATTGATAGCCAACGCCTCTGACCGTTTTAATCTGAGATGATACGCCTACGCCTACTTTATCTAATGTTTTACGAAGTCTGGTCATGTTTACTTGTAGTATATTTTCGTCCACAAATTCACTACTTCCCCACAATTCATGGAAAAGTTGCTCCTTTTCCACAACAGCCGGTGCATATTGTATTAAAAGCTTCATAATGGCACTTTCATTTTCAGATAATGAAAGTGAATTGTGACCAATATATAATTCATTCGTTTTCACATCTAATTGGAATTTCCCCCAATTTAAAAGCATCGGCATTTTGGCATATAGTTGTTGTAACTTTTGTACTCTTGCAATGAGACGTTTCGGATGACATGGCTTCGTTAAAAAGTCATCGGCTCCTAACTCTAATGCATGCAACTCATCTCGTATCTGATTGCGAGCAGTTAAAATTAGAATCGGACCAATTCCTTTCATTTTCAAAGTACGACAAATTTGAAAACCTGATAAGTTAGGTAAATTTAAATCTAACAATACTAACCCCGGTTTGGCAGCGATGATATCTTCAACAGGTGTATTAAAAGAAGAGATACTTACTACAAAGTACCCCTCCTTTTGTAAAATATTTTGTAATTCTTCGCGGAGGAAAATGTCATCCTCTACAATGACAATATTCGCCATACCATCACCTCTACTCAATTTCTTTTAACTTCCTGATTTCCTCATCACTTTTTCGTTGAATCATTCGAATATAGCCAACTTCAATTACAATAAATAATAGCACTACTAAACCAATAATAATTCCATTTTGAAGACTGAAAATAGTAGCCGGCATTGCTTTTAATAAAGACCAAATGCCAAAAATTCCACTAACCAACGCGACCGAAATAGCTAAGATGAAGTATAACCAAATTTGCTTGCGAGCAGATTTACAAATTGATTCCACATCTGCACCGAGCATTGCTAATGTTTGATAGCGACTACGCGTGCTTATTTGCTGCATTAAAAAGTTTAGACCTAGTACAGTATTAGCAATAATTAAAAACATCACGCCTAAATAAAACGTTGTATAACTGCTTGCTACCGTATAAAATAACTGTCTACCCATGCTCGCAAGATAGCTCTCATATTGCAAGCCTGTCGAATTAAGTACTTGATCGACTTCAAGCATCGCCTGCATAAGCCCTTTTTCTTCAATGAACTCGTCTTTTAACGTCATATTCCAAAGCCAAGTTTCCTCAGCGTCAAAATATTGCTCATATAATGCATCAGGTACAATCAACGAATACATTAACGTAATAGCTCGATCTGCCACAATTTGATCCGAAAATAACGTCGGCAATAATGTGTATTCATTTTCCGCAATTTCGACTGTTGGATTTTTTTTCAATGTGTCTTTTAATATATCATATGGCGCTCCTGTATCGTCACTTGTATACATGGCCACTTCATTATCAGCTAACTGAATTGGATTCTTTCCAGCTGTCTCAAGCATCGTGTTATAGCTCGATAATGAAATAAAATACGGCGTGTGCTGCATCGATAAGTTGTTTAATAAAATCTCTTTTGGCTCTGAATCAGCTTGACTCGATACTGTTTCTATTAAGCCCGTCCATGCAAAATAATAATTTAATACTGATTCATCTGCAGGTGTGTAGAAATTATGTAACTCCATCCCATAATAACTATCAACATAAGGTGCTAGCTCATCGGATTTAATCAAAGGGTTAATTTCATCTTCATTACCATTAAACGTATAATCAACAGTTCGATTAGCTACAGCGCTATTCATTAACGCTGTCGATGTACCAAAAGCGAAGCAGACCATCGCCATTAGAATCAGTAAGGATGATATAGCGAGTGAACTCCATTGATGCAATACATTTTCTTGTAGCTGTCTCGCCGAAAATATCGATAAACCTGTCGAAGAACTTCCTTTTCGCTTCACATAAACACCAATCATACTTCCTAAGCCACGAAATAAAATAAATGTCCCACACACACCAACAAACAAAATCAATGCAAATACGCGGTAATCAAAATTTCGTAAATATAAAATCGCCATACCATAAGCGATGCTTAAAAAAATCGTCCCGAATAATAAAGCCGCTCCAGATAGTAAGCTCACGGCTCCCCATTTAGGCGTCATTGTAGTTTGTGACTTTTCCTTATCCTCATGAAGTAATTCAATCGGCTCTTTTCGACTCATTGTAAAGCTTAAAATAAGCATCGCTAGCAGTTGCACAAGGAAGAAACCACAGATCGTCAAGCCAATACCTGTCCATGAAATACGGAACGCATGACCTATAATCCCCATGCCAACTAAACGTGATGTCGCTAAATTGATCAGCTCTGTTAAAAACAATGAAATCGGCAAACCAATACTCAGGGCCACAATCCCGTTCCAAATCGTTTCGCCCGTAATCATGAGAAACAGCTTACTTTGCTTCATCCCCATCATTAAATACAAACCGAACTCATGACTGCGACGCTGAAGCTGGTAGCGATTTGCAAAATACACGAGGAAGAATACGAACAATAATGAAACTGCATAAAGCACTGGAATTAATAACAACAATCGCTCGACTGCATCGCTTTCAATCGTCTTCAAATATAACATGACATCTTGCTCACCTAGTGACAAAATCACATAAAACGCCACAATTGACACGACAAGCGATGCAAAATACACACCGTTTTCCTTCCGGATTTTGCGGCTATTACGCTTCACAAATTCAAAGAACATTACTACTACCTCCAGCAAGTTGCGCCATCACCATAACGATTCGCTCATAAAATGTCTCCTGAGATTCTCCCGGTACATTTCTACGTAGTTCATGGAAAATGACACCGTCTTGGATGAACAAAATTCTTGAGCAGTAGCTAGCCGCATTCGCATCATGCGTCACCATTAAAATAGTAGATGCCTGTTTTTGATTATGATCAGACAGCTTCTTCATTAAAATCTTGGCGTTTTTAGTATCTAACGCACCAGTCGGCTCATCCGCTAACACAATGCTAGGATTTGAAATTAGCGCTCTCGCTGCTGCAATCCGTTGCACTTGCCCTCCAGATAATTGTGACGGAAATTTATTTAGCAGTTCTTCTATATCGAATATTTTTGCTAATTGCAGCAACTCTTGTTCTTGTGCCTTTATATTAATTCCATGAATTGCTAACGGCAACATGATATTTTCTTTCGCCGTTAAATTATCAATCAGTTCAAATTGCTGAAATAAATATCCGATTTGATTGCCTCTATATGCTGCGAGTTGTGATCCTTTGAACGACGAAATATTTTGCCCGTCTAGCAATATTTGCCCTGATGTTGGCTTTTGCATTGTGGCGATTACATTTAGTAGCGTCGTCTTGCCTGAACCGCTCGCACCCATAATGCCAAGAAATTCCCCTGGTAAAACATCAAAAGTTACGCCTTTTAATGCCATTGTTTCATTTTGCCCCTCACCAAAAACTTTTCGTATTGCTTTCACTTCAAGTAATTTATTCGAAGCATTCATCTGTATAGCCTCCCATTTTCATTCCTAGCAATACCTTACTACAAAAAAACTGCAAATTACTCTTACAGTTGTTGTAAGATTGAGAGAACTTTATGTCTGTTTAAATCAAGTTGCTAGTAGTAATCGGTAAAACGAGGGGGGACGCAAACAAAAAAATGAAAAATGGTGCTGATTTTGTTACAAATAAATTCGTTGAAGATCGTATTGGTTATGCAATAGAATGGTTTGAGACAATTTAAAAGTAATAGGTACCCTTTTTTCTTATTGAACTAACGGTTTAGTTTAGTTGAATAAGAAAATTTGGTAAAAGTACTATATTTTTATATGAGAATGTTATAAGAAAGGGATTTAAAGTGGCTATTTATTTCAATAAATAATTACGGAAAATTAAAAGACACTCACTTACACGATTCTGAATTTCAAAATATATTGGTTAATTACAGTAAAAATGAAATAGAAATAAGTCTAAGAACAGCGACGAATCAAGACACAGGTTCAAAGGAAATTAAGTTGTTTTTTAATAAGAAGATATGGTCGTTTAAATAAGAGTTTTGGAGAAATGTATTTCAAAAATGTTATTTCATTAATTGGGAGGTAAGATTAGATGAGTATAAAATTTGATCAAAATAACGTCGTTATTAAACTCTGTATGAATGGAATGAACATGGAAGATGGGGGAAATGTTGAAGGTGCAATCACCATGTTTCATCAAGCATGGCACGAAGCAAATGACGACTATGAAAGGTTTATTGCAGCATATCATTTGGCTCGTAAACAAAAGAGTATTACAGGGAAATTGAAATGGATGGAAACCTCTTTACAGTGTGCACTAAATATAAATGATGATAATGTTAAGAGTGCATATTCAACGTTATATTTAAACATTGCCAAATGCTATGAGGAGTTGTGTGATTTTGATAATGCAAAAAGAAATTATGAATTGTCAAACTCATCTAACGGTACACCTTCTGATGAAGGACCATTTTATCATGGGACAAAGGCAGATTTACAGGTTGGTGATTTGCTGATAGCGGGTGGAGATTCAAATTACAAACCTGGGCTTAAAATGAACCACATTTATTTCACTGCTAATGCCAATGGTGCAGGACTTGCAGCAGCATTAGCAAAAGGAGAAGGAAGAGAACGGGTTTATAAAATAGAACCAACAGGTCAATTTGAAAACGACCCAAATGTTACTGACAAAAAGTTCCCGGGTAACTTAACACGATCTTATCGTTCTCAAGAACCTTTAAGAATTATTGGCGAAGAAACTGAGTGGGCGAAACTGACAACAACGGAGCTAAGTGAATGGCGCAAAAATTTAGCCAAGAACAAGGGGGAAATTATTAACTGAACATATTTCAAATGGCATAAAATAGTTAATTTGTTTCCAATTATCTATATTCCGTAATATGGACTTTAGTAAGATAAAAGAACCAAATAAAAATGAACTTGGAAAATATCCAGCTCATTTTATATGTATTTTAAGTCCACCTTTAGCATTAACATAGCCGAAAGGTTTGAAGGAAAAAGTATACAACAAAGAGAAATACTTAAATAACAAACTGAGTGGGGAGATAACATTACTTTGAACATTTTAACTCTGATTTTAAGTTATTTAATCGGTTCCATTTCATTTGCTTTAATCGTCGGTAAAATATTATATAAGAAAGATATTCGTGATTATGGTAGTGGTAATCTTGGTGCAACTAATGCTTACAGAGTTTTAGGCATTAAAGCAGGAGTAATTGTTGCAATTGCTGATATATTAAAAGGCACACTTGCTTGTTTTCTTCCCCTAATACTAAGTTCTACTATTAATCCAATTGTATGTGGCTTATTAGCTATATTAGGTCACGTATTTTCTGTGTTTGCTAGTTTTAAAGGTGGAAAAGCTGTTGCGACAGCAACTGGAGTTTTTTTATTTTTGACCCCTTTAGGTGTTTTTGTTGGTTTTCTTGTGTTTGTGCTAACTTTGGTATTAACAAAGTATGTATCACTAAGTTCAATGTTAGCTTGTATAGCTTTATTTGTTTACAGTCTAATATTTGAAGATAAAGTTATCATAGGACTTTCTCTATTAATAAGCGTATCGATCATCATTCTTCATCGACAAAATATAAAAAGAATTCTAGATGGATCAGAAAACAGGATAGTAGCGCCACAGGATAGTTGAAGAAAGATGTTTTACTTATGTAGACATTAGTAAATGGGGTGGGATTGGATGAAGAATAATTTATTTATCAACATTAATTTAACAGAAAGTAATGTTGATTTCCAAAGTTATAATTACTGGTTTTCTTTAATTGATTATTTCATAACATCTGCAAATTTTATAGAATTCCATGTGTGGAATGAAGAAGTTGAAACAATTGAAGAATTAAGTTTGAAAACTAATCTTGAAAAAATTGATTTGCACCCTATGAAAATGGTCTGTTTTCAAGGGGATATAAACAAAAAAATAATTAATTTCATTTTACAAGAGAGTTTAAGTCAGAATGGAGAAATAAAATGGTTTTCACTTTTTTTGAAATATAATGGTAATTGTTTCTTTGAATCATCACATTGGGGCTCTGAAATTAATATAGAAAATCCTTCTGAAAAAGAAATTATAATGTTTAAAAATTTTATGCCAAAGAATGCAATCTTTCATCATTTCAAGTAAAACTATTTAATGAGCGTTCGGTAATAGCGCTCGATTGCGGAATGAGTACACGAACGAGGTACGTAAGCCAAAAATAATATCAAAGTAAAATGAGCGAGGAGAAAATATCCTAGCTCATGTTTATGTGTATTATAAGTCACCTTTAGCATTAACATAGCTAAGGTTAAAAAGGAGGATGGTCGTGAACTATTCACAACATCCTCCTTTTGAAATTATTTCCCCTTAAAAACAGGTTTTCTTTTTTCACTAAATGCATTCAAGGCTTCTACTCGATCCTCTGTCGGAATCGTAATTTCATACGCCTTACGTTCAATTTGCAATCCAGTTTGCAAGTCCACATTCATCCCTTGTTTGACAGCAAACTTGGCTTGTTGAAGTGCAATTGGTCCGTTCGCTAACATACGTGCTGCGAAGCTTTCCGTTTCTTGCTTTAATGTTTCTCGACTCGCAATTTTAGTTAAAAGTCCATACGTAAAGGCTTCATGAGCCGTCAATCGTTTAGCAGTTAAGATTAACTCTAAAGCTTTGGATTCCCCAATGAGGCGAGGTAAACGTTGTGTACCTCCTGCGCCCGGGATAATTGCGAGGCTTGTTTCAGTTAGTCCCAATTGTATATCGTCTGCTGCAATACGGAAATCACATGCAAGCGCTAGCTCTGTCCCTCCGCCAAACGCATAACCATTTAACATGGCAATCGTTGGCTGAGGTAAGCTTTCGACTAAAGAGAATACTTCACCTATTTTATATATATTACGTTTAACTCTTTGTTCAGTTAACGTTCGGCGTTCTTTCAAATCTGCTCCAACACTAAACGATTTTTCACCAGATCCAGTAAAGATTACTACTCTAATGTCCGGATTGATACGGATCGATTCTGCAATTTCTCCTAATTCACATAACATTTCATAGTTGAAAGCGTTCAAAGCTGTAGGTCGGTTTAATGTGACAATTCCAATATTCCCCTGTTGTTCATAAGTAATAGTTTCCATTACATCTCCCCCTAATACGCTAAAATTCTTCACTATTAAACATATCATTTTATGATAATCCTGTCATCAAAGGAAAAAATAGGTCGTTTTTCATCCTTATCTTTGATACAATAGTATCAATTACATTTCTTAAGAACATGAGGAAATTAAATGGAGATTTTTATTGCAAGGCAGCCAATTTTTAATATGAACGAGTCATTATATGGATATGAATTGCTTTATAGGAATAATGAAGACAATTCTTTCCCTGACGTGGATGCGGATATGGCAACGATTGATGTGCTGACACATTCATTTCTGACCATAGGAATAAATGAAATTGCAGGCGATAAGCTATGCTTTATTAATTTCACTGAAAACCTTCTGGATAAAGCGGTACTAAGAAAGTTCCCATCTAACAGGATAGTAGTAGAGATACTAGAAAATATTACGATAACTCCCCGTCTTATTAAACAAATTAGACAAATAAAAGCAATGGGCTTTCTTCTTGCATTGGATGATTTTGTTTTAAAACAAAATGTTGACTATTATGATGAACTGTTTAGCTTAGTTAGCTTTATTAAGATAGATTTTCTTGCCACTACAGTGGAAGAGAGAAAATCGGTCGAGAAAATTGTCCAAACCAACTATCCCAACATTGTACTGCTAGCTGAAAAGGTTGAAACACGAGAAGATTTTTACGAAGCTAAATCTGCTGGCTATAAATTGTTCCAAGGCTACTTCTTTGCTAAGCCTGAAATTATCAAGGCCACTGATATACCTGCTAACGTAGTGCAATACATTAGACTGATCAATCTTTTACGCAAGGAAGAAGCTTCTATGGATGAAATTGCGTTAGAAATAGAGAGAGACGTTTCCTTGACCTTTAAAGTGTTAAAAATGGTCAATTCTCCAGTTGCTCGACCACGTTCCAAGGTTCGCTCGATTAAACAGGGTGTTTTAATGTTAGGGCTGGAGGAGATTAATCATTGGCTTCATGTCTTGTTACTGCGAGAGGTACATCAAAACTACAAAGGGGATGGACTAGCTATTGTAGAAGCATCCTTATTTAGAGCTAAATTTTGTGAGCTACTTGCTAAACAGAAAAACCTGACAAATTCCTCTGAATATTTATTAGTAGGCATGTTCTCTCTAATGGACACCATCTTACATAAGAAGATGGATCAGCTAGTTAAAGAGTTACCTCTTTCTGATGATGTAGCGGCTACTTTGGTTGGGTCCAGCACAGAGATGAAGCCTTTCTTAGATTTAACCATTGCCTATGATGAGGTTCGTTGGAACGATATGCTCGAAGGAGCTAATAATCTAGAAATTGATTTTCCAAGTCTTAATAATTTTTATAAGGAAGCTCGTAAGTGGGCAACTGACATAGTGTCTCAATAATGTAACTGCCATTCTTCGGATTGGCAGTTTTTTGATTGAAGTTCTTTTCTTTCCATTGCATTTTCTTTTAAAAGTTGTAAAATATAAGAACAAATGTTCTTTTAAAAGAAAGGTGAATGAAGATGCCCTTAATACCAGAAGAGGCAATTCCATATTTCGAAAAAATGATTTATCTTCCCATGGTATTTACCATCTTGGAAAAGGATCGAACCATTATTGAAAAAGCCCCATTCAAATTAAACAGACCTTATTTGACTCTCGTAGAAGGAGCAGCAAAGCAAGTTCAAAAAGAGCTAAAAGACACACATGTCTACATGAGAAGGCATAGTATGAAAGTGATTAGAGGAGAAGGAGATGATATGTTCACAGAGTACGTGTTTTTTCATGGAGGGTACGAGGAGCACCGTCGTTATCTGAACGTCCGTCTTCGTAACCGCGTAGAAGAACTGCTTTCTATGTACTTAACCATTACCTAATCAGTTGCGAATGTTTTTACGCATAGATGCTTGTCTAGAGGTGGCATATCCGTTGTTTAAAAGATGGCTCATTCGTTTCAGGAATTGGGTGCTTAATATGTTGGCATACGCCACTTGACGATTCATAGTGTTAGGCGAAACAGGAACATCAATGGTATCCCCATTAGAAAGAACAACGGTAGATCCCTTTTTATTTGGGTAAAAAGTTTCGATGGCCTGATAGGAAAACCATATATTTAAATCTGATTTTGGAGAAAGAACAGGAATCCATATACAAGGTGATCCAAAGTCATGAGCTAGTATGATTGGTAGCTTAAAATAGTTGCCAATCGTTTCTCGGGAAAGGTTTACTGCGTGTTGAAAGGAAGAACCGTAGAAGGAGCAGGAATAACGAACGATTTCGTATGGCTTTTTACTTACCATGGAGGTTTCACCAGAAAAATTAGTAACTTTCGTGTAAACTTTGTTATTTACTACAGAAGGTTGAAGTAACGCGGTCTCGAAGGAGATAAGATGGGATTTATTTTCAATTTTATTAGTCAGAAAATTTCACTCCTTAGTATATTATAATTTAAATTATAGTTAATTTTGGAAATAAATCAAGCTAATGTATCTAAAAATTAAAAAATACTTCTATTTACTGTATAATCTAAATTTTCTCAAAATGATTGCAACTAGCCTTAAGCTTTTATATAATATAAAAAAGGCATCGGGGTGATTGAAATGGACAAACAATATTCATATACAGATTTTATGAAAGCAATGGGACAAACAGGGAAAGAAAGCTCTGCAGAAAAGTTGTTAAACGAGATTTATCTTGATATGTTTTTAAATGTTGTCCACCGGGAGCAGAGAAGTTTTCGGCTAATGGGTTTAATTGACGAGGCATTGGATCGCAAGGATAAAGAAGCATTTAACGAGTACACGAACGTGTTACTTCATCTGAAAAATTAAGTTGCTAATGGGCCGGGAATTCGTGAGGAATTAATAGTTAATATATGTTGAGGATGGGGCTGAGATAAACTAATCATGCCCTCAAAAAGTGAGATTGCGATATGCAATCTCACTTTTTGCATTTAATTTGGGTAAATGTCTTTCAAAACAGTAGTTCGGAGCTAAGGCGGCGAACTTAGTAAAAACAACGGCTATGAAGAAAATATAAAAATAAAGCAGTTCAAATTTTACAATGATTGAAATTTGAACTGCTTTTAGTTTTGATAAAAAGTCTATTCTTTTAATGTTAAAAAACTAACATTCTTATATTTTTGCAAGATAAAATGTAGCTTTTTCTGTAAAAGAGGGTAGTAATAGATAGGAAGAGATTTTTACCACTAAATCGTTGATACGACAAAGGTTGAACCTACTCTGAAAATTTATTTTAAAAACGTATGTTCGTTTTAATAGTGTTAGAAAAATGATTATGTTAAACTAAATTTAATAAGAATACGGGAGGCATACATATGGAACAAATTTTTGATTTACAATCTCCGTATGAGCCAGCAGGGGATCAAATAGAAGCAATAAAAGAGCTAGTAAAAGGAGTAAATGAGGGCAAAAAGCATCAAACATTACTAGGGGCCACAGGTACTGGTAAAACCTTTACTATTTCAAACGTAATCCAACAAATCAATAAACCAACCCTTGTCATGGCCCATAACAAGACACTTGCAGGGCAGCTATATAGTGAGTTCAAGGAATTCTTTCCTAACAATGCAGTAGAATACTTTGTCAGCTATTATGACTACTTTCAACCAGAGGCATATGTGCCACAAACGGATACGTATATAGAAAAAGATTCTAGCATTAATGAAGAAATTGATAAATTACGACATTCTGCTACTTCTTCATTATTTGAACGTAAGGATGTCATTATTATCGCTTCTGTTTCCTGTATTTATGGACTCGGAAATCCAGAGGAATATAAAGAAATGGTCGTGTCACTAAGAGTTGGCATGGAAATCGATCGAAACCAACTGTTAAGAAAGCTAGTGGATGTGCAATATGAACGAAACGATATTAATTTTACTCGTGGAACATTTCGAGTTCGTGGAGATGTAGTGGAAATTTTCCCTGCCTCTCGTGATGAGAGATGTCTAAGGGTAGAATTTTTTGGTGATGAAATAGATCGAATTCGAGAAGTGGATGCGTTAACAGGAGAAATATTGGGTGAACGAGATCATGTAGCTATTTTCCCAGCATCCCACTTCGTAACACGAGAAGAAAAGATGAAAATTGCGATAAACAATATCCGTCAGGAACTAGAGGAGCAGCTTACTATTCTTCGAAGTGAGGATAAATTGTTAGAAGCTCAAAGACTCGAGCAGCGAACGAATTATGATTTAGAAATGATGGAGGAAATGGGCTTCTGTTCAGGGATCGAAAACTACTCGCGCCACTTGACGTTAAGAGAAGCGGGAGCAACCCCTTATACATTATTAGATTATTTTCCGAAGGATTTCTTACTGGTAGTAGATGAAAGCCACGTTTCATTACCACAGGTTAGAGGAATGTTTAATGGAGACCAGGCGCGGAAATCTGTGCTAGTAAATCATGGTTTCCGGTTACCTTCTGCATTAGATAACCGTCCGCTCACTTTCCAGGAATTTGAGGGGCATGTGAACCAGGCTATTTATGTATCCGCAACTCCGGGACCATACGAATTAGAGCATACACCAGAAATGGTCGAGCAGATTATCCGACCTACGGGATTATTAGATCCTATTATTACAGTGAAGCCGATTGAAGGACAAATAGATGATTTAATAAATGAAATATATGAACGATCTGCTAAGAATGAACGAGTCTTAATAACAACCTTAACAAAGAAAATGTCCGAGGATTTAACGGATTACTTAAAGGAAATAGGTATAAAAGTACAATATCTGCACTCAGAGATAAAAACATTAGAGCGAATTGAGATTATTCGAGAGCTTCGTTTAGGAACGTATGATGTCCTGATAGGAATTAACCTATTGCGAGAAGGATTAGACTTACCAGAGGTTTCACTGGTCGCTATTTTGGATGCGGATAAAGAAGGCTTCCTGCGTTCAGAGCGTTCATTAATACAAACTATTGGGCGAGCTGCCCGAAACTCTAACGGTGAAGTTATTATGTATGCCGATAAAATGACAGACTCTATGACAAAGGCCATTAGTGAAACGCAGCGTCGTCGTACCATTCAAATGGAATATAACGAAAAGCATGGCATCACACCTAAAACGATTGAGAAGAAAATTAGAGAAGTAATACGAGCCTCTCAAGTGGCAGAAGACGAAGAAAGCTATGTACAGCAATTAACTAGCGGAAAAGTCTTAACCAAGGAAGAAAAGGGTAAACTATTAGACAAACTCGAAAAAGAGATGAAAGATGCTGCAAAAGCGCTTAACTTTGAACGAGCTGCTGAATTACGTGACGCAATTCTAGAGCTCAAGCTGGAAGGATGATGATTGGTGAAAAACCAAGAAATTAATATTCAAGGTGCTCGAACAAATAATTTAAAAGATATAAGTATTAAAATACCAAGAGATAAGCTTGTCGTCATGACAGGTTTATCTGGTTCTGGTAAGTCATCATTAGCTTTTGATACGATCTATGCGGAAGGGCAAAGACGTTATGTCGAATCCTTATCAGCCTATGCAAGACAATTTCTTGGCCAAATGGATAAGCCAGATGTGGATTCTATAGAGGGTCTGTCTCCTGCTATTTCAATCGATCAAAAAACAACAAGTAAGAATCCAAGATCTACTGTCGCAACAGTTACGGAAATTTACGATTATATGCGATTACTATATGCTCGTGTCGGTAAGCCGATTTGTCCAAAACATGGGATAGAGATTTCCTCCCAAACAATCGAGCAAATGGTTGATAGACTCATTGAATATCCGGAAAGAACAAAAATGCAAATTCTTGCCCCGATTGTTTCTGGACGCAAAGGGACACATGTGAAATTGCTTGAGGACATGAAAAAGCAAGGATACGTACGTGTTCGCATTAATGGGGATTTAATAGACTTAGATGACGATATAACTTTAGACAAAAATAAGAAGCATAATATTGAAGTAGTTATCGATCGAATTGTAATAAAAGAAGGGATAGCTGCACGAATAAGCGATTCCTTAGAATCCGCATTGAGACTTGGAGATGGACGAGTTTTAATAGATGTAATGGAGCAAGAGGAGCTGCTGTTTAGCGAGCATCATGCATGTCCAATTTGTGGTTTTTCGATTGGTGAGCTAGAGCCAAGAATGTTTTCATTCAACAGTCCGTTTGGGGCATGTAACGATTGTGATGGATTAGGTGTCAAATTAGAGGTTGACCCGGATATAGTCGTTCCAGATAAAAGCTTAACTTTAGAAGAAGGCGCCATTGTCGCATGGCAGCCAACTAGCTCTCAATATTATCCGAAGCTACTAGAGGCAGTGTGCAAGCATTACAAAATAAAAATGAATGTACCAGTCGAAAAGTTACCAATTGATCAATGGAACAAAATTATGTACGGTTCGGGTAAGGACAAAATTCGTTTCCGTTACCAAAACGAATACGGCCAAATGAGAGATAATCTAATTCAATTTGAAGGCGTGCTTGCAAATATAGAAAGACGTTATAGAGATACATCTTCCAACTACACGCGTGAACAAATGGAAAAGTATATGGCAGAGCATGACTGTCCTACTTGTAAGGGGTATCGTTTAAAAGAAGAAACAATGGCCGTAAAAGTGGATTCTATGCATATCGGGCAAGTATCTGAGTTTTCCATCGAAGAAGCATATAAGTTCTTTAAGGAATTAAAGCTATCAGAGAAGGATATGCAAATAGCTCGACTAGTTTTAAGAGAAATTGATGAACGTCTGAGCTTCCTTGATAATGTAGGGTTAAATTACCTGACGCTTAATCGCGCATCTGGAACATTATCTGGGGGTGAGGCTCAACGCATTCGATTAGCAACTCAAATAGGCTCAAGGCTTACGGGTGTACTTTATATTCTGGATGAGCCTTCTATTGGTCTCCACCAAAGGGACAATGATCGCTTAGTTGCAACACTCAAGGATATGAGAGATATAGGAAATACGTTAATCGTAGTTGAGCACGATGAGGACACGATGATGGCTGCAGACTATTTAATCGATGTGGGACCAGGTGCTGGTGTCCACGGTGGAGAAATTGTTGCAGCTGGAACTCCAGAGGAAGTAATGAAAGATAGTAATTCACTAACTGGTCAATACTTAAGTGGTAAAAAGTATATTCCGCTACCTATTGAACGAAGAAAGCCAGATGGTCGTTATATCAAGATTAAAGGTGCTACGGAAAATAACCTGAAGAATGTGAGTGTCGATATCCCGTTAGGAGTATTTACAGCAGTCACAGGGGTATCCGGATCAGGAAAAAGTACACTGGTGAATGAGATTCTTTATAAATCATTGGCACATCAAATTAATCGAGCTAGAACGAAGCCAGGTGCACATAAAACAATAGAAGGAATTGAAATGCTTGATAAGGTAATTGAAATCGATCAGTCTCCTATTGGACGCACTCCTCGTTCTAATCCTGCAACTTATACAGGGGTATTTGACGATATAAGAGATCTCTTTGCCTCAACAAACGAGGCGAAAATTCGAGGATATAAAAAGGGGCGCTTTAGCTTCAATATAAAAGGCGGACGTTGTGAAGCCTGTCGCGGAGACGGTATTATCAAAATAGAGATGCACTTTTTACCAGATGTCTACGTGCCTTGTGAGGTTTGTCATGGAAAACGATACAACCGGGAAACACTTGAAGTATTGTATAAAGGAAAAAGTATTGCAGACATTTTGAAGATGACGGTTGAGGATGCTTTAGCATTCTTTGAAAACCATCCAAAAATAAGTCGCAAGATCCAAACGATCTTTGATGTAGGTTTGGGATACATGGAGCTGGGACAACCAGCTACTACTCTTTCAGGTGGAGAAGCACAACGAGTGAAGCTAGCATCAGAGCTGCATAAGCGTTCTAATGGTAAGTCATTTTATATTCTAGACGAACCAACTACTGGATTACATGTAGATGATATAGCGAGACTGCTTGGCGTGTTACAGCGCTTAGTTGAAAATGGAGACACAGTTTTAGTGATTGAGCATAACCTAGATGTGATTAAGACGGCAGATCACTTAATCGATTTGGGGCCTGAGGGTGGAGACAAGGGCGGAACCATTTTAGCAACAGGGACACCCGAGAAAATTGCAGAAGCAAAAGGGTCTTATACTGGAAACTATTTAAAGCCTATTTTAGAGCGAGATCGTAAAAGAATGGAAGAAGGCATTAATAAAGCAACAACAAAAAGTTAAAGCCTAAAGAAACGTAAGTGAAACCTTTTGGCTCACAGAACGTATAACTAGTAGGAAGATATTTGTAATATACTTTTAAATTTATGAGGAGGCCTTTAACTATGCAAGAAGAGCGTAAACGTATTTTGGATATGGTTGAAAACGGCACGATTACTGCACAGGAAGCACTGGCACTTTTAGAAGAGCTAGGTAAGCAAGCAACAATTGTAACTCCCCAAGTAAATACTCAAAAGTTTGAAGAAGAGAAAAAAACAGAGCAAGTCAAACAAGGTAGCGCAGATTTTATCGAGGACTTAAAACGTGATTTTACAATGGTAGGAGATCGTTTTATGCAGTTCATGCAAGGGACTGTAGACAAAATGAAGGATTTCGAGTTTGAAATGAAATTCAATGATCCTGTTACTTTTGAAGAGAAGTTTGTAAAACAAGATGTGCAATTTGACGATATCTCGATTAACCTTACAAATGGTAAAGTGAACATCTTTCCATCGGAGGAGCCATTTGCTCATGCTACGGTGAAAGTCAAATCCTTTAAGAACTCTACAGAGGAAGAGGCAAGAAAGAGATTCCAAGAAGAGTTTATATTTACTACTGAAGGAAACAAGCTACGCGTTTATAGCGATATGAAAACTATTTCCGTACAAGTAGCTTTGTTTGTTCCAGAAAAAGAGTATAACCATATTTCTGCTCGTTTGTTTAACGGTGATTTTGTAGCACAAAATCTAGAGGCTAATACATTCAAGATTAAAACAACAAATGGTAAGGTTGAATTAGAAAACAGTAAGTTCCATCGTGCAGATATAGAAACAGTAAATGGCTCTGTTCAGCTTCAACATGTCGAAGGTGATACTGTAGAAGTAGAAACAATGAATGGCCGCATTTATGTAGATGGTAAACTGAAGGAAATTGAAGGTTCATCCGTTAGTGGACATGTTATTTTAACAACGAAAGACAAAGAGGCTCGTAAAATTGAAGGGACAGCTGTAGCTGGCACGGTAGAAATCTATGTGCCTAAAGATATTTCCTTAAAAGGTGAGACTACTACTCAGCTAGGTCGTATCGATGTACAGCTTACAGATGTAACTCAAATAAACCAGTCAGAGCAAGTGCTCAATAAACGTGTTGCTTTCACAAAGGTTGTTGACTCTGAAAAAGAGCCGTTAAGAATATATGGAGACGCTAAAACAGGATCCGTAGTAGTAAGATATACAACAGAAGCATAAAAAAGAAAGACCAAATCGATTAGGATTTGGTCTTTTTTAATGGATTCATTTTTACTATTAATCTTTAAGGCAGCCAATCATGACAATTATTAGCTAATTTCTGTAACTCCTCAAAAAATAGACTTGCGTGGTATCCATCACAAACTGCATGATGAATTTGTAGGGTAATAGGCAACAATGTTTGACCGTTCTGGTGAAAATATTTTCCACCTGTAATTATAGGTAATAAATAGTCGTTGTCATTATTCATATTAAGGTTAAAACCAGTAAAAGAAACCCATGGAATACTTGATATATTAAAATTGTTTGTTGGTACATTATCTTTTGATTCCAGTTTCTTAACATTCGTATATTGCTGTATATCCTCTTGGCAGCTCTTATAAAAGGCACTAAATTCATTAGAAAACACAGTCCATATGCTTGAGAATGTCTTGCTATCCTGATGGAAAATTGTATAACTTGGAATCATTTCATTCCAGTATCCCAAGATTCCCTCCTCATTAAAGCTAAATCTAAATTCTTTATGCGAATTTACTGTACGGGTGACCATGTAAATAAATGCGGGATATAATTTAAATCCCTTATTCTGAAGCTGTGTTAGCAATGCTGTGATGTTAATATTTGTTGTTATGCTAAAAGTACATTGTTGACTAATAAAATGATCAAAGTATTCTTTTCTCTCCCAATTCTCTCTATCAATTATATTAAATTTCATTTGATTAACCTCCTATACAATGTGTGTTTTTTAGAAGGTTAATTGGTCTGCCTTCGCCAACACCCTCACCTCTTAAGGAAAATTAACTAAAGATATTCTTTCACTAAACTACAGGAAATTAATCCTTTTAGGGTTAAAGTCACGAATATATGAGACAACTTTCAAAGCACAGATTTTCTACTGGGAAGCTCTATATCAAGTAACATTAGTCCAATAATAACTTTAGGAACCGCAATATTATTTAGTGCTTCTTATAACCTTAAAGGACAGGCTCGATAATATAAACGACACAACTATTAGCACCGGAGTTACAACAAAGATGGTTAATAGATCGGTTTGAACATTCCAAGGCACAAAAGCATTCCAAAATAAGCCCATAAGTCTCCAAAGTGTGGTGAAAATAAATATGGTAAATACAAAATAGATAATCTTTGCTATTACATGATTCAACTTATCTAACCCCCCTTTGTTAAGAATGATTACTATAATAGGAATTCAAAATACAGGGATTAATAGCTGAACACCCTAAATGGCATGGATAAACTAAAATAAATATTCGATTTAGTCAATTGTTGCATTATCAAAAGGTATTGATTCACCATTCAATGTAACATCTAACACATCATGCTTCGGGTCTGATGTAAAATAATAGGTATGCTGCTTAACAACATCATCCAGATTAGTTACATTGAACTTTATAGTGACAGTATCTCCCTTTGTTTCTAAGTCTGACTTAACATTTCCGCTTGAATGAAAAATAATATATTTACCCTCTGCATCATTGGTGATGGATTGAAGGGTTAAGCTGGAGTCGACTAAGTCTTGCACATGACTCGGAACACGCTCAATTTCACTAAAGTTCAATTTGGATGAACTACAAGCAGCTAAAACCAAACTGGCTAAAATTCCTAATACAAATAGTTTCTTCAAACCTTTCACTCCCTCTGTCTTTTAATTATATACGACCTAAGTAAATATAGGTTCCATGTATAGATAAATTTTCCATATGCTCAATTGCTAATCTCTATTGTTAGAAACCAATTAACAATAAGTAGAAATTTTAAAAAGCATTACTGAGTTGCACTTAGGCTGAACAAAAAAGAGGTATAGGGAGCACCCCCTATACCTCTTCTAATTGAAACTTTTTAACCCAAAGTTTTATGCCTGTTGCAATTCCAGTAGCACATTTTAAACGGTAATCATCCGTTTGTAGTAGCCTTGCTTCCTCTTGGTTAGTCATGAATCCGCATTCCACTAGAACAGCTGGCATGTTCGTATCTCGTAAAACAGCTAGATCCTTCTTTTTAACCCCTCGATCTTTCCTTTCAACAGCGGTGCAGAGAGATTCCTGAATATGCTTGGCAAGTATGACAGAATCGGAAGAAGGCTTTGTGTAAGTGAAGGTTTCTATACCATTAACATCGTTCCAGTTTGAACCATAAGCATTAGCATGGATGGAGATAAAGGCTTGCACTTTTAATTTGTTGGCAAGGGTGGTTCGTTCGCGTAAAGGCACATCTTTTTCGTCAGAATGACTAAAAATTACTATTATTCCGAAGCGATCTAGCTCCTTCTTTATTAATCTCGTGACTGTGCTGTTAAACTCATATTCCTTCATCTTTCCATCTGGCGTTCTTTTTCCTGCGGTGTTAGGGCCATGACCTGCATCTAAAATAATCTTCATTAAACTTCCTCCTTTTAATTAATAAATAGGTAGAGAAAAGATAAATGGATACTAATTAAATGTTTATTCATGCTAAAATAAGAACTAAGTTTATCAGAGGTTAAAGGAGTGGGAAATGTGTCTCATGTGACGAGTAAAGATATACAAGAGAAATTTAATTTGTCCTTAGTTAGCGGACAAGAGGGTATTGGACGACACATTTCTATCAGTGATATTTCAAGACCTGGTATCGAAATGGCTGGTTACTTTATGCACTATCCTTCCGATCGAATTCAGCTATTGGGGAAAACAGAGGTTTCTTTTTTTGAATTACTAAAGCCGAAAGAGAGAACAGATCGGATGACGAAGCTTTGTGCACAGGACACACCAGTTATTATTGTTGCCCATGGCATGGAAGTTCCTAATGAGCTAATTATAGCATCTAATGAGAAATCAGTCCCTGTTCTTACTACTAGTATGCCGACCACTAGATTCTCAAGCTTGCTGACAAATTATTTGGAGAGTATGCTAGCTCCGACTACTGCCGTTCATGGAGTATTGGTTGATATTTACGGAGTAGGTGTACTGATCACAGGAAAAAGTGGTGTAGGTAAGAGTGAAACGGCACTTGAACTAGTGAAGAGGGGCCACCGATTAGTAGCCGATGATTGCGTGGAAATTAGGCAGGAGGGCGAGGACACTTTAGTAGGAAGTGCTCCAAAATTAATAGAGCATCTTTTGGAAATTCGTGGATTAGGTATAATAGATATTATGACGTTGTTTGGCGCTAGTGCCATTCGCAGCTATAAGCGAATTACGCTTGTGATTGAGCTAGAAATCTGGGATGAAAAGAAAAGCTATGACAGACTAGGTCTCGAGGAAGAGAAGATGGAGATTATCAACACCGCAGTGACTAAACTCACAGTGCCAGTCCGTCCTGGGCGAAACTTGGCAGTTATCATCGAGGTTGCAGCTATGAATCACCGATTGAAAAGAATGGGTGTAAATGCAGCGGAGGATTTTGCAAAGCGGCTAGATGATGTAATAAGCCAAAATGGAGAATTTTAAATGATGTACATAGTGGAAAGGAGTTTTTATGAATATTCTACAAGCAATTGACCCGGTCGCTTTTTCCTTAGGGCCGCTAGAAGTAAGATGGTACGGAATAATTATTGCGTTTGGAATTGTGCTTGCTTTTATAGTCGGGCAGCGTGAAATGGTGAAAAGAGGGTTTCACCCTGATTATTTAACTGATTTACTAATTTGGGCCGTTCCAATCGCTATTATTAGTGCGCGTATTTACTATGTAATTTTTAAATGGGATATCTATAGTCAGCACCCGGAGAATATTATTAAAATATGGGAGGGTGGAATAGCGATTCACGGCGCCTTAATTGGATCGTTTTTAACCGCTTACTTCTTTACGAAAAAAAGAAAGAGCTCATTTTGGAAGGTTACGGACGTATTAGCTCCAAGTATTCTTATTGGTCAGCTAGTCGGTCGTTGGGGTAACTTTATGAACCAGGAGGCACATGGAGGAGAGGTAACAAGAACCTTCTTAGAAAATCTATTCCTTCCTAATTGGATCATAGAGCAAATGTATATCGACGGAAAGTATTATCACCCAACGTTCCTTTATGAGTCTGTTTGGAACCTGATTGGTGTTATTATTCTATTGCTGCTTCGTAAGGTAAACCTTCGCCGTGGAGAGATGTTCCTCTTCTATTTAACGTGGTATTCGGTGGGACGTTTCTTTATTGAGGGAATGCGTACGGATAGTCTTTATTTAATAGGAGATCTGCGTACTGCACAAGTAGTGTCACTAGTGACGATTGCAGTCGCAGTTATCATATTTATTTATAGAAGAAAAATGGTTAAGCCAGTGGTGCGTTATCAAGATAAGTAAGAAAGATGGGATCGAGTATGGAAATGGGAACTCTTAAAAGGGGATTGTCCGCTGGTCTAAAGACAACATGGACATTAAGCAAGGTTATCTTTCCAATTACATTAATCGTAGTTATTTTGCAATATACGCCTGTTTTGCCGTGGATTATACAATTTATAGAACCATTTATGGGCTTGATTGGCTTGCGAGGGGAAGCGGCTATTCCTCTTGTTTTAGGTAATGCCTTAAATCTGTATGCAGGTATAGCAGGAATTTTGTCATTAGAGTTAACTGTAAAAGAAGTATTTATATTAGCAACCATGTTATCGTTCTCCCACAATATTTTCATTGAAACAGGAGTGGCACTAAAGGTTGGAGTGAAGCTGTGGGTCGTATTACTCGTCCGTTTTGGGCTTGCAATAGTTTCGGCAGTTATTATTAACCTAGTGTGGCAGGGCGGAGGCGAAGTGGCTAAGTATGGAGTAGTTACAGCTACGCAAAGTGTACCAGATGGCTGGCTTGAGATCATATTACTTGGTCTTCAAAAGGCTACCTTTGGTGTGTTGCAGCTTGCGCTAATCGTCATCCCACTAATGGTGATTATTCAATTCTTAAAAGATCGAAACTATTTACAAAAGTTTTCAGAGAAGCTTGCACCATTCACAAAAGTAATTGGGGTGCAGCCAAATGCATCTATGACTCTAGTGGCTGGTCTAGTTATTGGTCTGGCTTATGGTGCCGGAGTAATGATTCAGGCAGTTCAGGAGGACGGTGTTAGTAAGAAGGATGCGACATTAGCCTTTATCTTCCTAGTAGCCTGTCATGCCGTCGTGGAGGATACGTTAATCTTTGTTCCATTAGGTATTCCAATTTTACCGCTCTTGCTCATTCGACTAATCACGGCTTTTGTCTTGACGATTATTGTCGCTTATATTTGGCGTAAATCAGAACAGAAAAAAACCAAGGAAGTGCTTACGACATGAACGAAGTAACATACAAGGCTTTGCTTTTTGATTTTGATGGCACGTTATTAGATACCAATGAGCTCATTATTGAAAGTTATTTACATATTTTAGGAGATAAATTTCCTGGGAAATATGATCGAGACTCAGTCATTCCTTTCTTAGGACCGTCCCTTCAGGAAACCTGTGAAGCGATTGATCCTACGCAAACTGATTCGCTCATTTTGTCATACAGAGAATGGAACTTGGAGCATCATGACCAAATGGTTGCACCATTCGATGGAGTTGTCGAAACGCTTCATAAATTAAAGAATGACGGCTATAAGCTAGCAATCGTTTCGACTAAAAGAAGAGAAATGATTGATAGAGGACTTCAGCTGATGGGGTGTCAGTCATTATTTGACACGATTGTTGGATTGGAAGATGTTTCTCGTACAAAGCCAGATCCAGAACCAATATTACTTGCTTTAGAGCATTTGAATGTCTCAAAAGAGGATGCCCTTATGATAGGAGATAATTTTCATGATATAGTGGGCGGACAAAATGCTGGAGTGGACACTGCCGGGGTCGCTTGGTCTATAAAAGGCGAGGGCTTCTTGTCCACATACAATCCAACGTACATGCTCTATCATATAAATGACTTACTTTCTATTAAAAAAGGACAGCTGCTATGAGGAAAACAGAGAGATTTCCTGTAAAAGGTGCGAATTCACTTTGGCATGTATACGATACCGTTCCGTTTTGGAAGGTCATTAAAAACTTTATTTTTATTCAAGCTGCGAGATATTCTCCTTTCTTAAGCTGGAAAAACTTTTTTTACCGTACCTTTCTACGTATGGAGGTCGGCAAAGAAACCTCCTTTGCTTTAATGGTCATGGTCGATGTGATGTTCCCTGAAAGGATTAAAGTGGGGAACAATACGATTATCGGCTATAACACAACGATTTTAGCACATGAATATTTAATCGATGAATACCGAATTGGTGATGTTATTATCGGAGATCGTGTTTTAATAGGTGCGAATTCTACGATTTTGCCTGGAGTAACAATCGGTAACGATGCCATTATTTCTGCGGCAACATTAGTAAATGCGGACGTACCAGAGGGCTGCTTTGTTGGAGGCAATCCGATGCGCATTATCTATACAAAGGAAGAAATGCTAGAGCGCAATGCAAAATAAGTATGAACTAAAACTGTACGACTATTTGTTAGCTACTAACTAACATGGTCGTCAGTTTTTTTGTGCGAATCAAAATACTTGATTAATTATTTTAATAAATTATAATTGACGAATCAACAATTGACTGGTCAAGAGTTCAGTCTGTTAGGAGTGGAAAGATGGCTAAGTCCTTTAAAGAAATAAAACAAACATTACTTATGCTTAAAAGTTTGGATAGGCGCATAGCTCAAAACTTTGAAAAGAAGACAGGTATTAGCCTAACTAGATATGAAATGCTGAACACCATATTTGAACGTGCACAGCTTTCCCAAATAGAGCTACAGCAAACGTTGAAAATAGATCAAGGGGCAATCACAAGACATTTAAAAATACTTGAAGAGAAAAACTTTGTCGTTCGCAATCGTAATAAGCAAAATAATAGAGAAGTCATTGTCCAAATCACGGAAACTGGTATCGCTACTTTGGAAGACTGTGATTTAGGTAAAAATGAATTCATAGACGAATTATTTAATGGATTTACCGATCAAGAGATTCAACAGCTTCAAACACTAGTCAAGAAATTGATTGATAACACGAACTAAAAAAATCATTAAAATTTGAAAAGGGGTTTTTTATATGCAAAAAACACATACAACAATCGACCAATTGATTCATGAAAGAAAATCAGTTCGTAAATATAAAGAAAATGTCGTTATTCCACATGAGGATCTACAAACTTTGTTACAAAAAGCAATTACTGCACCTTCCTCAAGTAATATGCAGCCATGGCGCTTTATCGTTATTGAGGACCAGCAGGTTAAAAAGGAATTGCGCCCAATCGCTAATAATCAAGAACAAGTAGAGACATCATCGGCTATTATCGCTGTACTCGGTGACCTAGAAATGTACAAGAATACAGAAAAAATTTATAATACAAATTTTGAAAAGGGCTATATGAGTAGAGAAATAGCTAATTTCATGATAGAAAGCTCACTTTCTTTATACGGTAATCTTCCTGAAGAAGTCATGAAAAATATTGTTCACTTTGATGCGGGACTTATATCCATGCAAATCATGCTATTAGCGAAGGACATGGGCTATGACACAGTTCCAATGGGCGGATTTGACAAAGTGAAATTTGCGGAGAAATTTAATTTACCTCAAAATGAAATCCCTATTTTACTTATTGCAATTGGTGAAGCAGCAGCCCCGGCTTACGGATCATCACGTCTTCCTCTTGAACAAATAGTAAGATATATTTAAACAAAAAGAGGGCAGCGCAAAGCCGGCCGCATAATAAAAAACAGTTCCAATTTTACTTATTGTAAGATTGGAACTGTTTTTTTGTAGTTTTAAGCTAATCTCTTGTGAAAATTATGATTGCACCAGCTAAAAAAACACCCATTAAAATTATTAGTAAAAGACTAAAAACTGACTGATTTGAAAAATACCTAATAAAAACAATAGGTGTGCCAATCATAGCCAAAATGGAAACAAACTTCATATAGCTGATAACTTTTGGAGAAACTTCAGGTTCTTCTTCGTACATCCAGCGTTTTCCCCATAAAAAGCTTTCTTCAGGGTAGTTATATGTCCAAATGAAGAAAGCATAAAGCGGTATCATAAAGACTATTAAGATGAAGATTTCGCCTATCATTTTGTTTTCCCCCCGGACAATTAAAGAATATAGATCACCCAAACTAAACTGTGGTTTTACTTTAATACGGTTGAGAATAGTGCAGGTTCCGAATTTAGATGAATTTTACATTTAAAATGAATGAAACCCTGGGGATAAGTAAAAGTATTTGGAGGAATGCGGTGAAAATGTCCGGGACGAGGAAAAGTGTTGCGTCAAAATAGAAAGTGTTGCGCCAAATTCAAAAGTATTGCGGAAAACGGATTAAGTGTTGCACTAAAATCCAAAGTGTTGCGGAAATCGAGTTAAGTGTTGCACGAAATTAAAGTGTTGCAGAAACGGGTAGAAGTGTTGCGCGAAATACAAAAGTGTTGCGGAAAACGAGTTAAGTGTTGCGCCAAATACAAAAGTGTTGCGGAAAACGAGTTAAGTGTTGCACGAAATTAAAGTGTTGCGGAAACGGGTAGAAGTGTTGCGCCAAATTTAAAAGTGTTGCAGATAACCCGCTAACTGTGCTCCAAACGATGAACCTGCTGGGGAGTGGTTGAGGGGAATTAAAAGGGCTCTTAAATCTATAAGCTTATGAAGTTGACGAATAGTCTGAAATAGTATAAAATTTATTTAATTTATTATATTAGCACTCTACTACAGTGAAGTGAATTAGGGGTGGGACAATGAGTAAAATTCAAATGTTTGAGAAGCCGCTTGGTATGCGAGATTCGTTCCCAGAGGTTAATGAGCAAAAAGAATACATAAGATCCGTCGCGAGAGAGTTTATTCGCACCAAAGGATATGATTTTATAAAAACACCATCGGTCGAGTATTTTGAGACGATTGGGAAGGCGTCGGCAATTGATGAGTCCTCATTATTTAAATTGGTGGATAACCAAGGAGAGATGCTCGTTTTACGACCTGATATGACGACTCCTATCGCTAGAATAGCAGCATCCAAGCTATTAAAAGAAAAGAATCCGCTTCGCCTTGCGTATTATGCAAATGTATTTCGTGCGCAACAACGGGAGGGTGGAAGGCCAGCGGAATTTGAGCAGCTGGGCTTAGAGCTGATTGGTGATTTTAGTCCTTACGGAGACAGCGAGATTATTTATACGGCTGTAGAGCTCATTAAAGCGTTAGGCGTGGAACATTTTCAAATCACGATTGGGCACGCTGGGCTTTTGACAGCTATTCTTTCCAATAATACAAACAAGCCGGAGCAGGTAGAAACGCTAAGAATGCTCCTAGTAGAAAAGAATTTTGTAGGATTCATGAAAATGCTGGCTGACTTAGAGCTATCAGCTATTCAACAAGAAAACTTGACTATGCTGGTGGATCATACGATGGCATCGAAGTCCGTGGAAGATTTTAGACAGCTTTTGACAAACGAGCAGCAATATTTAGTGGATCAGATTATACAGCTCCAGCAGCTATTAGAGCTTCAGCTGAGTGATCCCTCTATTTATTCCTTCGACTTTTCATTAGCAAGCCATATGAGCTATTACACAGGTATGCTGTTTGAGATTCATGCTGCTGGCAGTGGCTTTCCTCTTGGAAATGGTGGAAGGTATGACGAGCTATTTAAGCAATTTGAACAAAATGTTGGAGCAACCGGCTTTGGATTAAGAGTAGATCGGCTGCTAGAGGTTCTCCCTAAAAAAGAGAAAAATGAAAAACATACACTTATTTTATTTGATAAAGGCTCCTTCCTAAAAGCTAATGTTCTAGCAGAGGCAAGACGTAGTATTGGGGAGCGCGTAACGCTTCAATATGAGGGCAGTGTCCATGACTTAGAGGCCTATCAATATAGTTTTCAGGAGATAATTAAGGTAGTAGAAGGTGGTTTTGCAGGTGAATGAATTAACGATTGCGATGCCGAAAGGGCGCATTTTTGAGGAAGCCTATCAACTATTTGTCGAAGCAGGGTTTAATTTACCAGCTGAAATTAGCGATTCTCGCAAGCTGATCGTAGAAGCGCCGGATGAGCGAATACAGTTCATCTTAGCGAAGCCAATGGATGTCCCGGTTTACGTCGAGCATGGGGTCGCTGATATTGGAATAGCTGGCAAGGACGTTTTACTGGAGCAGCATCGAGATGTGCATGAATTATTAGATTTACATATTAGTAATTGCTATATTGCAACAGCAGGGCTGCCGAATACGGTGATGAATGAGATCGCCCCTCGTGTTGCAACTAAATATCCAACAATAGCTACTAATTTCTACAAGGAAAAAGGGGAGCAGGTGGAAATCATTGAGCTGAACGGTTCGATAGAGCTGGCTCCAATGATAGGCCTAGCCGACCGTATCGTCGATATCGTGTCGACAGGACAAACGCTAAAAGAAAACGGCTTAGTGGAATATGAAAGGATTGTGGATATATCCTCTCGACTAATCGTGAATCCTGTAAGCTATCGTGTAAAAAGTGAGCGGATTCGAGAGTTCGTTGCCAAGCTAAATAAAGAACTTCAAAAAAGGTAGGGAATACCATGATGAAAATAGAGAAGCTTACAGAGAGCATCACATTACAGCGCTCTGTGGAGCAGGCTAATATGACTCACCTCACAACCGTTCGAGAGGTTATTTCAGAGGTACAAGCAAATGGAGACCAAGCGTTACTCGCCTATACAGAAAAATGGGATGGAGTTAAGCTTTCAAGCCTAAGAGTTTCCCCAGAGGAGATCGAAGAAGCGTTCATCGGCTTTGATCCTCAGCTGATAGAGGATTTGAAGGAAGCAGCGAATAATATTCGTACATTTCATGAGAAGCAGGCGAGACAAAATATTGAATTGGCTCTAGAGAAAAACTCATATATTCAATATAGAATCTCACCATTAGATGCAGTCGGCTTATATGTGCCAGGTGGGACAGCGGCATATCCATCATCCGTACTCATGAATGCGATTCCAGCCATTGTCGCAGGTGTAACTCGAGTAGTTATCGTATCGCCACCTTCTAAGGATGGCAGGCTTCCTGCTTCGGTTCTAGTCGCAGCAAAAATAGCTGGAATAACAGAAATCTATAAGGTAGGTGGCGCACAAGCGATTGCGGCGCTGGCTTACGGAACAGAATCCATTCAACCTGTGGATAAAATAACTGGACCAGGTAACAGCTATGTGGCACTTGCGAAACGTGAAGTGTTTGGCAAGGTGGCAATCGATATGATTGCTGGGCCAAGTGAGATAGCGATTATTGCCGATGATACCGCCTACGCAGATGAGGTAGCAGCTGATTTATTGGCACAGGCGGAGCATGATGCCTTTGCGAGTTCGGTTTTAATTACCACTAGTGAGCCTTTAGCCAAGCAGGTTTCCATAGAAGTAGAGAGACAGCTAAAGCAGCTTCCTCGTGAAGAAATTGCACGGGCCTCTATAGAAAACTACGGTCGTATCTATTTGGCACAATCGCTTCAAGAGGCAGTCAAGGCAACAAATGAGCTTGCCCCTGAGCATTTAGAAATTATTACGGAAAATGCAATAGAGCTGAGTGAGCAGATCAAGCACGCTGGAGCTATATTCATCGGTCGATATAGTAGTGAGCCGGTTGGTGATTATTTTGCCGGTACGAACCATGTGCTTCCAACGAACAGTACGGCTCGTTTTTCAAGTGGCTTAAATGTAGACGATTTTGTAAAGAAAACGAGTGTCGTGTATTATTCGGAGGAAATGTGGCAGGAGCAATATCCTAAAATCGCTCGTTTGGCTAGACTCGAGCAATTAGAGGGACACGCTCGATCTGTCGAATCAAGAAGCTGGGAGAAGGGGAATGCAAAATGAAACCAAATCGAATTGCTAAAATAGATAGAATGACAAATGAAACAAAGGTTTATGTAGATATTAATCTGGATGGAGAGGGTAAGGCGGAAATTGAGACTGGCGTTCCTTTTATGGATCATATGCTGGACCTGTTTACGAAGCATGGCCTGTTCGATGCCACAATTAAAGCAAATGGCGATACACATATAGACGACCACCACACAACAGAAGATATCGGTATTGTATTAGGGCAAGCAGTAAAAGAGGCACTAGGAGACAAAAAGAGTATCAAACGCTATGGAAATGCGTTTGTTCCAATGGATGATGCATTAGCCCAGGTTGTAATTGACATTTCAAACAGACCTCATTTAGAGTTCAGGGCACAGTTTCCGACACAAAAGGTAGGGAACTTTGATACAGAGCTGGTTCACGAATTCCTATGGAAATTTGCTTTAGAGGCTCGTATGAACGTCCATGTCATCGTTCACTACGGAGCAAATACCCACCATATGATCGAAGCGATTTTCAAGGCACTTGCTCGAGCAATCGACGATGCCATTACAATAGATGATCGAGTGAAGGGTGTTCCTTCTACAAAGGGTCTACTTACATAAGGAGGAATTTCATGAGCTCAATACAAGTATATCCCGCAATCGATATGAAGGGCGGTAAATGTGTACGCCTGTATCAAGGGGATTATGAACAAGAAACTATATATGGAGACTCTCCATTTGATATGGCAAAAAAGTTTGTCGATGAAGGGGCAACCTGGATTCATTTGGTTGATCTAGACGGGGCAAAGGATGGCGAAAAGATTCATGCCAAGGAGGTTATCCGTATTGCGAAAGAGCTACCGGTTAACGTTCAAATAGGCGGAGGAATACGATCTAGCGAGGATGTGAGCTACTATCTTGATCACGGGGTCAATCGTGTCATTATAGGTAGTCTTGCCATTTCACAGCCAGAGCTTGTTGCCAATCTGATTCAAGAGTATGGCGGTGATCGAATCGTCATTGGGTTAGATGCGAAGGATGGCATGGTAGCAACACATGGCTGGCTGGAAACTTCTAGCCAATCCGCAATCGAAGTAGGACAATATTTTGCCTCTAAAGGTGCGAAACACGTTATTTTTACAGACATTGCGACTGATGGAACATTGCAAGGTCCCAACTTAAAAGCGAACAAAGAGCTAGCAGAAGCGACCGGACTGTCGATTATTGTATCAGGAGGAATCAGCTCCTTAGAGGACATCGAGGCAGTAGCGGAGCTATCTACAATCTCCAGCGTTAGCGGAGTAATCACAGGAAAAGCGTTATACAACAATCGTTTTACATTAAAAGAGGCGCTACAAACAATAAGTAATTGAGCAAGCCTTGAAGGGGAGTAAGAATATGGCTACATTAACATTTGACGATAAAGGACTAATCCCAGTAATTGTACAGCATGCCGTTACAAGAGAGGTTTTAACGCTTGCATATATGAATGAAGAGGCATATGAAAAAACAGTGGAGACGAGAGAGGCATGGTTCTTCAGTCGTAGCAGACAAGAGCTGTGGCATAAGGGAGAAACGTCCGGAAATACTCAGAAGGTCGTATCCATTCAAACGGACTGTGACTCCGATGCACTCGTACTAGAGGTGCTGCCTAGTGGACCTGCTTGTCACACGGGAGAAGAGACATGCTTCCATAAGAGCCTAGAAAAATTCGAGGAGGCATCTGGCTATAATGTCCTTACTAATTTGATAAAAACGATTGAAGAACGTCAGCAAACGATGCCAGAAGGTGCCTATACTACTTACTTGTTTGAAAAAGGTGTAGACAAAATTTGCAAGAAGGTCGGAGAGGAAGCATCAGAGGTGATCATTGCCTCCAAAAATAATGATGCAGAGGAACTGAAATGGGAAGCGGCAGATCTCATTTATCACTTACTTGTTTTATTGCAAAACCAAAAAGTCAGCTACTATGATTTATTACAGGTGTTACAAAAAAGACATGAAGCGAAAGCAGATAAAAAATAATACTTTATGATATACTGAAAATATACTAATAAGGAGCGTTTCCGTAACGTTCCTTATTATTTTTCGGAGGAGTATCTTGAATAAAAAAAGAAGTAAGAAACTAGACAAAGAAAATATAATTTCATTTTTGCCGACTGGCGAATATTACTATAAAAAAGCATTAGATGAGCTTCAAAAAGATGAGTTACAAAAAGCACAAAAATATTTAAAGCGAGCAACTGATTTAAGTCCAGACGAACCAATGATCTTACTGCAATATGGGATCCTCCAAATGGAGTTCGATAACTATGATTACGCTCATGAGCTATTGAGAAGCGCGTATTCACTAGATCCGAACGAAGGAGATATCATTTTCTTTTTAGCTGAGGTAAACGCTCATTTGGGAAACTTTATAGAGGCAAATCGCTTTGCCAAAATCTATTTAGAAAAGGAAGTTAACGGAGAATATATGGAGGAAGCAATGGAAATCATTGATTTCACCGAGCAGGAGGATATCGTAAACCTTCAGCTGGATACCCCCTCTAGTGAGGCGCTTTTCCTTCAAGAAAAAGCCCGACGCTTTATGGAGCAGGGTAAATTTGTAGAAGCAGTTGAGCTGCTGGAATCGATCATTGCAGACCATCCTGATTTTTGGGCAGCGTTCAATAACCTAGCGCTTGCTTATTTTTATTTAGGAGAGGAAGAACAGGCTAAAGCATTACTGCATCAGGTATTACGAGAGAACCAAGGGAATATCCATGCATTATGTAACTTGGCTGTTATTCACTACTATGAAAGAAATAACGAGGAGCTTGAGGAAATCACAGCTCTTTTATCTAAAATAAATCCTTATTTTATCGAGCATCGCTATAAATTAGGGGCAACTTTTGCGTTAATAGGGAAATATGAACAAGCCTTCAAATGGTTGAGAAGCATTCAACGAAAAGGATTTGAAGCAGATCCAGGCTTCTATTTTTGGCTTTCGCATTCTGCTTATTTTGCAGGGCATGAGGAAGTGGCGCGTAATGCGTGGAAAGCGCTTTTAAAGCTGGATCCAGAAAAAGCAGGCTTCGAGCCGTGGCTCCCACAAATGAAGGAGCTAGTAGAGCCAAATAACGAGGAACAAAAGAACTTAATCTTAGAAAAGCTAGAAAACAAAAATATTAGTGAACGTATTTTTGGCTTCTATCTGTTAGGGAAGTCTCGTCATCGCCAGGAAATTATCGCACACCCTAAGTGGATTGTAGTGGAGGAACTGACTACAATGGAGAAATTGTTTTTAGCTAATTCTCTTGGGCATAAATTCGATGAGAAATCTCCGGCAGAAAAAGCATTTTTGAGAGCCATTGCAGCTACGGATTTACTTTATGACAACAACAAGTCACTGGAGCAGTCAGAGACACTGTTATTACAAATGTGGTTTGTGCTAGTAGAGCGTGCGCTAGAAAAAGGGTATGGCTTTAAAAATCCGCGTGCTTTGGCAGCAGCGACTGAGTATATGTTCGTATCCTCACGAATGAAAAACGTGACGAAAAAACAATATGCGGAGCAATACGGAATCACTACAGCAACGCTCACGAAATATGTCAACGAGCTAATCCAATTCTTACCTTTTTCTGACTCCTAAGCATATTAGTTGATGAAGGGTACAAAATTAGTTAGATTGTTGGTATGTAGTACGTAGGAGGAATTATCGATGACAACTGAAAATATATATGACGTGATTATTATAGGAGCGGGCCCAGCAGGTATGACAGCAGCTGTATATACTTCCCGTGCAAACCTTTCCACTCTAATGATTGAACGTGGAATTCCAGGCGGCCAAATGGCTAATACAGAAGAGGTAGAAAACTACCCAGGATTTGAAACAATCTTAGGACCTGAGCTTTCTACTAAAATGTTCGATCATGCGAAAAAATTTGGTGCAGAATATGCATATGGTGACGTTTCCGAAGTAGTCGATAACGGAGACTATAAAACCGTAAAAGTAAGCGGTAAAGAATATAAAGCGTTAGCTGTTATCATCTCTTCAGGAGCTGAGTACAAAAAAATGGGTATTCCCGGCGAAACAGAGCTTGGTGGACGTGGCGTAAGCTATTGTGCAGTTTGTGATGGTGCTTTCTTTAAAGGGAAAGACCTAGTAGTAGTTGGAGGCGGGGACTCTGCAGTTGAAGAGGGTGCTTTCTTAACTAAGTTTGCCAACAAGGTAACAATCGTACATCGTAGAGATAAGCTTCGCGCTCAAAAAATTCTACAGGACCGAGCTTTTGCTAACGAAAAAATAGACTTTATTTGGAATACAACATTAAAAGAAATACACGGAACAGACGGTAAGGTTTCTAGCGTTACTTTAGTATCCACAGTGGATGGTTCCGAAAAAGAATTTTCAACAGACGGTGTATTCGTATATGTTGGAATGCTACCACTTACAAAACCATTTCATAGCCTTGGCATCTTAAATGAAAATGGTTATATCGTTACAAACGAGAAAATGGAAACAGCAGTACCTGGTATCTTTGGGGCAGGGGACGTTCGTGATAAAATGCTTCGTCAAATTGTCACAGCAACAGGTGATGGTAGTGTAGCAGCTTTATCAGCTCAGCACTATATTGAGCATTTAAAAGATAAAAACACATCAAATATTTAATTTAATTTTATCTTAATTTAACTGTAACTGTTCTGAAACATATTAAGTGTATAGTAAAGTATATAAATTGACCCCCTTTTTATATATGCAAGATTTGAACAGGCTGTTTTGCGATTTAAATCGTGAAGCAGCCTCTTTTTGTGCAAATTCATGTATAATATAAGGTAACTACAGACAGATGGAGTGACCATACGTGCAAAGAATCGCTAATTTACTTATTTGTAAAGACGACAAAGTTTTGTTATTAAAGAAACCACGTAGAAACTGGTATGTTGCACCAGGCGGAAAAATGGAAGAAGGAGAATCTATTCTTATTTCTGCTGTTCGTGAGTTTACGGAAGAGACAAACACTGTACCGATCAATCCACATTTAAAGGGAATCTATACAATGCTCATTGAAGAGGATGGGAAACGTCTAGATGAATGGATGTTATTTACCTTTATCGGAACAGATATAGAAGGAACTCCATATAAAGAAACTAAAGAAGGTGTGCTCGAATGGCACCCGGTTGAAGATTTAGCACATCTACCGATGGCAGAGGGAGATCGAACAAATCTATTGTTTGCTGTAAAGGAAAAGGGTATGCAATACGGTACTTTTGTATATACTCCAGATTTCGCATTAATCAGTGAAACTATTCAACATTCATGGGAGGATAAATAGATAGTGGAAACTCAGCAGAAGCCAGAAACAGAAGTAGTCATCATTACTGGAATGTCAGGAGCAGGAAAAACAGTAGCTATCCAAAGCTTTGAAGACCTAGGCTATTATTGCATAGACAATCTTCCTCCTGAGCTCCTAAGCACTTTTATCAAGCTAATGATTGAGTCAAATCAGCAACCGCGAAATATAGCAGCGGTAATGGATTTGCGTGGAGGGAAAATGTTTCATTCACTCGTTGACTCCGTTAACCAGCTTCAAGAAGCAACCTCTGTAACTCCAAAGGTGTTGTTTTTGGATGCACAGGATGAGGTTCTTGTCCGAAGATATAAGGAAACAAGACGCTCCCATCCGTTAGCAAATGCAGGATTGCCATTAGAAGGTATAAAAAAGGAAAGAGAGCTTCTTTCTGACTTAAAAGGCAGAGCACAATTTATTTATAATACATCCAAGATGAAGCCACGCGAGCTTCGAGAAAAAATTCAAGAGGAATTTTCGACAAATGGAAGCCAGGTCTTTACGGTGAACGTTATGTCCTTCGGTTTTAAGCATGGAATTCCTATTGATGCAGATTTGGTTTTTGACGTTCGTTTTCTTCCAAATCCGTATTATATCGAGGAGCTCCGTTTAAAATCAGGACTAAATGAAGAGGTTTCTAGCTACGTTTTAAAATGGGCAGATACGAAGACGCTTATCGAAAAACTAAAAGACTTGTTTGCCTTTATGATTCCGCAATACAAGCGAGAAGGCAAGACGCAGCTTGTTATTGCCTTTGGCTGTACGGGCGGTCAACACCGTTCTGTCACACTAGCAGAATATTTCGGTAAGGTTTTTAAGGAAGACGATGAAACAGTAATAACTCATAGAGATGTTACTATCAGGAAGGAATGACTTAATGGGTCGTACAAAACACCGTAAAAAAATAGTCATCATTGGTGGTGGTACTGGCTTATCTACCTTGCTTCGAGGACTTAAAAAACTTCCATTAGATATTACTGCCATTGTTACAGTTGCGGATGACGGAGGAAGCTCCGGTAGATTAAGAGATGATTATGATATTCCACCACCTGGTGATATCCGAAACGTCTTAGCAGCCTTATCAGAGGTAGAGCCGCTCGTAGAAGAAATGTTTCAGTTTCGCTTCACTAATTCCAGCGAACTCGAGGGACATTCCTTAGGCAATCTAATGATTACTGCTTTAACCTCGATTACAGGAGATTTCGCACATGCAATCACGGAAATGAGCCGTGTTTTAAATATTCATGGAAAAGTGCTTCCTGCTGCCAATCAGCTAGTCACACTCCATGCACAATTTGAGGATAAAACTATTGTTACAGGGGAATCTAAAATACCGGACTATGGGAAAAAGATAGAAAAGGTATTTATTACTCCTGACGATGTAAAGCCACTGCCAGAGGCAATTAACCTAATCCGCCAAGCGGATATTATAGCAATTGGACCAGGTAGCCTTTATACTAGTATTTTGCCTAATCTCTTAGTCGAAGATATTCGTAAGGCAGTCATCCGTTCGAAGGCTAAAAAAGTGTACATTTGCAATCTTATGACACAAGCTGGAGAAACGAATAACTATACTGCGTATGATCATGTAGAAGCATTGATCGACCATGTAGGCGAGAACTTTATAGACTCTTTGTTGATAAGTAATGAGGAAATTCCTGAAAATGTTCAGTATTTATACAAGCAGGAGAAGGCTTCTCCCGTTAAAATTGATATAGAGAAATTAGAAACACTAGACATAGAAATCGTTAAGAAGGACATTTCCATCGTATATAATGGCGCTGTCCGTCATGATGCGATAAAAGTAGCGGAATGGCTTTACGAATATGCAGGCCAAAAAGGATTCAAACAATAGAGAGGCTCTGCAAGAAAGGGGGAAACGTTATATGTCGTTTGCTTCTGAAACAAAAAAAGAGATGACACAGGAGGAGGCTGAGCCTTGCTGTTCGAAGGCAGAGCTTTCAGCGCTCATCCGTATGAATGGTTCTCTTTCTTTTAGCAACAAAATGCTTAGCTTGGATGTCCAAACCGAAAATGCGGCGATTGCCCGAAGGCTGTACACGTTGATCAAATCATTGTATCAGCTGAACGTGGAAGTACTTGTTCGTAAAAAGATGCGTCTTAAAAAGAATAATGTCTATATTTGCCGAGTAAGAGAAGGCTCCAAGAGGCTACTAGAGGATTTAATGATTTTGAAGGAAGGCTTTGAATTTGAGTATTCGATTTCACAGGAGCTTGTCAAAAAAAACTGCTGTAAAAGAGCTTACCTACGTGGAGCTTTCTTAGCAGGAGGCTCTGTCAATAATCCAGAAACTTCCTCTTATCACTTAGAAATTTACTCCTTATATAAAACACATAGCGACGCATTAGTCGATTTAATGAACTTTTATGAATTAAATGCAAAAACCATTGAACGTAAAAAAGGTTTTGTGGCATATTTAAAGGAAGCAGAAAAAATTTCTGACTTTTTAAGCATCGCTGGAGCACATCGTGCCCTCTTAAAATTTGAGGATGTGCGAATTATCCGAGACATGCGGAACAGTGTCAATCGCTTGGTCAACTGTGAAACGGCCAATCTGAACAAAACCATCAGTGCAGCTATCCGACAAGTGGATAACATCCGTTTTATCGATAATGCAATCGGGCTGGATCAATTGCCTGAGAAGCTTCGAGAAATTGCCCGTCTTCGTGTCGAGTATCAGGATGTAACCCTAAAGGAGCTAGGCGACATGGTATCCACTGGAACTGTAAGTAAATCAGGTGTTAACCATCGCTTGCGTAAGCTGGATGAAATAGCAGATGCTTTAAGAAGAGGCGAATCAATTTAAAGAAATGGGGCTAAGGATTATGGCGGAACAACAGGTCGAAGTAAAATTACAATCAGGACTACAAGCGAGACAAGCAGCTTTATTTGTACAAGCAGCGAATCGTTTTATAGCAGATGTGTTTCTTGAAAAAGATGACAAAAAGGTAAACGCTAAAAGTATCATGGGAATCATGAGCCTTGCGATTGGCAAGGGCGCTACTGTTACTTTGAGTGCTGAAGGCTCTGATGAAGAGGAAGCTGTGGAATCATTAGTTAAGTTCATTTCTAATGCTGAATAAATAAAGAGAGCTGTTATCTAGTCCGCTTGGATTAGATAACAGCTTTTTTTTCGTAGAAGTGACATTAAATATGGTTAAGCACTTTATCTACATATTTCTTTGCTGGTACTAGTCCTAAGCCTGTTTCATTCCGAACAAGCTTGACCATTTCAACCTGGCTGCTGTCATTATTATTCATCTCTACGATTTGTTTTTCTAAGGCTTTGTCTCCTTTAAACGGAAGGGCCTGTTGTGATTCTAATTTTTTTATTTTGCTTTGTAGACTTACGATGTAAATGACTAAGGACAATATGATTAACAGAGAACTTATTGTATATAGCAAATGGAACACAACCTTTCATCTTTTTATAAAAAAATCCAAGGCAGAGAATCACCGCCTTGGATTTATATTATATTATTTTACATCTTTTTTCATGTCGCTACGTGAGATGATATGGTCGATTAGACCGTATTCTAATGCACGCTCTGCTGGCATGAAGTTATCGCGATCTGTGTCTTTTGAAACGACTTCAATCGGTTGACCAGTACGTTCGGCCATAATTTGGTTTAGCTTGTCGCGTAGATATAAGATACGTTTTGCTGCAATCTCAATTTCCGTTGCTTGCCCTTGAGCTCCACCAAGTGGTTGGTGAATCATAACCTCAGCATTTGGAAGTGCATAGCGTTTGCCTTTTGTTCCAGCTGTAAGTAAGAAAGCACCCATTGATGCTGCCATACCGATACAAATAGTTTGTACGTCTGGTTTAATGAATTGCATTGTATCGTAGATAGCCATACCTGCTGTAATACTTCCGCCTGGGCTATTGATATAGATAGAGATATCTTTTTCTGGATCTTCTGCTTCTAGGAATAAAAGCTGGGCAACGATCGAGTTTGATACGTTGTCATCAATCGCGCTACCAAGCATGATGATGCGGTCTTTTAATAATCTAGAATAAATGTCATACGCACGCTCGCCGCGATTTGTTTGTTCAATAACTGTAGGGATTAAATTCATCCTGGATTGCCTCCTTCAAGGTAATTGTTAGTGTTTTTTTAGTGTGTACTGAGAAATTCTGCCTCAGTTGTAACTTTATCATACATGGAATGGTCAAGGAAGGTCAAATATTAAGCTTTGAAATGTTGACTTGAATTATTCCTCATCCATTTGTATAATAGAAAGGTCGCTTGCCCCTGTAGTTTAATGGATATGACGTAAGATTCCGGTTCTTGAGATGGGGGTTCGATTCCCTCCAGGGGCGTCCATAACAGTTAGAAACACTCGAATTCGTTCGAGTGTTTTTTTTATGCTCATTTACTATGTGTTTGAGACTTTCTTATTCATTCTTACTTCTCCTCTCATATGATTCAGCATATGCTCCACTTCGAAAGTGTAGTATGGGATCGTCCGTTAGCTCGATTCCCTTTGGAACAATCGTTGGGTCGAAAACAATGTCTTCCTTAGGATGTATTTTATTTCTAATTTCCAAACGACCTATATTCACTTTTCTTCTATCTTCTGGCCACATATCCGTTGCATCGTTTGGGTTATCCCCTTCCTCTGCTAAGCGGATGAACAGATCAAACTGGACTGGCCCGCGTTTTAATCGGTCGTCGAGCTCCTCCGTCAAATAGTTGGCTGAAATCGATTTGCTTGTTAGAGCAGGATCCTTTGTTTCATCGACAGGGACCCATTCGTATTTGATTGCTTGGCGTTCGCCGTCTTTATTGACGAAATAGAAGGCGTGGATAGGATAGTAGTGAAGCTCAGCGTAGCTCGTTGGTGGCTGCTTTGCCTGCTCCTTAATGATTTGAATGACCTCTTTGCTATGTGGATATTTTTTAGAAACTAGCTCCACCATATTAATGGCCCGGTCAATTGTTTTAATCCCAGTTTTTTTATCCGTAAATATTTCAATCATATCGATAAACTCTCTAGGACTGCTTGTGACGAACATCGGTACAGTAGAGCTCACTAAATTGGTGAAGCTTCCATCGGGTAGCTCAAATTGAACGGCGAGCCCTTTGGCAGGAACAAGATAATCGACGGAAGCAGGGTTAGGGGGGCTATTGGAAAAACGAGCAGTAGCAGGAATTGCTTCTCTATGAAGATGGGGTGCAACCGTATAGGGTACAGCATTCCCATTCGGAAGAAATGTTGCCTCATACATATCCCCCTTAGCGTGTGCGCGCCTCGCTCCAGGGAATTTTCCTTGAATCTGCTCCAGTGCATCAATGGCTTCTTTTGGTGTTAAATCCTCGTTATGTACTTGGTCCATTTGTTTACCTCCTTTATTTACTGTCTAATCTATATCATTACCACTCTTTTCCTATATTAAACTCGTAAAAGGGACTTCTAATAGTCATAATTCATGTATAATATAATTAACTTATCAGAATAAAATAAAAATGATGAGACTGCAGGCTGAAAGGGGAATGGCACTGTTGAATAAAACAATACATCTGCTAGTTATAACCTTCCTTATTTTGTTGTTCTCTCCTTTAAGTACAGGGGCTGCTGGAGATATATCAAAGGATACCTATTTAGTAGATGAAGAGAACTTTTTAACAGAAGAAACGAAGCAGGAAGTAAAAATACTGGGAGATAAATTAAAAAAAGGAACGACCGCTCAGCTGGTTGTGATGATTATCGAGCATGTAGGAGACCAGTCGGCAAGTGAATTTAACATGGATATCATACGAGAGAACCAAATAGGAAGTGTAAGAAATAAGAATGGCTTACTATTTTTAATCGAGACGGATCCGGTTAACGGGGGAGGTCCGGCAGTAGAGATTACAGTGGACCGTGACTTGGAAAAAGCACTTTCAGATGCCAAAATAGACCAGATAATCGAACGGTATACGATGCCTTATTTAAACCAAGGTCTAATCGATGAGGCTGTAATCTCAACCTATCAGGCTTTGTCCAATGAGGTTTCCAAGCATTACGGTATTTCGGAGGGGCTAACGAAGCCACAGCCCTATACAAGTAACAGCCTACAGGACAGTATCTCTATCCCAACCATAATCATTATCCTTTTAGTCATCTTCCTCCTATCTAGAATGGTAAATGGTAAAAGAAAAAAGCAGAGAGATTAACAAAAGAAACGGGGAAATGGAATGAAACTAGTAGAAATAAATAAGGATAACTGGCTTAAAGTAGTCCTTCTAACAACTAACGAGGATGGCAAAGGAACCGTAGTAGAAAAATTTGTTGCCTCCAACGCATTATCCATCACCCAATCAGTCTATGAAACTGGATGGATTATAAAAGGTATCGAAGCAGAGAAGAAGCTCATTGGCTTTGCCATGTACGGATTTGATGAAGAAACTGCCAACTACTGGATCTGCCGCTTTATGATCGATCATAAAAGCCAAGGAAAAGGCTACGGCAGAAAAGCAGTAGAGCTAGTGCTGGATGAAATGAAACAATTGGACGGCTGCAATTCCATCTATTTATCAACGGAGCCAGAAAACGAAATAGCCATCAAGCTCTATGAAAGCCTTGGCTTCCAGAAAACGGGCAACATCAATGAAGGCGAAGCAGAGTTTGTGTTAAAGGTTTAGAGAAATTAAGGTGGGAGAAATAGATTAACTGGCTCTGTACACGGGGAGAACATGTAAAAAAGCAAAGCAAATGGGGATACAATTCATCTAATTGCACTGCTAATAATTTTGTTAATTGGAGGAAGAAAATTGTTTTGAAATCACCGGAACAAAATTCATAACCCTTCTCAATTTTAAAAAATTTGACCCATAAATATCGAGTAATCTTCCACTTAGGTTCTCATAATAGAATAAAAAGAAAAATTCCTTCTTTTATAAAGTAGGAATTTTTATTGTTTTAATATATTTTGTATTGCTTAAAAAACTCGTTCCGCATGGTGAACTTAAAAAGTTAGACAACCTATATAAATTCCCCTTTAATATATGTTAGACGGATATTTTTGATTGATTTCTTAATGGATTCGAGCGCATCACTAACATAAACCAGATGGCAAAACCAAGATAAACTAATGTCATAATAACAATTATAAAATGAAACTGCTCCATCAACTGCCGGAGTAAGGCAAAAAAGACAACGACGCAATGTATCAGATTTCCCAATACGACAGGTTTGTTATAGATGCCGCCGATTAGGGCGGAACGTGTAAACCAGTTCAACATTGCAAAACCTAAATATAGTCCTCCGATGATTTGCAGAAGAATCAGAGTAATGGGCGAAGGGTCAATCCCTAATACATTTGAAATTTCTTCGGGAATAAAGGTTCCTGCCAACCCCAACAAACCCATAACTACAGCACTACTAATCAAAAGCCATTTTTTTCCCCTTTTCATCTAAGCTTGTGTTTCACAGCAACCAGAAAATTTTAATAAGGAATGTATGAGTTTCAAAATGCAATAAAGCTATCGTTAAACGATAAATTATTATATTCAACGGCATCCCGTTTTTAACCTTTATGGAAGAGCTAGCTTCAATAAATTTTTGACGTTTTCTAATCAAGAGCATTTCATCAGCAAGAATGACTTTCTTTTCTCATGTTTGTGATCATTCTGGTTTATTACTCGTTGATTACGTTCTCGTGTCTTCTTCTCATCAAACGAATCCGTTAGAACACGCTGCTCTTTTGGGGGTAGTGGTAGGGGGAGTAAGAAACGTTGATTGTAGGAAAACGTGGAGTAATTGTCGTCGTTTTTAATCTCAAATTGTTCTCTTATGACAACATTTAGTATACCCTGCTGACACCACACATAAGATGGATTATTAATAAAATGAAGTGAAGGGATTGATAAAAATGTATTATGCACCTTATATGTATCAATATCCTTATTATGCAAATTCTCCACAGTATATCTACGGAAACACTCATGGTTATTGGGCAGTTCCGAATGAGGTGGCATTTGGTTCACACCATTCTTATTATGAGAACGTGTTAAAAGACTATGGAGCAAACCCTTTTGTTATTAATATTAATGAGGCAACCAAAGTAAATCAGACGTTTCGTACTGCACTATGGACAGGAAATCGTTTGCAAGTCACTTTAATGAGCCTTAATGTAGGGGAAGATATTGGTTTGGAAATACACCCTGAAGTGGATCAATTCCTACGTATTGAACAAGGTCAAGGAATAGTTCAAATGGGTAATAGTAAAGATAATCTAAATTTGCAATGGAGTGTATTCGATGATACAGCAGTTGTAATACCAGCTGGAACGTGGCATAATCTCACAAATACCGGAAATGTTCCTTTGAAACTATATTCCATATATGCCCCGCCAAACCATCCATTTGGTACAGTTCATAAAACTAAAGCGGATGCAATGGAGATGGAACATGGAAATGGAAATAAAAAATATTATGGGAAGACTCCAGATGAGTGGGTTAAGCACACAGAATTTCTGGTTAAAGAAGGCATGGAAGACGTTGAACGAGGAATTAATATGACACATATCCTTCAAGAGTTTATTTTAATGGGAGTTCTTGTTGGAAAGGGATATTCTCCTGAAAAAGCATATGAAACAGTAGAAGAATGGGAACGTACAGGAGAATCACAAATTCTCCAGCAAAGCAAAAAAATGTAGAGCCTAAGAGGCAATCAAATAAAAAACAAATGAAGAAAACGAATCGTTTTTTTCATTTTTTTTTGTGAAGATAAAGGCTATTATCTTTCGTTATGAGGTATTGTAGTAAACTACGCTGTGATTGTCGTAAATTAAAACGCTAGGAATCTCAGGTAGACTAGCCAGCTGGTGAAGGTAGGCGGCAAAAGGGTTGGGGTCTATGAGTGAACGGTTTGAATTAAGTTTTAAAAACAAGGAAGTAAGAATGTGGTGTTATTTAGCTATACCAACATTTATTATAATAATCCTTATGGTTAATTATAGTGATACAAACTATCAGTTTGTTGTTCTTTTAGCATTTTGGGTGATTTTTTATACTTGGCGTTATTTTTATCGGAAGAAAAACAAAGATAAAACGAGCTAGTCATAACCAGCTCGTTTCAATCAGGAATCATTTTCTCTGCTAGTCTACTTCTTTAAATGTTTGAAGCATCTGAATAACCTTCTTGTAGACATCTCGATGAGAGCCTATCGTGATATCGCCAGTAATCCCCATGTCCAAGCCAGGAGCGTACACTAGCTTGCCATCATCGTATAGAGTCACCGTGTATAATGTCTTTTCTTGATTTGCTTCGTTTGTTAAATAGATTTGATAGCTGTTCCTTTGAGACAACAATTCAGCTCTCCAGCTGCTTTCCTCCTCGGTAACCTCTTGAATAGGTAAATCGTTAATGGATTCCATTATTTCATTTATTTGAACTGTGTCAGTTGTACAGCCGTTTATTTGATTGGAGCCAGTTCTTCCATTGAAGCAAATGGAATCGAACGAAACGTCGATAACTGGCTTCCTGTTATTAAAATAGGCATCAAAATTTGGGATGATATCATATAGATGTTTGCCATCTGTAGCTAACATTAAGTTATATCTCCCTATTTTTCCAGGCTCTGTTTTAGAAAAGATATATTCTTCTTTTAACGTGTGAAAGATTTTCTGGTCTTTATCGTTTGTCAAGGAAACCTCCACGGTAGCTCGATAAATAGTTGGATGATCCTTATCCTGTGTTATCTGGACCTTCTCTAATTGCATGTCTAAATTGCTGTCTATTAATTGGGAATTATATTTGAACACCATTACAGTGCTAATAGCCTGTTCCATCATATCTTTTGTGAAATAATCACCAAAGCTTTTGTAAAAATAATTAGTATAATCTGTACTTTCCTTCGATTGTAGCAGCTTATTGTACTCATCCTGGTTCTTTGTAGGGGTTTTACTTTGCAGTTCAAACCATGCCCTTAGTAACCTTTCAAGTTCCATATCCGGCCCATTATATTCTTTTTCAATGACGGCCATAATCACTTCCTCATTCGTAAGAGGTTGTGCTGTTTGCTCAGTTTCTGCTGGAATCATATTTGTGAACAGGAAAAAGGAGGCGATGGCAATTGCTGCTAATGCAAGGATGGCGGGAAATATTCTACTTTTTTTCTTTTCCATTCGTTCCTTTATCGCTAGCCATGTATTTCGTCTTGCTTCATTAGAACGTTCAACATGCTTCATTTCCTCAAAAAGCTCATCAAATTCCTTTGACGGTTCCATTTACATAACCCCCTTTTTGATGAAATTCCTTTTTTAGCGCCTCGAGTGCACGCATCATTTTCATCTTGACCTTTGCCTCGGTCCATCCGAGAATGTAGGCAGTTTCCTGGATGGAGCATTCCTGGATTTTTCGCAGGATGATTACCTCTTGATAATCCTTCTTTAGCAGGCGCAAGGAATCATACATCCGTGTCAGCTTTTCTTTTTGTTCGACGTGACTTTCTGGGGAAAGCCCCTTTGTTTCTATATCATGATTCTTTTCAAATGAAAAAAATTGAACCACTCGTTTTCTTCTGAAATAATCATAGGTAACATTGCGAGCAATTTTTAGGATCCACGTAGCAGTCGATGCTTGCTTATCAAACGTTTTAAATCCTTTAAATGCTTTGTAAAAGGTTTCCTGTGTAAGGTCCTCAGCACTTTCTTTATGACGGACAAGTAAGTAAATATAGCTGTAAACCCGGTCGCTGTGATCTCTATATAGCTGTTCCATTTCCATCTCCTGACCCCCTTAGTGCAATAGACGAACGAATAAATGAAAAGTATCGCTTTTATTAAATAGAATGTGAATTATCCAATAAAGTCCTAGTGGAATAGCCCTTCACCAATCAAACACGAACATTTTCTTTCTATTGATTGAAGCGGCAGGCGACGACTCCAGCGCAATGGGTGATGGCTTATCGCGCACCCCGCGGAAAGCGTTCGCCAGAGCGGAAATCAATTCTACATTCTCATAAAACGGCATTTAAACTTCATTGTTCTCAATTATTTGTTCGTATTTTATTATGAAATACATGCTCTTCTATTTTACCTTTTAAGGAATATTTTGTATGCAACACATTCGACACGCTTTTAATAGGTTAAAAGTTTATAATGAGAGAAGCTAAACGATGGGGGGGACACAGAAAATGATTGTCCATTTTTATACAAGACCAGGTTGTCATTTATGTGATGACGGAAGAATGATGCTGAAGCTGGTACAGGAGGACGTGCCATTTCAAATAGTGGAGCATAATATAGAAGAAGATGATCAGCTACACGAAAAATTTATGCTCATGATTCCGGTTGTGGAATATCAAGGGGAAATCATTCAGTACGGGAATCTCGACTATGTGACACTGCTGGAAGCATTAGAAAAATAATGCTTCCAAACACATATATTGCTATTTGGAATATATTAAAGTATTATGATTATAGAAATTAAATTTTTTTTGAGTAGATGGGACATTTTTAATACATGTGGGACAAATATGTCACCACTAGCGTGGGATGTGACAAATGGATTCTTTTCTAAGTGCACAGCTAAAGCTAATGCCAGAGATGAGTGAGCTGCTTCAGAAGAGGTATCGTATTCTCCAAACTATCCAGCTGACCAGAGGTATTGGCCGTCGGGTTCTTGGAGAACAGCTAGACTTAACGGAGCGTGAAACTCGTAAGGAATTGGATGCTCTAAGGACTCAAGGCTTGATAGAGGTTTCTCGTGAGGGAGCGGCTATTACAGCAGAGGGCAATGAGGTTTTGATAGATTTAAAAGAAGTAGTCCGTATGTGGTCTGGTCGATCACAAATGGAGCTAATGTTAAAGAAATATTTAAATATAAAAGATGTGATTATTGTTCCGGGAAATGTAGATACTGATACTAACACATCTATGCTTTTATCCCAGGAGGCAGCAAAGTATTTAGAGAGTATTTTACTGGATGAATACATCGTTGCAGTTACTGGTGGATCAACGATTGCATCCATCTCCCATGCCATGACCGAATCGTCCAGATGGAAGGATTTGTTGTTTATCGCAGCAAGAGGAGGGGTAGGGAAGGATGTCAGGCTACAAGCAAATACCATTGCGTCTTTGTTTGCTAGCAAGATGAATGGAACCTACCGGACGTTATATATACCGGATCGCTTAAGCGAAGAGGCATATATGACGATGAAGAAGGAGCCTTTTATCCAAGAAATGATGGACCTTTATGAAAGGACAAACATCATTATTCATGGAATAGGCGATGCATTAGAGATGGCCAAGAGAAGAAATTCGAGTGACGAGGAGATTGAGCTTCTAACAAGTAGAGGTGCAGTCAGTGAGTCGTTTGGCTATTATTTCAACAATCACGGTGAAGCTGTTCACCATATTCGCACAATCGGTGTTCAATTAAATCAGCTTCAGCATATAGAGCATCTGCTTGCAGTCGCAGGCGGGGCAAAAAAAGCCAACGCGCTTATTTCTTATTTCAAGCAGGCACCATTGCAAACTGTTCTCGTAACAGATGAAGGTGCGGCCAATGAAATGATGAAAGTAATTCCAAAAAACATTTAGGAGGAATTTTATTATGACAGTAAAATTAGCTATTAACGGATTTGGACGTATCGGACGTAAAGTTTTCAGAGAGGCATTAGAGCAAAAGGATTTAGAAGTAGTAGCAATCAATGACTTAACAGATGCAGCGATGCTTGCTCATTTATTAAAATATGATTCTGTACACGGAATCTCAAATGCTGACATCACTTCAGAGGGTGAATACCTAGTAGTAAACGGGAAAAACATTCAAGTATTTGCAGAAAAGGATCCTTCTGTACTTCCTTGGAAAGACCTTGGAGTAGACATCGTAATCGAATCTACTGGCGTATTCAGCACAGTTGAAAAAGCTGGCAAGCATATCGAAGCAGGAGCTAAAAAGGTTATTCTTTCTGCTCCGGCAAAAGACAATATGCCAACATTCGTTATGGGTGTAAACGAAGAAAAATACAACCCAGAAACAGATCACGTTGTATCAAATGCTTCTTGTACAACAAACTGCTTGGCACCAGTAGCAAAAGTATTGCAAGATAACTTCGGTATTAAACGCGGAATGATGACAACAATTCACTCATTCACAAATGACCAACGTATCTTAGACTTGCCACATAGCGACTACCGTCGTGCTCGTGCAGCATCTGAATCTATGATTCCTACAACAACTGGAGCAGCAGCTGCAGTGGCGAAGGTTCTTCCTGAGCTAAAAGGTAAATTAGATGGTATGGCTGTTCGTGTACCAACACCAAACGTATCTCTAGTTGACTTTGTAGCAGAGCTAGACAAAGAAGTAACAGTAGAAGAGTTAAACGGCGTGCTTCGTAAAGCTGCTGAAAATGAACTAAAAGGAATTCTTGAATATAACGAGCTTCCATTAGTATCAATCGACTATAACGGCAACACTGCTTCTTCTACAGTAGATGGTCAATCTACAATGGTATTAGGAGATAACCTTGTTAAAGTATTAGCTTGGTATGACAACGAATCAGGATACTCTGCACGTTGTATCGACCTTGCATTATTAATGGCAAAAAAAGGGTTATAATTTCTCGCTAGGTACCGAGAAACATTAGTGTTTGGATAGCGTTTAAGTATAATAACCTCTATAATAAAAGAGGGTAAAGGAGCAAAGGTTACCCCTTTTGCTCCTTCTTTTTTTAGTAGGCAATTCAATTACATAAGGAGGCTTATTTCATGAAGGAAAAACAAACAATGAGCGATGTAACGTTAAAGGGGAAACGCGTCTTTTGTCGTGTAGACTTCAATGTACCAGTAGAAGACGGTGCCATTACAGATGATACTCGTATTCGTGCAGCACTACCTACGATCCAATATTTAATCGAGCAAGGAGCGAAAGTGATTCTTGCAAGCCATATGGGTCGCCCAAAAGGGGAAGTAAAGGAAGAGCTACGTTTGACAAAGGTTGGCGAGCATTTAGCTAAGCTATTGAATAAGCCTGTAACTAAATTAGATGAATCAATTGGAGAACAAGTAGAACAAGCGATCTCAGCAATGAATGAGGGAGATATTGTTTTATTAGAAAATGTACGATTCCACGCTGGAGAAGAGAAAAATGATCCAGAGCTAGCAAAAGCGTTTGCAGCGTTAGCAGATGTGTATGTCAATGACGCATTCGGTGCAGCTCACCGTGCGCATGCAACAACAGAAGGTATTGCGAAGCTTTTACCTGCAGTATCTGGATTGTTGATGTCAAAGGAATTAGATGTACTAGGAAAGGCTTTATCCACACCTGAGCGTCCTTTCACGGCGATCATTGGTGGAGCGAAAGTAAAGGATAAAATCGGTGTCATCGATCATTTATTGGACAAGGTAGACAATATCCTAATCGGTGGTGGTTTGTCGTATACGTTCACGAAGGCGCAAGGCCATGAAATTGGAACCTCTCTTTTAGAGGAAGACAAAATTGACCTAGCGAAGTCCTTCCTTGAAAAGGCGAAGGAAAAAGGCGTGAACTTCTATTTACCGATCGATGTAGTTGTTGCGGATGAGTTTTCAAAGGATGCCAACACGAAGGTTGTCCCAGTCGACCAAATTCCATCTGACTGGATGGGCTTAGACATCGGACCAGAAACAGTAAAGCTGTACGATCAGGTCATTAAAGACAGTAAGCTGATCATTTGGAACGGACCGATGGGTGTGTTTGAAATGGATGCTTTTGCAAACGGAACGAAGGGTGTTGCGACTGCAATGGCAGAAACTGCTGGCTATACGATCATTGGCGGAGGAGACTCAGCCGCTGCAGTAGAAAAATTTGATGTAGCAGATAAAATGGACCATATCTCAACTGGTGGAGGAGCTTCCTTAGAGTTTATGGAAGGTAAGGACTTACCAGGCGTATCGGCACTAAACGATAAGTAATTGGAGGAGATTTTATTATGCGTAAACAAGTAATCGCAGGAAACTGGAAAATGTACAAATCACTTTCAGAGGCAAAGCAATTTGCTAACAAATTAAAAGAAAAACAGATCGACACTACGAATGTAGAAGCCGTCATCTGCGCTCCGTCTTTATTTCTAGAGTCTTTAGTGAATGAGACGAAGGGGTCCTTCATTTCCATCGGTGCACAAAACATGCATGAGGAAAAAGAGGGCGCGTTCACTGGTGAGGTGAGCGGCCACCAATTACAAGATATCGGTGTAAGCTATGTCGTGATTGGGCACTCGGAAAGACGTCAATATTTCAATGAAACCGATGAATCCGTCAATAAAAAAGCGAAGGCAGCCTTCGAATATAATTTGACACCAATCATTTGTGTTGGAGAGTCATTGGAGCAGCGCGAGAGCAACGAAACAGAAAGCATTGTTTCCGCTCAAACAACCGCAGCTCTAGAAGGCCTAACAGAGGAACAAGTGAAAAACACGATCATCGCCTACGAGCCAATCTGGGCTATCGGAACTGGGAAGACAGCTACAGCTGACGATGCAAACGATGTATGTCGTGCCATCCGTGAGACTATTTTAGATGGTTTTGGAGAAGAAGTATCAAGTGCAGTGCGTATCCAATACGGCGGCAGCGTGAAGCCTGAAAATATCGTGGAGCTGCTTTCTAAGGAAGATATCGATGGTGCACTAGTTGGCGGGGCAAGCCTACAGGTAGATTCGTTTGTGAAATTACTGGAGGCTGGTGCAAATGCCTAAAAGTCCAGTTGCACTCATTATTTTAGACGGCTTCGGGCTAAGACCCGAAACGTATGGTAATGCCGTATTTCATGCAAAGAAACCTAACTTCGATCGCTATTGGAACCAGTTTCCGAATGCAACCCTGATCGCTTCAGGTGAGGCAGTTGGTCTACCCGATGGACAAATGGGTAACTCAGAGGTTGGTCATTTAAATATCGGTGCCGGAAGAATCGTCTATCAAAACCTGACTCGTATTCATAAATCGATTCGAGACGGGGAATTTTTCCAAGAGCAAAAGCTGTTAGCAGCAATTGAGCATGTAAAGCAAACAGGTGGTAAGCTGCATTTAATGGGCTTACTATCAGATGGCGGTGTTCACAGTCATTATTCTCATCTATTTGCTTTGTTGAAGCTTGCTAAGGCACAAGGCCTAGACGATGTATTTGTACATGGCTTTTTAGATGGTCGTGACGTTGGTCCACGTACTTCTGTCGCTTATGTTGCGGAAACAGAGAAGCAAATGAAGGAAATCGGAATCGGTAGGTTTGCTTCTATTAGTGGACGCTACTATGCGATGGACCGTGACCGTCGCTGGGAGCGTGTCATCCTTGCTTATCAGGCAATGGTTGATGGAGTCGGTAAAACGGCGGAAAGCGCGACGCAAGGGATTCTCGATTCGTATGAACAGGATATTGCCGATGAATTTGTCCTGCCATTTGTCATTGAGGAAAATGGACAGCCAGCTACAACGATTGATACGAATGATGCGGTCATCTTCTTTAATTTCCGTCCAGACCGTGCGATCCAATTATCGATGGCATTAAATACACCAACGTTCGATAGCTTCCCATTAAGCGAGAAGCATCCGAAAAACCTTAAATTCGTGACATTCACACATTACAGTGATGACGTGGTCGCGGATGTAGTATTTGAAACGGTCGATTTATCGAACACGATCGGTGAGGTACTGGCAGCCCGTGATAAAACACAGCTTCGCATTGCCGAAACGGAGAAGTATCCACATGTGACCTTCTTTATGAGTGGTGGTCGTGAGGAGACATTCCCTGGAGAACAGCGAGTTCTTATTAATTCTCCTAAAGTGGCAACCTATGATTTGAAGCCTGAAATGAGTGCTTACGAGCTAACCGATGCTTTATTAGGTGAAATTGCATTAGATAAATTCGACGCAATCATCTTAAACTTTGCTAACCCAGATATGGTAGGCCATAGCGGTATGCTAGAGCCCACTATAAAAGCAATCGAGGCAGTGGACACATGCCTTGGCAAAGTGGTAGATGCTATTTTAGCAAAAGGTGGCCAGGCCATCATTACAGCAGACCATGGGAATTCCGATGAGGTAACGACCCTCGAGGGGAATCCGATGACTGCTCATACAACCAACCCTGTTCCAGTGATTGTGACCGAAAAAGGAGCAAAACTTCGAACAGATGGAATTTTAGCCGATTTGGCTCCAACCATGTTACACTTATTAGGTATAGAAGCACCGCCTGAAATGACAGGTAAAACATTAATCGAAACGGAGAGTTGAAAATGCCAATTATTACACAAATTCAAGCTCGTGAGGTATTAGATTCACGCGGGAACCCAACAGTTGAAGTAGAAGTATTCACAGAAAGCGGAGCATATGGCCGCGCAATCGTACCATCTGGTGCATCTACTGGTGAATACGAAGCAGTAGAACTTCGCGATGGCGACAAATCAAGATACCTTGGAAAAGGTGTATTAAAAGCGGTAGAAAACGTGAACAACGTAATCGCGGCAGAATTAGAAGAAAATTTCTCAGTGTTAGACCAAGTAGAAATCGACCATGCCATGATCGAGCTAGACGGTACAGAAAACAAAGGTAACCTAGGAGCTAACGCTATTCTAGGAGTTTCTATCGCAGTAGCACACGCTGCAGCAGACTATTTAGATGTACCTTTATATCAATACCTAGGCGGGTTTAACGCAAAGCAACTTCCAGTTCCGATGATGAATATCGTAAACGGCGGCGAGCATGCTGACAACAACGTAGACATCCAAGAATTCATGATCATGCCAGTAGGCGCGGAATCATTCCGTCACGCACTACGCATGGGCGCTGAAATCTTCCACAGCCTAAAATCAGTATTAAAAGATGCTGGCTTAAACACAGCTGTTGGAGATGAAGGCGGATTCGCACCAAACTTAAAATCAAACGAAGAAGCACTTTCTACAATCATGACTGCCATCGAAAAAGCTGGCTACAAACCAGGTGAAGAAGTCCTTCTTGCAATGGACGTTGCAGCTTCTGAGTTATTCAACAAAGAAGACGGCAAATACCACCTAACTGGAGAAGGCGTAGTGAAAACTTCAGAGGAAATGGTAGATTGGTACGAAGAGCTTAGCAATAAATATCCAATCATCTCAATCGAAGACGGATTAGACGAAAACGACTGGGCTGGCCACAAGCTTCTAACAGATAGAATCGGCAAAAAAGTTCAGCTAGTTGGAGACGATCTATTCGTAACAAACACGAAAAAACTAGCACAAGGGATCGAGCAAGGCGTAGGCAACTCCATCCTTGTGAAAGTAAACCAAATCGGTACACTTACAGAAACATTCGACGCAATCGAAATGGCAAAACGCGCTGGCTACACAGCTGTAATCTCCCACCGTTCAGGAGAGTCTGAAGACGTAACAATCGCAGACCTAGCAGTAGCAACAAACGCTGGCCAAATCAAAACAGGAGCACCATCCCGCTCTGACCGCGTAGCAAAATACAACCAACTTCTACGTATCGAGGACCAACTGTACAACACAGCTCAATACCTAGGAAAAGATACATTCTATAACTTGAAAAAATAATGATTAGTGAAAACTCCTTAACACATTTGTGTTGAGGAGTTTTTTTGTGGTGAGAAGCTTGCAAGAAACGTGGGTGTTGCGGGAATAAAAGAGTTGCGGGAAATGTGGTAAGTGTTGCGCCAAATGAGTGAAGTGTTGCAGTAATGGGGCAAAGTGTTGCACTAACGAGAAGAAGTATTGCGGGAAATAAAAGTGTTGCGGGAAATAGGGTAAGTGTTGCGCCAAAGGGGTGAAGTGTTACAGAAACGGGGCAAAGTGTTGCGCGAATGAGGAGAAGTATTGCGGGAAATAAAAGCGTTGCGGGAAATGAGGTAAGTGTTGCGCCAATGGAGTGAAGTGTTGCGGAAATGGGGCAAAGTGTTGCGTGAACGGGAGGAAGTATTGCGGGAAATAAAAGAGTTGCGGGAAATAGGGCAAGTGTTGCGCGAATGGAGAGAAGTGTTGCAGTAATGTGGCAAAGAGTTGGGGAATGTAAAATATTTTGTGTAAATGTATTACTATCTTTATTCTAAACACATACTTACTTTATCCGTTAAGGGGA